>JBBAPH010000001.1:0-114216 GCA_040400935.1 Polaromonas sp.
GAGTGGGGCATGGAGCAGTTTGTGCGCGACAACCGCATCAACATGATTTACGAAGGCACCAACACCATCCAGTCGCTGGACCTGCTGGGCCGCAAGGTGCTGGGCAACAACGGCGCCACGCTCAAAAAGTTCGGCAAGCTGGTCGGCGCCTTGGTGGCCGAAGAGGGCGTCAACGAAAAGATGGCCGAGTTCATCAACCCGCTGGCCTACCTGGGCGAGCAGATGACCAAGTTCACCACGGAGCTGGGTTTCAAGGGCTTTCAAAACCCGGACGAAGTGGGTGCGGCGGCAGTGGACTATTTGCGCGTGGCCGGGCACCTGGTGTTTGGCTACTTCTGGGCGCGCATGGCGCAGGTGGCATTGCGCCAGATCGCTAGCGGTAACACCGACCCGTTTTACGTGGCCAAGCTGCAAACCGCGCGCTTTTACTTTGCCAAGCTGTTCCCGGAAACGGCAACGCTGATGCGCACGGCGCGGGCGGGTAGCAGCGTGTTGATGGACACGGATGCGGCGCTGGCTTGAGGCCTAGCTCAGGATCCAAGACTGCGGATGCAGGCGGGCCGCAGGCCCGTGCCTCATGTCGCTCCGCTCCGAAATCGGCCCGGTCCTGCGGCCCGCCTGCATCCGCAGGGACTCCGCAAGACCTCCAACACCAACAACAAGACCCCATGAAACACCTCATCACCACGTTTTTTCTCTCCGCGCTGACGCTTCCCGCCCTAGCCCAAATGACCCCCGCTGGTCTGTGGCGCAGCATTGACGACGACACCGGCGAAGCCAAGGCCGAGATCAGCATCAAGGACAACGGCAAGGGCGGGCTCAATGGCGTGGTCGAGCGCAGCTTGTTGAAAGCCTCCAGTACCGAGCCCAACTGCAACCTGTGCAGCGACGACCGCAAGGGCAAGCCCAAGGTTGGCATGGAGATCATTCGCGACGCCGCCAAGGCCAAGGGCGACGACGTGTGGGAGGGTGGCACCATCCTCGACCCTGAAAACGGCAAGGTCTACAAGCTCACCCTGGCCCCGATGGAAGGCGGCAAGAAGCTGCGCGTGCGCGGCCACATTGGCCCGTTCTACCGCACCCAGGTCTGGCAGCGCGTGCAGTAACTGCCTGGCACTTCACTCATTTCCCGAAAGCCAACCATGTCTCGTTTTTTGGTGAAAAAAGTCGCTGTGCTCGGCGCGGGCGTGATGGGCGCGCAAATCGCCGCCCACCTCGTCAACCTTCAAGTGCCGGTCATTTTGTTTGACCTGCCCGACACCCAATCGCCGTCCAAAAACGGCATCGTCACCCGCGCCATCGAAGGCCTGAAAAAGCTCAAGCCCGCGCCGCTGGGCGTGGCGGCTGACGCAGCGCTGATCCAGGCTGCCAACTACGAAGAGCACCTGGATTTACTCAAAGGCTGCGACCTGATCATTGAAGCCATTGCCGAACGGATGGACTGGAAAACCGATCTGTACCAAAAGATCGCGCCCTTCATCAGCCCTGCGGCCATCGTCGCCAGCAACACCTCGGGCCTGTCGATCACGCAGCTCAGCCAGGCGCTGCCGGACAGCATCAAGCCGCGCTTTTGCGGCATTCACTTCTTCAACCCGCCGCGCTACATGACGCTGGTGGAGCTGATCAACACCCCGGCCACACAGCCCGAGGTGCTGGACCAGCTTGAAGCCTTTGTGACCAGCACGTTGGGCAAAGGCGTGGTGCGCGCGCTGGACACGCCCAACTTCATCGCCAACCGCGTGGGCATTGCCGGCATGCTGGCGACCATGCACGAGGCCGACAAGTTTGGCCTGACCTACGACGTGGTGGACGACCTGACCGGCAAGAAGCTGGGCCGGGCCAGCTCGGGGACTTTCCGCACCGCCGACGTGGTGGGGCTGGACACCATGGCCCATGTCATCAAGACCCTGCAAGACAATTTAGGGGAGGGCAAAATGCCGGATCCCTTCGCTGGTGTGTATGGCACGCCGCCGGTGCTGGCGAAGTTGCTGGAGCGCAAGAGCCTGGGCCAAAAGACGGGCGCTGGCTTTTATAAAAAACAAGGCCGCGACATCTTGCGCCTGGACCCTGCCAGCATGGATTACGTGCCCGGCGGCGCCAAGGCCAATGAAGTCGTGGGCCGCATGCTCAAAAAGCCGGCCGGCGAGCGGCTTAAATTGCTGCGCAACGCCAAAGGCGCCGAGCCGCGCTTTTTGTGGGCGATTTTGCGGGACCAGCTGCACTACGCAGCGGTGCATTTGGAAACCATCGCCGAAACCGCCCGCGACATCGATTTCGCCATGCGCTGGGGCTTTGCCGCCAAGCAAGGCCCGTTCGAGCTGTGGCAAGAAGCCGGCTGGTTGCAAGTGGCGCAGTGGATTCAAGAAGATATCGACGCGGGCCATGCCCTGTGCAAAGCGCCGCTGCCTGGCTGGGTATTCAAAGGCCCGGTGGCTGATGCGGGTGGGGTGCACACGCCGCAAGGCTCTTGGAGCCCAGCAGCGCAGAAGTTCATTCCCCGCCGCCAGTTGCCCGTGTACGCACGCCAGCACTTTCCCCAAGACGTGCTGGGTGCGCAAGCCGCGTCGCCTGCCAATGCCGGTAAGACCCTGCATGAAGACAGCGCCATTCGTCTGTGGACGCTGGACGACGAGGTGCTGATCGCCAGCATCAAGACCAAGATGCACGCGATTAGCCCCGAGGTGGCGCAAGGCCTGGCGCGCGGCGTGGACATGGCCGAACAAAATTACCAAGGCCTGGTGATCTGGTCGGGCGACGAGGTGTTTTCTGCGGGCGCCGACCTGCAAGCCATGCTGCCCGCCTTCATGATGGGCGGCACCCGCGCCATTGACCGGGCCGAGGCTGAGTTGCAAGCCGTCATGCTTAAGCTGCGTTACGCCAACGTGCCGGTGGTGTCTGCCGTGCGCGGTTTGGCACTGGGCGGTGGCTGCGAAATGGCGGTGTATTCCGCCCGCCGCGTGGCCGCGTTTGAAAGCTACATCGGCTTGGTGGAAGTGGGCGTAGGCCTGGTGCCCGGCGCGGGTGGCCTGACCTACATAGCCAGACGCGCCGCTGAAAACGCTCAGGCATCCACCCACAAAGACCTGCTGCCGTTCTTGGTGGAAGGCTTCACAGCGGCGGCCATGGCTAAGGTCGGCACCAGCGCACTAGACAGTCGTCAGCTCGGCTACTTGATCGACGGCGATGTGATCGTGGCGCACCCGGATGAGTTGCTGTTCGTAGCCTTGAACCAAGCCCGTGCCCTGTACCAAGCGGGTTACCGCGCACCGCTGCCGCGCCCCTTCCCAGTCATTGGCCGCAGCGGCATCGCCACGCTCAAGGGTCAGTTGGTCAACATGCGCGATGGCGGCTTCATCAGCGCCCACGACTTTCACATCGCCAGCCAAATCGCCCATGTGGTCTGCGGCGGCGAGGTGGACGCGGGCACCTTGGTGACCGAGGACTACCTCATGACGCTGGAACGCAAAGCCTTTGGAGCCTTGCTGAAAACCGCCAAAACGCAGGAACGCATCATGGGCATGATGAGCACGGGTAAGCCGGTGAGGAATTGACTCTGACTCCCTCCCCCGTTGGGGGAGGGTAGGGGAGGGGGCACGATGCAACACCAGTCCACGCTAAAAGCTCAACGCAACGCCCGTGTGTTGCGCTCTGCCATGACTGACTCAGAGCAGGCGCTGTGGCGGCGTTTGCGTTCAGAGCAATTAGGCGTGAAGTTTCGGCGTCAGCATCCGCTGGGCAGTTATATCGCTGACTTTGTTTGCCTGATTCCGGCCTTGATCGTGGAACTCGATGGCTCGCAGCATCTGGCCCAACTTGCTTATGACGAGCGCCGTGATGCGTATTTCAAGGCGCAGGGATTTGCTGTTCTGCGGTTTGCATCGAATGAGGCGCTGAGCAACACAGATGGGGTTCTCAGCGTCATTTTGGAACGCCTTGAGTTCTTGAAGGCCGCTGCCCCCATCCCGGCCTTCCCCCAGCGGGGGAAGGTGAAAAACCGAACGCACGTAAAAGACTCTTCTCCCGCTTCCGACCCCGTCTTACCCCTTCCCCCTTTGGGGGAAGGCAGGGATGGGGGCCCTCTTTGACCGGCCCGGCTATTTGCCATAGACCTTTTTTATTTCGACTTGCCCCCATCCCGACCTTCCCCCAGAGGGGGAAGGAGAAACCCGGCAAGGCCCGCATCCGAGTCGATCATCCTATTGACCTCAACGAAAGATCCTTATGACCCGACAACTCCAAGACGCCTACATCGTCGCCGCCACCCGCACCCCCATCGGCCGCTCGCACCGCGGCTTTTTCAGGAACACCCGGCCGGACGAATTGCTGGTCGCCGCCTTGCGCGCAGCGCTGGCCCAGGTGCCTAGCCTGGACCCGAAGGCCATTGAAGACGTGATTTGCGGATGCGCCATTCCTGAAGGCCCGCAAGGGTTGAACTTGGCGCGTGTTGGCGCGGTACTGGCCGGCTGGCCCAGCAGTGTGGGCGGCATCACCGTGAACCGCTTTTGTGCATCGGGCTTGTCGGCGGTGCAGATGGCGGCGGACCGGATTCGCGTCGGTGAGGCCGACATCATGGTCGCCGCTGGGGCTGAGAGCATGAGCATGGTGCCCATGTCGGGCAACTCGCCGTCGCTGTCGCCCGCGATGTTTGCGCAGGATGAAAACGTGGGCATTGCCTACGGCATGGGCCTGACCGCCGAGAAAGTGGCGCAGCAGTTCAAAGTATCGCGCCAGGCGCAAGACCAGTTCGCGGTCGAGTCGCACGCCAAGGCCATCAAGGCTCAGCAAGCCGGCGAGTTTGCTGCCGAGATTTGCCCGGTGGAGGTGACTGAGCGCACGCCTGATTTAAAGACCGGCGAGGTGCACCTTTCAAAGCGCACCGTCAGCCTGGACGAAGGCCCGCGCCCCGACACCTCACTCGAAGGCTTGGCCAAGCTCAAGACGGTGTTTGCCGCGCGCGGCTCGGTGACGGCGGGCAATTCCTCGCAAACCTCGGACGGCGCGGGCGCCTTGATCCTGGCCAGCGAAAAAGCCATCAAGACCCACGGCCTCCAACCGCTGGCGCGTTTTGTGAGCTACGCCGCCAAGGGCGTGCCGCCGGAGATCATGGGCATTGGCCCGATCGAGGCGATTCCTGCGGCGTTGCGCCACGCCGGGTTGCGTCAAGAAGACATCGACTGGTTTGAGCTGAACGAGGCCTTTGCCGCGCAGTCGCTGACCGTCATCAACACGCTGGGCCTGGACGCGGCCAAGGTCAACCCCATGGGCGGCGCGATTGCGCTGGGCCATCCGCTGGGGGCCACGGGCGCGATTCGTGCGGCCACTGTCATTCATGCGCTGCACCGGCACCAGCTCAAGTACGGCATGGTGACCATGTGCGTGGGCATGGGGCAGGGCGCGGCGGGCATTTTTGAGCGGGTCTGAGCCAGGCCACGCGCAGGTGACAGCCCGCCCCGCCGCCCCGCCCACTTGAAGGCACACTTGAGCCTTATGACCACTGCCGAAACCGCTCTTTCAGCTCACCCCTTCGACACGGCGATTGCCTTAGACCGTGCCGCTGAATCGCCACACCACTACCGGGGCGTGACCAGCCCGGCTTACTGGAACATGGTCGGCCCTTTTGGTGGCAGCACGGCAGCCACGGCCTTGCAGGCGGTCATGCTGCACCCACAGCGCTTGGGTGAGCCCTTGGCGCTCACCGTCAATTACGCAGCGGCGCTGGCCGAAGGCGAATTTGCCATCCACGCCCGGCCGGTGCGCACCAACCGATCCACTCAGCATTGGCTGATCGAGATGACTCAAGTCGATGCGGCGGGCAACAGCCAGCTGGTGTTGACGGCCACTGCTGTCACCGCCGCACGGCGCGAGACCTGGAGCCAGAACGACCGGCCCCTGCCCACTGTGAGCGCGCCGGAAGACACGCCCGAGGTGATTTTGTTTGCTGGCTCTGAATGGGTCCGGCGCTACGCCATACGCCCGGTGCGCGGCGGCATTCCCAGCGTGATGGATGACAGCGGCGACGACAGTCTGTCGCAGTTTTGGCTGCGCGACCAACCGCCTCGGCCGCTGGACTTTGCGGCGCTGGCGTCGATGGCCGACGCTTTTTTTCCGCGCGTCTGGCTGCGGCGCGCACGCCGCGTGCCTGCGGGCACGGTGTCGCTCACCGTGTACTTTCACGCAGGCAGCGCCGAGCTGGCAGCGCACGGCAGCGACTTCTTGCTCGGCCAGGCCGAAGGGCAGGCTTTTAAGAACGGTTTTTTTGACCAAGCCGGTCACCTTTGGAGCCGCTCGGGCGACTTGCTGGCAACCACGCACCAAATGGTTTATTTCAAGGAATAAATCCTTTCCCCTCACCACCACCGAAAGCTAGAACATGAGCACTCCCCAAGACATCCTCACCCACATCGAAGCTGGTGTGATGACCATCACCCTGAACCGTCTGGAAAAAAAGAACTCGCTGACCTCCGCCATGTACGCGCAGCTGGCCGACGCGGTGGCCGCTGCCGGTGACGATGCGCAGGTGCGCGCCGTGGTGATCCAGGGGCACGAAACCATTTTTTCGGCAGGCAACGACATTGGCGACTTCTTGAACAAGCCTCCCAGCACGGCCGACGCGCCTGTGTTCCGCTTCCTGCACGGCATCAGCCAGTTCGCCAAGCCTTTGGTGGCCTCTGTCTGCGGCCCGGCTGTGGGCATTGGCACCACCTTGCTGCTGCATTGCGACTTGGTTTACGCCGGGGACAACGCGGCTTTTGCCATGCCTTTTGTCAACCTCGGTCTGTGCCCCGAAGCCGGCTCCAGCCTCTTGGTGCCGCAGGCCGTGGGCCATGTGCGCGCCAGCGAATTGCTGCTGCTGGGCGAGCCCTTCATGGCCGAGACTGCGCTGGAGATGGGCTTGATCAACCGCATCGTGCCGCCGGCCGAAGCCAACGCCCTGGCCCAGCAACAAGCCCGCAAGCTCGCCACCAAGCCGCTGAGTGCCTTACTCGAAACCAAGCGCCTGATGAAAGGCGCTCAGCAAAGCGCCGTGACGGCGCGCATTGGTGAAGAAGCCAAGAGCTTTGGCCGCATGCTCAGCGAGCCGGCCGCGCGCGAGGCTTTCACCGCTTTCATGGAAAAGCGCAAACCCGACTTTTCCAAAGTTTGAACTCCGACACTGCGACCCATGACTGCCGGCCTGACCCACGCGCCCGAATTTGAAGCCGAGTTCGCCGAAGGCCTGCGCTCGCTGTTTGAAGACCAGATCGTCTTCAACCACCTGCTGGGCTTGAAGGTCACCGCCTTGCATGCCGACTGGGTTGGCGCCCGCCTGCCCATGCGGCCCGAGCTGATCGGCCACTTTGTGCACCAGCAGGCGCATGGCGGCGTCATCAGCGCGGCGCTGGATGCGCTGGGTGGTCTGGCCGTCATGGCCGGCATAGGCGCGCGCCACTTGAGCGAAACGCCCGAGCTGCGGCTGCGGCGCTTTGCCAAGCTCGGCACCATCGACCTGCGCATTGACTACTTGCGGCCGGCCATCAGCGAGCAGTTCACGCTCAAGGCCGAGCTGGTGCGCCTGGGCTCGCGCGTGGCTAACACGCGCATGGAGTTTTTTGGCGCCGATGGCAAATTGCTGGCCATGGGGACTGGCGCCTACATCGTCTCCTGAAGTAGGGCTGCACTGCTGCTAGCGATTCGCGTGCCCCGCAGCAGATCAGCGCCAGGCTGAACACCTGAGCCCACGTCGGCCCCCGACGCTCAAGGTCAGTCTTTTTGTCCTACCGCCCCGCGCGGGAAATCAGGACTTTTTCCCCGCTCAAAGCAGTCCAGGCGCCCCATGCCCGAAACGGGATGGCTGACTATATTTTTCTCCTATGCAGCACACCCGTGGAGAAGCCCATGTCAGTCACCGCCAACCTGGGTCATGCCCTGGCTGTTTTCTTGTTGAGGGACGAGGCGGGCGTGACCATGATCGAGTTCGTGCTGGTGGGCTCGCTGATCGCGACGGTCTGCACGCTGGTCTTGCTGGCCTTGGACAAGGGTCTGTGAACCTGCGGCCCACCGCCTGGCAACACGCGGCGGCGATGGACTGGCACTGACGGGCAGCGCGCATGACTTCCATCACGTATGGGTTCACTGAGTTGCTGGTTTGGCTGTGGGTCGAGCAACGCCAGGCCGCGCTGCTGCTGTTGCTGGGCCTGGCCGCCGTCATTGACTGGCGCAGCTTTCGAATTCCCAACTGGCTCAGCCTGGGTGGCGCCCTGGCTGCGCTGCTGTACAGCGCGCTCGTGTCGCTGGCCGTAGCGGGGCCTGGCGGCCTGGGCTTCGGCACGGCGCTCGGCGGTTGGGCGCTGGGGTTAGCCCTGTTCCTGCCCTTTTATGCGCTCGGCGTGATGGGCGCTGGCGACGTCAAGTTGATGGCCATGGTCGGTGCCTTCCTCGGTTACCCGAGTGTCGCCTTTGCGGTGCTGTTTGTATTGGTCACGGGCGGTGTGGTGGCCTTGGCTTTCATGGCCATGCACCAGCGCTGGACGCCCTTGCTGCACAACCTGCGCCTGATGGTGCTGATGCCCGGCGCTTGGCGCAGCGATGCCGGTTTTGCGCCAGCGGTCTCGGTCGGCAAGGTGCCCTACGGCGTGAGCATTGCATTGGGCACGGCGGCTTTCATGGTGTCGCGCCAAGTCGGCTGGGTATGAGCCCGGCATTTCAAAGAAAGAAAAAACAATGAAGAACCTCAAGGCCCTGGGACTGCTCGCGGTGGCGCTCTTGATCGGCTTGGCCGCAGCGCTGTACGCCGGCAGTTGGGCAGCACGCCAAGGCGGTGGGCAGATGCGTCAAGTGGTGGTGGCTGCCGTCGACATTGAACTTGGCAGCCGCCTCACGCCGCAAATGCTGTCGGTCGTGGACTGGCCGGGCAGCAGCATGCCTGAGGGCGCTTTTCAAGAGATCAAGAGCCTGCATGACCGCGTGCTCAAGGTCGGCGTGCTGCGTGGCGACGCCTTGGTCGAGCGAAAGCTCGCGCCCGTGGGCGCACAAGGCGGCCTGTCGGCTGTGATTGCCGAAGGCAAGCGGGCCATGACGGTGCGCGTGAACGATGTGGTGGGCGTAGCCGGTTTTGCCCTGCCCGGCACGTATGTGGACGTGATGGTCAACGCCGAGCAAGACCGCCAGCGCGGCGACGACGGCCGCCAGATCAGCAAGACCGTGCTCGAACAAGTGCTGGTGCTGGCCGTGGCCCAAGAGGCCGGCCGCGACGACAACAAACCCCGCGTGGTCAGCGCCGTCACGCTGGAGCTGAGCCCGGAAGACGCCGAAAAGCTGGACCTCGCCCGCAGTGTCGGCACGCTGTCCTTGGTGCTGCGCAACCAGATCGATAGGCGCAGCGTGGTGACCACTGGGGTGACCAAGCGCCAGCTGTTTGAAGGCATGGCTGCGCCCGCACCGATCAAGGTCGCCAGCCGCGCCGCTGCACCTGCCAAGGCGCAGCCCATCCCGCCGGCTGCGCCATTGGCACCTCCCCAACGTCCTTGCATTGAAGTGATCCACAACGGTGCCCGCGTCCAGAACTGCTTTTAAGAACAACAACCGGAAATCGATGTGATGAACAAGACCTTTGAACAGGCTGAACAGGCTCGCCACCCCGGGCGTTTGCGCCAACTGCTGGTGTGCACCGTCCTGGCTTGCGGTGTCCAAGCAATCGCGCAGCCAAGCAGTGCAACGGCGCCTCGCCGCAGCACGGCCGCTCCGGCCACCACAACCACCCCTCAAGCCGATGCCAGCCGCACGGGCAGCGTCTTCAACCCGTGCGCCAGCGTGGAAGTGGGCGCGCCGATTGCCGTGGCCATGGGCAAGTCCAGCGTGGAACGCTTGGCCGTGCCCATGGTGCGCATGCTGGTTGGCGGTCAGCCCAGCAGCCGGACCAGCGCACCAGGTGGACAGAGTGCCGCGCCGGCGCAAGCCAACGCTCCAAGCCTGATGCTGTCGCCCACCGCGCTGGGCCGCCCGCCCTTGCTCAATGATGGCGTGGCTGAAGTCGAGATCACCCTGCTCAGCCCGACCGAGTTGTTCTTGCTGGGCCGCAAGCCCGGTGCCATGAATCTGGTGCTGCAAAGCGCCGACGGCCGCTGCCTGGTGCGCGACGTGGTCGTCACGGTGGACTCGGGCGCCTTGCAAGCGCAGATCGCCGAGCTGCTGCCGGGCGAGACCGAGGTGCGCGTGCGCGGCGCTGAAAACGCCCTGGTGCTCACCGGCCAGGTGAGTGACGCCCTGCGCCTGGACGACGTGCTCAAGCTGGCTGGCTCTTATGGCAACAACCGGCGCGTGGTGAATTTGCTGCGCGTGGCCTCGCCCCAGTAGGTCATGCTCGAAGTCAAGATCGCCGAAGTCAGCAAATCCCTGCTGGACCGCTTTGGCATTGACTACGCCCGGGTGTTTTCCTCCGGCTTGAGCGCTGCCGCCTACAGCGGTATTTTTGGCGGCCGCCCGGGTGTGCTGAGTCGTATCAGCGGCACGCCCAGCCTGGCCGCCAGCGGCGGCGTGGGCCTGGGCAATGCGTTGGGCAGTGTGGGCGCTAGCGTGGCGACCAGCGGCGGGCCGGGCTCATCCACCATCGTGGGCATCGACGCCCAGCAGCGCGACGGCCTGAGCCGCGTGCTGGCCGAACCCAACATCATGGCCATCAGCGGGCAGCAGGCCAGCTTTTTGTCGGGCGGCAAGATCTTCATTCCTGTGGCGCAAAACCGCGACGGCGGCGGCACCGCCATCACGCTCGAAGAAAAGCAATTCGGCGTGGGCCTGCGTTTTACGCCCACGGTGCTGGACGGCTCGCGCGTGAACCTCAAGCTCATGTCCGAGGTGTCTGAGTTGGCGCAGACTGGCTCGGCCTTCACCACCATCGGCGGCGCGACGTCTGTGCTGCCTTCGCTCACCTCGCGCAGCGTGGACACCACGGTGCAACTGCAGGACGGCCAGAGCTTTGTGATTGCGGGGCTGATCAAGAACAACCTGAGCCAGAGCGTGACCCGCTTCCCCGGCCTGGGCGACTTGCCGGTGCTGGGCGCGCTGTTCCGCTCCACCGAGTTTCAAAAGGACCAGACCGAGCTGGTCTTCGTGGTCACGCCCCGGCTGGTCAAGCCGCTTGCCACGGCAGCCCTGCTGCCCACCGACACCCACGTGGAGCCGAACCGCGCCGAGGCGGTGTTCATGGGCGCCAGCGAAGGCCGGCGCGTTCCCGTGGTCCCCGTGGTGCCGGTTGCTCCAGGCGGCCCAGGCACTCCTGCCCCCAACGTCCCGGCCCCTCCTGCCAACAGCCCGACCCAGGCAGAGCCCAGCATCTTCAACAGCCCCATCACCCTCACGCAGCCATGAACCATCACCGCCTTTTGATCGCACTGACCGTTGTGACCGTGGTGACCGCCAGCGCCTTGGGTGGCTGCGGCTCGCTCACGCCGAACTACGACACCCGCTTTGGCGACGCGCTGCGTCAAGCCCGACTGGACATGACGCGCAACCCCGACGCGGGCCAACAAGCCAGCGACGAAGAGTTGATGGACGGCACCACCGCGCAGCAGGCCATCACCCGCTACCACGCCGTGCCGCGCGCAGCACCTGCGCCGGCACCGCTCGTGAACATCATGAATGCCGCGCCAGGCGGCGCCCCTGGGTACTGAGCAACCGGCAGAAAGGCCCATAAGTAGAAGTGAGCCAGAAAGCCCCACCAGAGCGGCTCAGGGAGAAGTGAAGAGAAAGAAGAAGGAGAGAGGGAGAGAAAGATAAAGAGCGCGACTCAAAGCGCCATCCAGGAGACAGAGGCTGGCGGTTAGCCGGGGCTTGAACCCCCCGGCTGCACCGCACAGTCCCAGGTTCGTGAGAGTTGGGCCGGGGCCTGGCCCGGCCGCCCGAAGTGCTTTGCTAGTTGTTTTTAAATTTGTTTGAAAGGTTGAGTCATGAACATGTTGTCTATTGCCATGCCGCGTTTCCTTAAAAAGTTTGCCCGTGAAGAAAGCGGCGCGCAGGTCATTGAATACGCGCTCATCATCGCGGTCGTATCGCTGGCTCTGCTCATTGCCTTGCAGCAGCTCACCACTGCTGGTGGTGCCTTTTCCAGCTTCATCACGCGGGTGCAAACCTGCCTGACCACCTCCGTGTGCACCTGAGGCGCGCAAGCGCTTGAACGTCGCGTCAGCCATTAATGGCTGACGCGGCCGGTTCGGAAAAGCGGGCAGAACTGCTGCACGCCGGGCAGCCTCCTGCTTTTTCGTTCCTTCTCTTTTCTTCGTGCTTTTTTCAGAGAACTTCTTGAACCCCTTCGCTCGTTTTTCGCCTTCGAAGCCGGCCTTTTCCCGCTGCGCTGCTGCCCGGGTGGCAGGGTCACGCCAACGCGGCAGCATTGCCCTGACGACGGGGCTGTCCATGCTCTTGCTGCTGGGCTTCATGGGCTTCGCATTGGATTTTGGCCGTCTGTTTGTGCTCAAGGGGGAGCTGCAAACAGCGGTGGACAGCTGCGCCTTGGCGGCCGCAGCAGAGCTGGACCTGCAAGCCGATGCGCTGACGCGCGCACGCAGCGCTGGCGTCAGTGCTGGCAATTTGAACCGGGTGGACTTTCAGTCGCCCACCTGGGGCGGCAAGGGTGGCGTGGTCGCCAGCGACCTGTCGTTTCTGGACCTGAACTACGCGCCCACCAGTGCCGCCGATCGCGCCCGTTACGCCCGCTGCGAACACCGGCAAGCCGGTGTCAAGCTGTGGTTGCTACAAGCCCTGGGCGCTTCGGTGGCGGCCACGCCAGGGCAGGCTGGCTTGCAAGATGTGTCGGCCTTTGCCGTGGCCAAGCGGGCCAGCGCGCAAAGCAGCTGCCCGGTGCCGCTGGGGCTCAGACCACGCACGGGCACCACCGCCCCGCGTTATGGTTTTGTGCCGGGTGAGTGGGTCAAGTTGCTGTCGTCGCCTGGGGCCGCAACGCACGGTGAGATCGGCTGGATGAACCTGGACGGCAGCAGCGCAGCGTCTGAAACGGTGGCTGAACTCAGTGGTTTTTGCGGCACGCGTGTGGGCGACACCCTGGGCACGCCTGGCGTGCAAAGCACACTCACCGATGTGTGGAATGCCCGCTTCGGCTTGTATAAAACGGCGGGTGACCCCAGCGTGAGTCGGCCTGACTTCACGGGCTACGGCTACACCGCCACCAGCTGGCCCAGCCGCAACAACGCCTACCCTGACTTCGCCAAGAAAAGCCAGGCCTTTGCTGCCTGCGGCGCCAGCATTGCCGCCTGTGAAACGGTGACCGGCCTCAAGCTCAAGGCCGGTTTCAAGACCGTGCTGCCTTCGGGGCCGACCGGCCACGGCCTGTACGGCGCAAGCCGCCGCCTGGTCACGGTGCCGGTGGTCAACACCTCGTCGCGGGTGGTGGACTTTGCCTGCATGCTGATGCTTCAGCCGCTGAGCGCGCCCATGTCAGACGCCTATTTGGAGTTTCTAGACAACGCTTCCGCCCCCAATTCGCCTTGCACCACCAGCGGACAGGTGGGTGGCGGCTCTGGGCCTTTGGTGCCGGCTTTGGTGAGGTGAACCCGATGCGATCTTTGTCTTCACGTCCATCCAACAACCGCGCGGCTCGCCGCCAACGTGGCGCCGCCCTGCTCGAACTAGCCTTGGTCTTGCCCTTGCTCTTGCTGATGGCCCTGGTCACCACCGAGATGGGTCGCGCCTTGCTGTACTACAACACGCTGACCAAGTCGGTGCGCGATGCCGTGCGCTACCTGTCCGTCCAAACGCCCGGCACCAAGACGCTGGAGGCCCGCAACCTGATGGTCTACGGCAGCTTGACCGCTACTGGCACGCCCTTGGTACCCGGGCTCACGCTGGCTCAGGTGCCCGAACCGGTGTGGCAGCAAAGCGGCAGCAACCCGCTGATCCAGACCGTGACCGTGCGCATCAACGGCTACACCTTTCGCTCCATGGTGGGCCAGGTGGGGCGGCAGACGCTGGGCAACTTCACCTTCAGCGAGATCAGCGCCAGCATGCGCACTGGATTATGAAGACCATGGCGTGCCGTTTTTCTTGTCGCTCCCGGCAGCGCCAACACGGTGCAGTCATTCTGGAATTCACGCTGGCGCTGGTGCTGTTCCTGACCTTTTTGCTCGGCGTGATTGACGTGAGCCGCATGCTCTTTACCTGGAACGCTGCTGCCGAGGCCACCCGCGTTGGCGCTCGCTACGCCGTGGTGTGCGACGACACCAGCCAAGGCGCCTTGGTGCTGGCGCGCATGCGCCAGTGGCTGCCGCAAATTGGTGCGGTCGATGTGGCCTGGACCCCGGCTGCCTGCACCCCCGCCAACTGCACCGGCGTGACGGTGAGCATCCGTCAGCTGGACTATCAGTGGATATCGCCCATTGCCGGGCAGGCCGCGCGCTTTGCACCGTGGGCCATGCCGCGCTTTGCCAGATTTCTGCCGCGCGAGGTGATGCGCCAGGACCCGCACAGCGCGGCTCTGTGCGCCAGCGCCCCCTGATGCAATGACCAAAAACAAGGAACCCCTCCATGAAGATCGCCCTGATTTCACCCAACCCCACGCACCTGACCGAGATCGGCCAAGTGTTGGAAGCGGCTGGGCACACGGTGGCGAGGGCGCAGGGCGGCAAGAGCCGCATGCGCAGCCTGGCGCAAGAGCAAGCCCCTGAGCTGATGCTGGTGGACGGCATGTGCTGCGACGTGGCCGAGCTTGAACAAATTGAGCAAGTCACTGCCGAGCACCCAGCCCTGGCCGTGGTCTTGCTGTGCGCCTTGCAAACGCCGGAGTTTTTGATCAGCGCCATGCGCGCTGGCGTGCGCGAAGTCTTGCCTTCGCCGCCCACACCGGCCGCGCTGCACGCCCTGGTGGCGCGCATCGCAGCCAAGCAACGCGGCGCCCGCCCGGCGGCGGCCGGCCGCTTGCTCGCCGTCATGCCGGGCAAGGGCGGTAGCGGCGCGACCTTTGTGGCTTGCAACCTGGCGCGGCAACTGGCCGAAAGCCGTTCGGTCTTGCTGATGGATTTGAACCTGCAGTTTGGCGACGCGCTGTCTCTGCTGCACGACGGCCGGCCCAGCGCCACCCTGGCCGATGTGGCCCGCGACATCAACCGGCTGGACGCCACCTTGCTGGCCGCCAGCTGTGTACCGATCACACCGAACTTGCGCGTACTGGCCGCGCCTGAAGACCTGGCGCAGTCGGTGGAGATCCAGCCCGAGCAGATCGACGCGATCTTGGCCCTGGCCTTGCGCCACTACGACTTTGTGCTGATGGACCTCAGCCGCCACCTGGACCCGCTGACCCTGCGCGCCATGGACCAGGCCGAGCGCCTCTTGGTGGTGGTGCAAGCGGCCCTGCCGTGGATGCGGCAAGCCGCGCAGCTGCAAGCGGTGTTCAAGTCGCTGGGTTACCCGGCCGGCAAGGTCGAATGGGTGGTCAATCGCTACGAAAAAAGCGGCGACATCAGTCTGAGCGAAGTCTGCCGCTCGCTGGGCGTGGCCCGCGTTCACACCATTGCCAATGCGTACAAAGACGTCAAGGCCTCGGTGAACTACGGCACGCCTTTGATAGACAGCGCGCGCGGCAGCACCGTCACCCGCAACTTGGCTGACTTGGCTCTGAGCCTGAGCCCGCAGCCCGCCGATACCGGCCGCGGCTTGCTGGCGCGCCTGTTTAAGAGCGCCTGAAGCCTGCCCACGTCTGACGCTTTCTTTCACTTACTTTCCCCTTCAACATGTCCTTGCGCGAAAAACTCCGGTCCATAGGCCGTGAACCCAACCCGGCGACTGCCCCTGCGGTTCCGGTCTCGGCCGCTGCCGTGGCTGTCCCGATGACGTTGCCGGCTGACGCGGCTGCGGCCAATGAAGCTCCTCTTTCGGGTCTGCCGCCGGCCACCACCCCGGGTGCCGAGCCGGCAGCGGCAGTCAGCAGCGCGTACCAAGCCCTCAAGAGTCGCCTGCATTTGCAGCTGCTTGACAAGTTCGACTTGGCCGCGCTGGAAACTCTGGCGCCAGACGTGTTGCGCCGTGAAATCGCCACGCTGGCCGAGCGCTTGCTGCGCGACGAGCAGGCCGCTATCAATGACGCCGAACGTCGCTCTCTGACCCGCGATGTGCAGCACGAAATGCTGGGCTTTGGCCCGCTGGAGCTGCTGATGGCCGACGCTTCGGTGTCGGATATTTTGGTCAACAGCTATGACCAGATTTATGTCGAGCGGCGCGGCAAACTGGAAATGACACCGGTGACCTTTGCCGACGAAAACCACTTGCTGCGCATCATCGACAAGATCGTCTCGCGCGTGGGCCGCCGCATCGACGAGTCCAGCCCGATGGTCGACGCCCGCCTGCCCGACGGCTCGCGGGTCAACGCCGTCATTCCGCCGGCGGCACTCGACGGCGCGGTCATGTCGATACGCCGTTTTGCCAAAGTGCCTTTGAAAATGCACAACCTGGTGGCTGACCCTTTGCGCAGCCTCACGCCCGACATGGCGCTGCTGCTGCAAGGCCTGGCTCAATGCAAGATCAACATGCTGCTGTCGGGCGGCACCGGCTCGGGCAAGACCACCATGCTGAACATTCTCTCGGGCTTCATCCCCGAGACAGAGCGCGTCGTCACGATTGAAGACGCGGCTGAGTTGCAAATGCAGCAGCCGCATGTGGTGCGCCTGGAAACGCGTCCTGGCAACCTGGAAGGCAAGGGCGAGATCACCCAGCGCGCCTTGGTGCGTAACGCGCTGCGCATGCGGCCGGACCGCATTATCTTGGGCGAGGTGCGCGGCGCCGAGGCGGTGGACATGCTGCAAGCGATGAACACCGGCCACGAAGGCTCGCTGGCCACCATTCACGCCAACACGGCGGTGGACGCGCTGACCCGCTTGGAAAACATGATCGGCATGGCCGGCCTGAGCCTGCCCGCCCGTGCCGCCCGCCAGCAGATTGCCGCTGCCATCACGGTGGTGGTGCAAGTCTCGCGCTTGATCGACGGCCGGCGCAAGGTCACCAGCATTTCAGAGATCACGGGCATGGAAGGCGACGTGATCAGCCGCCAAGAAATTTTCTCCTTCAAGCAAATTGGCGTCGGGCCCGATGGCTTGGTGCAGGGCTACTTCCAGGCCTCTGGGGTGCGGCCGCACTTTATGGGACGGCTGGAAAGCTTTGGCGTGAAGTTGCCGGACAGTCTGTTTGACCCGACGCGGCGGTGGGAATAAGGAGTTGAGGCGTGAAGGGGTGGAGGGGTGGAGGGGTGAAGGGGTGGCGTCAGCCGTTCTTCCTCCTCCCCCCTCTGGGAGAGGCAGGGATGGGGGCTCTTTCGACTGACTGACTGAGTTGGCCAGAGATGCCCCCACCCCTGCGCTCCCCCAGTGGGGGAGGGAGTCAAGAGCGGAGAGCACAGAGCTGAGAGCTGGATGGGGGCTCTTTCGGCCGGGGAGTTGAAGTTCTAAAGCAAAAGGGCGTGCAATGGGAATTTTTTGGCAGAGTCAGGCGGCCTTGATCTTGGCGGTGACGGTCTTGGTGGCGCTGCTGCTGTTCATGGAAGGGCTGTACCTGTTGTGGAAGTCGCACCATGGGCCGGAGGCGCGCAAGATCAGCCAGCGCTTGGACCGCATCAGCGCGGCCGCAACGCCCGCCGCGCAGGCGGTGCTCAAAGACGGGCAGGGCGACGTCAGCGCCTGGCTGGCTGCCTGGTTGCCCGGCGAGCAGCGGCTGAGCCAGCACTGGGGCAGCTTGCTGATGCAAGCGGATTTGCGCTGGCCTTTGTCCGTGTTCTTGCTGGGCAGCGCGGCACTCGGCTTGCTGGCCTACGGGCTGGTGGTCACGCTGGCCCAGCAAAGCGCGGTGGTCGGTGCGCTGGCAGCGCTGGCGCTGGGCAGCGTGCCCTTGGCTTACGCCCTGCGCAAACGGCATTTGCGCTTGAGCCAGATCGAGCGCCAGTTGCCCGAGGCGCTGGACCTGATGGCCCGCGCCCTGCGCGCCGGCCATGCGTTTTCGTCCGCCTTGCAAATGGTCGGCGAAGAAATGAACGAGCCGATTGCTGGCGAGTTCCGCGTCGTGCATGACGAGATCAACTACGGGGTGTCGCTGCCGCAGGCGCTGGCCCATTTGACGGCGCGCGTACCCGTCACCGATTTGCGCTACGTGGTGGTGGCGGTGCTGATCCAGCGCGAATCCGGCGGCAACCTCACGGAGGTCCTGAGCAAACTGGGCGACCTGATTCGCCAGCGACTTCGGCTGCTGGCCCGCGTGCGGGTGCTGTCGTCTGAAGGTCGTCTGTCGGCTTGGATTTTGGGGCTGATGCCCTTTATCTTGGGCGGCCTGATGGCGGTCTTCAACCCCGACTTCATGCGGCCTTTGTGGACCGACCCGATCGGCATTGCCATCGTCAAGTACCTGCTGGGCTTGATGCTGGTGGGCGTGCTGCTGCTGCTGAAGATTGTGCGGATTCGGGTCTAGGGCTTTTTTCAAAGGACTGCCATGTTGATTTTTTCCTTCCTGGTGTTTGCCGCCGTCATGCTCACCTTGGCAGGGCTCTACATGGCCTGGGTGCCGAACCGTTTGCGCCAGCGCCTGCAAACCCTGGCGCCCAGCGATGCTGCAGCGGACTGGACGCACACCGTGGTCAGGCTCGCCGGGCCTTTGGCGAGCTTGTCCTCGCCGACGGGGGATTGGGACCAGTCCGCTTTGCGCATGCGCCTGTTCAACGCAGGTATTCGGCGCGAAGATGGCCCCTTGCTCTACTTCGCCGCCAAGACGGCTTTGCCCCTGCTGTTGGCCGGGCTCACGTTTGTCCTGGTGCACAGCGTTCGCAGCTTCAGCAGCTTAGGCGGTACCTCGCTTTTGCTGGTGCTGGGCCTGGCGGCTTTGCTGGGCTCGTACCTGCCGAACCTGGTCTTGGGCGTGATGATCCGCCAGCGCCAGCGCGAGATTTTCGAAACCTTCCCCGACGCCACCGACCTCATGCTGGTCTGCATGGAAGCCGGCCTGGGCCTGGACGCTGCGTTGGTGCGCGTGACCGACGAGATCAAGGTCAGCAGCGAGGCCTTGGCCGAGGAACTGCACCTCACGCAGCTTGAAATGCGCGCGGGCGCCAGCCGCGAGCAATCGCTGCGCCACTTGGCCCAGCGCACCGGGGTCGAGGAAATTGCCTCGTTTGCGGTCATGCTCAAGCAAGCCGACAAGTTCGGCACCAGCCTGGGCGACTCGCTGCGCGTTTATTCCGACGAGCTGCGCCACACCCGCATGACACGCGCTGAAGAACTCGCCACCAAAGTGCCCACCAAGATGCTGCTGCCGCTGGTGCTGTGCATTTTCCCGGCCATCATCATGGTGGTGATGGGGCCGGCGGTGATCCGCGTGATCCGCACCCTGGTGCCTATGCTGGGCGGCGGCTGAGCCGCCACCCAAGCCCTGATTAGTTCAGCAAGTCCGACGCCAGCGTGGTGCTGCCCAACTGGTGTTTGACGGCGTACACATACAGCTCCAGCCGATTGCTCACGCCGAGCTTGTGATAGATCGACGTCAGGTGGTTGCGAAGGGTGTGCTCTGAAATAAAGAGCCGTTGGGCCAGCACTTTGTTGGTGGCGCCGCGGCCTTCCACAATGATGTGGATGATCTTGCGTTCGCGGGTGGTCAGGCTGGCCTGCTTTTGCAGTTCGGGGTGGTTTTTCTTGGTGGCTTCCGGGTCCATCAGCCCGCTGAGCACGCGGCTCATGGTGACCCGGTCCAGCCACAGCTCGCCCTGGTGAACCTTTTCAATGGCCCGCAGCACATGCTCGGCCGATGCATCTTTGCGCAGCACACCGCGCGCGCCTTTGTGAATGGCGTGGTCCAGCACGGACTGGTTGCGCTCGCCGGTCAGCACCAGCACCTGTGTGTTTGGGTTGATCAGCAGGGCGGGCAGGATGTCCAGGCTGCTTTGGCCATCCAGGTCCAGGTCGAGCACGATCACGTCGGGCTTGAGCTGAGCGGCCTTGCGCAGGGCTTCCTCGCTGCTGCGCGCTGTGCCTGCCACGCTCATGCGTGGGGCTTCGCCATTGATCAGCTTGTCCATTCCCCAGAGCAGTGTCTGGTGGTCGTCCACCAGCAAGACGCGGATGCCGGACGCGCCGCACGCATCAGCCGCAAACAGCGACGATTGCAAAGACGGTGACAGCGAGGCGGTGTAGGTGTGGGGCATGGCGTGCAGCTTTCAAACGTTGAACAGGATCGTCAAATAGGAATATGGATGTGAATAGCTGTGCGGCCTTCTGGGGTTTGCCGCACGTGGGCGCGCCCGCCCAGGGCCAGGGCGCGTTCTGAAATTGAGCGCGGCGTGAAGTCGACAACGCCTTGGCCGGCGACGTCGTTTTCGATCTTGATGCCCAGCCAGCCGTTGACGCATTGCAGCTCGATCTCGCCGCGCTGGGCCAGGGTGTGGCGGCAGATATTGCTCAGGCCTTCACGCACCAGGTTGAGCACCTCAGCGGTCAGCCGGTCATTGATGCGCAGGCTGCCGCGCACCTTGACGTCCATGTCAATGCCGTAGAACTCCCGCACCTGGGCTGCCTGCTGTTGCAGGCCAGCCAGGCACAGGGGCTCGGCATCGGTGTCGTCTTCATCCGCATCACCGGCTTGGCGCACCCGACCGGCATAGCGCCGCAGATCGGCCACCACCTGGTCTGCCATGTGGCCGAGCTTGTGGAGCTCAGTGGTCAGCGGGTTGTCGGGGGCAGCTTGTTTGCACAAGGCGCCCAGCGCCAGCTTGAGGCCGATATAGGGCTGCACCGCGCTGTCGTGCAGGTCTAGCGCGAACTTGCGCCGTTCCTGGGCTGCGGCTTCAGACGCCATGCGGTCCAGCAGTTCAATGCTTTCAATCACCGGGAAAGCCTGGGCCACGATGTGCGTCAAGAACAGCGCATCGGAGCGCGAGAAGCCGCTGCGGTCGGCGGTCACGTAAAGCCGGCCTTGGCTTTTGCGCAAGCGCACCGGCGCGCTGATGAAAGCCTGGCAGTCCAACAGGTCCGCCACGGACTCGGCAGCCGCACTGTTCTGGCGACGCCAGCGGCCGAGTGATGCCCGGCAGGCTTGCGTGCTGCCCCAGGGCAGGAGGGGAACCCGCCTGAAAAAACGCCGGCAGTTCACGCTCAGGCGGCTGCGCACGCTGCGCAGCCAACGGCCAAAGCCACCTTCGAGCTGCCAGGGCAGCTGCCACGCCAGAGGTAAGCAGCGCCGCTGCTGGTGCAGCACCAAGCTGGTGGCGTCGAAAGGCAGCAGTTGCTCGGCAGCCAGCGCACTCAGCGATTCGGCCTGGGTGCCGTGTGCCCCTTGGCCGGGCCGTGCGGTGCGCAACCAGGCCCGGCGGCTGTCGGGTTCGCGCAGCACCAGCACGCAGGCCGAAGCGCCGTAAGCCGAGCGAGTGCGCTCGAGCACATGGGCCAGCGTGTGGTCCACGCCAAAACGCGGGTTGGACAGCTGGCTCACATCGCGCAGCAGGGCCAGCCGGCTTTTGAGCCGCACCTGGGCCTCGCCCCAGTGCGCGCACAAGTAACCCATCGACAGCAAGAAGCTGGTGCGAAACAACAGGCGCGTCAGGTCGGCGGCGGCGTCTTGGTCCGACGGCAGCAAGCCGGACAGGGCAAACGCTGCGGCTGACGCCACGGTCACGCGCGATCCCTCGTCTTGCCCCCAGCGAAACGAGGCCGTCAGAATGGCGAAGAAAAAGAAGGCGAAGAAATAGCTGTTCACGCCATGGGTGGCGCTCACGAGCAGGGCGAACCAAGCCACGTCCAACCAATGGATCAGCGGCGTTTGAGCCCATTGCCGTTCCTGCCAGACGGCTACAAACACCACCGCGCTGTGCAGCACATAAGCCAGAAACAAGGGTTGGCTCATCGCGCTCAGGCCACCCAGGCCCGCCGGGTCCACATACCAGGCCAGCAGGACAGCAATCGCCAGCACCAGGCGCAAGCGCGCCACCAGCAACGCATCGGCAGCGTCGGCGGTCCCAGCGGTCACAGAGTGTTGGCGCGCACCCATCGCGTAAAGGCCGCCGTTCGGCATGTTGCTGGTTCTCCCTCAAACCGTTTCTTTGCCTCTACTGTTGCAGACACACTTGTTTGCAAACGTAAGAGAGAGCCGGTAAGGGTGTAGGACATCGCCATGGCTGTGTCCCAAGGCCACCTGGCTCCAAGGGAAAGAGACTCAACAATAAATAGGCAGAAGGCGGCCAAAAAAAACGGCCCCCGAAGGGGCCGTTAAAGAGGAGGTCGGTGTGTCTTCCCAAACACCCGAACCCTTCGCAAACCGAGTCTCAAAGCCAGCGCTTGCGCCGGCGGTAGGATTTCATGTCTCGAAAGCTCTTGCGGCCTTCGCCCGACAAGCCCAGATAAAACTCTTTGACGTCCGGGTTGTTGGCCAAGCTGTCGGCCGTCCCGTCCATCATGATGCGACCGCTCTCGAGGATGTAGCCGTAGTCCGCGTGCTTGAGGGCGACGTTGGTGTTTTGCTCAGCCAGCAAGATGCTCACGCCCTCTTTTTGGTTGAGGTCGCGCACGATTTCAAAGATCTCGGCCACGATCTGTGGCGCCAGACCCATCGAAGGCTCATCCAGCAGCAGCATGGACGGCTTGGCCATCATGGCGCGACCGATCGCCGTCATTTGCTGCTCGCCACCGGAGGTGTAGCCGGCCAGGCTCTGGCGGCGTACTTTCAAGCGTGGGAAATAGTGATACACGCGCTCCAGTGCCTCGGCCAATGCGGCTTTGCCCAAGGGGCGGGTGTACGCACCCGTCAGGAGGTTCTCTTCGACAGTCAGGTGCCCAAAGCAGTGACGGCCTTCCATGACCTGCACCATGCCCATGCCTACCAGATCGCCGGGAGCCAGGTGGTCGATGCGCTGACCCTTGAACTCGATGGAGCCCTTGGTGACTTGCCCTCGCTCAGCCCCCAGCAAAGTGGAGACGGACTTGAGGGTGGTACTTTTGCCGGCGCCGTTGCCGCCCAGCAAAGCCACGATGCTGCCCTGCGGCACTTCCAGCGAGACACCGCGCAGCACCAAAATAACGTGGTCGTAAATCACCTCGATATTGCGCACAGTCAGCACCGACTTGCCATGTGCGTTGCGTGCGGACGAGTCCATTTCAGCGGGTGCGCCAGCGCGATCGGAAGTGGGGGCGGCCTGAGTGACAGTGGCGCTCATGAATACTCCTAAGGCAATAAATTAGATAACGAGGCCTGTCCGCTCCGGCTGGGCCGGAGCGGACAGGCATTCACGTCAGGCCGGGCACTTGCGCGGCGTGATCTTTTGCTCCGCCGCGTATTTGGCGGCGGACTCTTCGACCATCTCGCGGATCATCTTGCGGTCGGACGTCACCCAGTTCGGGGTGATGGGGTTCCACTTGGCACCGTCCCACTGGATCAGCTTGACCACACCCGCACCTTCGTGGTCGCTGCAAGACAGGCGGAACGAGGGCAGCATGCCTTCAATGCCGAGTTGCTTGAGCCGATCGGGGCTCATGTTGATGGCCTCGAAGCCAGCGCGCAGTTCATCGCCGTTGAGCGGTTGGCCGACCTTGTTGGCGATACGCTGGCCATTGCGCACGGCTTCGACCCAGAAGATCGCCGCCGTCACGCCACGGTTCCAGTAAATCGTGCCGATGCGCTTGGGGTCCTGAAGGTTGCCGCGGTTGGCACCGTAGACGACTTTCTCAATGTCCTGCACCAGAGGGAACTGTTTGCCAGAAGGCACGTTGGCGGCCGCGATGTAGCCCTTGGCGGCGTCTCCAGCTGGCAGCACATCTTCTTCCGAGCCGGCCCACCAGACACCGACCATCTTGTCGCGCGGGAAGTTGATGCGCGCAGCACTGGTAATCGCCGTGGAGTTCATGCCAGCGCCGAAGCCCCACAAGACCACGTAGTCCGGACGCTCTTGACGGATGCGCAGCCACTGGGACTGCTGCTCAATGCCCGGGGCAGCCACTGGGATGGACACCAAGTCAAAGCCCCACTCCTTGGACAGGCGATTGAGCACCGGCAGCGGCTCGCGGCCAAAGGCCGAGTCCAGGTGCAGGTGGGCGATCTTCTTGCCCTTCATCTTGTCCATGCCGCCTTCCTTCTGGGCCATCCAGTTCATGATGGCCGAGGCCTGTGACCAGTAGCTGGTCATGGTTGCGAACACCCAGGGGAACACGCGGCCGTCGGCCGCGTCAGAGCGGCCATAGCCGTACTGCGTCAGCACCACCTTGTCGTCGTCCACCCGGTTCAGCACGCCATAGGCAATCGGCGTGGCCAGAGGCTCAAAAATATGCATTTGCTGGCCGGTGGCGGACTTGAGCAGACGCTGGTAGCACTCCACGCCGCGGGCGGCCGTGTACTCGGTCTCGCACTCGGCCCAGTTCATGCGCACGCCATTGACGCCGCCGTCTTTCATGTTGACGTACTGGAGATAGTCGATGATCCCGCCGAAAAAGCCGGTGCCACCAGCGGCAAACGGCCCGACTCGGTAGCTCGGAATGCCGAAATACTGCTCTTTGGCCTGGGCCTGGGCCATCGATGGCACAAGGGCCGAGGTCATCAGCGTGACCGCCATGGTCAGGCCGGCGGTGGTCAGCGCAAAAGTCTTCTTCAAGTTCACTGCAGTCTCCTTCAGGTTGTAGTTGGCTATCACGGGGCAAACGAAATCAATGAGGGAAGGGCCACAAACGCAGCCGCTCTTTGGCGAGCTGCCACAGACGGGCCAGGCCATGCGGCTCGACGATGAGGAAAACGATGATCAGCACGCCAAATACGATCAGCTCCACCGAGGACGTGACAGAGCCGTCTATCGTTTTGCCAAAAATGCCGTGCATGAGCAGGCTAAGGAATATGGGCAACAGCAAGATGAAGCCAGCGCCCAAGAAGCAGCCCAGGATGGTGCCTACGCCGCCAATGATGATCATGAAAAGAATGCGGAACGACAGGTCAATGGTGAAAGCCGAAGGCTCCACCGTGCCGAGGTAGGCGAAGGCAAAGAGTGCACCACCGACGCCGCAGTAAAACGAGCTGATGGCAAAGGCCTGCAGCTTGGTGCGCATCAGCGGCAGACCCATCACTTCGGCGGCCACGTCCATGTCACGCACGGCCATCCAGGCACGGCCCGTGGAGCCGCGCGCCATGTTCTTGGCCAGCAGCGCCAGCCCCGCCACGACGCCCAGCACCAGCAGGTACTTGAGTTGTGGTGTGTTGAAGGCCAGGCCGGCGATGACGATGGGTTGGGCCGTGATCACGCCGGACGGGTCAAAATTCTTGAACCAGCCGAACTTGTCCAGCGCCCAAACAATGAAGAATTGCGCTGCCAGCGTAGCCACTGCCGGGTACAGGCCGCGGATGCGCAAGCTGGGCAAACCAAAGGCCATACCCACCAGCGCAGCACAGATGCCGGACAGAACCAGCGCCACCAGGAAGGGCATGCCATCGACGCGCAGCATCAGGTTGTAGCAAGCAAAGGCGCCAACCGCCATGAAGCCTGCAGAACCCAGCGAGAGTTGACCTGCATAGCCGGTCAGGATGTTTTGGCCCAGGGCCACCAGGCTGAAGATCAGCCACGGCACCAACAAGGCTCGCAGCAAGTAGTCCGAGGCCGTCAACGGCACCACGACGGCCGCGATCAGCAGCAGCAGGGCGATGCCCAGCCGGTCTTGCCGCAGCGGGAAGATTTGCGAGTCTTGGGCGTAGGTCGTGCGGAATTGACCCGCTTCACGGTAGAACATTTGGATTGGCTCCCGGTGTTGTTGTTTGCAGTCGCTGGATCAGACGCGGCGGATGATCTTTTCGCCGAACAGTCCCTCCGGCCGCACCAGCAGAAAGAGGATGGCCAGCACGTAAGGGAACCAGCTTTCAATACCGCCCTGCACATAGGGGCCGGCATAGACCTCGGCCAGCTTTTCGCTGGCGCCCACGATGAGCCCGGCCACAATCACGCCAGGCACCGAGGTGAAGCCGCCGATGATGAGCACTGGCAGGGCCTTGAGCGCCACAAAGACCAGCGCAAACTGAACGCCGCTGCGGGCGCCCCACAACATGCCTGCAACCAAGGCCACCACACCGGCGATACCCCAGACCAGTGCCCAGATTTTCTTGAGCGGAATGCCGATTGACAGCGCCGCCGCATGGTCGTCGGCCACGGCGCGCAGCGCTCGGCCAATCTTGGTGCGGTTGAAGATGACAGCCAGCACCGTGACCAAAATGCCGGCCACCAGCGCGGCGAACAGGTCAATTTGGCTGACCAAAAGGCCCGTCTTGTCGGCCAACCAGCCCATGGGCTCGTCCTTGATGCCCAGGTCCAGGCGGCGCACCTGCACGCCCCAGACCAGCTGGGCCACGCCCTCGATCACGAACGTCAGGCCGATGGTGGCCATCAGCAGCGTGATTTCATGCTGGTTGACCAGCGGCCGCAGCACAAAGCGTTCGGTGGCCATGCCCAGCAGCACCATCATGGCGATGGTGACGGGCAGCGCTGCCCAAAATGGCAGGCCCAGCTCCATGAAGCCCACGAAGGACAGGGCTGCAAAGAAGACCATCGCACCCTGCGCGAAATTGAAAACGCCAGATGCCTTGTAGATGAGTACAAAACCCAGCGCAACGAGCGAGTACATGACGCCGGACAGCAGCCCGCTCACCAGTACTTCCAGAAAAAATTGCCATCCCATGGTTTGATGCTCCGAAATTGTGTGGATACGGGCGTTAATGCGCGACGCCGAGGTAGGCGTCGATCACGGCTTGGTTGTTGCGCACTTCGTCCGGCGGACCGTCGCCGATCTTTTTGCCGTAATCCAGCACCACCACGCGGTCGGAGATGTCCATCACCACGCCCATGTCGTGCTCGATCAACACCATGGTGGTGCCGTAGTGGTCGTTCACGTCCAGGACAAAGCGGCACATGTCCTGCTTTTCTTCGATGTTCATGCCGGCCATGGGCTCGTCAAGAAGCAGGACCGAGGGCTGGGCCGCCAACGCGCGACCGAGCTCCACGCGTTTTTGCAGGCCGTAGGGCAAGCGGCCGACAGGCGTTTTGCGAATGTGCTCGATCTCTAGAAATTCAATGATCTCTTCGACCGTTTCACGGTTGGCGGTTTCCTCGCGGCGTGCGCGCGGAAGCCTGAAAGCAACTTCCATGAAATTGGCGTGGGTGCGCAAGTTGCACCCGGCCATGATGTTGTCCTGCACCGTCATGCCCTTGAAGAGCGCGATATTTTGGAAAGTACGCGAAATGCCCATGTGCGCTGCGCGCGTGGGCGTCATGCCGGCGATGGGCTGACCGCGCCAAAGCAGGGTGCCTTCCTGCGGGGAATAGACGCCATTGATGACGTTGAGCATGGAGCTTTTGCCCGCGCCATTGGGGCCGATGATGGCGCGTATCTCGTGTTCGCGCACATCAAACGAGATGCGGGTCAGCGCCTTGACGCCGCCAAAGCTCAGAGAAATGTCGCGCACCTCGATCAGGGTGTCTCCAATGGGGTGGCCACGCTCAGGACCGCCGGCCACGGCCGCTGTCGTGCTTTGCTGTTGGTGTTGCATGTCAGGCTGCCTTGCGCAAAAGGGAAGGGGGGTAGGTCACGGCATCGCAGAGCCGCAGTTCGGCGGAGACATTGCCGACCCGGCCGTCCTCATAGCGGACTTCCGACTGGACGGCGACCGTCTCGCTCGTGGAATACAGCGCATCGACCAGGGCCGAATAACGCTCGCCGATCAAGCCGCGCCGGACTTTGCGGGTGCGGGTGAGTTCGCCGTCGTCCGCGTCCAGCTCTTTTTGCAGCACCAAAAAGCGCCGAATCTGCGAGGCGGCCATGGTGCTGTCCGAAGCCAGGTCTTGGTTCACCGTGCGCACGCACTCGGCAATCAGGTCCAGCACTTCGCGCGAACCGGCCAAGTCGGCATAGCCCGTGTAAGAAATGTTTTTGCGGTCGGCCCAGTTGCCTACCGCCGCCAGGTCGATGTTGATGAAGGCGCACACGTTTTCCCGGCCCGCGCCGAAGGCCACGACTTCCTTGATGTGCGGAAAGAACTTGAGTTTGTTTTCAATGAACTTGGGCGCAAACAACTCGCCGCTGGCAAGCGAGCCGACATCCTTGACGCGATCAATGATGCGCAGATGGCCGTCTTCGCCCAGATAGCCTGCATCGCCTGTGTGGAACCAGCCGTCCGAGTCCTTGGCCTGCTGCGTGGCGTCAGGGTTCTGGTGGTACTCCAGAAACAGCCCCGGCGAGCGGATCAGCAGCTCCCGCTGCGAGCTGAACTTGAGCTCCACGCCATCGACAGCGACGCCCACCGTGTCAGGCTTGACCTCGTTGTTGGGTTGGATACACACAAACACAGAGGTCTCGGTGGAGCCATAAAGTTGCTTGAGGTTGATGCCCAGCGACCGAAAGAACATGAGCAGATCGCCGCCTATGGCTTCGCCAGCGGTATAGGCCACGCGCAACCGGCTCATGCCCAGCACGTCACGCAGGGGCTTGCAAATCAGCTTCGAGGCCAGGCTGTAACGCAGGCTGTCAGAGGTGGAGACCGGCTCATTGGCCAGCTGGCGGTGCCCGACCTCGCGCGCCACCTGCATGCTCCAGTCATACATGGAGCGCATCAGGCCGCCCGCGTCGTCCATGCGGATGGACACTTCGGTCAGCATGGCCTCTAGGACGCGAGGCGGTGCAAAGAAATAAGTGGGCCCAATCTCCCGCATGTCGGCCAGCATGGTCTCCGACGACTCCGGGCAGCAAATGCAGTAACCCACCGCCATGGGTTGCGCATAGCTGAACATGTTCTGGCCAATCCACGCCGGCGGCAGGTAGGCGACTGCAACGTCGTCCGGCGTGAGGCCTTCGAGTTCCGCTGCCGTGCGAGCCCGGTTGATCAGCGCGGCATGGGTCAGCACGACGCCCTTGGGCTGGCCGGTGGTGCCTGAGGTGAAGAAAATCGCCGCAGGATCCTGGCCTTGAACGCGGGCAATTTCTTCGTTGAAATTGAGCTTGGGCAGCGCGCTGCGCCCCAGCTCGATCAGTTGCTCATAGCTTTGCACCTGGCTCTGGCGGTAGTGGCGCATGCCACGGTCGTTGTCATAAATGATGTGGGCCACATCTGGGCACAGGGGCAGGATTTCCAGCACCTTGTCCACCTGTTCCTGGTCCTCGGCAAACACATGGCTCACCTGGGCGCTCTTGAGTGGGTGCACAAGCTCCGGGGCAGAAGCGTCCTGGTACAGCGGCACCGCGATAGCGCCCAATGACTGCGCCGCGCACATGGCCATGTAAAGCCGCGGGCGGTTGTCCCCGATCAGGGCCACATGCCCACCGCGCCGCAAGCCCGTTGCTTTCAGGGCACTGGCCAGCAGTTAGGTCTCGCGGGCAAAGTCAGCCCACGTCAAGGTCTGCCAAATGCCGCGGCTTTTTTCGCGGATGGCCGGGCGGGCGGCGCGCTCTGCCGCATGCATCAGCAGCAGCTTGGGAAAGGTGTCTTGCTTGTTGTCTCTGTTGGGCATGGTGGGTTCTCGCAGTGGACATTCGTAGCTGCCGTGCACATGGGCACAGACCAGCGTTGAATCAAATTGATACGTATCATCCGCAGTCGTTTTGAACGCTTTGTCTGGAAACAGACAAACACGGGAAAGTCCCAAGAAAACAAGGACGGCTATGGATGCGATGGAGTTCGTGCTTCAGTCAGATTGGGGGAAAACCCTGGAGCCCATGCACGTCGATCGCTTGCGCCGAGAGGTGCGCGCCAGAGAAATATTGCGCGGCGCGTCCATCTGCCACGCGGGCTCCCAGGTGCAGTACTGGAAAGGCGTGATGAGTGGTCTGGTCAAGATGAGCGTGGCGTCCGAAACCGGACGCACCTCCACCTTCACCGGTATCGCCGCAGGTGCTTGGTTTGGCGAAGGGCCTGTGCTTCGCTCGGAAACCTGGGATTTCGATGGTGTGGCCATGCGCGACACCCATATCGCCCTGGTGCCCAAAGCCACTTTCAAGTGGATGCTCTACTCGAGTCCGGCTTTCAGCCACTTCATCATCAGCCAGCTCAATGAACGGCTGGCTCAGTTCACGTCCATCATTGAGGCTAAACGTTTGGAGCTACCTGAGACACGGGTGGCGCGTTGCCTCGGATGGCTTTTCAACCCGGTGCTTTACCCGCAGGTGGGTTCGCGTCTGGACCTGACGCAAAAAGAAATCGGCTACCTCAGTGGTGTTCCGCGTCAGCGAGTCAATCGAGCCTTGCAAGTGCTGGAGGCGGCGGGTCTGGTGGAGGTGCGCTACGGCTCACTGCATGTGTTGAACCGCCAGGGCCTGATGAACTTCAGGCTGGTCGAGAACCACGCCACGTTGATCGATAAATTGCGCCAGAGCAGGAATCAGAGGCGCGAAGACCAAAACCTGAAAAGCGCGTCGGTCATCTGAGCGCTAAGGCTCGACGTCGCTCTCAGCGCTCTCAACGCTCGATGGGCCGCGGTCGGCCATCCGGCCCGATCGCCACATAGGTCAAGCTGGCTTCGGTGACCTTGAGGTAGACGCCCTGCGCCTGAAAGCGCTCGGCATAGACCTCGACCTGCACCGTGACCGATGTATTGCCAATGCGCCGGACCTGGGCAAAAAACGACAAGATGTCGCCTACCCGCACCGGCTGCTTGAAGATGAATTCATTGACGGCCACGGTGGCCATGCGGCCTTTGATGTAGCGCGCTGGCAGCACGGAACCCGCCAAGTCCACCTGGGCCATGACCCAGCCGCCAAAAATATCGCCATTGGCATTGCAGTCGCCCGGCAGGGGAATGACCTTGAGCACCAAGTCGTGGTCGATCGGCAGTTGCACGGTGGCGGGCAGGGCGGTGCTGGGGGCGTTAGACATGGTCACAATCCGTAGAGCGTCGATGTACGCTGCTTTATTGTCTGGATTGTCCCTCATGCGTTCTCATGCTTCTGCCGCCCACTCGTCCCCTGACACCTCCCTGGCGCCCGGCACCACGCCACCACCCCGCCGATCCGACTGGGACACCTTAAAGCGGCTGTTCCCCTATTTGTGGGACTACAAATGGCGCGTCATGGCCGCGCTGGCCTTCATGGTCGGCGCCAAGGTCGCCAACGTCGGCGTGCCGCTGCTGCTGAAAAACCTGGTGGACACCATGAACCCCGCTGGCGGCACAGGCGGCACAGGCGGGATAAGCGGCATAGGCGCTACCTCGGCCTTGTTGGTGGTGCCCGTGGCTTTGCTGGTGGCTTATGGTTTGCTGCGCCTGTCCACCTCGCTGTTTACCGAGCTGCGCGAGCTGGTCTTTGCCAAGGCTACCGAAGGCGCGGCGCGGCGTATTTCGCTGGAGGTGTTCCGGCACCTGCACGCGCTGAGCTTGCGCTTTCACTTGGAGCGGCAGACCGGCGGCATGACGCGCGACATCGAGCGCGGCACGCGCGGCGTGCATTCGCTGATCTCGTATTCGCTCTACAGCATCATTCCCACGCTGATTGAAGTCACGCTGGTGCTCACGCTCTTGGCTGTGAAGTTCGACGTCTGGTTTGCCGGCATCACCATCATCGCTTTGGTGCTGTACATCGCGTTCACCGTGACGGTGACCGAGTGGCGCACCAAGTTTCGCAAGCAGATGAACGAGCTGGACTCGTCGGCCCACAGCCGCGCGATCGACTCACTGCTGAACTACGAAACCGTCAAGTACTTCAACAACGAAGACTTCGAGGCCAAGCGCTACGACGAGAACCTGGAGCGCTACCGCCGCGCCGCCGTCAAGAGCCAACGCACCCTGAGCCTGCTCAACACCGGCCAGCAACTCATCATTGCCATTGGCCTGGTGGCCATGCTCTGGCGCGCCACGCAAGGCGTGGTGGACGGCCGCATGACGCTGGGCGACCTGGTCATGGTCAACGCCTTCATGATCCAGCTCTACATTCCGCTGGGCTTTTTGGGCGTGATCTACCGCGAGATCAAGCAGAGCCTGACCGACCTGGACAAGATGTTCACGCTGATGGAAAAAGAGCGCGAAGTGGCCGATGTGCCCGGCGCCCAGCCGCTGGCCTTTGCCACCAGCGCCGACGGCCATGCGGTGGACGCTGCCGTGCGCTTTGAGAACGTCAGCTTCGCCTACGAGCCCAGCCGGCCCATCTTGCACGGTCTGAGCTTTGAAATCCCCAGCGGCAAAACCGTGGCCGTGGTCGGCTCGTCGGGCGCGGGCAAGTCCACGCTGGCGCGTTTGTTGTACCGCTTTTATGACGTGAGCAATCCGCAAGAAGGCGGGCGCATCAGCATTGCCGGGCAAGACATCAAGCAGGTCACGCAGTCCAGCTTGCGCCAGGCCATTGGCATCGTGCCGCAAGACACCGTGCTGTTCAACGACACCGTGGAATACAACATCGCCTACGGCAAGCCGGGTGCCACGCGCGCCGAGGTGGAAGAAGCGGCCCGCGCTGCCCGCATCCACGACTTCATCAGCGCCACGCCCAAGGGCTACGCGACCATGGTCGGTGAGCGCGGCCTGAAACTCTCGGGCGGTGAAAAGCAACGCGTGGCCATTGCCCGCACCTTGCTCAAAGACCCGCCGGTGCTGATTTTTGACGAAGCCACCTCGGCGCTGGACTCGGCCAACGAGCGCGCCATCCAGGCCGAGCTGCGCGCTGCCGCGCAAAACAAAACCACGTTGGTGATTGCGCACCGCCTGTCCACGGTGGCCGACGCGCACGAAATTTTGGTCATGGACGCGGGCCGAATCATCGAGCGCGGCACGCATGCTGAGTTACTGGCCAAGGATGGCCGCTATGCGCAAATGTGGGCCTTGCAGCAGCAAGGGCAGGGGCAGACCAGCGAAGAGCTGGAAGTCGAGCGCTGACCCCAGGGTAAGAGGAGGAAGAGACATGGACACCAAATGGCTTGAAGACTTTGTCAGCCTGGCCGAGACCCGCAGTTTCAGCCGGTCAGCGCAGCTGCGCCATGTCACGCAGCCGGCGTTTTCGCGGCGCATTCAGGCCCTGGAAGCCTGGGCCGGCACCGACCTGGTGGACCGCAGCTCCTACCCCACGCGCCTGACCCCGGCCGGCCAGACGCTGTACGACCAGTCGCTGGAGATGCTGCAAGGCCTGCAGTCCACCCGCGCCATGCTGCGCGGGCACACCGCCGCCGGGCAGGACGTGATTGAGTTCGCCGTGCCGCACAACCTGGCGCTCACCTTTTTCCCGGCCTGGATGAGCGAGCTGCGCGAGCACTATGGCCCCATCAAGAGCCGGCTGATCGCCCTGAATGTGCACGACGCCGTGCTGCGCCTGATTGAAGGCAGCTGCGACGTGTTGATTGCTTACCACCACGCCTCGCAGCCGATCGCACTGGACCCGGCGCGTTACGACATGATTTCCCTCGGCCACGACCTGCTGGCCCCCGTGGCCCGGCCTGACGCCGATGGCGCGCCGCTCTTTGCCTTGCCGGGCCAAGCCGGCGCGCCCTTGCCCTACCTGGGCTACGCGCCGGGGGCCTACCTGGGCCGGGTGGTGGACACGCTGCTGCAGCAGTCGCCCCAGGCCGTCCACCTGGACCGGGTGTACGAAACCGACATGGCCGAAGGCCTGAAGGTCATGGCTTTGGAAGGGCACGGCCTGGCCTTTTTGCCGGCGAGCGCGGTGAAAAAGGAGTTGCGCACCAAAAAGCTGGTGCGTACCGGCCCAGGGCTGGAAATCAGCCTGGAGATTCGTGCCTACCGTGAAAAGCCGCACGGCAAATCCACCAGCCGCAGCCCGGCGCAAAACCTGTGGTCTTTTCTGCAGGCCCCCGTGCAAGCCGCAGGCAGCCCGAAAAGCGATATGAAAAATGGTTAAGCCTCTTGCGTTTATGGCATAACCGTTTGCGCAACAGGCATCGGGCGGGCCAATTCTCTGGGGTAAACCTAGGGCTGGGCCCGGCTGGCAAATGCCTAGAATTGCGAACGTTTTTGAAAACGTTATTCATGCGTTAACTGTTCAACCGGAGGAATCCCCGTGAAATTTCAACTCGCCGCCTTGTCTATTGCCCTGTTTTCCGTAGGCGCTGCCCACGCACAGGCCACCGATGTGCTGTCCAAGGCCAAGTCCACCGGCACCGTCACCATGGGCGTGCGCGACTCGTCGGGCGCGCTGTCTTACACGCTGGGCGACGGCAAATACGCCGGCTACCACGTGGAAGTCTGCCAACGCATTCTGGCCAACCTGGAAAAAGCCGCCGGCAAAAAGCTGGAAGTCAAATACCAGCCCGTCACCTCGCAAAACCGTATTCCTTTGGTGCAAAACGGCACGGTCGACATTGAGTGCGGCTCCACCACCAACAACGCCACGCGCCAAAAAGACGTGTCTTTCGCCCTGACCACCTACGTGGAAGAAGTGCGCATCGCCGTCAAGGCCAACTCCGGCATCAACTCGCTGGCCCAGCTCAACGGCCGTAACGTGGCCACCACCACCGGCACCACCTCGGTGCAGCTGCTGCGCAAGCACGAGCGCGCCAATGGCGTGGACTTCAAGGAAGTCTTCGGTAAAGACCACGCTGAGAGCTTCTTGCTGCTCGAGTCGGGCCGTGCTGACGCTTTTGTGATGGACGGCCAGATCCTGGCTGGCAACATCGCCACTGCCAAGAACCCTGGTGACTTCCGCATCGTCGGCGAGACCATCAGCGTCGAGCCGATTGCCATCATGCTGCGCAAGGACGACCCGGCCTTCAAGAAAATGGCCGACGACACCATCCGTGACCTGATCAAGACCGGCGAGCTGGCCAAGCTGTACGACAAGTGGTTTGTCCAACCCATCCCACCGAAAAACACCAAGGTCGGCCTGCCTGCGAGCGACGCCACCAAAGCCGCTTGGGCCAACCCGAACGACAAGCCTGTCGAAGAGTACGCCAAGAAGTAATTGGATGGCCGGGCCTACCCTGGATGTGGGCCCGCTTTGAAAAACCCCGCCCTGACTGCTGTACAGGCGGGGTTTTTCAATGGGAACAGCGAAACGCGTTATTTGTAGTTTGTTTGTGAATGGCCCGCGTCTTGCGAGCTGTGTTGGCAGTGTGAAGAGGGAGCGCTCATGACCTGGGACTGGCAAGTATTTTTGAACGACGACGGCAGCGGCCGAACCTACCTGGAGTGGATGTTCGACGCCTGGGGCTGGACCCTGGCCGTCGCCGCCTGCGCCTGGGTGGTGGCCATGTCGGTGGGCGGCGTGATCGGCACCCTGCGCACCTTGCCCAACAGCCCTTGGCTGGTGCGGCTGGGGAACGCCTGGGTCGAGCTCTTTCGCAACATCCCGCTCTTGGTGCAGATCTTCATCTGGTACTTCGTGGTGCCCAAGATGTTCCCGGCCATGCAGCAAGTGCCCGGCTTTTTGCTGGTGGTGTTTGCGCTCGGGTTTTTCACCTCGGCGCGTATTGCCGAGCAAGTGCGTGCCGGCGTGCAGGCCCTGCCACGCGGGCAGCGCTACGCCGGCATGGCGCTGGGGTTGACCACGGCGCAAACCTACCGTTATGTGATCTTGCCCATGGCGCTGCGCATCATCTTGCCGCCGCTGACCAGCGAGTCCATGAACCTTTTAAAGAACTCGTCCGTGGCCTTTGCCGTGTCGATTGCCGAGCTCACCATGTTCGCCATGCAGGCGCAAGAAGAAACCTCACGCGGCGTGGAGGTGTACTTGGCCGTGACGGCGGCCTACGCTGTGTCGGCTTTTGCCGTCAACCGCGTCATGGCCTGGGTTGAGCGCCGCGTGCATATTCCGGGCACCGTGTCGGTGTCTGCTGGTGGGGGGCACTGACATGTTTGGTCTTGACATGAGTTTTGTGGACTGGGACATCATGTCCAAGTTCGTCCTCAAAGGCTTTGCCTTCAGCATTCAGCTGACCATCGTCGCCACCATTGGCGGAATTCTGCTGGGCACCGTGCTGGCGCTCATGCGCCTGTCGGGCGTCAAGCTGCTGGCGCTGCCGGCCACGTTCTACGTCAATGGCATGCGATCAGTCCCGCTGGTGATGGTGATCCTGTGGTTCTTCTTGCTCATGCCCAGCGGCTTTTTTGCCATGATCCCGGGCGGCGCCAACAACCGTGCCGAGATTTCGGCAGTGATCACCTTCATTGCGTTTGAGGCGGCTTACTTCAGCGAGATCATGCGCGCGGGCATCCAGTCCATCTCACGCGGGCAGGTCAACGCCGGGCGGGCGCTGGGCATGACGTATGCGCAAAACATGCGCCTCATCGTGCTGCCGCAGGCCTTTCGCAACATGCTGCCCGTGCTGCTCACGCAAACCATCATCCTGTTCCAGGACACCTCGCTGGTGTATGCCATTGGCGCCTATGACCTGCTCAAGGGCCTGAGCACTGCAGGCAAGATTTATGGCCGTCCCGAAGAAGCCTATTTGCTGGCCGCCGTGATCTATTTCGCGGTCTGCTTTGGCCTGTCTTACCTGGTCAAAAAGCTCCAGGCCAAGATCGCCATCATTCGCTAAGCCCCTACCCCATTCATTGCGCGAAAGAACCCCATGATTGAACTCAAAGACGTCTCCAAGTGGTATGGCTCGGTGCAAGTGCTCAACGGCTGCACCACGAAAATCGAAAAAGGCGAAGTGGTGGTGGTCTGCGGTCCTTCCGGCTCAGGCAAGTCCACGCTGATCAAAACCATCAACGCGCTCGAGCCCTTCCAAAAAGGCGAGATCTTTGTGGACGGCCAGGCCGTGCACGACCCCAAGACCGACCTGCCCAAGCTGCGCAGCCGCGTCGGCATGGTGTTCCAGAACTTCGAGCTGTTCCCGCACCTGAGCGTGACGGAAAACCTCACGCTGGCCCAAGTGCGCGTGCTCGGTCGCTCCATCGACGACGCCAAAACCCACGGCCTGAAATACCTGGACCGCGTGGGCCTCATGGCCCACAAAGACAAATTCCCAGGCCAACTCTCAGGCGGCCAGCAACAACGCGTGGCCATTGCCCGGGCGCTGAGCATGGACCCGATCGCCATGCTGTTTGACGAACCGACCTCCGCCCTCGACCCCGAAATGGTCGGCGAAGTGCTGGACTGCATGATGAGCCTGGCCGTCGAAGGCATGACCATGATGGTCGTCACCCACGAGATGGGCTTTGCCCGCAAAGTCAGCAGCCGCGTGATCTTCATGGACGTGGGCGGCCGCATTCTGGAAGACTGCTCCACCGACGAGTTCTTCAACCACCCCGAAAACCGCCAGCCGCGCACCAAGGATTTCTTGAACAAGATCTTGGCGCACTGAGCCTGGCCAAGGGCTCTTGGTGAGCTCAGCCTTGTGGGCCGCTGCGGTACTCCGAATGCGCTGCAAATGCAGCAGCCGTCAGTTCCACCTCAGCGCGGCTAATGCCGACTTGGTTGGCGACGTCGCGCCATTCGTCCACCGCTGAGGCCACTTCGTCGACGATGCGCTGTCCCTGCGTCGGCTTGAGTCCATAAAACGCTGCTGTGCTCAGAGCCGTCTGCAATTTTGGACGGTTGTCTGCATCGTCGATGTTCAATACATGCTCGGCCTTGTCGCTGTTCGGATTCAGGTCGAAGGCAGGCGCGAGGCGCCAGCCTGTGGCCTCGAGCAGGAATCCGTGGTTGCGCAGGTGGTCGTCCCGGTTACCAATGGCCACGTTAAACACCACCCGGCGAAACAGTTGGGTGAGGTCTTCAGCCGTGTGCGTGCCGTTGCCTTGGGCGCGCAGAAACTGCGCTAACTCCAAGTAGCTGCTGCCTTCGCTTTGGTCTTTGCGCAGCAGAGTCATGGCCGATGCATAAAAGCGCCGCTTGCCGTGGACGCGATCAAAGCGTTTGCTGCAAAAGGTGTGGAAATCATTGTTCAGGCGGATCAGTTTGGCCTCTGCGGCGTGGATGCCGGCCTTCAAGGCCAGGCTGTGCGCCACATACTCCCAGGCCCCCACGTCCCGGTCATCGTCCCGCGCTGGGAACTTGCCAATCCACAGGGAACCGTCGGTCTCGCTGAAGTTGGCCTTGGGGCGGGCGCCCCCCAGCGAAGCGCCTGGGGCCACCAAAACAGACAGCCACAGGCGCAATGCGTCCAAGTCGTCGATGCGCCTCTGACTGAGTTGATAAGCCACAGCTTCCAACTCACTCAAACGGGTCACAGGTGGTGCGGCCATAGCATCGTTGCCCAGGAACTCGTCTGTGCCCACCAGGCGAAAGCGCAGTGCACCTTGGCGCGTGAGGTCTTGGACCCCCATTAGAAAGTCCCAGGCGTAAAGCGTGCGCGGTGAGCGCTTGCCGTCCTTGGCTTGCAAGGCTTCGCGTCGCTTCATCAGCGTCTGTCCCCATCGGTCAGGGGAGGAGTCCAGGAAGATCCCGAAGTTGCCCAACTCGGGTTTCGGGAAAAACGCCGCGTCGTCTAGAGACAGGTCTGGGTCCAGCGCAAAGGCCAGGGGGTTTTCTAGCCAGGTTCGCTCATAGTGAAACCGGATCTGCCCTCGGTCGTGCGCGAGTGTGCCGACCCGACAAGCCGGCCCTACCAGGTCGCAGTCCAACCAGACCTCGAGCTGGTGTTGGTGGCTAGCCATGGCGTGCTGGCTCGGGGGCTGGCTTGGGGGAGGTGCCTGGCCTTTGGCGTGGCGCAGGCTTGGCTGGCAGCAGTGCCAAGTCTTGCAATTTGCGGCCGACTTTGTCGTCCGCGGCCAGGGTCTCTAAGTCCGACTCCAAACCCAGCACGACCATCACGCGAAGGTAGGTTCCCAGCGTGGCGCCAGCGTGACCGGCCTCCACCTTGTAAAGCGAACTCCTGGCAATACCTGCCCGCTGGGCAACCACCACGCTGCTCAGTTTGCGCCGCATCCGGGCGAGCTTGAGCCGCTCGCCCAACTGGGTGAGTAACTGCTGCTCTTGAGGGAATACGGGTGGGGACTGGCGTGGCATGTTGCTATTTTAAACAGAAACCTCATTTATTGTTCAAAATAGCGAACTTGACTACAGGCAAGTCGTGACCAAGGCCCTGGCCTGTCTTGGTGGGTGGCCTGGGCGCTAAGGTCACTTGTACGCCCAAGCCAGGCCGGACCCTGCGCTTACTACCCGGGCTTTCTGCCGCGCCCCTCGCTCACCTTTTTCCGCAAAAACGCCGGTACCTCTTTCGCGCTGGTTTCGTCCATGCCAAATTGCGCTTCGTCGCGAGCCACCAAGCGGCGCGACATGCGCATGATGGAAAAGTGCACCTCTTTGGCCATCATCTGCATGTCATCTTGCGCCAGGTGGCGCAGCTGCTCCATCTTGGCGCGCAGCCAGGTGTGCTGGCCAAAGCGCTTCTCCATGGCTGCCAAGGCCTTCTTCACGGCGGCTGCGTCTTCTTGGCGCGCCAGCAGACGCAAGGCCTCAGACGCCTTGGCAAACTCCAGCTCCAGCAAACGGTTGGCCGCAGTTTCGTCCAGGGGCAAAGTCGCCAGCATTTGCGAATCCACTACTGGCAACTGCAGCAAGGGTGCAGACGCCTGCAGCGCGCTGCCATCCATCGCCGTGCCGCTCAGGCTGGCGGCCAGCAGGTCGCGCTTGTCGCCCAGCGCCGAAGGGCTCACATGCAGGCGCACCGCCAGCCAGCTCTCAGAGGCCCAGGCCAAGTCGGTCATGCGGTAGCTGGCGTCGCTTTGGCCTCCAGCTTAGTGGCAACGAACTCGGGAACTCGCACGACCTTGATCTTCAAACCGCTGGGTAAGCGGAGCACCTGCGCCGTCGATACCGCCAAGCCATACCATTGGTTGGCAAAGCCCAGGACCTCCTCCCGGGTAGGCATCAGATCGACGGTGATGTCCTCCACGATCCACCGACAGACCGGCGCATGGGGTCGGAGGTCGGGCACAAACCCGCGCTGCCGAAGTTGGACCTCCAACTGGTAGTACTCCTCCAAGGCCTGTATCGGGGCGATGACGTCTACATCGTCGGTGCGCCGGACGCTGGGCATGCCCATGTCTGTGATCAAAAGGCCTGCTGCAGCACCGCCAATGAACACCACACGTTCACACAGGTTCCCCAGGCTGTGTGCCACCTGGTCAAGCATGGCGATGTTCGGATCGTTGGGGTTGAAGGCACTCATGCGTGGAGACGCTGTTCGAGTTCTTTGACCGCCAGATTTTGCTCCCTCGGACTGCCGGCGCGCAGCGCGTCCACGAGGGCCAACAACTCGTAGAGCTTGGGGTTGCTGGCGGCGGCACGGGGGGTCGTTGGGTACAAGGGGTGAAGCGTCATGCCACGCACCGTGCCATTTTTGTCTGGCCATACTGGTGGGGGTTCGTTGCCCGCGAGGATTTTGTCCTTCAGGGGCGCGGCGGCGTAGGCCGTGGGCATGCCCCGCGTGAGTTCGCCCCGAACGGCTGGAAAGCAGTAGCGCACGCCATGTTGTAAGAACTGCATGAGAGGCTGGACCAAGACCTGCGGTTTACCCGATTCGTCTTTGCGGGCCAGTTGCGCCGAGATGGCCCGTTTGACACTTGCATGGACCTCCGAGACCGTCAGGTGCAGATCTTTGGCGAGCGTGGCATAAGAAGGCGCTGCCTCTTCGTTCAAGCTCAGGCGCAGGAGCACCGTCACATCCTGCGGACGCAGTGACACCTGAGGATTGACTTGTGAGCCGGGCATGTGCGTCAGTATACATTCTCTATTCGCGAATAGAGAATGGCGATGTCCTGGGGGCAGATCGGTGGACCATAGGCGAGAAAGCGCTTGGGCATGGGGGCGGTGAAGCCGCATTCGGGGCATCGTGCTTTCGCTGTCTTTGCAAGTGCGCACCGCTGGCGGCTAGACCTGACCCTCTGCCTTTACGATGCTGAGCAATAGGGCGCCGCATCGATCTTTAAAAAATGGCAGCGGCTGCGTCCGATGGGTTCACTGACAAGCACCACAAGGAGACACCATGAGCATTCAACGCCGCCAGATCTTGGCCGCCGGGGCTGGCCTGATCGCCGCTTCTGTGGCCCATGCACAGTCGGGCCACACCGGCCATGCGAATCACCCCGCTTTGCCTGTGGCGCCGCCCGCTACCGAGCCGTTTGCACGCTTGCAGGGCGGGGTGCCGCACCACCTGACGCCAGACCAGGAAGCGCAGCGCTCAGTGGCCAGCCCGGCACCCGCTGGCCCGGCCGGGCGCTGGGTGGGCCGTGCGGCCTTGCCGATTGCCCGCAGCGAAATGGCTTGGGCCGCCGAATGGGCGGGGCGCCTGCATGTGATTGGCGGCTATGGCGAGGGTCGGGTCGACCGGGCCTATCACCACATTTATGACCCGACGAGCGACCGCTGGTACCAGGGCGCTCCGCTGCCGCGCGGCGCCAACCACGTGGCAGTGGCGGCGATGGAGGGGCGCATTTACGCCATGGGTGGTTTTCTGGACCAGAACCGCAACCCCGACAACCTGTCTTTTGCGTATGACGTGGCCGCTGACCGCTGGACTACGCTGGCGCCCTTGCCGCGCCCGCGTGGTGCGGCGGCGGCCGTGCCTTTTGGCGGCAAGATTCATTTGATTGGCGGCGCATCGTCCCCTACCGAAGAGCGTGCCAGCGTGGGCTGGCACGAGGTCTATGACCCCAAGGCCGACAGCTGGAGCCGCCGCAAGGCGCTGCCGGGTGCACGCGACCATGTGGGCTGCGTGGCGCACCAGGGGCGCATCCACGTCATTGGTGGGCGCTTCAACACCTTCGAATACAACACCGGCCTGCACCATGTGTACCTGCCCGATCGCGACACCTGGGAGCTGCGTGCGCCGCTGCCCACGGCCCGCTCCGGCCACGGCCTGGTGGTCTACCGGGACCGCTTGTTTGCCATGGGCGGTGAGGGCGGCATCATCAACCGTCCGGGCCAGCAAACAGTGTTTGGGCAGATGGAAAGTTACGACGCCAAGACCGACAGCTGGCAGTCCCACGCGCCCATGCCCACGCCGCGGCACGCGGTGGGTGCGGTGACGATTGGCGACTCGATTTACGTGGCCGGCGGCGGGGCGGTGCTGGGCGGCGGCGTGCAGTCGGCCATTCATGAGGCCTTCACGCTGGGCTGAGTTGAACGCTCTGTGCTGGGCTGTTGAGGGCTTCCGATCCCTTATCCCTTATCCGTTAGCTTTTTTGCGCTGTCAGTCGCTCTTGTTGCAGCGGGCCTTGGTCGAGCACCTGCGACAGCCGGTCTAGGTCTGCTGGCGTAACGCCCTGCTGGCTGAAGTGCGCTTTCCAATCACTGACCGTTTGGGCGACATCGCGGGCAAGGGCCCGGGCTGCCGGCAGTTTGAGGTTGAAGGCGCGCGCCTGAGACAGCGCGTTGTCCAGCGTGGAGCGAGCGCCCTCGTCGCCCACCCGCAGGGCCTGGTAGCCCAGTCCGTGCGCGCTGGGTACCACGTCGTAGGCCGGAGACAACAGCCACGAGCCGTCACGCTGACGCAGCAGGGCGTGGTTTTTTTCGTGGTCGTCGGTGTTGTCCATGAGGAGGTTGAACACCATGCGCTTGAACAACTGCTCTTGTTGCTGGGCAATGCGCGCAGGCGGCGCGAGCCGCCGCAGCAGTTGGGCGAGGTTCGGGTAGCCCAGTTCTTCGCCGGCAGCCTTCAAGGCAACCTGCGCCGACATGGCGTGCACCCGCAGGCCAGCCTGCCTGTCAAAGCGCCGAATGGCCACAGCGTGCCGCGTTCCTACCGGCAGCGCCCGCGTGCTGGCCACCTCAATGCCGCAGCGCGCAGCCAGGGTCATGGTGGCGTGTTCGATCAGTTCGGTGTCTAGGTCTTCGCCTTCGGAAAACTTGACCAGCCAAGGCTCGCCGTCGATCTCCACCAAAGACTTGGGCCGTGCCCCGCCCATCGACATGCCGGGCCGCAGCAGCCGGCGTTGGCGTTCGTCAATGGCTTCGTTGGCCAGGATTTTTTGCACCACCTGCGCCATCTCGGCCAGGCTGCCCAGGCCGGGAATGGGGGTGCTGGGCCACGGGGCGTAGCGCTGCGCGCTGGTGCTCACGCCCAGGGCGCCGTAGCGGTCGTCACCCGCAAAGAGCAGGTATTCGAGGATGGACATCCGGGGCGACGTCTCGAACTTGAGAATCACGCGCTCCCCCCAGCGGTCGGGCCGAGCGTCGTCCACCGCGCCGGCCGCCCTGTCTTTCTCGCGGGGCACGGCCAGGCCGGGCTGCAGCGGCAGGTCGGCACTCAACTCAAAGCCGGAAGCCAGCCACGTGGGTGCGTATTGCAGCGCCACAGCCCGGTTGCCCTGCACCAGCTGCAACTCGCCAACCAATCGAGGTCGCTGGGGCTCGCCCAGCCACCACAGAAAGAGCGTGTCGACGGGTGAATAGGCCTCAGTCATTCGAGCCTTTCTTGGGCTGATGGCGCCGCTGGGCACTCCTGACTTCGGCTTCCAGGGCGCCCAGGTCTTGCTGGGGGGCCGCCGCCTGCGCCAGGGCGGCGTGGCAGTTCAGCAACCACAGCGCGGTGGCATACACGCCCATGGACACGGTCGGGTCGCCTTTTTCCAGGCGCATGAGGGTCGGGATGGACACCTGCAGCCGGGCGGCCCAAGCCTTGAGCGATTCACCTCGGCGCTTGCGCGCGGTGGCCAAGTCCCCACCCAACTGGCGCAGCGCGGCCTCGGCGGCAGCCGGTAAGGTGCGCGAGGCGGAAGAGACTTGAGGCATGAACGTATTATTGAATAAAAACCTGTTTTTCTGAATAAATAGATATTCAATTCAAGCATCTGTCAGCCGAGCTGAGCCATCAGCGCACTCGCCGCCCGCTCGCTCAGCACCAATTCGACCCGCACTTGCGCCCGGGTCAGACCCACAAAAAGCTTGCGCTGTTCTTTGGGGCTGAGGCTTTCAAAATCTATCTCGCACAGCACCACGGCGGGCGCGCTCTGGCCTTTGAAGCGGTACAGGCTTTCCACCAGCAACTCGCCTTCGGTCCGCTGGGCGTTGCCGGCGCGGTCGTACTGGCCGGTCACGCGGTGCGTGCGCTCACCGCCGAGCCGGTCTTGCTTGAGCGCTTCGGACTGCTGCACGCCCCGGTAGCTGATGACAGCCACTTGCGCGGGCGTGTAGCCGTCCTGCCAGAGTTGTTGCAGGCAGGCATGGAGCTGTCCGAGCGCGCTGCTCTGGCCAGCTACCCAGAGGTGAAAACCGGGCACATCACCCACCTGCGCGCTGCGCGCTTGCACAGGTTCGGGCGTCAGGCGCAGGCGGTTGATGACGTCGACCACGCGCTGCGGGCTGCGGAAGTTGTCCATGCAGCGCACCTGCACCGCGCCAGCCAAGTCAAACGGCTCGCGGTCGTACAGCTGCTGCTGGCTGTCACCCATCACATACAGTTGCCCGTCGGGCCGCAGCCCGTGGTGCAGCGCGGCCACCCAGCTGGGGTCCAGGTCTTGCGACTCGTCCAGGATCAAGAGGCCTAGCCGCGCGCTCAGACCGGGGGCGTCGCGCAGGTAGTGCTCGGTGATCTGGTCAAAGACCTGCGGGCTGGCAAAGTCCAGCGCTTGGCCTTGGCGCTCGGCATGGTCGCGGCACAGCTGGTGGAAGGTGGTCACCTCGCAGCTGGCAGGCGCCAGCTGGGCCAGGTGGTCGGCCAGCGGCCGGTTGAAGCACACATAGCGCGCGGCCATCCCGCTGGCGGCTGCCTGGCGCAGCAGGGTCAAGGCCAGCTGAGTCTTGCCCGAACCGGCGGTGGCTTCGATCTGAAACAGTTGGTCGGCGTGGCGGATGCGCGGCACCCAGGTAGCCAGCCCGCTGGCCAGCAAGGTGGTGGTGGCCCGCGCTTGGCCAATGCGCGTGGCCACATCGGGCAGCACCTCAAAGTGGTTGGCTAAAAAGTCCAGCAGGCGTTGACGCTGCCCATCGGCCAGTCCCGCAGGCGGAAAGCTTTGCTTGACCGCCGTGCAGAGCTGGTCCATCTGCCCGGCGTCCACAATGCGCTCGCGCGGATAAGCCACGATGCCGCTTTGCACCCGCACATCGGGCAGCACCAGCAGGGCGCCCAGGTGGGTCTCGGGCAAGTCGCCGCGCTTCATGCGATCCAGCAAGCTGGCGTGCATGCGGCGCATTTGTTGGCCAATATCTTTGGGCGCGTGCAGGCTGGCTGAGCCGTATTGCTTGGTGAGCTCGTCGCCGTCGGTCTGTACTTCGCCGGCCTTGATTTCCAAAATCAGCAGCGGCCCGCCTGGCGAGACCACCACGATGTCGAATTCGCCAAAGGATTGCCGCCCATCGTTCAGTGCCGACCAAGGCAGGTTATGAAAGACATCAAAGCTGTCGGGCAAGCCGGCTTCAAGCAGGCGCAGCACATCGCGCTCGCGGTAGCCACCCAGGTTCAGCGGGGTGCGCAGGGGAAAACTGGGGTGCAGACGGGCCATCGGGTCATTGTGCCTTTGCACTTGGGCCGTAGAGGCCCACCACGCAGCAGCCCAGGCTCATGCTGTGAGCCTTCCAACCACGACATTCAGACTCTTGATTTGTTCGTTGTTGGTGAGTGAAATTGGAGGAGACAGACGATGTGGCTATTCACCCCTTTTGGTTTTTTCAGTGTGGTGCAAAAGCGGGGTGATGCTGGCTTGACCGTACGCAGCCGTGCGCGTGGCGACTTGCTGCGGCTGCGGCGCCATTACCTGCCCGAGCTCAGTGAGCCGGTGGCCCAGGCGGGCACCGACTACCCCTGGCGTGCGTGCTGCAGCCACGATGCCCTGGGCCAGGCCATGCCCCGCTTGGTGCAGCATATTGACTACGCCAACTTCAAGGATGAGGTGGCGCTTAGTCAGGGCCAATCCAGGGCGCTGCGCTATGGCAAGGTCTGGCAGGCGCTGCACGGCATGGCCGACGACCTGCCCGAGCCGCTGCGCGAGGGCTACGAGGGCTTGCCCTGGTCGGCCAAGGCGCAGGTAGGCAAGCAGCGGGCCTTTGGCGGCGTGGTGGTCGACCCGGTGGTCCGGGTGTTGCTGCGTGAAGTGGCGGGCCATTACGACGGCTATGTGTGGACCTTCGCCAAGGGCCGGCCCGAAGCAGGTGAGTCGCCGCGCCAGACGGCGCTGCGCGAGGTCCATGAAGAAATGGGCGTGCAGGCGCGCATTTTGCTGCCGCTGCCCGGAACCTTCGAAGGCGGTACCACGCAAACCCAGTTTTTCTTGATGGTGGTTGACCCCGCGCAGGTGAGCCTGGCGCACCGCTGCCAAGAAACCGCCGGCCTGCGCTGGGCGCTGCCAGACGAAGCGGCTCGCCTGTTGCTGCTGAGCAGCAATGCGCTGGGCCGCGAACGCGATCTGCGCATCTTGCAAGAGGCGTTGTGTTTTTTGCCCCCAGTGCTGCCCTTGCAGCGGCCGATTGCCCGGCTGGAAGATTGGGATTTTCGGCCCCTGCCAGCGCAGCGAAAAGAGCTGGACTACCAGCGGTTCTTCACGCCCGCTGACATGGCGCACCTGGTCCGAGGCTCTTTACCTGCGGTGCAAGAGCAGAAATGGTGCGCGTATTTTGAAGACGGGGTCTTGCGCATTCACCGCAGTTGGGCCGGGCTGGAGATTTTTCGCCTGCACCTGGAGCCTTGCAAAGACAAAAAAGGGAGCTGGTCGGTCGTCAAGACCGAGCTGAACTGCCACCCCAATCAATGGCCCACCGGTGAACGCGAAAGCCTGCAAGACCTGAACACCTTGATCGAGGACATCTTGCTGCGCTGCCCTGAAGAGCCCGCTCAGGACGGTTTTGTGCAGGCGTTGGAGCAGGCTCTGCAGCCCAATTACCTGGGCCAATCGCGCGTGGTGCAGTCGCTGGTGCGCCCTTACCTGAACGCCATGGTGAAAGCTGCAATCAGCGTGGATGAAGACAGCCAAGTCGAGGTGCAGGCCCAACACCTGGTGGCGGCCATGACCGATGACTCGAACTACACCCGCATGCCCTGGCACAGTCGCGAGCAGTTGGGCCGGGCCTGGTGCGCCGCCATGAACCTGAGCGTCGATCCCGAGCAGCCCGGCGCGCTGGCGGATGTCTTGCGCAGTGGTCTGGTGAAAGTCCACGAGGCGGCGCTGCGGCTGGCACATACCGACCCTGCTTTGCCGCCTGAATCGGTTTTTTCCTGCTGGCTGGAACGCCTGGAAAGTCTGGGCCAATTTGTAGTGGCCGTGTTACTGGGCACCCACACCTTGAGCCACTCCGATCAAACGCTGCAAAGCCTGGTGGACCAACTCTTGCAACCGGCCTGAGCGAGATCAGGCGCTAGGCATTCCAGGCCGCTTGCAGCAACTCTTGCCGCCCGCGCCGCCGCGCCTTGACCGGCAAGCCGTTGTCGATCTGCAGTTGACGTTGCTGCGCAGGCACTACGTACAGCACAGGTGGGCGATACCACGCGGTGTGAAGGGCAGGGGCAGCAGTCTGCAAGTAGCAAAGCAAGATGAGCATCATGCAGCGATGCTCATCTGCTCGGGGCTCAGGGCGTGAGCCCCGTCACAACTCCTGAGATCAGCTACCGATCAGCCGTATTTTGGAGCCGGTGGCGTACTGCACGTCGAACGAGACAAAGCTCAGGGAGCCGTCTGCTGCCAGCCGGTAGCGGTCTTGCTCTGTGGAGGTCAGGACGTTTGATGCGTCGTACGTCTTCACCACGATGTTCAAAATGGCCGTGGTGGCTGTATCGGGTTCCATCACGGCTGAAACGTCCTCTCGCCCGGTACGGGTGGCTCTGGAGCTGCTGGTGTAGGTCAAGATCGTGCCCACGACGACCGCATCTCCGACCTTGGCGCTGGTTGGTAGGACGGGGACGCCCGAAAAAACCACATATTTGCTCGCGCTGCTGCGGCCCATGGGAATGAGGTTGGAGTCGTAATAGCTGACCGTGGTGTCCGACGAAGACGCGGGTGTGCAATTGGTCAGCGTGGTTGACGACACGCTGACCCCCGAGAAGGCGAACTTGCCTTCGAAAGTCGTTGATGTGGTGGCGGGCGCCGCAGTGATGCTGGTGCTGCCTGCGCATGAACCCGAGACCGTGAAGGTTTTAGAAAAGCCGGCTCTGGCGAAGTTCGTGTAGGCCGTCTGCACGTTAAAGGTATTGGTGGAGGCCACTGGCCCTGAGGGGCCACCACCACCGCCGCCGCCGCCGCAGGCGATCAATGTGAGGGGCACGATGACGGTGCAAAGCAGATTTTTAATGTTCATGAAGGTCTCGATGACGGGTGGGTGAGGTAGGTGGCGTAGATCGGCGGGTGTCTCAGCGCAATGCAGCACCCGCCGTTCTCATCCTTAGAACTTGAATCCAACGCCCAAAGTCATGCCGGTGCCTTTGACGCCGTTTTTGTTGTAGTACGACATGTAGTCGACGTTGGCTGAGACTTGCTTGGACAGCTTGTAGCTAGCGCCCAAGCCGTAGGCAGTGCTTCCACCCGAGTCGGTCATGCTGTAGCCAGGTACAGAAGCGGCGATCTTGGTTTTTGCATAACCCAGTCGAGCAAAGACATCGAGCTCGGGGGTGATGGCGGCCTTGGGCTTGGCGAAGATGCCCCAGGTGTTGTTGATCTCGCCGGTGACCTTGACGCCGCGGATGGTTGTGGAGTCGTCGGCAATACCCATCCCGAGCATGCCTTCGATGGCCAGGTTGGGGTGCACCTCAGTGCCGATCATTGCGCGCACTACGCTGGGCTTGATGCTGTAGCCAGCTTCTTTGTAGTTGATCTGGGTGTAGCCAATTTCGCCGTAGAAACTGTCTGGTTTGGACTGGGCCTGGGCCGTCGCAGCGATAAGGACGAAGCTTGTCGCGGCAGTGGCGCGAAGGAAGGTGCGGAGATCTTTTTTCATGGTGAAGTCTTTCTGGCAATGCGGCTGAGGTGAGATGTGCGGCCTGCCATCTCGTGCAGGGCAGATGCCAGGCCGTGATGAAAGTCTCTTGCCTTGCTGGCTCAGCAACAGAGCTTCTGGCTGGCTCATCGGTTGACCTTGGGCAACCAAGAAAAAAGGCGCCTCAGCGGGCGCCTTGAAAATTTTTCGACGATTGACAGCGATTGACAGCGATCGCCGTGATGAATGCCGGACGTACTTTTTATTTGGCGGTGCTCGCCGCGCGGTAAGGCCCGTCGGGCAGGGGGTTGGGCCCGAGCACAAACACCTGTTGGTTGGCTTGCCTGGTCAGAGGCATGTAGTTGGGTGCGGCCCGGGCGATAGCGGCGGAGATCACAGCGCCCAAGAGAGCGCCCAGCGGAGACGCTGCGTTGTTGTTGCTGTTGTCGGGCCGGTATTGCAGGCGTGCGTTTTCACTCCAGATCTCCACATCGCTCTTGCTCATCAAGCGGTAGGAAAAATCCACGGTCACCGTGGTGGTGAACAGCGCAAACTGGGCGTCCCAGCGGTTGATGGCGACGTACAGCACGGCATCAGCGCCAAACAGGCGGGCCAGCGCACTGGCCGGTTGCTGGTGAATCCGCTCGCCCTCATACAGACCTTCTTGCTCGAGCACCACCTTGGTGGTGTTGACGGGAAAGACGTAGTAGCCCTTCTCGGCAATGGGCACCGGCAACGAAGACAGCACGTAGTTCGGCGCATCCACGTCCAGTGACTTGTTGACGATGGGCACCACCAAGATGGACCGAGGCGCCGCCGCGGTGAAGGCGCTCATGTCTTTTTTTGGGGCTTGGGTGGCGCAGCCGCCCAGGGCGAGTGCGGTGATGGCGATCAGCAAGGCGCGGTGACTGCGGCGAATCATGGCTTAGCTCCTTGGCCCTGTTCCAGGCGTTCGAGGTTTTGAATCATGGCGCTCATGAGTTGCTCGCTCTCCGGCCAGGTTTGTTTTTCGCGCAGGTAATACGCCATGGCTTGCGAGCGCTGACCTGCTTGCAGGTAAAGGGTGCCCAGCTCTGCGTACAAGCCGGGCGCAACCTTCAGGCCCGACTTGCTGGCTTGCTCGACATGGTTTTCTAGCTGCAGCCGCAGGGCTTGCACTTTGGTGGGGTCTTTGTAGGCCGCGTACAGCTGATCTTCGTAGTTACCCCATTTGTAGAGGGCGTTCGATGCGCAGCCGGTCAGCGCAAAAGCCAACAGCACCAGTGCTGCCCAGCGCGGTAGGTGTGTCGCGAGAGTTTTCATGCCGCTGCCTTTCATTTGAGGACAAAGGCCTTGTTGACGCCGTCAGCCACATAAAACCGCTCTTCCATCACCAGCCTGTCGCCGGCCAAGACCTGCAGGTGATGCGAGCCGGGCGGCAGCCGCAACGCGGCTTCGCCGTCTCGGTAGGCGCCGGCTTGCCCCATGTTCAAGCCATCAATTCGGACCTGAGCTTGGGCCAAATCGGCTCGCTCAAAACGAAAGGATATTTGCGGCCGCATATCGGCCACGCCTTGTTTTTCGGTGGGCATTTGTGTGCAAGCGCCCAGCAGGGAAGCCGCCAGCAGCAGCGCGGCGAGTCGTGCGCCTGAAAAAGAACGTATCGCCATGGCTTACTCCAGATTTCGAACGAGCAGGTGATCGGGGCGCAGTCCGTCCAGCGATCCTGTGCGGATGCGGGCGACCGCGCCTTCATTGAGTTCGTTGTCGCCAAACAGGGACTCGACCTGGATTTGGGCCACGACACGGCCAGGCAAGGTCACGAAGGCGCCGGTCTGGGCGGACTTGATTTTTTCCCCTTGGGTCTGCACCACGAGGTTCAGACCGGCCTGGAGCCCCTGAGCGCGTCCCCCGCTCAGGAACAGGCGGTCGCCTTCGGCCTTGAGGATGAAGGTCTGCCAAGGGCGTGTGTTGAAGTCAGCGGCCAACCGGCTCACGGCTTCTGAGACGGCCTGGCGTATCGCCGCGTCGTTGAGCGTTCCGTCGTAGCCCGCTTGTGAGCCAAAGCCGAAGGTCGATGCGGTTTCGGTAGAGGCTTCACCGGCGCCAGAGGTTGCCAGCAAAATTTGCCCGGTGCTGGTGTCGACCGCGCGGATGTCGATCTTGGCAAAAGCCACCTGGCGCTTGCTGGAAGAAACAAAACCCGTTGCGCCAATCGTCTTGCGGCCGAACTCGGTCAGGGAGCCAATGATCAAGGCGTCCACGCCGATCAGCTGGAGTTGGCTGTCTGTCAGCCGGCTTTCGGCTTGCACTTTGCCAATGTCGGGTCGCTCAAAAACCAAAAAGGCGCCCGACTCCGTCAGGGCCTTGCTGAACAAGTCCGTGACCTGCTTGCCCAGGGGGTCGCCGCTGCGGTCGCGCAGCAAGGACTGCCCGTAGCTGGTTTCGTTGGAAATGCGGCCCAGCGCCACCTTGCGCTTGAGGGCCGGTTTTTTCGGTGGCTGCTGCATGACCGACTGTTGCGCCGCCTTGATGGCACTGTCAGCCACTGGGGCTTCACGGGCCGCGATGGGTGGTGCTTGGACGGCGCAGCCGGCGAGGCCGCTTAAAAGAGCGGCCGAGGCGCCGAGCACAGCGCGCCGCTGTAGGAGGGCGGGCTGCTCGTGGCCGGCAAAGAGATGCGTCATGGGTGAACCTCATGTACAAAAGTTAAAGGAGACTTTGCGGGGTGGTGGGCTCAAAAAATGAGCGAGTGGGTAGCTCAGGAAATAAGCGAGCGCTTGTATTGCGCGGCCATGGCCGTGACGCGGTTTTGCACCGCCGCCATGAGCAGCGCGTCACCTTGCACTTCGACCTGGTCGCTGTGCCGCAGGATGTCCATCACCAGTTCAGTCGGCTCGCGGTACGGCACGATCAGCTCGAGTCGTCCGTCGGGAAGGCGCTGCATGCGTTGCATGGGGTGCCACACCTCCCGCTCCACCCATTGCGCAGCCTCTTGCGTGAAGACCAAGGTTCCCCAGCGGTTAGGCTCTCCGGGGAAGGTGCCATAGGCACCGTCGAACAGGCGTTCAATCTGGCTCATGGGAATCTCTTTGGCGACCACCTCCAAAGGGTCGGCTGACACCACCGCATCGAGCGCAAAGCGACGTAGTTCGTTGGCCGTGTGGCACCACGCGTCCAGGTACCAGGTGCGGCAAAAAACCATGCGTTGCGGTGACACGTTGCGCTGGCTGTTGATGCCCCGTGAGCGCGTGAAATAGCCGAGCTTGAGTTGCCGCCGTTTCATCATGGCGGTGGTGACCACGTCGAAAACCTCGCTGTTGACCTGCCGTTTGCCGGGCACCAGCAAGCGCACGCGGTCGAGCAATTGGTCGCGGCCATCTTCCAGCGACGTCAGCTTGGCCACGCGCTGGATCACCGACTTCAACCGGGGCGAGAGTTTTTGCTGCGGGTCCAGCTCTTCCAGCAGTCGATGGGCAAATACCAAGGCATGCAGTTCCGCCTCGCTGAACCACAGGCCGGGCAGTTCTTTGCGCGAATGCTGGCCGTTGGCATGGACTTTGTAAGTCCGGTCAAACGCGTCATATTCAATGGGTGTTCCCAATTGCTCCCGCAAATACTTCAGGTCTCGCTTGAGCGTGGCTGGCGATATACCCAGCCTTTGAAGAATCTCGTCGAAACGAAGACTCTTGGTATCCCTTAGCAAACTGGTAATGCGAAAGAGCCTTTCTGTGCGGCCCATGGTGGTGTCCTCCCTCAACGTCCATCGGCGGGCTTGCCCGCTCGTGGTCCGCTGTCATGTTCTGTTTCAAGTAGCTCAGTTACTGAGCTGTTGGCTCGCTCTATTGCTGAGCTTTTCCTGAGTAAAGGGTCTTGGCTCAGACCGGGCGAGTTGAGCGAACCTCGGTGGCAAATGAAGTCTGAGCCGCGGCAGGCTCAGCCCGTGACCGGCTGAGCTGCGCATTCATCCAGTGATACCGGGACTCACTTGCCAGTTTTTATGGATGGGCATACAGCCTGGGTGGCTCAAACTATGAGCTTGTGGTTCTTGAAACTCGCTCTAACGCGTTTTTCGAGATTTCTCCGGGCCTAATGACATTTAGGCCACACTTGGGGTGCAGCCCCGGCGGGCCGGCGAGGTCGATAACTAAAAAAGGAGCTCATGCATGAGTGAAACAGTCCGCCTCTATAAATACCGAGAACTTTTCAAACGGCGTCGGGCTATTTCTAGGCGCGAGTTACTGGATCGTTTGGAAATATCCCCGGCCACCCTCAAGCGGGACTTGGCCAAACTGCGGGACCAAATGAATACGCCCTTGGTCTTTGACAAAGACTTGGCTGGCTACCGCCTGGAGGCCAACGCTGACGACCACGAATTGCCGGGGGTCTGGTTCTCTGCCGATGAGTTGCTCGCGCTGCTGACGATTCAGAACATGATTGTTGAGTTGATGCCCAGCTTGCTGGGCCCCAAGCTCCGCCCCTTGCAACGCAAGATGAACGACATGCTGGGCAAGCACGGCCTGGACCCTGAGGTGCTGGCCGAGCGCATTCGTTTGCTGCACGCGGGCAAGCGCCGCTTTGACCTGGCCCATTTCGAAACCCTGGCCAAAGCCACCATCGAGCGCAAGCGCCTGCGCATTGCCCACTTCAACCGTGAGCGGGGCGAGACGATTGAGCGGGATATCTCGCCGCAGCAACTGGTGCATTACCGCGACAACTGGTACGTGGACGCCAAGTGCCATTTGCGGCGCGACATCCGCTGCTTTGCGGTCGATGCGATCACCAGCGCCGAGATTCTCGACATCCCGGGCGATGAGGTCGACCAGGACCAGCTGCGCCTGGCCATGCGCGCCAGCTACGGCATCTTTGGCGGCTCGCCCAAAGGTCGGGCGCGTTTGTTGTTCAGTCCCGAGCGCACGCGCTGGGTCAGGCATGAGCAGTGGCATCCAGACCAACAGCAGACCCTGCGCCCAGATGGGGCGATGGAGCTGGAAATTCCCTATTCAGACGAGCGCGAGTTGGTGGGTGACATCCTGCGGCACGGCGCCGATGTGCAGGTGCTGGGCCCGAAGGCGCTGTGCAAGCAGGTGGCGCAGGTGATTGCCGCCATGCACCAGCAAGCCAGCGCGGGGGCGGCAGCGGGGCGCTGAGCGTTCAAGCCCGCCGGCAGCAGGCCAGAGTTTCTGGCGACAATACCCGCCATGACTTCAGCCACCGCCTCCCCAACCGCCCAAACCCTCACCATCACCCGCCCCGACGACTGGCACTTGCATGTGCGTGACGGGCAGGCCCTGGCCACCGTGGTGCCGCACACGGCCGCCCAGTTTGGCCGGGCGATCATCATGCCCAACCTGCGCCCGCCAGTGACCACGGCCGCTCAGGCTTTGGCCTACAAAGCGCGCATTCAGTCCGCCGTGCCCGCTGGCGTGCAGTTTGAGCCTTTGATGACGCTCTACCTCACCGACAATTTGCCGCCTGAAGAAATCGCCCGCGCTAAGGCCGCTGGCGTGGTGGCTTGCAAGCTCTACCCGGCCGGTGCCACCACCAATTCAGACGCGGGCGTGACCGACCTCAAAAAGATCTACCCCACGCTGGCAGCCATGCAACAGCACGGCTTGCTGCTCTTGGTGCACGGCGAGGTCACGAGCGCCGACATTGATTTGTTCGACCGCGAGGCCGTCTTCATTGACCAGCAACTGATTCCGCTTCGCCGCGATTTCCCGGAGCTCAAAATCGTGTTTGAGCACATCACCACGCGCGAAGCCGCGCAGTATGTGGCCTCGGCCGACCGCTTCACCGGTGCGACGATCACCGCGCACCACCTGCTCTACAACCGCAATGCGATTTTCACCGGTGGCATTCGCCCGCATTACTACTGCCTGCCGGTGCTCAAGCGGGAAACGCACCGCTTGGCGCTGGTGCAAGCGGCCACTGGCGGCAATGCCCGGTTCTTCCTGGGCACCGACAGCGCCCCGCACCCGGCGCATTTGAAAGAGCACGCCAGTGGTTGTGCCGGCTGCTACACCGCCCACGCGGCGATGGAGCTGTACGCCGAGGCGTTTGACACGGCGGGGGCCCTGGACAAGCTCGAAGCCTTCGCCAGCTTCAACGGCGCCGATTTTTACGGCCTGCCGCGCAACCAGGGGCAAATCACACTCAGCAAAAGCGCCTGGACCCCGCCAGAAAGCTATGCCTTTGGCGACGCCGAACTCAAGCCCCTGCGTGCGGGCGAAAGCCTGCCCTGGCGGCTGGTGTGAGCGCCGCTGCCCCCGGGCAGCGACCCGAAGAACTCAGCCCAGCCGATTGGCCAGCCTTGCTGGCTGCGGTGGACTGGCAGGCGCCTTGGCTGGCGCATTTGCGGACCTACGCACCCGCCTTGCAAGCGCAGGGCCGGTCGGGCGCATCGGTGGCCCAGGCGCTCAATGCCTTGGCCTGCACAGGCACTCATGAAACCGCGCCCGTCAGTTTTGTCGCCCAGTCCGAACTGCCCGCTGGCCAGGCGTATGAAGCCTTCATTTTTCGGGCCCGCGCCGTGCCCACGCGCGACAACCTGCACGACCTGTTCAATGGCCTGTGCTGGCTGCAGTTTCCCGCCACCAAGGCGCGGCTCAACCAGCTGCAGGCCGAGCAAATCCAGGCGGGCGGTGTCTTGCCCACGCGCGGGCCGGTGCGCGACGCCTTGACGGTATTCGACGAAAACGCCGCCTTGCTGCAAGCGCCCGAGCCGCTGTGGCAGGCCTTGCTGGCGCGTGACTGGCCGCGGTTGTTTGGCGAGCTGCGCCCGCTGTGGCAGCAAACCGAACTGCTGCTGTTTGGCCATGCGCTGCTGGAAAAGCTGGTCAACCCCCGCAAGCCCATCACCGCCCATGTGTACCTCGCCAGCAGCCGCGCTGGCCAGGGCTTGAACTCGGCCGAACTGGACCGCTGGACAGCCATAGACCTGAATAGTGGGCATTTGGCCGGCAAGCCCTTTGCGCCTTTGCCAGTGCTGGGCGTGCCCGGTTGGTGTGCCGCCAATGAAGACAGGGCCTTTTATGCTGATGCGCAGGTGTTTCGTCCCCTGGCGCCTGCTGGCCGCCCCGAGACTTAAGGCTGGGTTGACCACCTCTTGATTTGCCGATGAGCGGCCCCAGCTAAGCAGCATCGCTCATGTAGCCCAAAGACCCCATGAGTTAGCGGCATTTGCCCCCTCGCCTACTCTTTGCTTTAGGCTTCGCCTGGTCATTGTTTTGTCTGCCACTTTGGAGTTCAGCTCTCATGAAAAGAATCTTGTTGTTTGTCCTGACCAACCTCGCCGTGGTGGTGGTGCTGGGCATTGTGGCCAGCCTGCTGGGCGTGAACCGCTTTTTGACGGCCAATGGCCTGAACCTCAGCGCCTTGCTCGGCTTTGCGCTCATCATGGGTTTTGGTGGTGCCATCATTTCGCTCTTGATCAGCAAGCCCGTGGCCAAGTGGAGCTCGGGCGTGCGCGTGATCAACCAGCCGCAAAACGCCGACGAGGCCTGGATCGTCGAGACCGTTCGCAGCTTTGCCGACCGCGCCCAGATCGGCATGCCCGAAGTCGGTATTTTTGAAGGCGAGCCCAACGCCTTTGCTACAGGCGCCTTCAAGAACTCGGCCTTGGTGGCCGTGTCCACCGGCTTGCTGCAAGGCATGACCCGCGAAGAAATCGAAGCCGTGATCGGCCACGAGGTCGCCCACATTGCCAACGGCGACATGGTCACCATGACCCTGATCCAGGGCGTGATGAACACCTTTGTGGTCTTCATCAGCCGCATCGTGGGCTATGCGGTGGACAGCTTCTTGCGCAAGGGCGACTCCGAAAACACCGGCCCCGGCATTGGCTACTACGTGACCACCATCGTGATGGACATTATTTTGGGCTTTGCCGCCGCCATGGTCGTGGCCTGGTTCTCGCGCCAGCGCGAGTTCCGTGCCGACGCTGGCGCTGCTCAGTTGCTGGGTCGCAAACAACCCATGATCAACGCCTTGGCGCGCCTGGGCGGCATGGTCCCCGGCGAGCTGCCCAAGTCGGTGCAGTCGCTCGGCATTGGCGGCAGCGTCGGCCAGTGGTTCAGCACCCACCCACCGATTGAAGAGCGCATTGCCGCGCTGCAAAACGCGCAGACCTGAAGCAGCGCCGCCAGTTAAAAAGGCCGCCTTGTGAGGCGGCCTTTTTCATGGGCGAGTGGCTGGCTTCTCAAGACCCGTCAGCCCGCGCCCAAGCCACCAAGCGCCGCAAAAACTCAGGCTCCACCGCAAACAAGTAAGCGGCAAAAACAGCATTGGCCAGGCCCAGCAGCAGAAACAGTCCTGGCAAGCTCACGCCGGACTGCAGCAGCACGCCTGCCAGCAGTGAGCTGGCAATCATGAACAGGGCGTTGAGGATGTTGTTGGCCGCGATGATGCGGGCCCGGTGCGTGACCACTGAGCGCAGCTGAATCAGCGCATACATCGGCACGCTGTAAATGCCGGCAAACAAGGAGAGCAGCGCCAGATCGGCCAGCACGCGCCAGTGCGCCGACTGCGCCAGGAAGGCGCCCACGCCCATCAAGCCGCTCACGGGCGGCAGGCTGCGCGAGGCGAAGTACAGGTCCACCGCAAAAACGCTCATGCCCACGGCGCCCAAAGGCACCAGGCCAATCTCTACCCGCCGGCGGCTCAGCCATTCGCATAGCAAGGCGCCCGCGCCGATGCCGATGGAAAATACCACCAGCAAGAGCGAGGCCACTTGCTCGTTGCCCTGCAACACCTCGCGCGCAAAGCTGGGGAATTGGCTCAAGAACACGGCACCGAAAAACCACATCCAGCTGATGCCCAGCAGCGAGCGGAACACCACCGAGCTCTCATGCGCCAGCTTGAGGTTGCGCCAGGTCTCAGACAAGGGGTTCCAGTTGATGCGCAGGTCTGGGTCGGTAGCGGGCGACGCAGGCACAGCCTGCGCCAGCACCCGGCCCAGCACGGCCAGCGCCAGACAGGCAACGGCCACATAGGTCGCACCCACGCCAGGTACCGCGATCAGCAGCCCGCCGGCCACGTTGCCGAGCAAGATGCCCACAAACGTGCCCATTTCCACCATGCCGTTGCCCCCCGTGAGTTCACGCTCGCTCAGATGCTGTGGCAGGTAGGCGAACTTGACCGGGCCAAACAGGGTGCTGTGCAAGCCCATGAGAAAAACACACAGCAGCAGCACAAGAACGTGCTGCGCCCAAAAGCCCCAAGCCGCCAGCGCCATGATGGCGATCTCCAGGCTTTTCACGAAACGAATCAGCGTTTCCTTAGGGTACTTGTCGGCGAGCTGCCCGCTGGTGGCCGAGAACAACAAGAACGGAAAAATAAACAGCGCCCCAATTGCCAGCCCGGCGAGCGAAGGCGGCAGCCACTGCACTTGCAGCTGGTAAGTCACCAGCACGGTGAACGCGAACTTGAAGACGTTGTCGTTGCCCGCGCCGAGAAATTGCACCCAGAAAAATGGCGCAAAGCGGCGCTGACCCAGCAGGGCGAACTGGCTCGCTGGTGTTGCCGGGTCGGCGTGTTCTGGCGTGGTCGGGGTGGAGGACATGGCTGGGTGTTTCAGGCTGCGGATGCCGCCTACTCTAAGCCAAGCCCGTGACGGTCTGAGTTAAGCCTGGTGAGCCAAACTCATGGCTACGGCCTCAGCCACCTCAATGCCGTCCACGCCCGCCGACAAAATGCCGCCCGCATAGCTGGCACCTTCGCCGGCCGGGTACAGCCCTTTGACGTTCAAGCTTTGAAAGTCGTCACCGCGCGTGATGCGCAGTGGCGAGGAGGTGCGGGTCTCCACGCCGGTGAGCACGGCGTCATGCATGTCAAAGCCTTTGATCTGCTTGCCGAATGCGGGCAGGGCTTCGCGCATGGCGGTGATCGCGTACTCGGGCAAGGCCAGGGCCAAGTCGGTCAGGTGCACCCCCGGCTTGTACGAAGGCTCGACGCTGCCCAGCGCCGTAGACGACCGCGCCGCCAGAAAGTCGCCTACCAACTGGCCCGGTGCTTCGTACGTGCCGCCGCCCAGCGTGAAGGCTTGCGTCTCCAGCCGGCGCTGAAACGCCATGCCTGCCAGCGGATGCACTTCTTGCCCAGCGGCCAGCGTCTCACCCGGTGCTAAGTAGTCGGGCGGCGTGATGCCGACGACGATGCCCGCGTTGGCATTGCGCTCGTTGCGCGAATACTGGCTCATGCCGTTGGTCACGACGCGGCCGACTTCCGACGTGGCCGCGACCACCGTGCCGCCGGGGCACATGCAAAAACTGTAGACGCTGCGGCCATTGCCCGCGTGGTGCACCAGCTTGTAGTCGGCCGCGCCCAAGAGCGGGTGGCCGGCGTGCTGGCCCAGGCGAGCGCGGTCGATCAAACCTTGCGGATGCTCGATACGAAAACCAATCGAAAACGGCTTGGCCTGCATGTACACGCCGCGCTCGTGCAGCATGGCAAAGGTGTCACGGGCGCTGTGGCCGAGCGCCATCACCACGTGGTCGGCGCGCAAGTCGTAAGTGCTGTCATCGGCCAGGTTTTGCACGGTGAGGCCGCGGATGTGTTGGCCGTCCGTACCGCTTTCAATCTGCACATCGCTCACGCGCTGTTCAAAGCGGATCTCGCCGCCCATGGCGATGATCTGTTCTCGCATGTGCTCGACCACTTTGACGAGCTTGAAGGTGCCAATGTGCGGTTTGCTGACCAGCAAGATTTCTTCGGGCGCGCCGGCTTTGACGAACTCGGTCATGACCTTGCGGCCCAGGTGGCGCGGGTCTTTGATCTGGCTCCAGAGCTTGCCGTCCGAAAACGTACCGGCGCCACCTTCGCCAAACTGCACGTTCGACTCAGGGTTGAGCAGTTTTTTGCGCCACAGGCCCCAGGTGTCTTTGGTGCGTTCGCGCACCTTTTTGCCGCGCTCCAAAACAATCGGCTTGAACCCCATTTGCGCCAGCAGCAAGGCCGCAAAAATTCCGCAAGGCCCAAAGCCGACCACCACGGGCCGCAGCACGGGTGCTTGCTTGGCTTGCGTGGGCGGGTAATACGCCAGGTCGGGCGCGGTGCGGATGTGCGGGTGGTTGGGGAATGCGGCGAGCACACGGGTTTGAACGACGGGTGCCAGTTCAACATGCGCGATGTACACCAGCAACAGTTTTTGCTTGCGGGCGTCGTAGCTGCGTTTGTGGATTTGGTGGCCGAGCAACTCGCCGGGCGCCAGTTTTAAAGTGGTGGCAATGAGTTGGGGCAGGGCGTCTGGGGCGTGGTCCAGCGGGAGCTTGAGCTCGGTCAGGCGAATCATGGCAATGGCTTTCAGTGGATCTGTTTTTCGGATCAGCTGGCGATTTTAGGGGCTGCGATAATCCAGTTCGTGAAGCACGCCAGACCGTCGCTGGTGCAATTTGGGAAACCAAGCACTGGAGGAACGTCCGGACTGCACAGGACAGCGTAGGAGGTAATACCTCTCCACCGTGAGGTGAGGATCAGAGCAACAGAGACGAGCCGGTTTGGTCCGGGTGAAACGGGCAATCTCTACGCGCAGCAATACCAAGTAGGCCAGCGTTGATGTGGTTCCGCAGAGCTGGCGGGTAGGTAGCATTGAGCCGGGTGGGCGACCCTCGGCCCAGATTAATGACGGTCACGCCGGGTTTTTGAAAGAAAGCCCGGTGCACAAAATCCGGCTTATCGGCGGGCTTCACACTTTATTTTCAGGCGTATTCGGGGCATTCTGTTCCCGACCCCGACCCCGACCCCGACCCCGACCCCGACCCCTGACCCCGATTCATCCTGACTCGGATCGTCTCTTGCTCAAACCGCCAGTTGTGCGCAGCCCCCAGGTCTGGGCCGATTTCGGAGCGCAGCGACATGAGGCACAGGCCTGGGGGCTGCGCACAGCTTTCGCTTTGTTGCGCCACGTTTGAAGACGGGGAGAAGAGGGAGTCTGCCGTGTGGCTCAGGCCCGGGCCTCATGTCGCTTCGCTCCGAAATCGGCCCAAACCTGAACCACACGTCCGACTTGCTTGTGTTTGGCGCGTGCTTGTTTTGGACGGTTGCCTAATTCATCTCGCCCAGCGACTCAATGCGCTGCACATGGGCCAGCAACGACCGTTTGGCGACGGGCCAGATGCGCGGGTCCACGTCGTCATAAGCCTTTGCTACCCAATCGTCCATGGTGCCGTGGGGTTGGGATTGCATCACCTTCAGGATCTTGGCCTCACGCTTGAGGCGGTGCGCCTTGAGTTGGGCGATTTGCTGGCGGGCCGATCCCAATACATAGCCGTGGGCGGGGAGGATGAACTCGATGCCATGTTCCTCGCAGGCGGCAGTGAGCAGGTCCAGCGAATCCATGTACGCCATCATTTCGCCGTCGGGCGGGTCGATCACGGTGGTGCTGCCGTTCAGGATGTGGTCGCCGCTGAACAGCAAACCGTCTTCCACCAGCACGTAACACACATGGTTGGCGGCGTGGCCGGGGGTGTGCAAGGCCTTGAGCGTGTGCGTGGTTTGGCCGTCGCTCACCCGAATCAGCTCGCCATGCGCCAGGGCCCGGTCGGGTGTGAAAGCGCTGTTGGCCCGAGCGGTGGGTTGTGACGGCAGGCCCAGGATGGGTGGTTTGTGGGTGCAGCGTGCCTGCAAGGGCAGGGCGCCGGGTGAATGGTCCGAATGCGAGTGCGTGCAGACGATGTAGCGGATGTCACCGCCCGCCGCTTGCCACAAACGCTCCAGATGGTCTGCGTCAGCCGGGCCGGGGTCGATGGCGATGTAGCCCGTGTTGGCGTCGCCCACCAAATAACTGTTGGTGCCAGGGCCGGTCATCACGCCGGGGTTGGGCGCGGTCAGGCGCATCACGTTTTTCAACAGCGGCACGGCTTTGAGGGTTTGCCAGTCCAGCGTGTGCATGATCTGCCCGTCGGGGCAGGTCAGCGCCAGCTCGCCAAACGGCGCTTCGTGCTCCATGTAACGTTCTTCCCGGCCTTGCTTCAAACCTGCGCGCGGGCAGCTGGTGAACAGCGGCTCGTCATTGACGGCGCAGGCTTGCAGCACGGCGTCCACGGTGGCAAAGGCCCTGAGTCTTTCCAGCGTGCGGATGGTTGGGAAGATGATGAAAAACTGCCCCGCCTCATGGCGCGCCAGCGCGTCGGCGGGGCGTACCCAGACCGGTTCAAACTGCTCTGACTCATCAGCCACCGGGCTTTGGCCGTCGGGCATGCGGGCCACCAAAAAAGGCACATCAAAGCGGCGCGGCAAGTCGCGGTCTGTGATCCAGTGGGCCAGCACAAAGACCTCGCTGCCGGCCAGCGTCAGCCCCTGGGTTTGGCATTGCGCAAAAAAGTTCTGTTGCCGGTCCATCGCGGCAATGGCCGCGCTGTCGGGGTGGCTGCCGTCGGCGCGTCGGGCCAGCAAAATGCCGAGCTCTTCAAAGCTCTCGCGAATCGCGGCAATGGCTTGCGTCAGGCGCAAGTCGCTTTGGGTGGCGCGTCGTGTGGACTGGTCATGCGCTTGCGCGTCGGCTGGGTCAATCCCGCCGCCGGGAAACACATAAGCGCCAGGGGCAAAGCTGGCGGTGGCTGAACGCCGGGTCATCAGCACTTCAATCCCCTGCGGGCTGTCCCGCAGCAGCAGAACAGTGGCGGCAGGGCGCAAGGGCGCGGGTTCGCGCTGCGGGTACAGGAGTTGGGAAGGGCGGGTCATTGGCTCATTTTCAGCCAAAAAATTGGAGCTAAAAAGTTCGCTAAGTGTTAACAGCAATGGCTGGTCTGGCAGGGCGTGCGGGATACTCCACCCATCGATATCGCCATCCCTTCGGCTGGCGGCTTTTTTTGAAAGATCCCCTGTGAACGCTCGTACTTTTCGCCTGGGCCTGGCCCTGTCTGCCGCCGCGCTGTGCTGGAGCAGCGTGAGCGCTCTCGCGCAAACCGCAGCTTGGCCCAATAAGCCCATCAAACTGGTGGCCGTGTTCCCACCCGGCGGCTCGGTGGACCAGGTAGCCAGAATCTTGGCCGTGCCGCTGTCGCAGCAACTCGGCCAGAACGTGATTGTTGAAAACAAGGGCGGTGCGTCGGGCTCCATCGGCACGGCTGCCGTGGCCAACGGCCCGGCCGATGGCTACACCTTTGCGGTGGTGTTTGACACCCATGGCGTGAACCCCAGCCTGATTCCCAACATGCCGTTCGACACCCGCAAAGACCTGGTCCCCATCACGCTGATCGGTACCTCGGCGATGGTGCTGGCCACCCACACCGGCTCGGAATACAAAACCTTTGCCGACGTGGTGGCTGCCGCCAAGGCCAAGAAAAACGTGAGCTACGGCAGCATCGGCTCGGGCAGCCTGGGCCACCTGGCCATGGCGCTGCTGAGCAAGAGCGGCAACATAGATTGGCAGCACGTCCCGTACAAAGGCGGTGGCCCGCTGATGACCGATGCGGTGGCCGGCCATGTGCCCTTGTCCATCGGCTCGGTGTTCGTGACCAAGCCGCACATCGACAGCGGCCGCATGCGCCCACTGGCCGTGACGACCAGCAAGCGATCGCCTGATTTGCCGCAAGTGCCCACAATTGCCGAAAGCGGCTTTGCCGGCTTTGAAGCCCCTGCTTGGTGGGCCATCCTGGCACCGGCCAAAACGCCGCCTGACGTGCTCAAGCGCATGAACGAAGAAGTGAACAAAGCCCTGAAGCGCCCCGAGATTGCCAGCAAGCTCGACGCCCAAGGCATCGACATCATGGGCGGCTCGTCCGACGCGGCCCGCGTGTTCATTGACCGCCAGATCGACACCTGGGCCAAGGTGGTCAAGGACAACAACATCAAGGCCGACTAAATCGAGCCAAGCGCCCGGGGCTCAGTCTTCGGGCGTGATCCCCAGCGCAATCAAAAAGCGCGCTGCCATGTTGTAAGACGCAATGGCGCTGGTCAGCTCGACCAGCTCGGTGATGTCCAGGTGCTGGCGCAAGCCGTCAATCACGGTTTGCTCTACCCGGATGTCCACCGTCATCTGCGCGGCGTACCGCACCACCAATTGCTCTAACGGGCCGAGTGCCGGGTCACTCGCATCTTTTCGCGCATCGGCGGCTACGCAGCGCTTGAGCGCATCCAACTCGCTTTCCAGCCCGCCAGCGGCCAAGAAGTCGGGCGCATGGTGGTGGTATTCGTAAGCCGCACCGGTCAGCAAGGCCACCGTGCAAATGCCCAGTTCGCGCAGTTTGCGGCTGGTCGGCAGGCCGGTGCGCACCGCGCCCATGTAGACGTTCCAGGCCCGGGCCAGCGGCTCGCTCCACAGCAGGGCTTTGTCCAGGTTCAAGAGGGTGCCGCCGCGGCGCTTCAAGATAGCGTCGACCAGCTCTTGAGGTTGCGGCTTGAGCTCGGGGGTCCAGTCGGGAATGCGCATGGTGCTCTTTCGGTGAAGTGGGCTTGGCGCGCATCGTAAGCCAGCTCGGCCGCAGGGCCTGGCCCCGCCGATAATGCAAAGCATGCGAATTCGATTCACCAAAATGCAGGGCGCCGGCAACGACTTTGTGGTGCTGGACGAAACCCGTGCGCCGCTGAATCTTTCCCTGGCGCAATACAAGTTCTTGGCGGACCGCCACTTTGGCGTGGGCGCCGACCAGATCTTGAGCGTGCGGCCGGCCCCGGCCAACACCCCCGGCATTGATTTTTCCTACGCCATTCACAACGCCGACGGCAACGAGGTCGAGCATTGCGGCAACGGCGCCCGCTGCTTTGTGCGCTACGTGCGCGACCACGGCCTGACGCAAAACGACACCGTGCGCGTGCAAACCGTCAACCGCGTGTTGGAGCTGTCTTTTCAGGCCGACGGCCAGGTCAGCGTGGACATGGGCGCGCCGGTTTTTGACCTGCCCCAAGTGCCCTTTGACGCTGCAGGCGCGCAAGCCACCGCGCAAAACGGCTGGCAGACCTGGGCGCTGGACCTGGGCGCGGCCACCGTGCAGGCAGGCGTGCTGTCCATGGGCAATCCGCATGCGGTGATGCTGGTGAACGATGTGGACACCGCGCCCGTGCTGACCCACGGGCCCCTGATTGAAAACCATGCGCGCTTTCCCCGCCGCGTGAACGCCGGCTTCATGCAGATCTTGTCGCGCCAGGCCGTGCGCCTGCGGGTGTACGAGCGCGGCGCGGGCGAAACCCTGGCCTGCGGCACCGGTGCCTGCGCGGCGGTGGTGGCCGGCATTCGCCTGGGGCTGCTGGATGCCAGCGTGCAAGTACAAACCCACGGCGGGCCGCTGCGCATTGACTGGCCGGGCCTCAAAGACGGCCTGCGAGCGGCGGTGACCCTGAGTGGGCCGGCGACGACGGTGTACGAGGGCGAGATCGAGCTGCCCGAGCAGCCGCAGTGGCCGCGCTGAGCCTAGGGCGCGCCACTATTTCAATTGAAGGACGATAAGGATAATTGGCCCCATGAAACTCACCGACCAAGCCATTCAAAACCCCATCACTGAAGACGACATCGCCAACTTTCTGGCCAACACCCCGGACTTTTTTGAGCGCCACGCCGAGTTGCTGGCCACAGTGCAACTCTCCAGCGGCCACGGCGCGCGGGCGGTCAGCCTGCAAGAGCGCCAGGCCGGCATGCTGCGCGACAAGATCAAGGCACTCGAGTCGCGCGTGGTGGACATGCTGCGCCACGGCCAGGAAAACGGCGCCATTGCCGACAAGATGCAAGCCTGGACGAGGGCCTTGCTGCTGACCGCGCAGCCCGCTGACTTGCCCGGCGCGGTGGCCACTGCGCTGCAAAAGCAGTTTCTCATTCCCCAAGCGGCCATCAAGGTCTGGGGTGTGGACGCGGCCTTGGCCGAGCAGCCCTTTGCCCAAGGCGCCGGCGACGAGGTGCGCGACTTTGCCTCGGCCTTGTCGATACCGTTTTGCGGGCCGAGGTCTGAGATGAAAACCGGGCTCGACGCCTTGCGCTGGCTGGACGATGCCGCCTCGGTGCAGTCGCTAGCCCTGATCGCCCTGCGACCCGGCGCCGCCCCCGAGGCCTTTGGCTTGCTGGTGCTGGGCTCGGCCGACCGCGAGCGTTTCCAGTCCGGCATGGGCACGGACTTTTTGCAGCGCATTGGCGAGATCGCCAGCGCGGCCATGTCGCGCCTGCGCACGCAGGGCTAAGGTGCCACGCCTTGCCGGGCATGCAGCGCACTCCATCGGACGAGCCGGCCATCGACTGGCCCGACCCGGCAGGCGACGCGCTGATCGAGCGTTACCTGGTGCATGTGCGCGTTGAAAAGCGCCTGGCCAACCGCACGGTGGCGCTCTACACGCTGGACCTGCGCAAGCTGCGCGGCCAAGCCTCCCAGGCCCAGGTCGCCTTGCTGGATGTCACGCATTTGCACCTGCGGCGCTGGGTCGCGCAAATGCATGGCGCGGGCCGCAGCGGGCGGGGTATTGCACTGATCTTGTCGGGCTGGCGCGGCTTTTACGCTTGGCTGGGCCGAGAAGGGCGGGTCAGCAGCAACCCGGTGCAAGACGTGCGCGCGCCCAAAGCCGCCAAGCCACTGCCCAAGGCTTTGAGCGTGGACGAAGCCGTGCAACTCGCCGCCTTTGCCGGTGACGCAGCGGGCAAGCCCGTGCTCGAAGCGCGTGACCATTGCCTGACCGAGCTGTTCTACGGCTGCGGCCTGCGCATGGCCGAACTCAACGACTTGGACATCCAAGCCAGCGCCCAGGCCCGGGGCTGGGTCGACCTGGACAGCGCCGAAGCCCATGTGCTGGGCAAAGGCAGCAAGCGCCGCAGCGTGCCGGTCGGCCAGCAGGCCCTGGCCGCGCTGCAACATTGGCTGGCCATTCGTCGCGAGTGGCTGGGCGGCCGGGAGTCTGTGGCGCTGTTCGTCAACCAGCGCGGTGAGCGTCTGACGCCCCAGCACATCCGCGTGCGGCTCAAGCAGCGCTCGCGCGCAGCAGGCCTGGCCACGCCGGTGCATCCGCACATGCTGCGCCATTCCTTTGCCAGCCATGTGCTGCAGTCCAGCGGCGATCTGCGCGCTGTGCAAGAGCTGCTGGGCCATGCCAATATCAGCACCACGCAGGTCTACACCCGGCTGGACTTTCAGCACCTGGCCAAGGTGTATGACGCGGCACACCCACGCGCGCTGCTGCCGACCAAGAAGAACTAACCGGCTGGGTGCAAGCCTGCCGCGACAATAGCGGCATGAAATCCATACGACTTCGCGAGGGCAAAGAGCGCTCGCTGCTGCGCCGCCACCCCTGGATCTTTGACGGCGCCATTGCCAAGGGCGGTGGTGACCCCGGCGAGACCGTGCGCGTGGACAGCCACGACGGCCGCTTCTTGGCATGGGCCGCCTTCAGTCCCAGCTCCAAGATCCGCGCCCGGGTCTGGAGCTTTGACGAGACCCAGCGCATTGACGCCGCGTTTTTTGAAGGCCGCATTGCCCTGGCGCTCAAGGCGCGAACGCTGTTTGATATTCAAAGCGACGGCATGCGCCTGATTCACGGCGAGTCTGACGGCCTGCCGGGCCTGGTGGTGGACCGCTATGGCGACACCTTGGTGGCGCAGTTTTCCAGCTGCGGCGTTGAACGCTGGAAAAGCGTGATCACCCAGGCGCTGCTGGCGCAGACCGGTCTGCAGCGGCTGTACGAGCGATCCGACGCCAGCGTACGCGGCCTGGAAGGCCTGCCCGAAGCCACCGGCTGGCTCAGCGGCGCGCCTGCGGAGGTTGACGCGACCGGCACCGACATCGTCATCCGCGAACACGACTGGCGCTTGGCGCTGAACATTGCTGAAGGCCACAAGACCGGGTTTTATTTGGATCAGCGCGACAGTCGCCACAAGTTTGCGGCCTATGCCCGCCACCGGCAATTCCAGCGCGTGCTCAATTGCTACTGCTACACCGGCGGCTTCACGGTGGCGGCTTTGGCCGGTGGCGCGACGCACGTCACGTCCATCGACTCATCAGGCCCAGCGATTGACAAAGCCCGGGCCAACGTGGCGCTCAACGGCTTTGACGCCGCCCGCACCGAGATGCTCGACGCCGACGTCAATGCCAGCTTGCGGGCGTATCAAAAAGAAGGCCGGACCTTTGACGCCATCGTGCTGGACCCGCCCAAGTTCGCGCCCACAGTCGCGCATGCAGAGCGGGCTGCGCGGGCTTACAAAGACATCAACCGCCTGGCCTTGTCCATCCTGGAGCCCGGCGGCGTGCTGTTCACTTATTCGTGTTCGGGCGGCATCAGCGCTGATTTGTTCCACAAGATCGTCGCTTCGGCCGGAACCGACGCGGGCGTGGATGCCTTCATCAGCGAGCGCCTGGGCGGCGCGCCCGACCACCCCATGACGGTGAGCTTTCCCGAAGGCGAATACCTCAAGGGCCTGGTGCTGGTGCGCAAGCCCTGAGGCGGGCCTACCCCCCTGTTTTTCGGGCCGCCGCTAAACTGGCGGGCTTGTCGCGGCTTGCCGCGTTGTCTTTTTTTCCATCGCAGGTAACACCATGAGTTTGATTCCCGTCACCATCCTGACCGGCTTTTTGGGTTCCGGTAAAACGACCTTGCTCAAGCGAGTGCTGACCGAGGCTCATGGCCAAAAAATCGCCGTGATCGAGAACGAGTTTGGCGAGGAAAACATCGACAACGACATCCTCGTCAACGAGAGCAACGAGAACATCGTGCAGATGAACAACGGCTGCATTTGCTGCTCGATCCGCGAAGACCTGCGCGCCACGCTGCAGCAACTGGCCGAAAAGCGCCGCAAGGGCGAACTCGACTTTGAGCGCGTGGTGATCGAGACCACGGGCCTGGCCGACCCCGGCCCGGTGGCACAGACTTTCTTCATGGACGAGGAAATCGCCGAGCAATATTTGCTGGACTCCATCCTCACCTTGGTAGACGCCAAACACGCCGCCGGCCAGCTCAACGACCGCCAGGAAGCGCGGCGCCAAGTGGGTTTTGCCGACCAGATCTTCATCAGCAAGACCGACCTGGTGGCCGCGGCCGAGGTGGACGCGCTGATGCACCGCCTCAAGCACATGAACCCGCGCGCCCCGCAAAAGGCGGTGCATTTTGGCGACGTGGCGATCAGCGAGGTGTTCGACCTGCGCGGTTTCAACCTCAACACCAAGCTGGACATTGACCCCGACTTCTTGAAAGAAGACGGCCACGACCACGGCCATGACCACGACCACCAGGCGCACGACCACGAACATGGTGAGCATTGCGACCACCCTTCCCACCAGCATGAAGGCCATGAAGGTCACGGCCATCACCATCACCATGACGATGATGTGAAAAGCTTTGTGTTCCGCTCGGACCGCGCCTTCAGTCCAGCCAAGCTGGAAGACTTTTTGGGTGCCATCGTCAACATCTACGGCCCGCGCATGCTGCGCTACAAAGGTGTCTTGAACATGCAGGGCACCGAACGCAAGGTCATTTTCCAGGGCGTGCACCAGCTCATGGGCAGCGACTTGGGCCCGGCCTGGGCGGCGGATGAGCCTCGCACGAGCAAAATGGTTTTCATTGGCATCGACCTGCCTAAAGACATCTTCATGCAGGGTCTGGAGCAGAGCCTGGTGTGAGCTTGGTCTCTTTGATGGGACTTGCAGGCCAGGGGTGGATGTCGTTTATCCCCCGCGCTTGACCCGCCCTGGGCATAGCCGGGTAGCTCAGCGCTAAAATCGTACGCCAACCGGATTACCCCGGTCGGAAACTGCAAGCAAATCACATCAAAAAGCAGAGAGGCTGGCCCCAGGCAAACAGGCCGGCGAGGACGCAGTTCAGCAGGAAATCCCTTCCTAAAAGGCCTGCTGAGCGCCCCCGCCAGCTGGGAAACCGTTTGACACCGGGTCAGTTACAGAGGAGACCGAGTTGAAAGCCACAGCCCCGAAGAAAAAGCCAACGCTTGCCAAAAGCGCTAGCAAACCTGCCAAGTCCGTGGCCAAGCCTGCCGCTGCCAAGCGTGCGGCTCAGCCCGTCAAGGCTGCCAAGCTCGTTAAATCAGGCAAGCCTGCCAAACCACTGGTCAAAGCGCCAGCCAAGAAAGCCGCGCCCGCTGTGTCTCAAAAAACCTCTGCCAAAGCTGCCGCCAAGCCTGTCGCCAAGCCAACCGTGAAAACTGCGGCGGTCAAGCCCAAGGCCAAGCCCGTCCTGACCAAAGCCAAAGCCAAAGCCGGCAAGCCAGCGGCGCCGTCGGCTAAAGCGACAAAAGCGATAAAAGCGATAAAAACTGTAAAAGCTGCCAAGCCGGTGAAAGTTGTGGCCAAAGCCGCCAAGCCGCTGCCCGCCAAAAAAGCGCCGGCCAAGGCTCCACCCAAGGTAGCCAAGGCGGGCAAAGCCCCCGTCAAAGTAGCTGCCAAGCCTGCTAAAACGACTGCAAAAGCACCCGTCAAAGCACCCATCAAAGCAGTGGCCAAGCCAACGGCCAAGGTCGCGGTAGCTGCCAAGCCTGCAGCCAAACCGGTGGCTAAATCCAAGGCTGAGTCATCGCCAGCGGCACTGGCTGGTGCACAATCCAGCGCTGCGAAAACGTCGTCTTCCAAAAACGCCTCGGCTGCCGCAGTTCCCCCTGTTGCGCCAGCGCCTCCCCCTCTTCAGAACAACATGATCACGACGCCTCCTCCTCTTAAACCCGGCCGCCGAAGCTCGGCGCGCATGGCCTTGCAATCGCCCCCGCCGGCTCCGATGGTGCCCACGCACGCGCCCGACGCGGCCAAGGCCAGCTACTCCAGCATCCCCGAGCGTGTGGTGGCACCGCCGCCCCATGTGGCCGCCAAAAAGGACCCTAAATTGGCTAACAACTGGAAATCCAAGCCGCCTGAGCAACTCACGGACGAAGAAGTCAAGGCCATGCCTGACAGCGAGTACATGAACGATGCGCAGCTCGCTTTTTTCCGCCACCGCCTGGCCTTGCTCAAGCATGAAATCCACGCCAGCGCTGGCGAGACCACCGAGCACCTGCGTGAAGACACCGTCGTGGTGCCTGACCCTGCGGACCGAGCGACGATTGAAGAAGAGCACGCTCTTGAGTTGCGCACCCGGGACCGCGAGCGCAAGCTGCTCAAAAAGATCGAGCAATCGATCGCCCGCATTGACGCTGGCGACTACGGTTACTGCGACGAAACCGGCGAGCCCATCGGCGTCGGCCGTTTGATCGCCCGTCCCACGGCGAATTTGTCGCTGGAAGCCCAGCAGCGCCGCGAACTCAAGCAAAAAATGTTTGGGGATTGAACCCAGCCAGCGGGGTCTGCGGACCCCTCTTGCAAAAAAGCGGGCCCTGGGCCCGCTTTTTCATTGGTCGGCACGCATTTCGTTTACCCCTGAGAAACCACTTTCATAGCCCGCGCTAAGTGCTTCATTTTGAACAGTTTTTTCTTTTGAAAAGATGGTGAAATCGTCGCTAAGTCCTTGATTTCATTGAAATAATTTGTTCTTTTGCCCTTGCGGTCTGAAACTTTCCTGATAAAGTGGGGAAAAGTGCAGTTTTGTGGTGAAAAGTGTTTCCTAAAGGCTAAGACCGGTGTTTCAAGGTGCGTCTTCGATTGTTCTCGATGCCAAGGGGCGGCTGTCTGTGCCGACCCGGCACCGTGACGTCCTGAGTGCCACCGCCGCCAGCCAACTCACCATCACCAAGCACCCGCACGGCTGCCTCATGATTTTCCCCCGCAACGAGTGGGAAAAGTTCCGCGAGCGCATTGCTGCCCTGCCCATGCAGGCCCAGTGGTGGAAGCGGATTTTCCTGGGTAACGCGATGGACGTCGAACTCGACGCCACCGGCCGTGTGCTGGTCTCGCCTGAGCTGCGCGCCGCTGCCGGCATCACCAAAGACACGGTGCTGCTGGGCATGGGCAGCTACTTTGAGCTGTGGGACGCGGCCAGCTATGCAGCGCAAGAGGCCGAGCAGATGAAGGGCGAGATGCCCGACGTCTTCAAGGACTTTTCTTTCTGAGCGATGACGGTGCAACCTTCATGGACACACCGCACCGTCTTGTTGAACGAAGCGGTCCATGCGCTGTCACTCAACCCCGACGGTCATTACATCGACGCCACTTTTGGCCGCGGTGGTCACTCGCGCCTGATCCTCTCCCAGCTCTCGCCGCAGGGCCGCTTGACGGTGTTCGACAAAGACCTGGACGCGATTGCCGAAGCCGAGCAACTGGGCGATTCGCGCCTGGCGATTCGCCACGAAGGTTTCAGCCATTTGAGCGACCTGCCAGCCGGCAGCGCCGCTGGCATCTTGATGGATCTGGGCGTGAGCTCGCCGCAGATCGACAACGCGGCCCGCGGGTTTTCGTTTCGCAACGATGGCCCGCTGGACATGCGCATGGACACCACCCGGGGCCAAAGCGTGGCCCAGTGGCTGGCTGATGCCTCAATTGAAAGCATGACGGAGGTCATTCGTGACTATGGCGAAGAACGGTTTGCTGGGCAGATTGCAAAGGCGATTGATCGTCGGCGCCAAGAGCGGGGCGTTCTTGGAACAACCGCGGAGTTGGCCGAAGTCGTGGCTGGCGCGGTCAAAACCCGCGAACCGGGCAAGGACCCTGCAACGCGGACATTTCAGGCTTTTCGGATTTTCATCAACGCCGAGCTTGAAGAGCTGCAACAAGCGCTAGCCGCTTCGTTGACGGTGTTGCAACCCGGAGGACGCTTGGTGGTGATCAGCTTTCATTCCCTGGAAGACCGCATCGTCAAGCAGTTCATCGCCGAGCATTCGCGCGAGGTGTTCGATCGCCGCGCGCCGTTTGCCGCGCCCAAGGTCATGCAACTCAAGGCGCTGGGTCGCGTCAAGCCCAGCGAGGCTGAAATTGCAGGCAACCCGCGCTCGCGCAGCGCCGTGATGCGCGTGGCCGAGCTCACGGGAGCCAGCGCATGAGTCGGCTCAACTTGGCATTGCTGCTGGCCGTGCTGTTCAGCGCCTTGTATGTGGTGCATGTGCAGTACGAGTCGCGCCGCCTGTATGTGGAGCTGGAAAAAGCCAAGTCCCAGGCGCACAAGCTCGAAGTCGATCAGGAAGGCCTGCAGGCTGAAAAACGCGCCCAGGCCACGCCGCTGCGCGTAGAGCAGTTGGCCAAAGACAAGTTGCAGATGCGGCCGGCCACGCCCGCCATCACCGAATACGTTTCCACCCGCAGCGCCAACAGCGGAGCGGCCAAGCCATGAGGAAAAGTGTGCGCTACAGCGCCAGCCCTCTGCTGGCCAGCAAAACGCCGGTCTGGCGCAGCAAATTCATTGTGGCGGCGCTGGCCCTGGGCTTTGCGGGTTTGGCCGTGCGGGCTGCGCACATTCAGGTGTTTGGCAATGAATTTTTCCAGCGCCAAGGTGAAGTGCGCTTTGCCCGCACGCTGGAGCTGCCGGCCAACCGCGGCCGCATCATGGACCGGCATGGCCTGATCCTGGCGTCCAACATTCCGGCCCCCAGCATCTGGGCCATTCCGGAAGACGTGGTCGCCACGCCAGCGCAGCTGGCCGAGTTGGCGCAGTTGCTGGAAACGCCGCTGCCGGACCTGAAGAAAAAGCTGGGCGACGAAGACAAGACCTTTGTCTGGCTCAAGCGCCAGGTCGACGAGCCAGTGGCCAAGCGCATCACCGAGCTCAACATCAAGGGCATTTACCAGCGCAAGGAATACAAGCGCCAGTACCCGGACGGCGAAGCCACCGCGCATGTGGTGGGCTTCACCAATGTCGAGAACAACGGCCAAGAAGGCATGGAGCTGACTTTTGACAAGGAGCTCGCTGGCCGCGCCGGTTCCCGCCGCGTCATCAAGGACCGGCTGGGCCGCGTGGTGGAAGACGTGCGCGAACAAGTCCCGCCCGTGGACGGCCGCGACCTGCAGCTGTCGATAGACAGCAAGGTGCAGTTCTTTGCGTATCAAAAGCTGCGCGACACCGTGACCGCCCACAAAGCCAAGGCCGGCAGCGTCGTGGTGCTCGACGCCGTGACCGGGGAAGTCCTGGCCCTGGCCAACTACCCCAGCTACGTGCCTGACAAGCGCCGCAACCTCACGGGCGAGCAGTTGCGCAACCGCGCACTGACCGACACCTTCGAGCCCGGCTCGACCATGAAGCCGATCACGGTGGCCATGGCGCTCGAAGCCGGTCGCGTGACGCCGCACACCACCATCGAAACCGGACCCGGCCGCTACAGCATGGGCGGCTTCAACATCAGCGACACGCACAACTACGGCACCTTGACGGTCGAAGGCGTGATCCAGAAATCCAGCAACGTGGGCGCGCTGAAGATCGCCCAAAAGATGAGCCCGCACGAGATGTGGGACACCTTCACGGCGCTGGGTTACGGGCAAAAGCCGCAGATTCAGTTTCCCGGCGCGGTCACCGGCCGCGTGCGACCCTGGAAAACCTGGCGCCCGGTCGAGCAAGCCACCATGTCGTATGGCTACGGCCTATCGGCGTCCCTGTTTCAGATGGCGCATTCGTACACCTCGTTCGCGCACGACGGTCAGATCATTCCGCTGACCATGCTCAAGAGCACCGAACCTGCCAAGGGCGTGCAGGTGTTTTCGGCGCAAAACGCTTTGGCCGTGCGCCGCATGCTCCAAATGGCGGCGGCTCCAGGCGGCACGGCGCCACTGGCGCAAACCGTGGGTTATTCGGTGGGCGGCAAGTCCGGCACGGCGCACAAACAAGTCGGCAAGGGTTACGCCAGCAACAAATACCGCTCTTGGTTCACCGGCATGGCACCGATTGATACACCGCGCATCATCGTGGCGGTGATGATCGACGAGCCCAGCAACGGCCAGTACTTTGGCGGCCTGGTGGCCGCACCGGTGTTCAGCGAAGTGGTGCAGCAGACCTTGCGCATGATGGGCGTGCAGCCTGATGTGTCGGTCAAGCCGCAGATCGTCACCACGGCGGTGGAGGAATCGTTTTGAACGCCGTCTTGCACACGCCTGAGCAAGCCGCCCGCTGGTTGCGCGGCCGCACGCCTGGCACCTTGTCGGCAGACAGCCGGCAGGTGAAGTCGGGCGACGCTTTCCTGGCGTGGCCGGGTGCCGCCACCGATGCCCGCCGCTTTGTGCCCGCTGTGTTGTCGGCCGGCGCTGCGGCGTGCTTGGTGGAACAAGCGGGTGCAGATGCGTTTGGCTGGCCTGGCGACGACGAGCGCATTGGCCTGTATGCAGGCCTGAAAAGCGCGGCCGCGCCGATTGCTGCCGCTTACTTTGAAGCGCCCAGCCAGGCCATGCGCCTGGTGGCCGTGACCGGCACCAATGGCAAGACGTCGACTACTTGGTGGCTGGCGCAGGCCCTGGCCACGCAAGGCGAGCGCTGCGCGGTGGTCGGTACGCTGGGCATTGGCGAGCCGGGCGCCATGGTCTTCAATGGCCTGACCACGCCTGACCCGGTGCTCTTGCAGCAGCAATTGCGGCGCTTGGTGAACCAAGGATTCAGCGCCTGCGCGATCGAGGCTTCTTCCATCGGCTTGGCCGAAGCGCGCCTGGACGCCACGCAGCTGCACACCGCCGTCTTCACCAATTTCACGCAAGACCATCTGGACTACCACGGCAGCATGGCCGAGTACTGGCAGGCCAAGGCCCGTTTGTTCGACTGGCCCGGTCTGCAAGCCGCCGTGGTGAATGTGGATGATGCGCAAGGCGCCGTGCTGGCCCAAGCGCTGGCTGCCAAAGCCATCGATCTGTGGACGTTTTCCTGCCAAGGCCCGGCCCGTTTGCAAGCCGTCGCCATCGGCCACGGCGCCGCTGGCATGCAGTGGCAAGTCCGCGAAAGCAGCGCGGCGGGCACCGAGGTGTGCGCCGTCGCCGCCCCCGTGGTCGGCGACTACAACGTGGCCAATTTGATGGGCGTGATCGGCGCCCTGCGTAGCCTGGGCGTGCCCTTGGCTGTTGCCGCTGCGGCGTGCGCTCGGCTCAGCCCCGTGCCCGGCCGCATGGACTTGCTGGCCCAGGCCGGCCAGCCGCTGGTGGTGATTGATTACGCGCACACGCCTGACGCCTTGGCCCAAGTGCTCACAGCCTTGCGCCCGACGGCTGAGAGCCGGGGCGGCCAGCTCTGGTGCGTGTTTGGCTGCGGTGGTGACCGAGACGCACACAAGCGCCCGCTCATGGCTGGAGTGGCCGAGCGGGGCGCCGATCAATTGCTGCTGACCAGCGACAACCCGCGCAGCGAAGAGCCTGCTGCCATCATCAACGCCATGCGCGCGGGCCTGACCCGGCCGCAAGCTGCCCAGGTGGAAGTAGAACGCAGCCGCGCGATTGCCAACGCGATTGCCCAGGCCCAGCCGGCGGACGTGATCTTGCTGGCAGGCAAAGGGCATGAGGATTACCAAGAAGTGCAGGGCGTCAAGCGGCCCTTCTCGGACCATGCGCAAGCCTTGACCGCGCTGGCTTTGCGCCGCGCCGCTTTGCAGGCTGGAGGATCAGCCGCATGATGACGCTGGGCCAAGTGCAAGCGCTGTTGCCAGCATCCCGCTTGGTGGGCGATGCGAGCGTGGCCGTTGCCCGTGTGCACACCGACACCCGCAGCCTGCAAGCAGGCGACTTGTTCGTGGCCTTGCGCGGTGAACGCTTTGATGCGCATGACTTCTTGAGCCAAGCCGCCGCCGCTGGTGCGGTGGCGGCCTTGGCCGAGCAGGGCCTGGCCGCTGCGGCTTTGCCTGGCGTGGAAGTCGCGGACTCGCGCCAGGCCCTGGGTCAGTTGGCCACCGGCTGGCGTGCGCAGTTTGACTTGCCCTTGATCGCCGTGACCGGCAGCAACGGCAAGACCACGGTCACGCAAATGATCGCGTCCATCCTGCGCGCCTGCGCTGGCGCCCATGCCCTGGCCACCGAAGGCAATTTCAACAACGACATCGGCGTGCCGCTGACCTTGCTGCGTTTACGCGCCGCGCACCGGCTGGCCGTGGTCGAGCTGGGCATGAACCACCCTGGCGAGATCGCGCAGCTGGCCGCCATGGCTCAGCCCACGGTGGCACTGGTCAACAACGCGCAGCGCGAACACCTGGAGTTCATGGCGACCGTTGAGGCCGTGGCGGCCGAGAACGGCGCGGTCATCAGCGCCTTGCCTGCCAACGGCGTGGCCGTGTTCCCGGCAGACGACGAGTACACGCCGCTGTGGCGCCAGTTGGCGGGCCAGCGCCGCGTGATGACCTTTGCACTGAGCGGTGCTGCCGACTTGACGGCCCAGGCCGACTGGGCCGGAACCGCCTGGCAGGTCAAGGCCCAGACGCCTGCCGGTGCTTTGTCTTTCACGCTCGGCGTGGCGGGCCAGCACAACGTCAAGAACGCCCTGGCCGCTGCTGCCTGCGCCCTCGCCGCAGGCGTGCCGCTGGCCGCCATTGCCCAGGGCCTGTCGGCTTTTGAGCCGGTCAAGGGCCGTTCACGCGCCGTGCAGATGCAAATCGGCCAGCGCCGCCTCACGGTGATTGACGACACCTACAACGCCAACCCCGACTCCGTGCGTGCCGCCATCGACGTGCTGGCCGCCTTGCCCGCGCCGCGCCTCCTGGTGCTGGGCGACATGGGCGAAGTCGGCGAGCGCGGCCCTGAATTTCATGCCGAAGCCGGCGCGCTGGCACAGCAAGCGGGCATTGAGACCCTGCTGTGCAGCGGTGCACTCAGCCTGCACACCGCCACCGCTTTCCAAGGTGCAGGCCACCACGCCAGTGTTGACGCTTTGATTCCCGCCGTGCTCGCGGCTTTGTCGCAGCACGCCAGCGCGTTGGTCAAGGGTTCCCGCTTCATGCGCATGGAGCGTGTGGTGCAAGCGATGGAGGCCCAGGCACAACCCCTTAAGGAAAAGACATGTTCTTGAGCCTGGCCCAATGGCTGCAAAGCCTGTCCCCGGAATACGGCTTTTTCCGCGTCTTCCAGTACCTGACTTTCCGGGCCGTGATGGCCGCCTTGACCGCGCTGCTGATCGGTCTGGTGGCCGGGCCTTTCGTGATCCGCCGCCTGGCCGCGCTGAAGATCGGTCAGCCGATTCGCGAATACGCCATGCAAACGCACTTGGCCAAGAGCGGCACACCGACCATGGGCGGCGTCTTGATCTTGCTGTCGATTGCGATCTCCACCTTGCTGTGGTTTGACCTGAGCAACCGCTTTGTGTGGATCGTGCTGATCGTCACCTTGGGCTTTGGCGCCATTGGCTGGGCGGACGACTGGCGCAAGGTGGTGCACAAGGATCCAGAAGGCATGCCGTCCCGTGAGAAGTTCATCTGGCAGTCCATCATTGGCCTGGTGGCTGCGGTGTATTTGGTGTTCAGCATTTCTGAAAGCTCCAACCTGCGCGTGATAGAGCTCTTCTTGAACTGGATGCGCTCCGGTTTTGACGTGAACCTGCCGCCCAAGGCCGGCCTCATGCTGCCCTTCTTCAAGGAGGTCAGCTACCCGCTGGGCGTGTTTGGTTTCGTGTTCCTGACGTATCTGGTGATCGTCGGCTCCAGCAACGCCGTGAACCTCACTGACGGCCTGGACGGCCTGGCCATCATGCCCGTGGTGATGGTGGGCTCGGCCCTGGGTGTGTTCGCCTATGTGACCGGGAGTTCGGTGTTCTCGCGCTACCTCTTCTTGCCCTACATTCCCGGCGCTGGCGAGTTGCTGGTGTTCTGCGCCGCCATGGCCGGTGCCGGCTTGGCCTTCTTGTGGTTCAACACGCACCCGGCCCAGGTCTTCATGGGCGATGTGGGCGCGCTGGCCTTGGGTGGCGCGCTGGGCACGATTGCCGTGATCGTGCGCCAGGAAATTGTGTTCGCCATCATGGGCGGCATTTTCGTGGTCGAGGCCCTGTCCGTCATGGCCCAGGTGACTTACTTCAAGTACACCAAAAAGAAATACGGCGAAGGCCGGCGCATTTTGAAAATGGCGCCGCTGCACCACCATTTTGAAAAGAGTGGCTGGAAAGAAACGCAGGTCGTCGTGCGTTTTTGGATCATCACCATGCTGCTGTGCCTGGTCGGTTTGTCGACGCTGAAACTGCGATGAAGCAACTCGACCAGAAAAACGTCTTGGTGCTGGGGCTGGGTGCGTCCGGCCTGGCCCAGGCACGCTGGTGCGCCCGCTGGGGCGCACGCGTGACCGTGGCCGACACCCGTGAGTTGCCGCCGCAGTTGGCGGCCTTGAAAGAAGCCGTGCCCGAGGCGCGCTTTGTCGCCGGCCCCTTCACGGCTGAGCTGGTGGCGGGTCAAGACCTGGTCTTCAAAAGCCCCGGCCTGTCCCCGGCCGACGTGGCCGAGGTGCAGCAAGCGGCGCAAGTCGCTGGTCTGGGTTGGGGCAATGAGCTGAGCTTGTTTGCCGACGCGCTGCGGGAGTTGGCTGAAAGCCCGGCGGTTGACGTGGCTGATGAAGCGGTCGAAGCAGCTGATGTTATTGCGCCTGCTGAAGTCGCTGCAGCTGCTGAAGTCAGCAACGAAGCCTTGGCGGAAGTGTTGGACAGCGCTGTGCCTGAGGCAGCGGTTGCCTCGTCGCTGCCCACCGAGGATGCAGCTCCTGCCGCCCCTCCCGCGCCTGACGAGGCCGAAGAAACCGCATTGCCGATCGCTCCACCGCCCGAGCCCGAACCGGGCTACCACCCGCGCGTGATCGCCATCACCGGCACCAACGGCAAGACCACCGTCACCTCGCTGACCGGCTTGCTGGTGGCGCGTGCGGGCAAGCGCGTGGCTGTGGCCGGCAACATTGGCCCGACCTTGCTGGACACCTTGTCTGAACGCCTGGACGCCAACGACCTGCCCGAGGTCTGGGTGCTGGAGCTGTCGAGTTTTCAGCTCGACGAGATTGACAACTTCGAGCCATCGGCCGCCACGATGCTCAACCTCAGCCAGGACCACCTGGACTGGCATGGTTCCATGGCCGCTTACGCCGCTGCCAAAGCGCGCATTTACGGCCAGCGCGGCATGATGCTGCTCAACCGCGACGACCCCGCCGTCATGGCCGCCGAGCCGGCGCTGTTCAAGGGCAAGCCGGTGCGGCCTTTCCAGACTTTTGGTGCGGACGAGCCGCAGCGCCCGGGCGACTTTGGCATCGAGACCGTCAACGGCATGAGCTGGTTGGTGCGCGCCGCCGAGGCGGACGAGACCATCAAGCGCCGAAAGAACGAAGAAATCCCGCTGTACGTGCAGCGCCTGATGCCGGTCGACGCCCTGCATATTCGTGGCCGCCACAACGCCACCAACGCCTTGGCTGCGCTGGGCCTGGCCGTCGCCGCCGGCTGCACGCTTGCGCCTTTGTTGCACGGATTGCGCGAATACCGCGGCGAGCCGCATCGTGTCGAGTCCCTAGCGATCATCAACGAAGTCGAGTTTTTTGACGACAGCAAAGGCACCAACGTCGGCGCGACCGTGGCCGCCATTTCCGGTCTGGGCGCTGAGCGGCGCCTGGTGGTGATCTTGGGCGGCGAAGGCAAGGGCCAGGACTTTGCGCCGCTGGCCGCGCCGGTGGCCCAGCATGTGCGCGCCGTGGTGCTGATCGGCCGCGACGCGCCTTTGATTCGCGAGGCACTGGCTGGCACGGGCGTGCCCTTGCTGGATGCAGCTGACATGGCCGACGCCGTGCAACAAGCCGCTCACACCGCTCAAGCGGGTGATGCCGTGCTCATGTCGCCCGCTTGCGCCAGCTTTGACATGTTCAAGAACTACGAGCACCGGGCCGAGGTATTTGCCCAAGCCGTGCGCTCTTTGGCTGAAGACGCGGGGGTCATGCTGTGAACGCGGCGTCTTGGCTGTCCCGCCTGCCCGCCTGGCTCACCCCAGGTGCGCGCAGCGACGGTGCGGGTGAAGCCTTGCCTGTGCGCACGGGTGGGGTGAACCGCGTGCCCACCGGCGCGCCAGTGCGGCTGATCGGTTTTGACCAACCCCTGTTGTGGGTGACGGTGGCCCTCTTGATGTGGGGCCTGGTGATGGTGTATTCCGCATCGATTGCCATGCCGGACAACCCCCGTTTTTCCCGCTATGCGCACCACCACTTTTTGCTGCGCCATGTATTGTCGCTGGTGGTGGCGTTTGTGGCGGCGGTGCTGGCCTTTCAGGTGCCGCTGTCGACCTGGGAAAAAGTCGCGCCCTGGCTGTTCATTGCGTCGCTGGTCTTGTTGATCTTAGTGTTGATTCCGTTCATCGGTCGGGGCGTCAATGGCGCGCGGCGCTGGATCTCGCTGGGCATCATGAACTTTCAGCCGTCCGAGTTGGCCAAGTTCGCCGTGCTGCTGTATGCCGCCGACTACATGGTGCGCAAGATGGAAGTCAAAGAGCGCTTTTTCCGCGCGGTGCTGCCCATGGGTGCAGCGGTCGGCATCGTTGGCTTGCTGCTGCTGGCCGAGCCAGACATGGGCGCTTTCATGGTGATCTCGGTGATCGCCATGGGCATCTTGTTCCTGGGCGGTGTGAACGCCCGCATGTTCTTTTTCATCGCCACCATCGTGGTGATTGCCTTTGGCCTGATGGTGGCCTCCAGCCGATGGCGGCGCGAACGCATTTTTGCTTACCTCGACCCTTGGGGCGAGCACGCGCTGGGCAAGGGCTACCAGTTGTCGCACTCGCTGATCGCTTTTGGCCGTGGCGAGTGGGGCGGCGTTGGTCTGGGCGGCAGCATTGAAAAACTGCACTGGCTGCCCGAAGCCCACACCGACTTCTTGATGGCCGTGATCGGCGAAGAGTTTGGCCTGATCGGCGTGCTGGTGGCTATCGGACTTTTCGTGTGGATGACGCGCCGCATCATCCATATCGGCCGCCAAGCGATTGCGCTGGACCGTCTGTTCCCGGGCTTGGTCGCGCAAGGCGTGGGCATCTGGATCGGCTTTCAGACCTTCATCAACATGGGCGTGAACCTGGGCGCCTTGCCGACCAAGGGCCTGACCCTGCCGCTGATGAGCTACGGCGGCTCGGCCATCATGATGAACCTCATCTCGCTGGCGGTGGTGTTGCGCATCGACTATGAAAACCGGGTGCTGATGCGCGGAGGCCGCGTGTGAGCAAGACTGCATTGATCATGGCCGGCGGTACCGGCGGGCACATCTTCCCCGGCTTGGCTGTGGCCGAAGCCTTGCGCGAGCGTGGCTGGCGCGTGCACTGGCTGGGCGGCAAGGGCAGCAGCGAGCAGCCCAGCATGGAAAGCCAGTTGGTGCCGCCGCGTGGGTTTGCGTTTGAGTCGGTCGAGTTTTCTGGCTTGCGCGGCAAAGGCTTGCTGGCCGTGGCGACCTTGCCGCTGCGTTTGCTCAACGCGTTTTGGCAAAGTCTGCAAGTGGTGCGCCGTGTGCAGCCGCAGGTGGTGGTGGGCCTGGGCGGCTACATTAGTTTTCCGGGCGGCATGATGGGCGTGTTGCTGGGCAAGCCCTTGGTCTTGCACGAACAGAACTCGGTGGCCGGCTTGGCCAACCGCGTGCTGGCCGGTGTGGCTGATCGCATCTTCACCGCGTTTCCGAAAGTGCTGAAGAAAGCCGAATGGGTGGGCAACCCGCTGCGCCCGGCTTTCATGCAGCAGGCCGAGCCAGCCCAGCGTTTTGCGGGCCGCAACGGCCCGCTGCGTTTGCTGGTGGTCGGCGGCAGCTTGGGGGCCAAGGCCTTGAATGATTTGCTGCCGCAAGCACTGGCCTTGCTGCCCGCAGACCAGCGCCCGCAGGTCTTGCACCAGAGCGGCGCTCGCCAGATTGACGCGCTGCGCGCCGGCTATGCGGCGGCAGGCGTCCATGCAGAACTCACCCCCTTCATTGACGACACGGCGCAGGCTTTTGCCGACGCCGATCTGATCATCTGCCGCGCTGGCGCCAGCACCGTGACCGAAATCGCCGCTGTCGGCGCTGCTGCCCTGTTCGTGCCTTTCCCTTTTGCGGTGGACGACCACCAGACCAGCAACGCCCGCTTTTTGGTCGATGCCGGTGGCGGCTGGCTGGTGCAGCAATCTGCCTTGACCCCAGAGAGCCTGGCTGAAACTTTGAAAAGTCTGGACCGCGCCGAGTTGCTGCGCCGTGCTGAAGCCGCTTACCAGCAAAAAACATTGCGGGCCACCGAGTGCGTGGTCCAAGCCTGCGAGGAGCTGGCGACCCCATGAAGCACGCCGTCAACCATATTCATTTCATCGGCATGGGCGGCTCCGGCATGTCCGGCATTGCCGAGGTCTTGCACAACCTCGGTTACATCATCTCCGGCTCGGACCTCTCCGACAGCGCCACCTTGCGCCGCTTGGCTGGCCTGGGCATCAAGACCTTTGTGGGTCATGCGGCGTCCAACCTGGAGACGGTGGACGCGGTGGTCACCTCCACTGCCGTGCGCGCCGACAACCCCGAGGTGCTGGCCGCCCGCGAGAAAAAAATCCCGGTGGTGCCGCGTGCCCTGATGTTGGCCGAGTTGATGCGTCTCAAACGCGGTATCGCGATTGCCGGCACACACGGCAAAACCACCACCACGTCATTGGTCGCCAGCGTCTTGGCCGAAGGCGGGCTGGACCCAACTTTCGTGATCGGCGGGCGCCTGAACAGCGCTGGCGCCAACGCCAAACTCGGTTCTGGCGACTACATCGTGGTCGAGGCCGACGAGTCCGATGCCTCCTTCCTGAACTTGCTCCCGGTCATGGCGGTGGTCACCAACATCGACGCCGACCACATGGAGACTTACGGCCAGGACTTCGAGCGGCTCAAGGGCGCGTTTGTCGACTTTCTGCACCGCATGCCGTTTTACGGCACGGCGATTTTGTGCACTGACGACCCAGCGGTGCGCGCCATCGTGAGCCAGGTGTCCTGCCCAGTGACCAGCTACGGGCTCAATGAGGGCGCCCAGGTCCGCGCCGTCGACTTGCGCCATGTGAACGGGCAGATGCATTTCACCGTGCAGCGTCGCAACGGCGTGACCATGCCCGACATGCCGGTTGTCCTCAACCTGCCCGGCGAGCACAACGTGCTCAACGCGCTGTCGGCGATTGCCGTGGCCGTCGAGTTGGACATTCCCGACGCGGCCGTGCAAAAAGCCCTGGCTGAGTTCCGCGGCGTCGGTCGGCGTTTTCAGCATTACGGCAGCGCCACGGCCAAGAACGGCGGCAGCTTCAGCGTGATCGACGACTACGGCCACCACCCGGTGGAAATGGCCGCCACGTTGGCTGCAGCGCGTGGCGCGTACCCAGGACGGCGCTTGGTGTTGGCGTTTCAGCCGCACCGTTACAGCCGCACGCGCGACTGCTTTGAAGACTTCGTCAAAGTGATTGGCCATGCCGACGCGGTGCTGCTGTCCGAGGTCTATGCCGCGGGTGAAGCCCCGGTGGTGGCCGCCGATGGCCGCTCCCTGACGCGCGCTTTGCGCGTGGCGGGCAAGTTGGAACCGGTATTTGTGGACGCCATCGACAACATGCCGCAAGCGATTGTGGACAACGCCCGTGACGGCGATGTGGTGATCTGCATGGGTGCTGGCTCGATTGGTCTGGTGGCCAGCAAGGTGATGGACTTGGTCAAGGCCGGAGGGCGCGCTGCATGACCATGTCAGCTGCATCCCTGGGCAAAGTCGCCGTGCTGATGGGCGGGCAGTCCGCCGAGCGCGAGATTTCCCTCATGTCGGGCACGGGCGTGCTGGCCGCGCTGCGCTCGCGCGGGGTAGATGCCCATGCGTTTGACCCGGCCGAGCGGCCGTTGAGCGACTTGAAGGCCGAAGGTTTTGATCGCTGCTTCATCGCCCTGCATGGCCGCTTTGGTGAAGACGGTACGGTGCAAGGCGCGCTGGAGTTGCTGGGCATTCCCTACACAGGCTCGGGCGTGATGGCGTCGAGCGTGGCGATTGACAAGGTCATGACCAAGCGCCTGTGGCTGGCCGATAGCCTGAGTACCCCTCGTTATGTGTTGCTGCGCCGGGGTGCCTACAGCGCGGCTGATGTCGCTGCCGTGCCCGAGGCTTTGGGCCTGCCGCTGATCGTCAAGCCAGCGCGCGAAGGCTCGTCGATTGGCCTGAGCAAAGTCACCAGTGCGCAAGCCATGGCCCAAGCCGTGGCGCAGGCAGCGCAGCTCGACGCCGATATTTTGTGCGAGCAGTTCATCAGTGGCGACGAAGTCACCTGCCCGGTTTTGGGCACGGGCGAGGCCGCACGGGCGCTACCGGTGATTCGCATCGTCGCGCCAGAAGGCAACTACGACTACCAGAACAAATACTTCACCGACACCACGCAGTACCTGGTGCCCTGCGGCTTGCCCGCCGGTGAAGAGCAAGCGATTCAAGCGCTGGTGCTGGCCGCTTACCGCAGCCTGGGTTGCCGCGGCTGGGCCCGCGCCGACGTGATGATCGACGCGCGTACGCGCCAGCCGTATCTGCTGGAGATCAACACCTCGCCCGGCATGACCGGCCATTCCCTGGTGCCGATGTCGGCACGGGCTTCGGGCATGAGCTACGAAGACTTGTGCCTCACGGTGCTGGCCAGCGCCACGCTCGACCACCAAAGCCCAGGAGCTGCCGCATGAGACGCAGCGCACCCGTCTTCACCCCGCCAGCCATGCCGCTGGACGTTCGGCTCATGAATGGGCTGACGTGGGTGTTGGCCGTGGTGCTGGCCATGCTGTTGCTGTCTGGCTTGGGGGCCTGGCTGTTGCGCCATCCGGTGTTCAGCCTGCAGGGCATCCGCGTGGACAACGAGCTGGCGCACAACAACGCCATCACGCTGCGGGCCAACGTGGCGCCCAAGCTGAGCGGCAACTTTTTCACGGCTGACCTGGCCCAAACCCGCGCGGCGTTCGAGTCGGTGCCCTGGGTTCGGCAAGCCGTGGTGCGCCGCGAGTTTCCGGCGCGCCTGCGCGTGCAGATGCAAGAGCATGAAGCCGTGGCCTTTTGGGGGCCGCCCGAAAACGCGCGGCTGGTCAACAGCTTTGGTGAGGTCTTTGAAGTGAACCAGGGCGACGCGGAGGCCGATGACCTGCCGCTGCTGCAAGGCCCGGCCGGGCAAGCGGCCTTGGTGTTGCGCGCATTTCGTGTGCTCGAGCCGGTGCTCGAACCGCTGGACACGCTGACGCAGCTTGAACTCACCGGCCGCGGCAGCTGGCGCGCGCGCCTGGACAACGGCGCGCTGGTCGATATTGGCCCCGGTTCGCTCGACGAAATTCGCGACCGCACGCAGCGCTTTGTCACCACGGTGGCGCAGACCTCGTCGAAGTTCGGGCGCAACCTCGAATCAGCCGACTTGCGTTACCCCAACGGTTATGCGCTGCGCCTGCGCGGTGTGACCACCTTCGGCGCGGGCGGCAAACAGGACAGAAAAAAAGGGTAAGACAGAACTATGGCCAAAGAATACAAAGATCTGGTGGTGGGGCTGGACATCGGCACCAGCAAAGTGATGGTGGTGGTGGCGGAAGTCATGCCCGGCGGCGAGCTCAAACTCGCCGGCCTGGGCATTGCCGCCAGCAACGGCCTCAAGCGCGGCGTGGTGGTCAACATCGACGCCACGGTGCAGAGCATTCAGCAAGCGCTCAAAGAAGCCGAGCTGATGGCCGATTGCAAGATCGGCCGCGTTTACACGGGCATCACCGGCAGCCATATTCGCGGCATCAACTCCAGCGGCATGGTGGCCGTCAAAGACAAAGAAGTCACGCAAGCCGATGTGGCCCGCGTGATCGAGACCGCCAAGGCCATCAACATCTCGACGGACCAGCGCCTCTTGTTGGTTGAACCACAAGAGTTTGTTATCGACGGCCAGGATGTGCGCGAACCCATCGGCATGAGCGGCATCCGCCTGGAAGCCAAGGTGCATATCGTCACCGGCGCGCAGAGTGCGGCAGAAAACATCATCAAGTGCGTGCGCCGCTGCGGCCTGGAAGTGGACCAGCTGATGCTCAACCCCCTGGCGTCCAGCCTGTCGGTGCTCAGCCAGGACGAGCAGGAACTCGGCGTGGCCATGGTCGATATTGGCGCGGGCACCACCGATGTGGCGATTTTTACCGGCGGCGCGATCCGTCACACAGCGGTGATTCCGATTGCTGGCGACCTGATCACCAGCGATATCGCCATGGCGCTGCGCACGCCGACCAAGGACGCTGAAGACATCAAGGTCGAAAACGGTTTTGCCAAGCAGCTGCTGGCTGACCCCGAGACCCAGGTCGAAGTCCCCGGCCTGGGCGACCGCGGCCCGCGCATGCTCAGCCGCCAGGCCCTGGCCGGCGTGATCGAGCCGCGTGTCGAAGAAATCTACACGCTGGTGCAGCAAGTCATTCGTGAGTCGGGCTACGAGGAAATGCTGTCCTCGGGCATCGTCATCACCGGCGGCAGCGCCGTCATGCCGGGCATGGTCGAACTTGGCGAAGACATCTTTTTAAAGCCCGTGCGACGCGGCTTGCCACGCTACACCAGCTCGCTGTCGGACATGGTCGCGCAAGCCCGCGCCGCCACGGTGATGGGCCTCTTGGAAGAGGCCCGCTTGGCCCGCATGCGCGGCTTCAAGGTATCGCAAAAAGCCGGCAGCGTGCACAACGCGTTTGGCCGCGTCAAAGACTGGCTGATTGGCAACTTCTGATGGCACCCCAGCGCCCCACCCATTACCCGCGGCTCGGCGGCCCCACCCATGGTGGCGGCGCAGACCCGCCTCACTGAGCACTTTGAGTCGGCAATAAAAACTAGAGGTCTTTTTTAATTTTGGCAACTGCGAACAACAAGGAGGCTCACATGAGCATCGAAATGATTGAAATGGAAGAATTCAACCAAGGCACCCAGATCAAGGTGATCGGCGTGGGCGGCGGCGGCGGCAACGCGGTCGAGCACATGATCGGTTGCAACGTGCAGGGCGTTGAATTCATTTGCGCCAACACCGACGCCCAAGCCCTGGGCCGCGGCACCGCGCACAAGACCATCCAGCTCGGCGGCAGCGGCCTGGGCGCAGGCAGCAAGCCCGACAAGGGCCGCGACGCGGCCGAGTTGGCCGTGGACGACATCCGCGCCGCCATTGACGGCGCGCACATGCTGTTCATCACCGCCGGTATGGGCGGCGGCACCGGCACCGGTGCCGCCCCTGTGATCGCTCGTGTGGCCAAGGAAATGGGCATCTTGACCGTGGGTGTGGTGACCAAGCCGTTCGAGTTTGAAGGTGGCCGCCGCATGAGCAACGCGGACCTGGGCTTGGCTGAACTCGAAGCCAACGTGGACTCGCTGATCGTGGTGCTCAACGAGAAACTGCTCGATGTGCTGGGCGAAGACGTCACGCAAGATGAAGCTTTTGCTCACGCCAACGACGTGCTGAAAAACGCCGTGGGCGGCATTGCCGAGATCATCAATGTGCCCGGCCATGTGAACGTCGACTTTGAAGACGTGCGCACCGTGATGGGCGAGCCCGGCAAAGCCATGATGGGCACCGCCAAGGCCAATGGCCCAGACCGCGCTCGCATCGCTGCTGAACAAGCGGTGGCTTGCCCGTTGCTAGAAGGCATTGACCTGTCCGGCGCCAAGGGCGTGCTGGTGCTGATCTCGGCTGCCAAAGGTTCACTCAAGTTGAGCGAGTCCAAGCTGGCCATGAACACCATCCGCGCCTACGCCTCGCCAGACGCACATGTGATCTACGGCACGGCCTATGACGACGAGCTGGGCGAAGACATCCGCGTGACCGTGGTCGCCACCGGCCTGAGCCGCCAAGGCGTGCGCCGGGCTGCACCGCTGCAAGTCATTCAGCAAACACAGCGCACCGGCACGGACAACATGCCTGCTCACAACATGGTTGCCGGCAACATGGGCCACAACGCCCTGGGCGCCGCACCCTCGGTGGGTTTTGCCAACCGCGACTACGGCGACATGGCCGTGCCTAGCGTGTGGCGCACCAACCGCACGCAAGCCGCTGCCAAAGTGGACGCACTGGCTTCTGGCGGCATGGACGACCTGGAAATCCCGGCCTTCTTGCGCAAGCAAGCGGACTGATTCGAGTCTTTCCTGGCTAGTTGCTGGGACTTCTCCCTCGCTCTATGCGGGGACTGAGACTTTCATTCCTTCGCCCTCCCCCGCTGGGGGAGGGCTGGGATGGGGGCTCTTCGCATGCCTTGCCCGTTCTTTCTCCGCCGAGGTCTGCGCGTTGAGGCTTCCAGCCGAACTGCTGCCAGCGCCCTCATGCCGGGGTACCGGAAATCGGTCGCCGACAGCAATCCGGCCGGAATCCTTCCTGTGATGGTGGTTCGGTCGCCGATTCTTTTGTCTCGCGAGCATCAATCTGCTCGACGAAGACCTCGACCTTTCCCGAGCCGTCCGTACGTTGGTCCCCGAGCCTTCCCCGCATCCATCGACCTCAGCCCGCTCAATCCGCACCGGTGAGGCGTAGCGGCGACCGCCGATTTCTTGTACCCAAGCATGAGGTGGACGCCGCTGCGCCTTAGCGGTGCGACCGTGTCGATAGATGGCGTCGATAGGCTCCCTCTCCCAGGACGCCCGCCGACATACCAAGCTCATCCGCCACATCGGAAGACCTTTTGACTTCAAATCCGGGCGCCCCCACTTAAAATGCGGCCATGCTTGCTCAAAGAACCCTCAAATCCCTGACCAAAGCCGTGGGCGTTGGTTTGCACAGCGGACAACGGGTCGAGCTCACCTTGCGGCCGGCACCGGTAGATACCGGCATCGTCTTCAGACGCGTGGACTTGCCGCAACCCGTGGACATTCCGATCTCCGCGCTCGCGGTCACCGACACCCGCCTAGCGTCCACCATTTCCGTCGGCAGCGCCAAGGTTTTCACGGTCGAACATTTGATGTCGGCCTGTGCCGGTCTGGGCATCGACAACTTGTTCGTGGATATCACGGCGGAGGAAGTGCCGATCTTGGACGGCTCTGCTGCGTCCTTCGTGTTTTTGCTGCAATCCGCTGGCATCGAATTGCAAAAATCGGCCAAGCGTTTTGTGCGCGTCCTCAAGCCCGTGGAAGTGCGCGAAGGCGAGGGCGCAGCCACCAAGTGGGCGCGCTTGAGCCCGCATGAAGGCTACAAACTCAGTTTTGAAATCGACTTTGCGCACCCGGCTGTGGATTCGACCGGCCAATGCGTGGAGTTCGACATGAGCACTGATTCGTACACCCGCGACATTGCCCGCGCTCGCACCTTTGGCTTTACCAAAGATGTGGAGATGATGCGCGCCAACGGCCTGGCCCTGGGTGGCGGTCTGGACAACGCCATCGTGATGGACGACTACAAGGTGCTCAACACCGACGGACTTCGCTACAACGACGAATTCGTCAAGCACAAGATCTTGGACGCGATGGGGGACTTGTATTTGCTGGGCAAGCCCTTGCTGGCAGCCTACAGCGCGTTTCGTTCTGGCCACGCGCTGAACAACAAATTGCTGCGCGAACTGCTGGCCCACGAAGACGCTTATGAGATCGTCACCTTCGAAGACGAGCGCCGCGCGCCACAAGGCATGGCGCAAGTGGCTGCGGCTTGGTGATCGCTTTTTAATCGCCTGCCCACCATGCTGCTGTTTCGCTGGGTTTTCTTTTTGCTACTGCTGCTCGCCGGTGTGTCGTTCGCGTTTTACGTCAGCACAGGACAAGAAAAATACAAGCGCATGGGCCTGATCGTCTTGAAGTGGACCGTGCTCTCAGCCCTCGGCTTTTTCGCCGTGCTGATTCTCGAACGCGTGTTGTAAACGGCGAGCCGCCAAAAAGGCACCACGACCACCCGTGTCTGCCTCCGCTCCCTGCCTCCCCGCCTTCTTTCCCCGCCCCCAATGGCCTCAACCTGCTCAACCCGCACCGGTAAGGCGTAGCGGCGACCGCCGATTTCTTGTACTCAAGCATGAGGCGGACGCCGCTACGCCTTAGCGGTGCGCCCGTGTCGTTCGGTCCGGGTCTCGAATAGACGCGCAGAGGAAAACTACCGCGTCCGCCCCCCGCGATACCGCCCCGCCAGCGCCGCGTCCACCCCCGCCGTGACGGCACCCGCCTGCAAGCGCGCCATCGCCGCCCCCACATGCGCATGCGTGATCGCCAGACCCAGCGCATCGGCTGCGTCCTTGCCAGGCAGGCCGGGGAGTTGCAAAAGCCGCATCACCATTTGCTGGACTTCCGGCTTGCCAGCCTTGCCGTAACCGGCCACGGCCTTTTTGAGTTGCAGGGCGGTGTATTCGTGCACTTCCAGATTGCTGGCTACCAGCGCTGTGACGCACGCGCCGCGCGCTTGCCCCAGCAACAAGGTCGCTTGCGGATTGGTGTTGACGAAAACAATTTCTACCGACGCCACGTCAGGCTCATACCGCGCCACCACTTCCGACACACCATCAAACAAGACCTTGAGCCGCGCCGGTAAACCACTGCTGATCAGGTGCGCGGTCTTGATGGTGCCGCTGGCCACATAGCGCAGGGACGGGCCGTCCATGTCGATCACGCCAAAGCCGGCAACTTGCAGGCCCGGGTCAATGCCCAGAATGCGCATAGGCCCTCCGGCAAGTTGCGGCAAGGAGGAAAACGGACCGCCTCATGGTACGTCCACCGCACTCATGCGCGCCGTGATGGTCGTGGCGCGCGCAGCCAGGTATTCGGAGTTCGGGCGCGTTTCAAAATAGCGCGGGCGCGGCAGCATCACCGCCAGGCGCGCGGCTTCATAAGGGCTGAGGCGCGCGGCTGGCTTGCGGTAGTAATGCTGAGCCGCCGCTTCGGCGCCAAAGACGCCCTGTCCCCACTCCACGCTGTTGAGGTAGATCTCCAAGATCCGCTCTTTGTCCAGAATCGCTTCCAGCATCAGCGTCAATAGCAACTCCTGGCCCTTGCGCAGCAAGGTGCGCTCGCCCGATAAAAACAGATTCTTGGCCAGCTGCTGCGTGATGGTCGAGCCGCCCACAATCTTGGGGGGCTTGGCTGCGGGTGCGGCGGCTGCTACTTTCTTGCCTTGGCGCTTGGCCTGCTGCTCGGCGAGTTTGGCCGCGCGTTGCTCGGCCTGCTGGTTTTTGCCCCAGGCTTTTTCCAGGGCTTCCAGGTCCAGCCCGTCGTGTTCGGTGAAACTGGCATCTTCAGATGCAATCACCGCGGCTTTCAGGTTCTCAGACAGCCGCTCGTACGGTACCCACTGCTGGCGCCATTTGAGCTGGCCGGTGGCCTGGGTGATCTGCCAGGCTTGTGAGCGTTCAAAGGCGGTGGACTCGGGCGGCAGCACGCGCATCAGCGCAATTCGGCCGGCAAAGTACAGCTGCAAGGCCAGGAAGGCCAAAAGCACCAAGCCCAACAGCTTGCCAAGAATGCGCACCAGGGTTGTCATGCGGCTGGGCTAGCGGCTGATGCAGTCCGGCTGATCACAAGCTGCCCCGCAATTCCTGCAAGACTTGCGCCGAGGGAGGCCGCACGCCGCGCCAGATGAAAAACGCTTCAGCCGCCTGTTCGACCAACATACCCAGGCCATCGCGCGGGCGCGCGCCGTGCTGGCGGGCCCAGTCCAAAAAACCTTGGGCGGCGGGGCCGTACATCATGTCGTAGACCAGCGCGTTGGCTTGCAGCACGCTGGCGGGCACGGGCACGCCCGCACCAGTCAAGCTGCTGGCTGTGCCGTTGATGACCACGTCAAAGCGGCCAATGTCCTCATGGAGCCCGTGCGCGCTCAAAGTGGTGGCTTGCAAGGCTTGCTGCAAAGACGGGTGGGCCAGATGCCGTTGCACCAAGGCTTGGGCTTTGTCCACGGTGCGGTTGACCACGGCCAAGCGGCGCGGACCGGCCAGAAGGAGTGGCCCGATGACGCCAGCCGCAGCGCCGCCCGCGCCCACCAGCAGCACGTCACGCCCAGCCAGCGGCTGGCCGGCGTTGTGCTCGATGTCGCGCACCAGGCCCAGGCCGTCGGTGTTGTCGGCCAGCACGCGGCCATTTTCAAAGACCAGGGTGTTAGCGGCCAAGGCCAATTCGGCTCTAGCGTTGGCTTCGTCGGCCGCTTCAAAGGCCTGGAACTTGAAAGGCACGGTGACGTTGCAGCCGCGCACGCCCTGGGCTTGAAAGTCGCGCAGCGTCTGGGCCAGCGCGTCCAGGGCGACCAATTGGCGCTCATACGTGAGCTGTTGGCCGGTCAGCGCGGCAAAGCGCGCGTGGATCTGGGGCGACTTGCTGTGTGCAATCGGGTTGCCGATAACGAAGTAATGGTCCATGGGCAAAAAAGAGGCCCGAGCAAGGGCTCGGCAGCTCCCGCCATTGTGGCTCAGCGGGAGGGCTGCGGCCCCGGCTCGGTGGTGGCGCCGCAGCGGCCTTTCTCAAGTTGCTGCGGGTGCCTCGATTTGCGCCGGGGGCAGGGCGTCGTCCAGGTCGACGGCGATCGAGATCGGGCCGGCGGCCAGCTCGGATTCGCTGGCGTCCATGTCTTCTTCCTCGCCCAGGTCGGCGCTGTCCTCGGGCACGTCCAGCCGCTCAATCACGGTGCTGTGCACGTCCAGCGTGATCTCGTCGATCTGGCCCAGGCGCACGCGCACGCGCGCACCGCGCGGCAGGCCTTGCGCACCGGCAGCGCCCAGCACCAGCGGCAACTCGTCGGCGCGCACCAGGCTGTCTTTGAAGAAGGTGGCGGTGAGCTCGGTGATGCCTTGCTGCTGCAAATACTTGAGCGTCCAGTAGCGCTCAATCCCGGCCTGAAAACCGTTGTAGGCGCTGTAAGCCGCGTCAAAGCCCGAGATGATGGCAAAGAGGTCGGTGTCGCGTGGCTTGAAGGGCGCGGCCAGCGCCGCCGTGCGGCCGTGGCGCACGCAGGCGATCAGCTGCCACTGGTTCACCAGGTCCACATAGCGGCGCAGCGGCGAGGTGCTCCAGGCATAACTTTTCACGCCCAGGCCGGCGTGCGGTTGGGCCTTGGTGCCCATGCGCACTTTCACGCCGGGTGCCATGCTGGCCTGGCTGCGGTAAATGCCGGGCACGCCGTGCTCGGCCAACCAGTTGCCCCAGGTGCTGTTGGCGAGAATCATGGCTTCGGCCACGATCAAGTCCAGCGGCGCGCCGCGCTGGCGCACCGTGATGCTGACCGGCTCGTCGCCCTTTGGCTCCCCGCCAGCCGGGTTGTCCAGCTTGAAGTTGTAGTCCGGGCGGTTGAAGTTTTCGGGCTTGCCGCGCACCACTTCGCGCTGGGCCTTGAGCGCTTTGGCCAGGCGGTGCAAAAAGCGCAGCTCGCTGCCCCAGGCTACTGTCGGGGCGTCGGCCGGGACATCGGCATCTTCAAAAAAAGCCTCGGTGAAAACGCCGTCCAGCAAGTCGTGCCGCAGGTTGCTGACGATCGGCACTTGTTCGAGCCGGGTCACGCTCTCTTTGACCTCCAGCGTGGCCTCGTCCAGCGTGACATACAGCGAGAGCGCTGGGCAGTTGCGGCCTTCTTGCAAGGTGTAGTGCTGCACCACCTCATCGGGCAGCATGGTCAGCTTGTAGCCGGGCATGTAGACGGTGGACAGGCGGGCGCGGCCCAGCGCATCAATCGGACTGCCGGGTTGCACGGCCAGGCCGGGCGCGGCGATGTGGATGCCCAGCACCACCGTGCCGCTGCCCAGGCCCTGAACGGACAGCGCGTCGTCAATCTCCGTGGTGCTGGAGTCGTCGATGGAAAACGCCCGCACATCGGCCAGCGGCAACACGTCTGGGGCAGCCGGGGCTTGCAAGGGCGGAAAGCCCGTGCCCTTGGGAAAATTCTCGAACAAAAAGCGCTTCCAGTGGAACTGGTAGGGCGAGTCAATCGCGCCGGCTTTTTGCAGCAGGTCCAGCGGCGCTAAATGCGTGCTGTGCGCGGCCTCGACCACGGCTTTGTACTCGGGGCTGTTCTTGTCGGGCTTGAACAGGATTTTGTAGAGCTGCTCGCGCACGGCGGCGGGGCACTGGCCTTGTGCCAGTTCTTCGGCCCAGGCCGTGATTTGCGCAGTGACCTGCTTTTTCTTTTCAATCGCGGCCAGCGCCTGTTGCAGGATTTCCGCCGGGGCCTTTTTGAAGCGGCCTTTACCGGCGCGGCGAAAGTAATGCGGCGAGTCGAACAAGCGAAACAGCGCAGCGGCTTGCTGCTGCACGTTGGCGGTCTGCGACGGGTCGGACAAAAAGTAGTCGCGCGCCAGGTCGGCAAAGCCAAACTCTTCTTCGCTGGCAAATTCCCAGGCCAGCTCCAGCTCAATCTCGGCGGCCAGCTGCTGGGCTTGCGCGATCAGCTCGGACGGGCCGGGTTTTTCGAATCTCAAGAGGGCGTGGGCGGCTTTGACCTTGACGCGCTTGCCCGTGTCCAGCTCGACCTGCAAAGAAGCCTCGGCCTCCGACAAAATGCGCCCGGCCAGGTACTTCCCAGCGTCTTCAAACAGTACAAACAAATCGCGTCCTTTGGTTAGCGGGCTAGTGTAAACAGCGCCCCGCTGCCCGATACGCTCAAATGCCCTGAAGGCCGGTTCAAGCCGGGGCTGGGCTCAGTCCCAAAAAAGCAAGGATGGCCGGCAGGTGCAACGCAAAGTCGCTCAGGGCGTGATCGCCGCCTTCGAGCAGGCGCTGCTGGGCCCCGGCGTAGCGGCCACTCATTTCGCGCCAGTCCAGCACCTCGTCGCCTTTGGCGATCACGGCCAGGTAATTCGCGGGCTGGCGCAGGGCCCCCGCGGCCAGAGCCCGCAGTTCATCCACAAAGCTGGGTTGAAAGAAGAACTTTTCCTCAGGGTCATGCCAGCTGCTTTGCTCGCCGATGTAGGCCGCCAGGTCCCGTGCTGGCTGCACGGCGGGGTTGAGCAGGACGGCTCGGCAAGCACGCCGTTCGGCTAGCCAAGTCGCGTAAAAGCCGCCCAGCGACGAGCCGATCACGGCCATGGACTCGCCCGGCCAGTGCTGGGCGTCATGCTGAATCAACTCTGCGGCTGCGCGCGGCGATGGCGGCAACTGGGGGCACCACCACTGCACGGCGGGAAATCGCTCGGCCATCAAGCTGGCCATGCGCCTGGCCTTGGTGGACTGCGGCGAGGAGCGAAAGCCGTGCAGGTACAGCAGGTGGGAGGTGGCGTGAGGTCCGGTTGAAATGCCGAAATTTTGGCATGGGCGGATGAAGTTTTATTTCGGAAGCGGTACGACCTGTAGAGATTGGCTCCTGGGCAGGAAGGGCGGCGGACTGCCCGGTTTAGCGGGAACAGGGAGCGGCGGGGCGGCCTCGGGTGCGGGCACCACCCGATTGCTGGCCACACTTTGCGTTATCAGCCCGCGGATGCCATGCGGCTGGCATGTTCCCTGCATGGTCAACTAAAACTGGTTGACTTCGCTGTAGGTCAACCGGGGCAAGTTCATTTCCTTGCTAGGCGTAGGCGGCACCGCTTGCAGAGCATCTTTGATCAGGCTCCGCCCCTGTGTTATCCGGCTTTCCATGGCCGTCAGGAGCAGCGCTTGAACTGCTGCAATGTCGGGCGAAAAGAGATAGGTGTCCGAGAAGTTATCCATCGTCGCGGTGGTGAAGCCAAATGCCGAGGCAGTCCCGGCGATGGCGGTAGCGCTTGCCCTGGCCAGGCCCAGTGAGGCGGTTGCCAAGGTGCTGGCCAACCCGGTTTCCTTGCGGGTGAAGTTGGTGATTTGCCCGGCGTTACCCAGCCGCGTCAGGTACTGCATGCAGTTAGCCATCACCAGCTGCATGCCTTCTTCCAGCAATGCGCTGTGATGCATGTCGTTGGGCTGCTCCATGGCCTGTTGGAGCGCCTTGTTAAAACCCGAGTAGCTGCTCATGCCCTTAGGGCTTTTCGCTACCGGGGTGATCAGCTCGTCCTCTGCAAGCGGGGCAGGCGCTTTGACCTTGTGGCCGCAGCCCGATAAAGAGGCTGTGGCCAAGATGATCCAGGCAATGTGCTTCATGGTGTACCTCCCATACACCCCGGCAGGCCCGGGTAGGCCACTCCGGGCTGCTGGTCTGCGTCAGTTGGATGATGCGGGGTTGGGGTTGTAGAGCACGAAGTGCTTGGAGCGGGTCACTGACCGCGCTGCAGGGGCGTTGAGCTGGAACTCGGTGATGCGGGAGCCCTGGGCAAAGTGACCGGGCACGCTGCTGTCGCAATGCAGGTCTGCATTGCTTTGGGTGCTGCACGGGATGCTCACTTTGCGGTAGCTCGCCGGGAATGCGATCGAGTCGTTGAAGCTGTTGCCAAAGGTGCCGCCGCCGCTGGGCACGGGTGCGTTGCCGAAGAGGGTGGCGGTTGTCGGGGCCAGTGCGCCTGACGGGGTTTCCCAGGCGTCGGCGCCGTTGTCTCTTCCAAAGTTAAAAACCGTGGGGCGACTCACCAGCAGCGTGCCGGCGCTTTGGCTATTGGTCTGCAAATCTTCTTTGGCCCCTTTGGTCAGACTGACGAAGGGCATGTTTTTCACGTCGGCCAGGGTCGGGGCTCGGCTCAGTGTGCGGTGCTTTTGGGTGAACGTCTCGCCGCTCTTGAGCTCAATTTCAAAAAGCCAGGTGCCTTGATCCGGAATTTGCGCGAGTTCGGCGTCGGGCATGGGCGTCGGCACAAAAGCCAAATAGCTTTGGTCCGTCGTGGGCATGTCGCTCGCGCTGGCCACAGCTTTGCTGGCGTCTTGGTAGCCGTAGGACAGGCGAACGAAGCTCGTGCAGCTGGTCTTGGTGCCGACAACAAGGCCGAGGTAGGAACAACCCGCCAAGGGCTTGAGTGTGAAGGTCTTGCCTTTGGGGGACGTGACGACAACCTGCTTGTAAATGGAACTGCCATTGACCACGCGGTTGTTCACCGAGAGTGAATAACCGGTAGACCAGTAGTTGTTGCCGCTGGCGTTGATGAATTCCCGGTTTTGCACGAATGCAGAGACATTCGAGTCGTGTTCATATTGGTTGCCCGCCTGCTTGAGCTGGCCGCCCTGGAGCTTGAGCACAAATACGCCGGGGCTCACTGTGCCGTCCGTGGCGGTCGCACGGTAGCTGACCACCCAAAAACCGTTGTTGGCAGCACCCGCGCTGTTGACCACGTATTCGAGGTTGCCTCGGTCAAAAACCAGGCCATTGGCCGAGGCGCTGAACAGGGTTTTGAAAGCGGCTTTGGCTGACACCGTGTTGCCGCCGGATTTGAAATTGGCGGGGTCACCGTCGATGAAGACCTCTCGGCAAATGCCCAGGACGTCGGTGGCGGTGCCTGTGCCGTCGGTTTTTGCAACCCGGCTGGTTGGTGGCAGGGCATAGCAAGCGTTCATGCGCTTGAGCAGGGCAGTGATCAGTTTTGGCGGCTCGGCGTCCACGGTGGCTTTGACGGCCTGGACGTCGGCGTCGGGAATGGGCGTGGGGGCAGCGCTTTTGTCGAGGGTCATGGCGCTTTCCAGGTTGGCCCTGAGTGCAATGCCCACACTGCCGCCGGTGATGCTGACTTTGACGGCGTCCAGCAGCTTGTCCATGCCTTGGCTGCTGCCTGCTTCGATGGCATCGATCAATGGATTGATGGATTGACCTGGGCCAAGGGTGGCGCTGATCACGCTGGCCAGGCCCACCTGCAGCTTGCTGACTTGTTCGGCAATGGCGGCCTTGGTGATGACTTCAGGGGCAAGGCTTTCGGGCTGACCATTGGTGGCCAGGCTGGCGACGATGGCATGTGTCAGCGGTGTGATTTGGGCTGTCGCCTTGCCCTCGGTCAGCTCGGTGACGGCGCTGAAGTACTTTTCCCCGTCACGCTCGGCGCTGACTAAAAAGGGCGTGGTGAAGGTGGCTGGCAAGGTGCAGCTGTAAAGCCCTGTGCCCTCGGCAGTGGTGCCGCAATCCTGACTGGCACCGCTTTTGTCCTTGACGTTGACCCTGGCGCCACCGAAGGCGACGCCAACGGCCGATATGCCGCTTAAAGTGATGGGGGCCGCGTCGCCGCCGCGCCCTCCGCAAGCGGCGATCAGTGTGGAAATCGCTACGGTAAATAGCGTGAGTTGGCAGCATTGCAGGTTCATGAGGAGCTCCTTGCTTTAGGGTTGTTAAAGAGGTTTCAAAGTTGGCTGTAGGGCAGCCGGATCGATGGAGGGGGAGGTGCCAGGTTGCTGAACAGGCGAGCTTCCAGGGCGTCTTCCTGAAAGTCGATCACGCCGAAGTTGTGGGTAGGCCAGCCGGGCCAGCGCAGGGGAGGGCTGATGGCGGCGCCGGAAGCGATGAATTCATGCAGGACGCGGCCGGCTCCCAAGGGGTGTCTGGCGTGCTGGTTGCGGTGGATATCGCCTGCCAGCAGCACGATGCGGGTTTGTCGTGCCAGTTCTTTGAGCCACTGCTGTTCAACCCGGAATTTGCCCCAGGACTCTTTGAGAAAAGTGTTCTCGAAGACGATGGATGTGGCCACCAGGTGCACAGCATCAGGATGGGCCAGGACGTTCTGGGCCATGGCCTCGCGCTGCGCCTGCCCCAGCAGATGGTGGAAGGTTTTATCGCTGCGGCTGTCGGTCAGGTGCAGGTGGATTTTCTCGCTCAATACCCGGTGTTGGTAGCCCGGCGCCGGCTCGCCGGCCCGCCACAGCTCCTGAGCATTGGGCAGTGCCGGGAATCGCAGTGGATCCTGCGCCGTCAGGGCACGACAGTAGGCGTTGAAAACGGCCCTCGTGGCCCGGACATGAGCGTTCAACGCTGGGGAGAGGTTGCCGCCACGGGAGTTGTTGCCTAAAAAATCGTGGTCGTCCCAGATCGCGAAGGTGGGGACTTGCCGGATCAGCGCGGCAAAGCGGGGTTCTGCCAGCTGCTGTTGGTACAGGCGGTGCAGGTGAATCACGAGCTGGTTGTCTTTGAGCTCCTCGATCGATGTGTCTTGTCCCAGGACCTGGGGCCATGGCACGTCGGCGTAGATGGAGTCGCCCAGCAGTAGCAGGTAGTCCGGTTTTTCCTGGGAAATTTTTTCCCAGACAGGCTGTTCGGGCCGCTGTGAAATATTCATGCAGGAGGTGAATGCCAGCTTCATGGACAGGTCCGGTGGAGTGAGGTGGTGTGACTTTGAGCTTTCCCCCTCGCTGGCGCCATACCTTGAATTCGGTAGGGCTGCGTTACTTCTTTTAAAAATGTCGCCCAGGTTATTGGTTGGAATCGGCCCAACGAACAAAGGGGATCGCATGGTGTCGCCTTGGCGCGTGTTGGTGGTGGAAGACGATCCAGACACCCGCCATTTTTTGGCTGGGTGTGTGTTGCAGCACACCGAGCTGGACTTGGCGGCGGCGCTGGGCACCGCAGCGGCGGCTACTGCCTGGTTGACGGCCGATCCCGGCCCCTTGGACGTGCTGTTGTGCGACCTGGGTCTGCCCGATGGCCACGGGGTGGACGTGATTGCGCACGCCATGCGCACGCATCCCGGCTGCGAGTCACTCGTGCTGTCGGTGTTTGGCGATGACCGCAGCGTCTTGTCCAGCATTGAGGCGGGCGCACTGGGGTACATCCATAAAGACTCCTCTTGGGACGACATTGCCCAGACCATCCTGGACATGCGCGCCGGCGCCTCGCCGATCTCACCCATGATTGCGCGGGGCGTGTTGTCACGGTTTCGCCATTTGGCGGCTTTGGCTGGTTCAGCGCAGCTGCCGCTGCCGCCCGGCAGTGCCCCCGCTCCGGGCGAATTGCTCACGCCGCGTGAGACCGAGGTGCTGGACAAAATCGCCCGGGGCTTTAGCTATGCCGAGATTTCCCAGCTCCAGGGCATCAGCGTGCGCACCGTGCAAACGCACATCAAGAATTTGTACCGTAAATTGGCCGTGCATTCCCGCAGCGAGGCGGTGTTTGAGGCCACCCGCCTGGGCCTGATCCATGTTCACTGAACGGCCTGGCAAACGGCGCTGGCTTTATGGACTGTTGTTTGTTCTGACCTGCCTGCCCTGGCTGGGCGTTCGGGCCGAAGTGCTTGAGTTGCGGCAAGCCCAGTGGGTGGACGCGCCGGGCGGTCAGCAAACGCTGAGCTTGCCGTTCGCCTGGGAGGTGTTGCAGCGCGGCAAGGCGGGCAGCGCGCAGATGTCCATCAACTGGCCGCTGGAACTCTCGGACTCGCTGGAACCCCGGGCCATGGGCTTGTTCATTCCCAAGGTGGGCAATGCGTTTGAGCTCAAGGTCAATGGCTGGGTGTTGCTGCGCCAGGGCGAGCTGGATCGGCATGACGGTGCTGATTCCGGAAAACTGCCGCAGTGGGTGGCTGTGCCGCAAGAACTGCTGCAAACGGACAACGTGATTGAAGTGCGGCTTCGGGCTGACGCGGGCCGGCGCGCCGGCCTGTCCACGGTGTGGGCTGGACCGCAAGATGAAGTCGAACGCCTCTACCAATGGCGGCAATGGGACCGCTTTGGCCTGACGCTGGTGGTGATGGTGCTGAGTTGGGGCGTAGGCATGTTGGCGTTTGCGTTTTCCTGGGCGCAGCGCGGGCTGACGCACCCACAAGATGTGAAAAACCGCTTCATTTTCATGGTGGCCGGCATTGCTGAAGTGAGTTGGAGTTTGCGCATGGCGGACCAGGTGTGGGTCGAGCCGCCTTTGCCTTGGCCGGTCTGGGGCGTGCTCAGTTCCTTGTGCTACCTCGTCTGGATTGCCGGGGCCCTGGTGTTTTGCCACCACGCGTGCGAGCTGCGGCTGCGGTGGCTCAAGCCGGGGGCACGCATTTTTGTAGGTGTAGGGTTGGCCTGTGCGTTGGGCAGTCGCTGGCTGGGACTGCCCTGGATCTGGACGGCCTGGATGGCCAGCACCGCTGTGGGCCTGCTGGGCTACGGCGCCTGGTTTTGCGTCACTTTGCTGCATCGCCCGACTGCGCTTCGGGTGTTGGTGAGCCTGGCCGCCTTGAGCAACATCGCGGCCGGCGCCTGGGCTTGGTGGGTATTTCGCAGGAACAGTGACCCGATGGGGGCGGGCTCACTTCAACGCTACACCTCGGTGTTGTTCACTTTGGTCTTGTTGGTGATCTTGCTGCAGCGCTTTCGGGCGGCAAGTATTCGGGCCCGCGACAACATCAGCTGGCTGGATCAGAAAATTGCCCAGAAGGAGCATGAACTCGCCCAGATCTACCTGCAGCAAGAGCAAACCGCGCGTGAGCAGGAGCGCCAGCATGAACGAGCACGCATTTGGCGCGACTTGCACGATGGCCTGGGCGCGCACCTGAGCTCGGCCTTGCGCCAGTTGCAGGCTGGCCCAGTGGATCGTCCAGCCTTGGTCGGCACCTTGCAGGACAGCCTGCTGCAGCTCAAACTGTCGGTTGATGTGATGAACTTGCCGCCCGGCGACTTGGCTGTGATGCTGGGCAGTTTGCGCTACCGCCTGGCCCCCCGTTTTGAAGCGGCTGGGCTCGCGCTGGACTGGCAGGTCGAGGTGTTGCCCCGATTGGCTGTTCTGGAGTCACCGCAGGCGCTGCGGGAAGTCCAGTTCGTGGTGTACGAGGCTTTTTCCAATGTGCTGCAGCATTCCGGCGCACGCCGGCTTCGGGTGCAGGCACGGGCGGTTCAGGGCGGGGCTCTGTTGACTATCGCTGACGATGGGGGCCTGTGGACCAGCAAGAGCCAGCCGGGTCGAGGCCTGCGCTTTATGGACGAGCGGGCCGCGGCGCTAGGCGCCTCCTTGAACGTGACGCATGACGCCGCCGGAACTGTCGTGAGCCTCATGATCCCCGGCGGCACGGAGATAATGCCGCATGGTGTTTGAAAAACCCTCGCTCCAGCGCCGGCTCGCGCCCCTGTTCGACGGGCTCGACGGCCCTTTGCTGCTGGCCGTTGCCTTGCTGGCCGGTGCGGGCTTGCTCATCATGTATTCCTCCGGCTTCGACCATGGCACCCGCTTTGTGGACCATGCGCGCAACATGCTGATTGCTGGTGTCATCATGTTTGGCGTGGCCCAAGTGCCGCCGCAGCGGCTGATGCCCTTGGCTGTTCCGATTTACGCACTGGGTGTGGCCCTGCTGCTCGCGGTGGCCTTGTTCGGCATCACCAAAAAAGGCGCCACGCGATGGATCAACCTGGGCGTGGTGATCCAGCCCAGTGAAATCCTGAAGATCGCCATGCCGCTGATGCTGGCTTGGTGGTTTCAAAAGCGCGAAGGCCAGCTGCGTCCGCTGGACTTTGTGGTGGCCGGCTTGCTGCTCGTGGTGCCGGTGGGCCTGATCATGAAGCAGCCCGACCTGGGCACCTCCTTGCTGGTGCTGGCTGCGGGCTTGTCCGTCATCTTTTTTGCCGGACTCAGCTGGCGGCTGATCGTGCCGCCCCTGGTGCTGGGGCTCATCGGCATCTTTTTGCTGGTGTGGTTTGAGCCGCAGCTGTGCGCTGACGGCTTTCGCTGGCCGATCCTGCATGACTACCAGCAGCAGCGCATTTGCACCCTGCTGGACCCGTCGCGCGACCCGCTGGGCAAGGGTTTTCACATCATCCAGGGCATGATTGCGATTGGCTCGGGCGGCTTTTTTGGCAAGGGCTTCATGGCGGGCACGCAAACTCATCTGGAGTTTATTCCCGAGCGCACCACCGACTTTATTTTTGCCGCCTATTCCGAAGAGTTTGGCCTTTTGGGCAACCTGGCCTTGATTGCGGCTTTCGCGTTTTTGATTTTGCGCGGCTTGGCGATTGCGCTGGAAGCGCCGTCGCTGTTTTCGCGCTTGCTGGCCGGCGCGGTCACCATGATTTTCTTTGCCTATGCCTTTGTGAACATGGGCATGGTCAGCGGCATCTTGCCGGTGGTGGGCGTGCCGCTGCCCTTTATCAGCTATGGCGGCACGGCCATGGTCACGCTGGGGTTGGCAGTCGGCATCCTGATGTCAATTGCCAAAGCCAAACGATTGGTGCAGACATGAGCGGGGCGGCAATGGGCCCGGTGGCCATCATCGGCGTAGGCAACATGGGCGCCGGCATGGCGGGCCGCTTGCTGGATCAGGGCTGGCCGGTTCAGGTGGGTGACCTGGACCCCGTCAAAACCGCTGCCTTGGCCCAGCAGGGCGCGCAGGTGCTGGCCCGGCCGGCTGATGTGCGGGACTGCGCCGCGACCTTGGTGGTCGTGGTGGACACGCCGCAAACCGAGGCCGTGCTGTTCGGCCCCAGCGGTTTGGTGCACGCGATCCAGCCCGGCCATACCGTGTTCCTGTGCCCCACCATTGCCCCGCAAGACGTGGAAGACCTGGCCCAGCGCCTGGCCGCGCACGGCGTGCACACGGTGGACGCGCCCATGTCCGGCGGTCCGCTGCGCGCGCGTGACGGCTCCATGAGCCTGTTGCTGGCCGCACCTGCTGCGGTGCTGGCGGCGCAGGCGGCTTTGTTGGCGGCCCTGTCGAGCCAGCGCTTCGTCATCAGCGAACGCCCGGGCGACGCGGCCCGTACCAAATTGGTCAACAACCTGCTGGCCGGCATCAATTTGGTGGGCGCGGCTGAGGCGCTGGCCTTGGCGCAGCGGCTGGGGCTGGACGCGGCCGCCACGCTGGACGTGATTGAGCGCTCCAGCGGCCAAAGCTGGATTGGCTCTGACCGCCTGCGCCGCGCCTTGGCGGGGGACTATGCGCCCCGCGCCCACGTCACCCTGCTTGAAAAAGACACCGCCCTGGCGGTGGCCGCCGCCCGCAGTGTGGGTTTTGCTGGTCCGCTGGGTGAGCATGCCGCTGCCGTGTTTGCGCAGGCGCACCAGGCGGGCATGGCTGAGCTGGACGACGCGGCCATCTTTAAGCACCTGCAAAACCGGGCCTGAGCGCTGCGCCCTGGCCGGCGCTGGACAGTAACCCCTGCTCACGCTGGACAGGGCGGACTGCCTACAATCCGCCGATGAACTTTTCCAATGCCGCCATGCTCCAGACCGCGAAAGCGGCCCGGCCTTCAAACAGCGTTCAGAGTGTCTCAGCCCGTCCCACGGCGGCTTCGACCAACGAAAGACTGGCCATTGCCGAGCAACTGCTGCTGTCGCCCTTCGGCCTGAACCGCACGCACCTGAGCCGGGCGCTCGGCGAGATCGCCGCCTTTGGCGCAGACGACGCGGATTTGTACTTCCAGTACACCCGTAGCGAAGGCTGGAGCCTGGAAGAGGGCATTGTCAAAACCGGCTCCTTCAGCATTGACCAGGGCGTGGGCGTGCGCGCTGTCAGTGGTGAAAAAACCGCCTTCGCCTATTCCGACGATATTTCAGAAGCCTCGCTTTTAGACGCCGCGCGCACCGTGCGCACCATTGCAGCCGGCGGTGGCCAGGGCCGCGTCAAAGCCGGCAAGACCGGCAAGCCCAAGGTGGCGGGCAGCCGTTCCCTTTACCAGGGCCTGGACCCGATCGCCACGCTGGACAGCACCGCCAAGGTCAAGCTGCTCGAAAAAGTCGAGAAACTGGCTAAGGCCAAAGACCCGCGCATCGTCCAGGTCATGGCCGGGCTGGCCAGCGAATATGACGTGGTGATGGTGGCCCGCGCCGACGGCACACTGGCCGCCGACGTGCGGCCTTTGGTGCGCCTGTCCGTGACCGTGATTGCCGAGCAAAAAATCGCGGGCAAAGCCCGCCGCGAAGTGGGCTCGGGCGGTGGCGGTGGTCGTTTTGGCCTGGCTTATTTCAGTGACGAGCAAATCACCGAGTACGTGGACGACGCCGTCAAAGCCGCGCTGACCAACTTGGAAGCCCGTCCGGCACCAGCGGGTGAAATGACCGTGGTGTTGGGCCCCGGCTGGCCCGGCATCTTGCTGCACGAAGCCATTGGCCACGGCTTGGAAGGCGACTTCAACCGCAAGGGCTCCAGCGCGTTTGCCGGCCGCATTGGCGAGCGCGTGGCGGCCAAGGGCGTCACCGTGCTGGACGACGGCACGCTGGCTGATCGCCGCGGCTCTTTGAACGTGGACGACGAAGGCAACGCCAGCCAACGCAATGTGCTGATTGAAGACGGCATCTTGAAGGGCTACATCCAGGACGCGTTGAACGCCCGCCTGATGAAGGTCAAGCCCACCGGCAACGGCCGGCGCGAAAGCTACGCCCATGTGCCCATGCCGCGCATGACCAACACCTACATGCTGGGCGGCGACAAGGCACCCGACGAAATCGTGGCCAGCATCAAGAAGGGTTTGTACGCCACCAACTTTGGCGGCGGGCAAGTGGACATCACCTCGGGCAAGTTCGTGTTTTCGGCGAGCGAAGCTTTTTGGGTGGAGAACGGCAAGATCATGTACCCCGTCAAAGGCGCGACCATCGTGGGCAACGGCCCCGACGCCCTGACCCGCGTGACCATGATCGGCAACGACATGCAACTCGACAGCGGTGTGGGCACTTGCGGCAAAGAAGGCCAGAGCGTACCTGTGGGCGTGGGCCAGCCCACCTTGCGCATTGACGGCCTGACCGTGGGCGGCACGGCCTGATCTGCCCTTGTTTTCGGGCCCGGGAAAGCCCGTAAAAGTGGCGTCATGGCGCTGTGCTACATTGCCTTCATGAATTTCGCGTCGTTTTACTTTACGTATTTTTGGTTCTCAAGCGCTTTGGCGGTAGAGAGATCTTTGCGTAAACACTGAACACGCAGCAGAGCTTCTTAAAAACCGCCGGACCCCCGGCGGTTTTTTTTTGCTTGTTCATCGCCTCGTTTTTTCAAGTTCAACAGGAGTTAGCCATGAATGCACCCGCCTCCAGCGCCAGCGACAACTGGTATGCGCGTCCCGTCGACAAGACCAGCCAGACCGACGACGAACGCATCAAGGACATCACCGTGCTACCCCCTCCTGAACACCTGATCCGCTTTTTCCCCATCCACGGCACACCCGTGGAATCGCTGATCACGCAGACCCGCCGCAACATCCACGACATCATGGCCGGCACGGATGATCGTTTGCTAGTGGTGATCGGCCCTTGCTCCATCCACGACCCTGCGGCGGCCCTGGACTACGCCCGGCGCCTGGTGGAGCAGCGCAAGAAATACGAGGGCACGCTGGAAATCGTGATGCGCGTGTACTTTGAAAAGCCACGCACTACCGTGGGCTGGAAGGGCCTGATCAACGACCCGTACCTGGACGAGAGCTTTCGCATTGACGAAGGCCTGCGCATGGCGCGGCAGCTGCTGATCGACATCAATCGCCTGGGCTTGCCCGCCGGCAGCGAATTTTTGGACGTGATCTCGCCGCAATACATTGGCGACCTGATCGCTTGGGGCGCGATTGGCGCCCGCACCACCGAAAGCCAGGTGCACCGCGAACTGGCCTCGGGCATTTCAGCGCCCATCGGGTTCAAGAATGGCACCGATGGCAACATCCGCATCGCCACCGACGCCATCCAGGCGGCCGCGCGCGGCCACCACTTTTTGTCGGTGCATAAAAACGGCCAGGTGGCGATTGTGCAAACCAACGGCAACCCGGACTGCCACGTGATTTTGCGCGGCGGCAAAACGCCGAACTACGACGCCGCGAGCGTGGATGCGGCCTGCAAAGACCTGGTCGCGGCCAAGCTGCCCGCCACCTTGATGGTTGACTGCAGCCACGCCAACAGCTCCAAGCAGCATGAAAAGCAGCGCGACGTGGCGCGCGACATTGCTGGTCAAGTGGCCGCCGGTTCGCGCCAGGTGTTCGGCCTGATGGTGGAAAGCCACCTCAACCCCGGCGCGCAAAAGTTCACGCCCGGCAAGGACGACGCCAAAGCCTTGGCCTACGGCCAGAGCATCACCGACGCCTGCCTGAGCTGGGACGATTCAACCGCGCTGCTGGAAGACCTGTCGCAGGCCGTCAAAGCCCGCCGGGCCGTTAAGGGCTGAGTGTGAACAAACGCTGCGGCCTCAAGCCCTAGCGTTTGTAGCGTTGAGAGCGGCGAGCGCGCTCAGCAAATGGCCATGCACGCCGCCAAAGCCGCCGTTGCTCATGCACAAGATATGGTCGCCCGGCTGCGCGGCGGCCACCGCTTGCGCCACCAATGTCTTGATATCGGGCGCCACGCTGGCCCGCTTGCCCAGCGGCGCCAGGGCCTCGGCGGCGTCCCAGTCCAGGCCGGCCGTGTGGCAAAACGCCAGTTCGGTTTCTTCCAGGCTCCAGGGCAGTTGCGCTTTCATGGCGCCCAACTTCATGGTGTTGCTGCGCGGTTCGAACACCGCGAGAATGCGCGCGCTACCCACTTGCCGCCGCAGGCCGTTGACCGTGGTGCGAATCGCCGTGGGGTGGTGGGCAAAGTCGTCGTAAACCGTGATGGCCTGGGCTCCTTGGCCGACCCGGCCTTTGACTTCCATGCGGCGCTTGACGTTCTCAAAACTGCCCAAAGCCTCGGCGGCCACAGCAGGGCTCACGCCCACATGCTCGGCGGCGGCGATCGCGGCCAAGGCGTTCAGCTGGTTGTGCACACCACCAACCGACCATTGCACGCGGGCCACCGGCTGGCCTTGGCGCAGCACCTCAAAGTCATGAGGCTCGCCGCGCGCCTGAAAGCCTGCGCTGTTCACGGCACCGCCGAAACCCACCTGTTCGCTCCAGCAGCCTTGGGTCAGCACGCGCTGCAAGCTGGCTTCGGTCGCATTCACAACCACCCGGCCTTGGGCTGGCACGGTGCGCACCAGGTGGTGGAACTGCCGCTCAATCGCCGCCAGGTCGGGGAAGATGTCGGCGTGGTCAAACTCCAGGTTGTTCAAGATGGCCGTGCGCGGGCGGTAGTGAACGAACTTGCTGCGCTTGTCGAAAAACGCGGTGTCGTACTCGTCGGCCTCGATCACGAAAAGGGGCTGGGTGCCGGTTGAGCCGGTGCCGGGAGCGGGGCGCGTGGCAGATCCAATTCTTGCGGATACGCCAAAGTTCAGCGGCACGCCGCCCACCAAAAAGCCGGGCTGCAAGCCCGCGTGCTCCAAGATCCAGGTGAGCATGGCGGTTGTGGTGGTTTTGCCGTGCGTGCCAGCCACCGCCAAGACATGGCGGCCCTGCAGCACATGCTCAGCCAGCCATTGCGGGCCGCTGGTGTAGGGCAGGCCGCGGTTGAGAATGGCTTCCATCAGCGGGAACTTGGGCGAACCATCGGCCAGGTGCGCGCGTGACACCACATTGCCGACCACAAACATATCGGGTGCAAAGCCGGGGGCGTCGAGCTGCTGCTCGGCATAGCCTTCAATCAAGTCGATGCCCAGGGCGCGCAACTGATCGCTCATGGGGGGGTAAACGCCGGTGTCGCAGCCGGTCGCGCGGTGGCCGGCTTCGCGGGCCAGGGCGGCCAAACCGCCCATGAAGGTGCCGCAAATCCCCAAGATATGTATGTGCATGGGCTGTATTTTAGGCAGCGCCCCTGGCCAAGCCTCGGCAAAGCCTTGGCCCGGCTGGGCCTTGAAGCTCGGGGCAAAATCGGGCCATGCACCACACCAGCCTGAAATCTGAAATCGCTGCCACTGCCGCTGCCCTGGTGGTTGAAGAAGGCCTGGAATACGGGCCCGCCAAGCGCCGGGCGGTGAAGCAAATGGGCTTGCCGTCCCGCAGCGAACTGCCGGGCAACGACGAGATCGAAGACGCGGTGCGTGAGTACATCGCTGTTTTTTGCGCCGACACCCAGCCGGCCGAACTGGCCGCTTTGCGCGAACTGGCCCTGGTCTGGATGCAGCGCATGGCCGAGTTCCGGCCTTTTTTGGCCGGCGCGGTGTGGAACGGCACGGCCACGCGCTTGTCAGATATTTATATCCAGCTGTTTTGCGACGACCCCAAATCCGCGGAAATCGCGCTGATCGAGCACCAGGTGGACTACGAACCGCGCACGGTCACCGGCTTTCATGGCGACAGCGTGGAAGCGCTCAGCTTGAGCAGCCTGTGCAAGCCGCTGCAAGAAACCGTGGGCGTGCACCTGATGGTTTATGACCACGACGATTTGCGTGGTGCGCTGCGGCCCGACGCCAAAGGCCGATCGCCCCGAGGGGACATGGCCGCCGTTCAGCGTTTGCTGGCTCAGGAGCTTGCATGAACCGCCGCCGTCTTATGTATGCAGGCGCCGCTGTCGGCGCGGGTCTGGCGGGTTGGGGCGCCTCTCGCTTAGCCCCAGGGTCCGCCAAAGTTGGGCTGGACGCTGAAGAAATGGCTTTTTGGGCCAGCACGCTCGACTTGCCGGACGGCCAGCCGCAGGCCTTGGCGAGCATGAAAGGCAAACCTTTGTTGCTCAATTTTTGGGCGACCTGGTGCCCGCCCTGTGTGGAAGAGTTGCCTTTATTGGATGGCTTTTTCCGTCAACACCAGTCCAGCGGTTGGCAAGTGCTGGGAATTGCCGTGGATCAGCCCAGTGCCGTGCGGGCCTGGCTGGCCAAGAAACCAATGGCTTTTCCAACCGTCATGGCTGGCCTGGAAGGCAGTGCCCTGAGCAAGCGCCTGGGCAACAGCGCCGGCGGTTTGCCTTTCTCGGTCTTGTTTGCGCCCAGCGGAAAGATCGTGCAGCGGCAACTCGGGCAGCTGTCACCCCAGACCCTGACCCAATGGCGCCAGTCCGCTTGATGTCGTGCCGCCGCCTGGCGGTTCACATTCATGACAAAGGGCGGGAAGTCTTGCGAAATTACCCTAAATTGCGGTAAAGTTCAGCTCTTCGGTCAGTCAAGCAGCTCGAGTCTGCTGTTTTTCGTGGCTCAAGTTGGCCCGAAAACAGCCTGCGGTTTGACATTGGAATCCGCTTGCTGCCAGCTGATTCTTGCAAAAACACCGAAAAAGTCAAAAGAAGCCGACAAATGGGCAACAAAATGCCCGCTTGTTGAGTCTGCCCTCCCAGGGCTTTGACCCAGAAGGCCTTGCTACCGGGGCCTTGCCGATCAACCGCTAAAAAGCCGGCCCGCCGCCTTTTACTTGCTGGAGAAAAACATGGATTTACGCAAACTCAAGACACTGATCGACCTGGTGTCTGAATCCAATGTGTCCGAACTCGAAATCACCGAAGCCGAAGGCAAGGTCCGGATCGTCAAGTCCGGCGGCGCCCCCATGGTGATGCACGCACCGGCCGCGCAGATGCCTGCGCCGCAAATGGCTGCAGCCGCTGCGCCTGCCGCGCCCATCGCTGAAGCCCCACCCGTTGCTGAGGCAGCTGGTCACGCGGTGAAGTCGCCCATGGTCGGTACGTTCTACCGTTCCGCCAGCCCCGGCGCCAAGGCGTTTGTGGAGGTGGGCAGCCAGGTCAAGGCCGGCGACACGATCTGCATCATCGAGGCCATGAAGATCCTCAACGAGATCGAAGCCGACAAGTCGGGCACGGTGACCAGCATCTTGTGCGAAAACGGCCAGGCCGTGGAATACGGACAAGCACTGCTGATGATCGAGTGAGCTGCACGCTCGCCCTCGCCCTGACCGACCTGACCCGGATAGCCACGCATGTTTAAAAAAATACTGATCGCCAACCGCGGGGAAATTGCCCTGCGCATACAGCGGGCCTGCCGCGAGCTCGGCGTGCGCGCCGTGATGGTTTATTCCGAAGCCGACCGGGACGCCAAATACATCAAGCTCGCTGACGAAGCAGTCTGCATTGGCCCCGCGCCATCGGCCCAGAGCTACCTGAATATGCCGGCGATTATTTCGGCCGCCGAAGTCACCGACGCCGAGGCGATTCACCCTGGCTACGGTTTCTTGAGCGAAAACGCCGACTTTGCCGAACGGGTGGAAAAAAGCGGTTTCAAGTTCATCGGCCCCACGCCCGAATCCATCCGCATCATGGGCGACAAGGTCTCGGCCAAGCAGGCCATGATCAAGGCTGGCGTGCCTTGCGTGCCCGGCTCGGAAGGCGCGCTGCCTGACGACAGTGCTTACATCAAGCGCACGGCCAAATCGGTTGGTTATCCCGTGATCATCAAGGCCGCTGGTGGCGGCGGTGGACGAGGCATGCGCGTGGTGCACACCGAGGCAGCGCTGATCAATGCGGTGCAAACCACCAAGGCGGAAGCCGGTGCGGCCTTCGGCAAACCCGAGGTCTACATGGAGAAATTCCTGCAGAACCCCCGCCACGTTGAAATCCAGATCATGGCTGACCAGCACAAAAATGCCGTCTGGCTGGGCGAGCGCGACTGCTCCATGCAACGCCGCCACCAAAAAGTCATTGAAGAAGCGCCAGCGCCTGGCATCCCCCGCAAGTTGATCGAAAAAATCGGCGAGCGCTGCGTGGCTGCCGTGAAAAAAATCGGTTACCGCGGCGCCGGTACCTTCGAGTTCCTGTACGAAAACGGCGAGTTCTATTTCATTGAAATGAACACCCGCGTGCAGGTGGAGCATCCGGTGACCGAGTGGGTCACGGGCGTTGACATCGTTCGGACCCAGATCATGGTCGCCGCAGGTGAGCGCCTGCCCTTCACGCAGCGGCAGATCGAGATCAAGGGCCATTCGATTGAATGCCGCATCAACGCGGAAGACTCGTACAAGTTCACGCCATCCCCCGGCCGCGTCACCACCTGGCACATGCCCGGCGGCCCCGGCGTGCGGGTCGACTCGCACTTGTACACCAACTACTTCGTGCCGCCCAACTACGACTCCATGATCGGCAAGATCATCGTGCACGGCGACACCCGCGAGCAGGCCCTGGCCCGCATGCGCACGGCACTGGCTGAAACGGCTGTCGAGGGCATCAACACCAACATTCCGCTGCACCGCGAGTTGATGGTGGACGCCAAGTTCATGGAAGGCGGCACCAACATCCACTACCTGGAAGAGTGGTTGTCCAAGCGCACGCGCTGAACCACGGCCGCCTCGTGCGGCCTTTTGTTCGTTTCATGGGCGTGTTCCGGGCGTGTTCCGAAGGCACGCTTTCCCAACGCATTTTTTGACGGGTGTGTGATGAGCCTTTTTGAACTGGTTTTGCTGGCACCCGTGGCCTCGGTCGAAACGCTGAGCGAAGCGCTGGACGCGCTGGACGCATTGAGCGTCTCGGTGGAAGACGCCGACGCGCAGACACCTGCCGAACAAGCCCTGTTTGGCGAGCCCGGTATGCCGCCACCGCAGGCGGGCTGGGAGCGTTCACGCATCGTCGCCTTGTTTGCCACGCAAGCCTTGGCCCAGGAAGCGGCGGACTTGCTGTCAGCGCAAGACTTTTTTGAAGGCTGCAGCCAAGTCGCGATCAGCCCCGTGGCTGACCAGGACTGGGTGCGGCTCACGCAGTCACAGTTCGCACCGGTGGAGATCACGCCCGAATTTTGGATCGTGCCGACCTGGCATGAGCCGCCGGCCCAAGCCCGTGAAGTGATTCGCCTGGACCCGGGACTGGCCTTTGGCACGGGCACGCACCCGACCACGCGCATGTGTTTGCGCTGGATTGCCAACGGTCTGCCGGCGCAGGCCGCGGCGCCTCGGTCAGCGCTCGGACGCGTGCTGGACTACGGTTGCGGCTCCGGTATTTTGGCGATTGGCGCCGCGAAGTTCGGCGCCTCGGCGATTGACGCGGTCGACATTGATGAAGCGGCGGTGCAATCGACCCGCGCCAACGCCGAAGCCAACCACGTGCAGCTTCACGCTGGCTTGCCGGACCAGGCATCGGGCCCCTACCAGACGGTGCTGGCCAACATCTTGGCGACGCCGCTGAAAGTGCTGGCGCCACTGTTGTGCGCGCATGTTGCACCAGGTGGTTCGCTGGTACTGGCCGGTATTTTGGAGCGCCAAGCCGATGAACTCAAAGCCGCTTACGCGCCTTATGCCGCGCTCAGCGTGGCCGATTCGCAAGAGGGCTGGATCCTCATGACCGCGCAATTTTAAAAAACCTGACCCCGCGGCAATCAGTCCTGCTTGCTGCCGATACCTTTCAAACTTAAAGAGAACACCATGCCCGCCCTGATTTGTGGATCCCTCGCTTTTGACACCATCATGACCTTTGAAGGCCGCTTTGCCGAGCAGATCATGCCCGAGCAACTGCATATCTTGAACGTGTCATTCCTGGTGCCGGCTTTGCGGCGCGAGTTCGGCGGCTGTGCGGGCAATATTGCCTACAGCCTGCGCCAGCTCGGTGGCGTGCCCGTGCCCATGGCGACGGTGGGCAGCGATGGTGCGGGCTATGTCGAGCGCTTGCGCACGCATGGCATCAGCACCGACTTCATCCGTGAATTGCCGGGCAGCTACACCGCGCAAGCCATGATCATGACCGACAAGGACAACAACCAGATCACCGCCTTTCACCCAGGCGCCATGGCCGAGGCGCATCTCACACGCATCGAGCAACGAGGCACGATTGACCTGGCCATCGTCTCCCCCGACGGCCGCGATGCCATGCTGCAACACGCCGAGCAACTGCACGCCGCCGGCATCCCCTTTGTGTTCGACCCGGGCCAGGGCCTGCCCATGTTCGACGGCAAGGAATTGACGCACTTCATTGAACTGGCCACCTGGGTCACCGTCAACGACTACGAAGGCCGCATGCTCAGCGAACGCACGGGCTTGTCCAGCGCCGAGATTTCCAAGCGCGTCAAAGGCTTGGTGGTCACGCTGGGTGCGCACGGCTGTGAAGTCTGGGAAGACGGCGCCATGACTGCGGTCGCGCCGGTCAAAGCTGAGAAGCTGGTGGACCCCACCGGCTGCGGCGACGCCTTTCGCGGCGCCTTGCTGTTCGGCCTGGAAAAGGGCTGGTCGCTGGCGCGTTGCTGCGAACTCGGCAACCGCGTCGGCGCCCACAAGATCGCCACGCCAGGCTGCCAGAACTACACGCTGGACCATTTGCGTCCGCTGTGAAGCGGGCTTGGCGCCGCCTGAGCGCCGCCGCTGCATAAAAAAAGCCCGGCATCTTGCGATGTCGGGCTTTTAGCAGAGTTACCTTACTGCTTAGGGCTTGCTGGCCGTTGGAAACGGCCAGGCAGCTTGCGGGTTCAGAGTGGTCTGAGCCGCAGGGCCGGCCGGGGCAGCGGGTGCTTTGGCAGCGGGTTTTTTCGCGGCTTTCTTCGCAGCGGGTTTTTTCGCGGCTTTCTTGGCAGCAGGCTTTTTAGCAGCTACTTTCTTCGCAGCAGCTTTCTT
>JBBAPH010000001.1:114316-270581 GCA_040400935.1 Polaromonas sp.
GCTTTCTTAGCAGCAGCTTTTTTAGCTGGTGCTTTTTTGGCGGCTACTTTTTTAGCTGCAACTTTTTTCGCCGGTGCTGCTTTTTTAGCTGGTGCTTTTTTAGCGGCTACTTTTTTGGCAGCAACTTTCTTAGCAACGACTTTTTTCGCAGGCGCTTTTTTGGCGGCTACTTTTTTAGCTGGGGCTTTCTTGGCCGGTGCTTTTTTAGCAGCCGGGGCTTTTTTTGGTGCTGCTTTTTTTGCAGCAGGTTTTTTCGCAGTTGCCATGATTTTCTCCTTGATCACATTGCAAAGAGCACTTCACGTCTGGAGTACGTGAAGCGATTCACGGCGTTGGGCCAACGGATCAACCGTAGCCCAGCGCCGCGAACGGGGGAGCAAAGTCCTGCGCAATCTCTGTGGAATGCTGCGGGGGCCTTGCGTTGTCTTGAAGTCATTTCGCTCAAAAAAGATCTTGAATGAAGCTGGGATTCAATCCCAGGAAAGCGCACCACCGGATTGGTACTCAATGACGCGAGTTTCAAAAAAGTTGCGTTCCTTTTTGAGGTCGATCATCTCGCTCATCCAGGGGAAGGGGTTTTCTTCGTTTGGGAACAGCGTTTCCAAACCGATCTGCGTGGCGCGCCGGTTGGCAATGTAGCGCAAATAGCCTTTGAACATCGACGCATTCAGACCCAGCACGCCGCGTGGCATGGTGTCTTCGGCATAGCGGTATTCGAGTTCGACCGCCTTCATGAACAGTGCCTTGATCTCGGCCTTGAAATCAGCAGTCCACAACTGGGGGTTTTCCAGTTTGAGTTGGTTGATCAAGTCGATGCCGAAATTGCAGTGCATGGACTCGTCACGCAGGATGTACTGGTATTGCTCGGCAGCACCCGTCATCTTGTTTTGACGACCCAGCGCCAGGATCTGCGTGAAGCCGACATAAAAGAACAGGCCTTCCATCAGGCAGGCAAACACGATCAGCGACTTGAGCAGCGTCTGGTCGGCTTCGAGCGTGCCGGTCTTGAAGTTGGGGTTGGAGATCGCCTCGATGAAGGGGATCAGGAACTGGTCTTTGTCACGGATGGACTGGACTTCGTTGTAGGCGTTGAAGATCTCTGCTTCGTCCAGACCCAACGACTCCGTGATGTACTGGTAGGCGTGGGTATGAATGGCTTCTTCAAAGGCCTGGCGCAGCAAGAACTGGCGGCACTCGGGCGCCGTGATGTGGCGGTAGGTGCCCAGCACGATGTTGTTGGCAGCCAGCGAGTCGGCCGTGACGAAAAAGCCCAGGTTGCGCATGACCAGGCGACGCTCGTCGTCGGTCAGGCCGTTGGGGTCTTTCCACAGCGCGATGTCACGCGTCATGTTCACTTCCTGCGGCATCCAGTGGTTGGCGCAGGTGGCGAGGTACTTTTCCCAGGCCCATTTGTACTTGAAAGGCACCAGCTGGTTGACGTCGGTCTGGCCGTTGATGATGCGTTTGTCAGAAGCTTTGACGCGGCGGTGCACAGCAGGCGCAGCGGTGGAAGTGGCGGCAGGCGCAGCAATTACTGCGGCGGTGACGGTGGAGGCAACAGCCTGCACAGCGGAAAGCGGAGGAAGCGCAGCCTGGCGGCTGTCGGTAGCGCCGCTGGTCAGTGTGTTCTGCAAAGATGGCTTGACTTCTTCGTCCCAGGTCAACATAGGTTTTTCCAATACGTCGGATTATGAAAGAGACGAGAAAGAATGAAAAGTTTTCATTCAATAACTCGCCCTGATTTGTTGTTCAATTGCATCGGCTTTGGCGGTGAGCATCTGTCTGCCATCCGTCGGCAAGCCTGAAATCATCGGTGAACGCCGCGATCCATGCTCAACACCGGCCATTTAGTGCCCCGAAGTCAAAATCTTCGGGGCATGTGGGACTGAGTGTTATTGGCAAGCCTCGCAGCCTGGATCATCAATTGCACAGAACTTGATGTCGGTGGCGGGCGACTGGCTCATTTGCAACTGTGCCGTAGCGGCGGCGGCGTCCATGGCGTTCATGCTGCCCGTGTCGCTGGTGTTGCCAGAGGCCACGGCGTTGAGCTTGCCCGCTTGCACGGTCGATTTTTCGGCGTGCGTGGCACCCATGGTGCGCAGGTAGTAGGTGGTCTTCAAGCCGCGCAACCAGGCCAGCTTGTAGGTGTCGTCGAGCTTCTTGCCTGAAGCGCCGGCCATGTAGATGTTCAGCGACTGGGCCTGGTCGATCCACTTCTGGCGACGCGCGGCGGCTTCCACCAGCCAAGTGGCGTCCACTTCAAAGGCCGTGGCGTAGAGCGACTTGATCTCTTGCGGCACGCGGTCGATGGGGCGCAATGAGCCGTCGAAGTGCTTGAGGTCCACCACCATCACGTCGTCCCACAGGCCTAAACGCTTGAGGTCACGCACCAGGTAGCCATTGATGACCGTGAACTCGCCGGACAAGTTGGACTTGACCGAGAGGTTGCCAAAGCAGGGCTCGATGCAGGCGTCCACGCCGATGATGTTGGAGATCGTCGCGGTCGGCGCAATCGCCACGCAGTTGGAATTGCGCATGCCGTCCTTGGCGATCTTCTTGCGCAAGGCTTCCCAGTCCAGTGTCGACGAGCGGTCCACTTCGACGTAACCGCCGCGCTGCTCGGCCAGCATGTTCAAGGTGTCCAGCGGCAAGATGCCCTTGTCCCACAGCGAGCCTTTGTAGCTGGCGTATTGGCCGCGCTCTTTGGCCAGCTCGGTCGAGGCCCAGTAGGCGTGGTAGCAAATGGCTTCCATGGACTTGTCGGCAAATTCCACTGCCGCGTCGCTGGCATAAGGAATGCGCAACTCATACAGGCAGTCCTGGAAGCCCATCAGGCCCAGGCCGACCGGGCGGTGGCGCAGGTTGGAGTCACGCGCTTTTTTGACAGCGTAGTAGTTGATGTCGATCACGTTGTCGAGCATGCGCATCGCGGTCTTGATCGTCTTTTGCAGCTTGATCTGGTCGATCGCGCCGTCTTTCAGGTGCTGGACCAGGTTGACCGAGCCCAGGTTGCATACAGCGGTTTCGGTGTCGCTGGTGTTGAGTGTGATCTCGGTGCACAGGTTGGACGAGTGCACCACGCCCACGTGTTGCTGGGGCGAGCGCACGTTGCAGGCGTCCTTGAAGGTGATCCAAGGGTGACCGGTCTCGAACAGCATCGAGAGCATCTTGCGCCACATGTCGATGGCTTGCAGCTTGCGGGCGGGCTTGATCTCGCCGCGCTCGGCCTTGGCTTCATACGCCGTGTAGGCTTTTTCGAACTCAACGCCGAATTTGTCGTGCAGGTCTGGCGTGTCAGATGGCGAGAACAAGGTCCAGCTGCCTTTTTCCATGACGCGACGCATGAACAGGTCAGGAATCCAGTTGGCCGTGTTCATGTCATGCGTGCGGCGGCGGTCGTCGCCGGTGTTTTTGCGCAGCTCCAGGAACTCTTCAATGTCCAGGTGCCAGGTTTCCAGGTAGGCGCAAACCGCGCCCTTGCGCTTGCCGCCCTGGTTGACTGCCACGGCGGTGTCGTTGACGACTTTCAGGAAAGGCACCACGCCTTGCGACTCGCCGTTGGTGCCCTTGATGTGGGCGCCCAGGGCGCGCACAGGCGTCCAGTCGTTGCCCAGGCCGCCCGCAAATTTGGACAGCAGCGCGTTTTCCTTGATGGCGTCATAAATGCCGCCCAGGTCGTCGGCGACCGTGGTCAGGTAGCAAGAAGACAGCTGCGAGCGCAGCGTGCCAGCGTTGAACAGCGTGGGCGTGCTGGACATGAAGTCGAACGAGGACATGATCTCGTAGAACTCAATGGCGCGGGCTTCGCGGTCGACTTCATTGAGCGACAGGCCCATGGCCACGCGCATGAAGAAGGCTTGTGGCAGCTCGATGCGCTGCTTGCGCACGTGCAGGAAGTAGCGATCGAACAGGGTCTGCAGGCCGAGGTAGTCGAATTTGAGGTCGCGCTCGGGCTTGAGGGCGGCGCCCAGACGGGCCAGGTCGAACTGCTGGAGTTTTTCGTCGAGCAGCTCGTTGGCCACGCCCTTGTTGATGAACTGGGGGAAGTAATCGGCGTAACGCGTCGCCATTTCCTCTTGCGAGACTTCCTCGCCCAGCACTTCGCGGCGAATCGTATGGAGCAACAGGCGAGCGGTGGCGTAGGTGTAGTCGGGGTCTTTTTCAATCAGTGTGCGAGCAGCCAGGATGGAAGCCTTGTAGACCTCGTCGATCGGCACGCCGTCGTACAGATTGCGCATGGTCTCGGCCACGATCGGGTCGGGCTTGATGTCAGCGCCCAGGCCGGCGCACGAGGCTTCGATCAGGTGCTGCAGGCGAGCCACGTCCAGGGCAACCTTCTGGCCACGGTCCATGACATGCAGGGAGGGCGCTGCAGGGGTTTGCGTGCTGGGCTGGCTGGCGCGCTCTTGTGTGCGCTTTTCGCGGTACAGCACATAAGCGCGGGCAATCTCGTGGTGACCGCCGCGCATCAGGCCGAGTTCGACCTGGTCTTGCACGTCTTCAATATGGAAGGTGCCGCCGCCGGGGCGCGAGCGCATCAGGGCGCGCATGACCGCCTGGGTCAGGCCGTCCACGGTTTCGCGCACGCTGGCCGATGCGGCGCCTTGCGTGCCGTGCACGGCCAAGAAGGCTTTCATCATGGCCACAGCGATTTTGTTCGGCTCAAAAGGCACGACGCTGCCGTTGCGGCGAATGATCTGGTAGTGGTTGTAAGGGTTGCTCTGCGCGTCGGTGTCTTGCGGCGCTAGCCCGGGCGAAGCAAGGGACGGCGCGGCGGTGGCGATGGTGGCTGTTTGCATGGGGGTTTTCGTGCTCTCTAAGTGTTGTAATTTTTGCGTTGCTGCCTGCGGTGCCGCGCCTGAGGCCTCGGCTGTGGGCTGTCGACAGCGGGTGGTTCAGGGCTATTTACAGGGCTGGTGTTCGGCGGGAATGCTAAAGCTCAGACACTATACCTAGGGTCAAAGACCAATTCAAGCACTACATGTAGTGTTTTCCCGGTGAGTTGTAAAAACGGCAGGGCCGTCGGGGGCTTGGGTTCCAGGCCCCTTGCTGGGGCGTGTTGCCGCATCTGGTTTCTGGGCGAGAGGCGGCTTTGCTGGGCCGGCCCTTGTGCGACTGGGGCCTGACGATGCAAAGCCTGATTTGGCGCGCCTTGGCGGGCGATTTTCCCGTGAAGGCCTTGTCAGTCTTGGCCGGATGTGTAGCCAGATGCATCGCGCTTGACCGCTGGCTGGGCTCCCAACTTGGTGCACCCGGGGCGCATCGACCTGCTTGGCGGCGCTTGCCCTCAGACGCCGGGCGGAAAAAATTTTGTGGGCAGACCCAATGATTTTTTCAGCCGAGGCCATTCAAAGCCCGGACCGGGGTCGATTTTGCGTCCCGGGGCCACATGCTCGTGCCCCGCCACATGGGCAATCGGGTAAGCCTGGAGCAAAGCGGCCCCCAAGCTGGCCAGGGTGTCGTACTGGGCGGCTTCGAAAGTGTCGCCTTCCAGTCCTTCGAGCTCGATACCGATCGAGTCGTCATTGCACTGGCTTTTGCCGCGGTACTGCGAAGCCCCGGCGTGCCAGGCGCGCTGATCGCAACCCACGAACTGCCAGAGCTGGCCATCGCGCGCAATGAAAAAATGAGACGACACCTGCAGCCCGCGGATGGTGGCGAAGTAGGGGTGTGCATCCCAGTCGAGCTGATTGGTGAACAAGGCCTGTACCTGGCCGCCACCGTATTCACCAGGCGGTAGGCTAATTGAATGCAGCACCAGCAAGTCAATGCTCAGGCCCCGAGGCCGCTCGCCACAATTGGGCGAGGGTAAATGTCGTGCAAAGGCATACCAGCCGTCACGCCACAACGTTTTTCCAGCGTCTGGGCTCGCCGCTCGGGCAACGGCTTCGTCGGTCATGGCTTGGCGGCCAGCTGCCATCAGGCCCGGCCCTCGGCCTGGCGTCTGTGCGCGTCGCTGCAGTACAGGCCGCTGGCGCCAGGCAGTGCTTCCTGGCGCGGCAGGTGCACGCCGCAGACCTCACAGGCCACCATTTCGGTGGGCAGCTTGGGCGCTGAGGTGGGGGATGCTGGGCGGGCTTGCTGACGCTGAACGGCCCGAGCCACAGCGCGTTCGCGCCACAGCCAAAGAAGAATGCACACGGCGCCAAAAAGCAGCAAATATTTCATAAAGGCAGTTCCAGCACGCTGGCCGTGCAGCACTTGGCTGGAGTCAAGGTTTGTCCCTCAAGCCCGGTGCAAGACCACTTCGAGCACGAAGCGCGACCCCGCATAACCCAGCAGCAACAAGCCCGAGCCCAGGTAGAGCACGCGCAAGGCCTGGCGGCCGCGCCAGCCCAGGCGGGCCCGCCCGACCAACAAGCCGGCAAAGGTCAGCCACGCCAGCACCGAGAAAATCGTTTTGTGGTTCCACAGCGACTTGAGCTGCGGGCCGTACAAGGTCTCGGCAAACCACCAGCCGGCCAGCAACGTGGCAGTCAGCAGCACAAAGCCGGCTTCGACAAACCGAAACGTCAGGCGCTCCAGCGTCAGCAGCGGCACGCCAGTGCCGTCCAGGCCGGAAGCCGAACGCATCAAGCGCTCGGTGCGCGCCATCAGCCAGCCGTGCAACACGGCGGCGGCAAACAAGCCATAAGACGCCATGCCCAGCGCCCAGTGCAAGGGCAGCCAGGGTGAGGCAATCGCGTGGTAGGTCGAACCCGGCAGGAAAAAAGCAGCCAGCACGCAAGCAGCCCCCAGGGCGGCCAAAGCCCAGCGCGGCTTGAGCTGGGGCATCAAATAGGTTTCCAGCGCGGTCACCGCCAGCACCAACCAGACGGTGACGGACAGCGCGGGCGCAAAACCAAAGCGCGGCGGCTGACCGAGCAGGCCTTCGGCCAGCGTCACGCCGTGCAGCAGCCAGGCCAGCGCAAACAGCAGCCGTGCCAGGCCTGAGCCCAGACGCGGCCCGCCGAACGCCAACACGGCGTAGAGCGCCACGGCCAGGGCTGCGGCCCAGCGGGCTCCTTCTGCGCTCAAAGCTAAAATCATGGTCGCAGTTTAGCTTCCTCGGCCGTGTTCAGCCCGTCCGACCGGGCGCTAGGCTTGGTGACCCCCGCGGTCACATCATCCTGCTCCATATTTCCCCAACCACTCCTCTCAAGGAGCCCCCCATGGCCTCAGCGCTCACCGAAAAACTCTCCCGCCTGGTCAAGGAAATGCGCGGCCAGGCCCGCATCACGGAATCCAACGTGCAGGACATGCTGCGCGAAGTGCGCATGGCCTTGCTCGAAGCCGACGTGGCCCTACCCGTGGCGCGCGACTTCGTCGCCCGCGTGAAAGACAAAGCGCTGGGGCAGGAAGTCATGGGTTCGCTCTCGCCAGGCCAGGCCCTGGTGGGCATCGTCAACAAGGAACTCGCTGCCACCATGGGCGAGGGCGTGAGCGACATCAACCTGGCGGCCCAGCCGCCGGCCGTGATCTTGATGGCCGGCCTGCAAGGCGCGGGTAAAACCACGACCACCGCCAAGCTGGCCAAGCACCTGATTGAAAAGCGCAAGAAGAAAGTGCTGACGGTTTCGGGCGACGTGTACCGCCCGGCGGCTATTGAGCAGCTCAAAACCGTTACGCGCCAGGCCGGCGCTGAGTGGTTCCCCAGCAGCCCCGATCAAAAGCCCGCCGACATTGCCACCGCGGCACTGGACTACGCCAAAAAGCATTTCTTTGACGTGCTGCTGGTCGACACCGCCGGCCGCCTGGCAATTGACGAAGTCTTGATGCAGGAAATCCGCGAGCTGCATGCGATCCTGAAGCCGGTCGAGACCTTGTTCGTGGTCGACGCCATGCAGGGCCAGGACGCGGTCAACACGGCCAAGGCCTTCAAGGAAGCCCTGCCGCTGACCGGCATCATCCTGACCAAGACCGACGGCGACTCGCGCGGCGGTGCGGCGCTCAGCGTGCGCCAGATCACCGGCGCGCCGATCAAGTTCTCAGGCACCAGCGAAAAGCTCGACGGCCTGGAGGTGTTTGACGCCGAGCGCCATGCCGGCCGCATTTTGGGCATGGGCGACATCGTGGCCCTGGTCGAGCAGGTGGCCGCCGGCGTAAACATGGAAGCGGCGCAGAAATTTGCCGCCAAGATGAAAAGCGGCGACGGCTTTGATTTGGAAGACTTTCTGGCCCAACTGCAGCAAATGAAAAACATGGGTGGCCTGTCCAGCCTGATGGACAAGCTGCCGACCCAACTGGCCGCCAAGGCCGGTCAGGTGGACATGGACAAGGCCGAGAAAGACATGCGCCGCAAGGAAGGCATCATCTTGAGCATGACGCCGCTGGAGCGCCGCAAGCCCGACCTGATCAAGGCCACCCGCAAGCGCCGCATTGCCAACGGCGCGGGCGTGCATGTTCAGGAAGTCAACCGCCTTCTCAATGAGTTCGAGCAAATGCAGGGCATGATGAAAAAAATGAAAGGCAGCGGCATGATGAAAATGATGAAGCGCCTGGGCAGCATGAAAGGTGGCATGAAGGGCGGCATGCCCCGGTTTTGAGCCGGCTCTTCAAGCTGTCAGAGGCCTCAATGATTCACCGCAGCGCTGCATGGCCCCAGGCTTGGCGCAGCACAGCGGGCAGGCGCGTCTCTTCAGGGATCAGCAAATAGCGTTGCGCCCGCAGCGCCGCCCCCACGCCCTCTTGGCTGCTGACCACCGTGGTCGGCACGGCCAACAGCAGCGGCAAGCCCACGGGCAAGAGCCACACCAGGGCTTGTGCATCCAACAGCCCCACCAGCGTTGCAAGCAGCGCCATGCCGGCTGTGATGGGGGCTAGGCGGGTCAGCGCATCAGCCCAGGCCACCGCCTGGGCTTGGCGCGGTGGCGATTTCCAATCCAGCCGCAGCCCGGTCATGGCGGCCAGCACAAACAGCGAATGCGCCACCATGCGCACCGGTGCTTGCAGCAAGGCCACACCGGTTTCCAGCAAGGCACTGCGCAGCAAGCCGGCGGTGCCGCCGTATTGCGATTGCTGTTGCCGCATGAAAACAGCGGCCAAGCCCAGCAAGCGCGGCATGAACAGCATGGCCAGCGTCCACAGCCACAAGGCGCCCAACTCAGGCGGCAGCTCGGTCCAGGCATGAACCCAGGGCGTGCCGCTCAGCCAGAGCGTGGTGCCCAGTGCCAAAAAGCACAGCCACAGCGGCGCCGACAAATAAGCCATGGCGCCGGTGCCCAACATGCAGCGGTGCACCGGGTGCAGTCTAGGCTCGGCGATCAGGCGGGCGTTTTGCAAGTTGCCCTGGCACCAGCGCCGGTCGCGTTGCAACTCGGCCAGCAAATCGGGCGGCTGCTGCTCGTAACTGCCCACCAAGTCGGACACCAGCCACACGTGATACCCGGCGCGGCGCATCAGCGCAGCTTCCACAAAGTCATGCGACAAAATGCCGCCGGCCATGCCGCCGCGCCCGGCAATGCGCGCCAAGCCGCAGTGCTGCATGAAGGGCGCCACGCGGATGATGGCGTTGTGCCCCCAGTAATGCGACTCGCCCATTTGCCAGAACTGCATGCCCAGCGTGAACAGCCGGCCTGTGACGCGAGATGCAAACTGCTGCGCTCTGGCATGCAACGTGACATGGCCAATAGCTTGCGTGGCCGTCTGGATGATGCCGGCTTGCGGCGTGGCCTCCATGAGCTTGGCCATGTTCACCAGGCAGTCGCCGCTCATCACGCTGTCGGCGTCCAGCACCACCATGTAGCGGTAGTCCTTGCCCCAGCGCCGGCAAAAGTCGGCCACGTTGCCCGCCTTGCGGTCGCTGCGGCGCTGGCGCAAGCGGTAGTACACCTCGACGGCTGGCGGCCCGTCCGCGAGGGCCGCCTTGGCCAGGCTGCAGCGCAGCGCTTCCCAGGCAGCGCGCTCGGCCCGCTGTAACGCAGGCTCGCTGCTGTCGGACAACACAAACACATCAAAAGAGCCGGCGTAGCCGGTTGCGCTCAGCGATTCACAAGTCGCGCGCAGCCCGGCAAACACCGTGGCCACGTCTTCGTTGCAGATCGGCATGACGATGGCGGTGCGCACGCTGGCGTCCAGGCCATGCCCGGCGACCTTCTTGACCGACAGTGCATGCCTGTCGCCACGCAGCGACACATAAAAACCCATCAGCGCCGTCAGAAAGCCGCTCACCACCCACGCTGACAGCAAGGCAAAGAGTGCCAGCTGCGCTGCGCCCAGCCAGGCCGAGTCTTGGGCGGGTTGCAAGTGGGCGAAAAGCCCGGTGGCGAACGCCGTGCTGACCACGGTGGCCCAAGGTAGAAAGAGCCTGCGACTGCGGGCGGCCTGCTCCCATGGCTGTGCCGGTGCAGCGCTGCTCACAGTGCTGGCCATGGTGCTGGCCATGGTGTTGGTGCGGCCCGTCAGCTGGAGCAAGCTGGCCGTGAGCAAGCTGTTCCAAAAACCCCGCCAGGGTCGGGTCGGCATGGAGCCGCGGTTCAGCGGCGGCGCCGTGACGGCGTTCGGATGGCGTTCTTCGCGCAGCCGGCTGCGTCCGTGCGGAGCAGCGTCGGCGCGGCGCGCGGTCGCTTCAATCAAGGCGTGATGAGCAGAGTCCATGTTTCAGTCAGGGTGTGTTGTTGATGCTTCAAAAAAGCGCGCAGCTCGACCGGGCGCGCAGCGTCCAGGCGCTCGACCTGCAAGGTCATGCGCCAGGCGCCGGTGACGGGGTGGCGGTACACCAGTTTTTCGGTGATGCGGCCATTGGCGTCACTGCTGGCCACGGCTTGCACGGGCGCGTCTTCCGCCAGTGCTTCCAAGGCCGGGCCGGCGAAGTCGACGACGTACTGCACCGAGTTGCTGCTGGCGTTGGCGATAGGCGCGGTGGCATAACCGCGGCCGCGGCGGGACTGCACGGCCCAGCCATTCGGCGGCCTCTGCTGCCCGGGGCCTTGCCAAGAAATTTCGTAAGCCATTTCGAAAGGCTGGCCGGGGGCTGGCAAGCGCTGCGGCACCCAGTAAGCGGCGACGTTGTCGTGGGTTTCGTCCGGCGTGGGCAGTTGCAAAAGCTCTACACGGCCCGGCCCCCAGTCCCCCAGCGGCGTGATCCAGGCGCTGGGCCGCAACTCGTAGCGGGCTTCGGTGTCTTCGTAGCTGGCAAAGCTGCGGTCGCGCTGCATCAGGCCAAAGCCGCGCAGGCCCTTCAGCGCAAAGCTGCTGGCCACGGGAGCGCTCGGGTTCTGCAGCGGCCGCCACAGCCATTCGCCGTCAGCGCTGGCGATCATCAAACCGTCTGAGTCGTGCACCTCGGGCCTGAAGTCGCCCGGCCGGGGTTGGTTCTCACCAAAAAAGAACATGCTGGTCAGTGGTGCCATGCCCAGCGTGGCAATGGGTGTGTCGCTGGCGCGCATGAAAAGCTGGGCATGCACCACGACGCGTGTGTTGTCGCCGGGAACGACGTCAAAGCGATAGGCGCCCGTTACGCGCGGCGAGTCGAGCAAAGCCCACAGCCGCACTTGCTGTGCACCCGCAGCCGGCTTTTCCAGCCAGAAATCGGTGAAGCGGGGAAACTCTTCCCGCCCCGACGTGCTGCCCACGGTGTCCACTGCCAAGCCGCGCGCCGACAAACCGTAGCGCTGGTCGCGGCCCAGCGCGCGAAAGTAGCTGGCCCCTAAAAAGGCAATCAGCTCGTCTTTGTAGGCCGTGGTGTTCAGCGGGTAATGCAGCCGAAAACCCGCGTGGCCCAGGTCACCCCAGCGCTCGGGCTGCAGGCGGTTCTTGCCGTAGCTGTAGTCACTAGGCGCATAGGGCAGTTCGCGCACACCCGCCGCGCTGACTTCGTGCAGCCGCACGGCTTGGCCCTGCCGAGCTACATGGAAAAACATCGCTTCGAATGGCAAGCCCTCGGTTTGCCAAAGCGCCTGGCCCGGCTTGAAGCGGATGTCGCGCCAGCCGTCATAGCTGAGTTGGGCCAGCTCGCCCGGCATGGCAGAGGCCGTGTCTGCAAACGGCTGTTGGGCGCGCTGGGCTGCTAGCGTTTTGACGTGGGCCTGGATGTCAAAGCCCCACGCAGCGTTAACGCTCAGGGTAGCGCTCAGGGTAACGCTCAGGCACAAGCCCAGCAGCAAATAACGCAACGCGGGGGCGCGAGAAAGAAGATGAGCAAGACGCACGGGCATGCAAGTGCCAGTGCAAGCCTTGTGCCAAAGACAAAAACTCCTTTGAGATTAAGGTGCTGCATGCTGCCATCGGTGCGCACACCGAGGGCGATGGGCGTTGCACTGAGAAAAACAGCGTTTTTTGTCGCCACCCAGCGACAGGCTTCAGCTCATCGCGAGCCGAGCCGCGCCTTAGCTCACGTTGGCGTTGTCGCTATCGGGCGACAACGCATCGGCCTTGAAGTGCCCAGGCGTGAGACCATGTTTTTGCATGAGCCGGTAAAACTCAGTGCGGTTGCGATCCGCCAGCCGCGCTGCGTCGGCCACATGGCCGTCGGTGAGCTTGAGCAAGCCCACCAAATAGTCGCGCTCAAAGCGCTGCCGCGCTTCGGCCAGCGGCAACACCGCGACGCTCGGTGAACGCAGCGCGCGCTGCACCAACGCGAGTGAAATCAGCGGGGTGCTCGACAAGGCGCAGACCTGCTCGACCACGTTGTGGAGTTGGCGCACGTTGCCGGGCCAGTCGGCGGTGCTGAGCGCGCGCAGCGCTTCGGGCGCAAAGCCGCTCAGGCGCTTGCCGTATTTTTGGGCGAGCTGGTGCAGGAAATGTTGGGCCAGCAGGGGAATGTCTTCGCGTCTGTCAGCCAAGGGCGGCAAGCTCAGCGTGACCACGTTCAGCCGGTAGTACAGGTCGGCGCGGAACTGCCCTTGGGCCATGGCCGCGTCCAGGTCCTGGTGCGTGGCCGAGATCAGCCGCACATCCACCGGCACCGATTGGCTGGAACCCAGGGGCCGTAGCACGCGCTCTTGCAGCACGCGCAGCAGCTTGACTTGCAAGGCCGGCGGCATGTCGCCAATTTCATCGAGCAACAAGGTGCCGCCATGCGCTGCTTGAAACAAACCTTTGTGGTGGGCCACCGCATCCGTGAACGCGCCTTTGACATGGCCGAACAGCTCCGACTCCAGCAAGGCCTCGGGAATGGCACCGCAGTTGACCGCGACAAAAGGTTTGGCCGCCCGCGGGCTCCACTGGTGAATCGCACGCGCCAGCAGCTCCTTGCCGGTGCCGCTGGGGCCGCGCAGCAGCACGCTGGCGTCGGTCTGGGCCAGCAGGCGCGCTTCGGCCAACACGTCGGCCATGCGCGGCGAGCGGCTGATGATGCCGCTGTCCAGGTCTTGCGCCGCGTCTTGGGCCGGCCCCGCGTCTGGGCTGTTCAAGGCCAGCGCCTGGGCGATCTTGTCGATCAAGGCCTTGCCATCAAAAGGCTTGGTGAGGTAGGTGTAAACGCCCGCCTCGGTGGCCTCGACGGCATCGGGAATGGTGCCGTGCGCGGTTAGCAAAATCACCGGCAGCGACGGCTGCTGACGCCGTATGTCTTGGAACAAGGCCAAGCCGTCGCGCCCGGGCAGCCGCACGTCGCTGAGTACCAGTTGGGGCCGCTCGATCTGCAGCTGCGTGAGTGCGCTCTCGGCCGAGCCCACGGCGGTCACCCGATGGCCGGCCGCGCTCAGACGCAGCGTCAAAAGGCGCAGCATGTCCGCGTCGTCGTCCACCACCAGGATGTGCGCGCTCTGGCTCATGGCTTGTTGCTGGGGTGTGGGGAGGTCGGGCGGTTGCTCAGGCTGCGTTCAATGGCTTTGAGCGCTTCCAGCCGTTCGGTCGTCTGGTCCAGCCGGCGCTGCAGATCGCGCAGCTGCTGGCTTTGCCGCTCGGCCTGCTCGTCCCAGCGTCGTTGGTCAGCGTAGCGGGCGGCCAGCAAGCGGGCCAGGGGGTGCAAGGCTTTGGCGCTGACTGTGTCGGCGGCCAGCACCTGGGCCACCAGCTCTTGCGCGCGTGCCAGCTCGGCGCTGGGCCGTAGGTTTGAGACTTGATGCTGTTGGTGCAGCGCCAGTGCGAGCTTGAGTTGTTCAGCTGGTTCACTGCTGTTGCCGAGCGTCGCTACTTCAGCGGCAAGCTCCGGGGCGGGCAGGGCGCGCAACTTGTCGGCGAAGGCCAGCACGGCTGCCGAAGGCTCTGCTTGCGGCGCAGGTGTGGGCAGGGCGACGCTGACGACCGGCAGCGCGGCCCGTGGCGGGGCAGGCGGCGGCGATGCCAGATGGGCGCAAGCGCTCAGCGTTGCGACGGTGATGGCGGTCCCAACCCGAGCAGCGCCTGACAGGAAGCGGGCAATTTGTTTTTTGGTGTGGCTCACGGGGCAGGGCGGTTGACTCTCAGGTCGAGGCATCATGCAGCTCCATGCAAAAGTGTGCCCCCGGCCCGGCCGAAGCGCTGCCAGTAGCCGCCGCGTCGGGCTGTGGGGGGATGAGCGAAATGCGGCCGCCATGCGCGGCCACGTACTCCTGCACGATCGACAAACCAATGCCACTGCCGCGCACGCCGGGCGGCTGGTGCTGGCCGCGGTAAAACGGTTCAAAAATCCGCGTTCGGTCGGCCTCGGCCACGCCCGGCCCCTGGTCTTCAATAGCCAGGTGCACTCCGCTCGGCGCCGCTGACAAATGCCAGGCAATGCGGCCGCCCGGCGGTGAAAAACGAATCGCGTTGGACAACAAGTTGGCCAGCGCCGTGCCCAGTTTGTCGGGATCGACCTGGGCGTGCAAACGCTGCGGTGGTGATTCAACCTCGATCTGCAAGTCTTTGGCACGCCATTGCAGCTGCTGCGCTTGCACCTGAGATTCGACCAGCGCCAGCAGGTCGGTGTCTTGGCGGCGCAGATGCCGGGCTTCAAAGGCGGCGGCGTTAAAGCGCAGCAGGTCTTCAATCTGGCTTTGCAGCGCGGCGGTGTTGTGCTGCAAGATGCGCACGATCTCGCGTTGGTCTGCGCTCAGGGGGCCGCCCACTTCGTCTTCCAGCAAGGATGCGCCTTCGCGCACGGCGGCCAGCGGTGTTTTCAGCTCGTGCGAAATATGGCGCAGAAAGCGGGACTTGTCGGCGTCCAGTTCGGCCAGGCGCAAGCGCAACCAGTTCAGGCGCTGGGCAATCAACACCAGGTCGGCCGGCCCGGCAATGTCTATCGCGCGGTCCAGCCGGTTTTGCCCCAGGTCCACGATGGCTTGCTCGAGCTGCCGCAAGGGCCGGGTGAACCACACGCCAAACGCCAGCGCCAGCACCACCGCCAAGGCAATGGCCCAGCTGACTTGCCGGGTCATGCGTTGGCGGCTGGCGTCGAGTTGGTCGAGCAGCGCTTGGTTGCGCTCTTGCAAGCGCTGGCGCACGGCCTGGGCCATGCCACTGTGCAGCTCGTTGAGGGCGCGGAAAACCTGGGCCAGTTGGCGGTCGCGGTCCAGCGCGGTCTGCGGCGCACCGGTCAGCAGTTGCCGCGCCGTCTGCAGCTGCTCATGCCAGTGTGCGGCTTGCTCGGGCGTGACACCGGCTTCCAACAGGGCTGTAACGCTCAGGTCGCTGTTCTGCGCGTCTTTTAAAAAACGCTCACGCAAGATGCGGTCGTCCAGCACCACCGCTTGCCTGGCGCTGCGCTCCAGCGACACGCTGCGCTCACCCAAGGCCTGAACCCTGTCGTTCAGCTGCAAAGACCGCAAGGTGTTGTCCCGGCTTTGGCGCGTCAGGTCATCGAGCGTGAAGACAGCCCGCAACGACGCCGCGCCCAGCAAGGCAGCCAGCAGTAAAAAAGCGATGACCAGCAGCTGGCGAAAAGACCAGCGCTGCAAGAAGTGGCTGACGCCGCGCGCTAAGTCAGGCATCAGGCCGGCTGCGATTCCTCAAGCAAGACCTCGCCGCGCAGCGAGCGCTGCATGGCCTCGGTGATGCGCACGTCAATCATCTGGCCCACCAGGCGCGGCTGGCCCTTGAAGTTCACCACGCGGTTGCATTCGGTGCGGCCCATCAGCTCTTGCGGGTCTTTGCGAGAGGCGCCTTCCACCAGGATGCGCTGCACCGTGCCCTGGCGGCTGGCGCTGATGGTGCGCACGCTTTGGTCCAGCGCGTCTTGCAACACGCGCAGCCGCGCAGACTTGACTTCGTGCGGTGTGTCGTCGTGCAAATTGGCCGCCGGTGTGCCGGGTCGCGGGCTGAAGATGAAGCTGAAAGATGTGTCGTACACCACGTCGTCCACCAGCTTCATCAGCTGCTTGAAGTCCTCTTCGGTCTCGCCTGGAAAACCCACGATGAAGTCGCTGCTCATGGCCAAATCTGGCCGAATGGCGCGCAGCTTTCGGATGGTGCTTTTGTATTCCATGGCCGTGTAGCCGCGCTTCATGGCCATCAAGATGCGGTCGCTGCCGTGCTGCACCGGCAGGTGCAGGTGGTTGACCAGCTTGGGCAGGCGCGCGTAGGCGTCAATCAGGCGCTGCGTGAACTCGTTGGGGTGGCTGGTGATGTAGCGGATGCGGGCAATGCCGGGGATCTCGCTGATGTAGTCCAGCAGGGTGGCGAAGTCGGCAATCTCGCCGCTGTCTCCCATCGGCCCGCGGTAGGCGTTGACGTTTTGACCCAGCAGCGTGACTTCACGCACGCCCTGGTCGGCCAGACCCGCCACTTCCACCAGCACGTCTTCAAACGGGCGCGAGACTTCTTCGCCCCGGGTGTAGGGCACCACGCAATAGCTGCAGTACTTGGAGCAGCCTTCCATGATGGAGACAAAAGCGCTGGCGCCTTCAACGCGGGCCGGCGGCAGGTGGTCGAATTTCTCGATCTCGGGAAAGCTGATGTCCACCTGCGAGCGGCCCAGCGCAGCGCGCTGGCTCAGCAGCTGCGGCAGGCGGTGCAGGGTTTGCGGGCCAAAGACCACGTCCACATACGGCGCTCGGGCAATGATGGCCTCGCCCTCTTGGCTCGCCACGCAGCCGCCCACGCCGATCAGCACGCCTTTTTTCTTGAGGTGCTTGACCCGGCCCAAGTCGCTGAAGACCTTTTCCTGCGCTTTTTCCCGCACCGAGCAGGTGTTGAACAAGATCAGGTCCGCCTCGTCCACGTTGGTGGTCGGCTCATAGCCTTCGGCGGCGTGGAGCACGTCGCTCATCTTGTTCGAGTCGTACTCGTTCATCTGGCAACCGAAGGTCTTGATGAAGACTTTTTTGCTCATGGCTGGACCTTGGTGGCCAGGCAATAGCCTGGGCAGACGACGGCAGGAGGGTGAAAAACAGGGGCGCGCAAGGCGATGCGGCCATCGATCAAACAGCGGTTCATGGTGTGTGTCCAGAGGCTGAGAACTGACAAGTAAGAAAGCCCCAGGGCTTTCGCTCTGAGGCTTGGAAAATTTGGTGGTGGTAGGTGGACTTGAACCACCGACATCAGCATTATGAATGCTGCGCTCTAACCAACTGAGCTATACCACCGCGCGAGCGAGATTATAGCGGGTTGTCGGCCGGGTTTTGACGGCCGGCGGCTCAACGGTGCTTGAACTGGGGCGTGCGCTTGTTCAAGAAGGCGTCCATGCCTTCTTTTTGGTCTTCCGTGGCGAACATCGCGTGGAACAGGCGGCGCTCGAACATCACGCCATCGCTCAAACCGCTTTCAAAGGCGCGGTTCACCGACTCCTTCGTGGCCATCACGGCGAGCTGGCCGAACTGGCTGATCATGAGCGCAGCGCCCAGGGCTTCGTCCATCAGTTTGTCCAGCGGCACCACGCGGCTGACCAGGCCGGCGCGCTCGGCCTCGGTGGCGTCCATCATGCGGCCGGTCAGCGCCAAGTCCATGGCCTTGGCTTTGCCCACCGCACGGGGCAGGCGCTGCGTGCCGCCCGCGCCGGGAATGATGCCCAGCTTGATCTCGGGCTGGCCAAATTTGGCGTTGTCGGCAGCAATGATGAAGTCGCACATCATGGCCAACTCGCAACCGCCGCCCAGGGCAAAACCGCTGACCGCGGCAATCACGGGTTTGCGCACGCTGCGGATTTGCTCCCAGTTGCGGGTGATGAAGTCGCCTTTGTAGATGTCGCCAAACTGCGCCTGGGCCATGGCGCCAATGTCCGCACCTGCTGCAAAAGCTTTTTCGCTGCCGGTGATGATCATGCAGCCGATCGTGTCGTCGGCGTCAAAGGCTTTGAGCGCTGCGCCCAGCTCGTCCATCAGCTGGTCGTTCAGCGCGTTGAGTTGCTTGGGCCGGTTCAGTCGGACGATGCCGACCTGGCGCTGGTCCGGGCCTTGGGTGCTGACTTCAATGGTCTCGTAGGTCATGGTTTTTTTGGGTGGGAGTTGCTAGAAAAAAGAGGCGGTTCACACCGGCGGCTGGTGGCTGGCGTCCAGCCAGCGGTCCAGCACCACGCTGTCCTTGGCGGTCAGGCGCCAGGTGGTGGCCGCTGGCGGCAGCGTGAGCGGCAGGCGCAGCAAGCGCTTGTCGCGTGCCACCAATGCCAGGCATTTTTCGCCGGGGCGCAGGTAGAGCAAGAGGTCGTCGAGCTTGTTCAGGCGCCAGCTGCCGCTGCTGTTGCGTGCTGCGGGTTCTAGCCCCAGCCATTCGTCGCCGGCGGAAAAACCGGCGGCTTGCGCCGCACCGCCGCTGAGTACGGCTTGCACCATCAGGCCTTGGCTTTCGTTGACCCGCAGCCCCAGGCGCTGGGCCAGCTGCGCCGGCTCTTGCAAGACCGCCACGCCGTGTTGCTCCAGCAGCTCCTTGAGCGGCAACTCGTCCAGGCTGTGTACCCACTGGGCCAGATCGGCCTCAAAGCTGCGGCCACTCAGGGCTTGCAGCTCGGCTAAGAAGTCGGCCTCGGTCATGGGGCCGCCCTGGCAGCGTTGCCACAGGCCGCGCATCACCTGGTCCAGCGTGGCGGTTGGGGTACTGTTGGGCGTGACCGCGCCGCGCAAGCGCAGGTCGCAGCACAGGGCCACCAGCGCGCCCTTGGTGTAGTAACTCACCGTGGCGTTGGGCGTGTTCTCGCCTGGGCGGTAGTACTTGACCCAGGCGTCAAAGCTGGCCTGGGCCACCGTCTGCACTTGCCGGCCGGGGGTCTGCAGCACTTGGTTGACGGTCTTGGTCAGCAGCTTGAGGTAGCCCGCGTTGTCCAGCAGGCCGCAGCGCCGCAGCAGCAAGTCGTCGTAGTAGCTGGTGAAGCCCTCGAAAAACCACAGCAGCTCGGTGTAGTTTTCGCGGCTGTAGTCGTAGCGCGCAAACTCCGCGGGCCGCAGGCGTTTGACGTTCCAGGTGTGAAAGTACTCGTGGCTGATCAGCCCGCGCAGCGTGGTGTAGCCCTCGGGCAATTTGCTCTCGCCCAGGCGGGGCAGGTCGCGCCGGCCGCAAATCAGCGCGGTGGAGTTGCGGTGCTCCAGCCCGCCATAACCGTCGTCGACCACGTTGAGCATGAACAAATAGTTAGCAAAAGGCGGCTTGCGTTGACCGTGCCAAAAAGCAATTTGCGCCTCGCAAATTTTTTGCGCATCAGCCAGCAAGCGCTCGCCGTCAAAGGTGGGCGCGGCACCTGCCACCACGAAGCGATGCGGCACGCCGCCCGCCTTGAACCGGCCGCTCCAAAAAGCCCCCATCTCCACCGGGCAGTCGGCCAGTTCGTCGTAGTCGGCCGCTTGGTAGAGGCCAAAACCCTGAGCGTCTATCTGTTGCGCCTGCAAGCCCGTGGCCAGCGACCAATCGGCCGCGCCGCGCACCGGCGGCACCTCCAGTGCGTGGGGCAGGTCTTCTTGGCCAGCCACGCGCAGACACAGGCTGGTGCTGTTGAAAAACCCCCGCGCCGCGCTCAAGGTGGCGGTGCGCACAGAAGGGTCGTTTGCATGCACCGCATAGCGCAGCATCAAGGGGCGGCTGGGGTCGCAGGCCACGAGCCAGCTGCACTTGTCTTGCTGCGTGATGGCGCTGGCCGGCAGGGCGCGGCGGGCTTGCTGGGCTTTGAGCCCCTGCAACTGACCAGCGAATTCACGCACCAGGTAGCTGCCTGGAATCCACACCGGCAAGCTGACGAGTTGCTGCGCCGCGGGCTGGGCGATGGTCAGCGTGACATTGAACAAATGCGCGTTCAGTGAGCCGACTTCAACCCGGCAAACAACGGCTGGTGGCGTTTTGACGGGCGCTTTTCGCTGGGTGGCTGGGCGGGGCGTTTTAGGCGGCATAGGGCTTCTCTAGAGCTGCTCAACAGAATACCGCAGGGGCTTTGCCCGGGCTCAGGGCTGCTTGCTGTCGGCCAACAGTTTTTCGACCTGCGGTGCGCCAATGGCGCCAGGCACGCGCGAGCCGTCGGCAAAGATCAAGGTGGGTGTGCCGGTGATGCGGTGCTTCTTGCCGAACTCCACGTTGCGGTCTACGGCGGTGGTGTCGCATTTGCTCGGGGCCGGGTTTTGGTCGCGCACCATCATGTCGGTCCAGGCTTTGGCCCGGTCTTTGGCGCACCAGACGTTGCGCGATTTGTCGGCCGAATCAGCGCTCAGGATGGGGTACAAAAACAGGTAGATCGTCACGTCGTTGACCTTTTGCAGATCACGCTCAAAGCGCTTGCAATAACCGCAGTTTGGGTCTTCAAACACCGCCAATTTGCGTTTGCCGTTGCCGCGCACCAGGGTGAAAGCGTCTTTCAGGGGCAGGGCGTCAAAGGCAATGGCGTTGAGCTTTTCCAGCCGTTCTTCGGTCAGGTTTTTCTTGGCCTTGGCGTCTATCAGACTGCCTTGGATCAAAAAAGCGCCATCGGTGTCGGTGTAAAAAACTTCGTTGCCGTTGACGCGGATTTCATAGAGCCCGGCCATCGGCGTCTTGTTCACTTCTTCAATTTTTGGCAGCGTGGGCAGGCGCTCGCTGAGGTTTTTGCGGATGGCGGCTTCTTGCGCCAGGGCGACCAGGCTATAACCTGCCAGCGCCCACACCAGGCAGCTGCGCGCCAGAAAACGAGCGGGGCCAAAGGCGATGCGTTGCGTCATGAAATTCCTTGAGGTGAACAGATCAACGTAAAAAATCAAAGGCCTGCGGCTTGCCGCGTCAGCCAGGTTTTGAGCGGGCCGCTTTTGGCTACGCCCTTCATGCCCCAGTTGCGCAGCGCCTGCCAGCGGCTGTCTTGCTGGGCAAACAGGCCGTGCAAGCCGTCGGTGAGGGTGCTCATGGCGGCTACGTCGGCTTTGCGGGCGCGTTCGTAGCGGCGCAGCAGTTTTTCGTCGCCCAGGCTGCGCCAGTATTCGCGGCCTGCCAGCACATCGGCCAGCGCGCGCGCATCGGCCAGGCCCAGGTTCAGGCCTTGCCCGGCCAAGGGGTGGATGGTGTGCGCGGCGTCACCGGCCAAGGCCCAGCCGGGGCCGACCCAGCGTTGGGCTTGGGCGAGCGCCAGGGGCCAGCCTGCGACTTCGCTGGTCAAGCTGAGCTGTCCTGCTTCTGTGCCAACCGCTTGTTGCAAGGCGCCGGTGAAAGCTTGTGCAGACAGTTTTTCCAGCGCAGCGGCGCGCTCCATCGACACCGACCACACCAGGGCCCAGGCCTGGCCGCCTACTCCGCCCATGGGCAGCAGGGCCAGCACCTCGCCGTTGCTGAACCACTGCCGCGCCACGCCGCCGTGGGGGCGATCGCTCAGCAGCCGCGCAGCCAGGGCCTTTTGTGCGTAGGGCTTGACCGTCCAGTCAGCGCCCAGGGCCAGCCGGCTGCTGCTGCGTGCGCCTTCGCAGACCACGGTCAGCGGCGCCTTGGCCTCGTCGGGCGAATCTATCCATTGCACTTCTGGCGCAAAGCGCAGGGCCTGGGCCAATTGCTCTTCCAGTACCGGCACATCGACCAGCCAGGCCAGCTCGGGCGCGTCGCCCGGGGCAGGCTGGAAGTCGATCTGCCCGCCGTCGTCGCCCCAAACGCGCATTTTCGTGACAGGCGTGGCGTGCGGAGGCTCGGGCCAGGCGCGGAGTTGCTCCAGCAATTGGCGCGATGCGGCGTTCAGCGCGTAGGCGCGCACATCTTGTTGGTCGGGCTGCTGTGGCGCGCGGACCAGTGCCACCCGCAGCCGTTGGCGCGCCAGCAGCAGCGCCAGGCTGCGGCCCACAATGCCGTCACCGCGCAGGCACACATCAAATGTCTTGGTCATGGTGCATTTTAGAAGGCGTGCAAAATCCCGCGCATGAGTTCCTCTTTGCACCTCCCCGGCCCTGGCGCCAACCCTGATGTGTCGGCCGTGATTGCCGGTTTGTTCATCTACCCCATCAAGTCTTGCGGCGGCATTGCCTTGCCAGAGGCCGACCTGGACGACCAAGGGCTGGAGCTGGACCGCAACTGGATGGTGGTGGACGCGCAAGGCCAGTTCATGACCCAGCGCCAATGGCCGCGCATGGCGCTGATCCAGCCGAGCTTGCGCACCGACGACATGGTGTTGCGGGCTCCTGGCATGCTGGCGCTTCACCTGTCGCTCTACGAAGTGCAGGACGCTGTGCGCGTGCAGGTCTGGAACGACCAGGTGCCAGCCTTTGATATGGGGCCGGTTGCCGCGCAATGGTTCAGTGTTTTTTTGGGCGTTACCGGTGCCCGCTTGGTGCGCTTTGACCCCGACCACCAGCGCCCGTCCAGTAGCGACTGGACGGGTGAGCATGTGGCGTTGAACCAATTCAGCGACGGTTACCCGATGCTGCTGACCAGCCAGGCATCGCTGGACGGCCTGAACGAACGCTTAGCGGCTGCGGGCGAGCCAGTGGTGACCATGGCCCGCTTTCGGCCCAACATTGTCTTGGGCCCAGCGCCGGGCGCAACCCCTTGGCTGCCGCATGATGAGGACCGGCTGCAGAACTTGACGATCACGACGGGGGAGGGCGAAGTGCGCTTGTTGCCCGTCAAGCCTTGCCCGCGCTGCGTGATGGTCAATAACGACCCCCTGACGGCAGAGACCAGCCCTGCCGTGCTGGACGCTCTGCAGCGCTACCGGCAAGACCCGCGCTTGGAGGGTGCTCTGTCGTTTGGCATGAATGTCATCACGCTCGAAGGCGTGGGTCAGCGCTTGCGCTTGGGGCAGGCGGTGGCGGGCAACTACCGCTTTGAAGACTGAGCTTTGAACGGCTTTAAACGGCTTGTATCGCCGCTTGGCGCCGCGCAAGCCGATGCGCCAAGTACAGGCTCACAGCCGCAATCAAGCCTCCGCCACCGGCGATCACGCGGCCGGAGCCCACCAGCGGAATCAGGTTCGAAGCCAGCAGCACGCCGATGGCCTGACCCGTGAACAAGGACGAGGCGAACAGCGAAACACCCAGACCGCGCGCAGCCGGCGCCATTTGCGTGGCGTTGGCCTGCATGGTGTTGTGCAGCATGAAAAAGAAGAAACCCGCCAGCAAACAGGCGGGCGGCGCCGAGTGCCACCAGGGGCTCAGACCCAGCACCACAAACGCCGTGCACACGCCCAGCCCGCCGATGCGCGCCAAGCCCGGCTCGCCCAAGCGGCGGATCAGGTGCTTGGCGGTGGCCATGTACAGCATGCCGCCCAGCCCAAACAGCCCGACCACGGCGCCGGCCAGCGACAGGGACAAGTGCAGCTCATCATGCAGGTGCGAGGCGGCTACTGCGACCACGCCAAACCCCGCACCGCCTTCGGCCACGGCCACGGCCAGCAGCATGCGGACCCAAGGGTTTTGCGCCAGGATTTTGAGCTGCGCCATGATTTGCGGCGCCTCGCCATTGGCGCTGGTGATGGTCAGGGGCAGAGCTTTTTGGCGCAGCCAATCGCCCAGCAGCAGCGCACCCGCCGTGGCGTGCAGCAGCGTCATCAAGCCAAAAGCCCAGCGCCAGCCCAAGAAGTCGGTCATCACGCCGCCTATCAATTGGCCGCCGACGATGCCCAGCGTGGTGCCCACGCCCACGCGGGCCAGTATTTCTTGGCGCTGCTGGTAGGGCACGGCATCGCCAATCCAGGCCAGCGACAGCGGAATCACCGCCGCTGCAAAACACGCGGCCAAGACCCTGGCTGCGACCAGCCACTGCAAATCGCCCGCAAACACGGCAGCCAGGCTGCCTATGGCGCAACCCAGGCTGGTGAAGGTGATGACCCGGAATTTGCCCAGGCGGTCCCCCAGCGGGCCATAAAACATCTGGGCCAAACCGTACATCACGGCAAACAGTGAGACCACTTGCGCTGCCTCGGCCAAGCTGGCGCTGAACTCGCGCGCCAGTTGCGGCAGCATGGCGTCACACACCCGCTGCGCCGCCATGCTGGTGAACGTGGCAAACGACAGCAGCACCACGGTGCGGTGGGTGGCGGCGCTCAGCGGGGCGGGGGCAGCAGGAGAAGGCAAGGCGGTGGACATGGCGGCAGATCAGCAACGGCTGACGCCGAGGGCTCGTTAAGCAGTCAGCCAGCGCAGGGTGCACGGCAGACCGGCGCGGATGTTAACCGCTCAGTTGCAACGCTGCCCCGAAAGGCACCGATGCAGCGGCCGCAGGCCGGGCCTTAGCTCAAGCCTTCAAGCCTTCAGGTCTTCCACTTGAGCAACAAGTCCAGCAGCCAGCGCTTCTTGCCCTGGTAAGGCGGCATGAAAAACGCTTGCACCGACGACATCGGCCCTTGGTAGAACACCGGCCGGAGCTTGGAGAAAGTCTGAAAACCCTCGCGCCCATGGTAATGGCCCATGCCGCTGGCGCCGCTGCCGCCAAAGGGCAGGTCGTGCTGGGCCACATGCAAGATCGCGTCGTTCACCGACACCCCGCCCGACATGACTTGCGTGATGTAGAAGTCTTGCAAAGCGCGGTTGTTGGTGAAGGGGTAGAGCGCCAGGGGCCGGTCGTGGGCGTTGATGTAGGCCGCTACTTCTTCACGGCTGCGGTAAGTGCGGATCGGCAAGATGGGGCCAAAAATCTCGCGCTGAGAAACCGCCATGTCGGCGCTGGGATGCAGCACCAGGTGTGGCGCGAACTTGCGCCGCGCTGCGTCGGGCTGCTGGGACGGCGCCAGGTTGACCACCCGGGCGCCTTTGGCTTGGGCGTCTGCCAGCATCTGGCCCAGGCGGTCAAAAGACCGCTGGTCAATGATGGCCGTGTAGTCTTCGCCGTTCAGGTCCGGGTAGCGCTCGGCCACCAGGCGCTGGCAATGGGCCACGAATTCGTCGACCGCGCCCTCAGGCAAAAACACATAGTCCACCGAGGTGCAAATTTGCCCGGCGTTAAAAAGCTTGGCCCAGAGAATGCGCTCGGCTGCCGCCCGCACCGAAAAGTCAGGCCCGACGATGGCTGGCGACTTGCCGCCCAACTCCAGCGTCACGGGCGTGAGGTTGCGCGCGGCGTTGGCCATGACGGCGCGCCCGGTCGCGCCCGAGCCGGTGAACAGCAGGTGGTCAAAAGGCAGCGACGAAAAGGCCGGCCCCAAGCCGCCACCATCGTCAAAAAACTGCAGCTTGCTGGCCGGGAAATACGCCGGGCTGATGCGCTTGAGCAGGGCCGCCAAGTGCCGCGAGTTCTCCGACATCTTCACCAGCGCGCGGTTGCCCGCCGCAAAGATGGCGGCCAGCGGGCAAAAGGTCAGGTTCAGCGGAAAGTTCCAGGGCACGATCACGCCGACCACGCCCACCGGCTGCGGAATCACGCGGTTCTTTGCGCCGGGGTACAGCGCAAAGTCGATAGAGCGGCGCTGCGGCTTCATCCATTGGGCAAGGTGCTTGCGCGAGTGGTGAATGGTGTCAATCACCACCAAAAACTCGGCAAACAAAGTCTCAAACGACGAGCGGCTGCCGTAGTCCTGGCACACGGCGTTGACCAACTCGTCGCGGTGCTCAGTGAGCATGCGCGCCAGCGTGCGCAGGTCGTCACGCCGTTCTTGCACGCTGGGCGCAGGCGCAGCCAGAAAAGCCGCCTGCTGCAATTGCAGGGCTTCGTTCAGGGCGGTGACGTTCAAAGGGGTCATGAATGTATGGCAGCGCAGCTGCGGTCGTTTATACGTTCACCCGCTTACCCGTTTACCCGTTTACTCCAGCCGCAAATTGATCCGCCGCGCCACCTCGCTCCACTTGGCAGAGTCTTGCGCCAGGCGCGCTGCGGTGTCAGCCGGTGAATCGGCCACCACAACTTGGTCGCTCTGGGCCAGCTTGGCCACCATCTCGGGCGTGCGCAACGCTGCGGCCAGCTCGGTGTGCATTTTGTCGATGGTGGCCGCCGGTACGCCCTTGGGCGCCAACAGCACCAGCGAGAAGCTGGCATCAAACCGGGGGAAACCTGACTCTGCAACGGTGGGTACTTCCGGCAACAAGGCCGAGCGTTTGTTGCCCGACACCGCCAAGGCCACCAGCTTGCCCGATCGCACATGCGGCAACACCGTGGGGCCGGCCAAGAAGCCGCAATCGACTTGCCCGCCCAGCATGTCCTGCACCGCAGGCGCCGGGCCTTTGTAAGGCACATGCGTCATCTGGATGCCGGCCGCCGCGCTGAACAACTCGGTCACCAAATGCCCTGGTGAGCCTGCGCCACCCGAGGCGTAATTCATCTTGCCGCCCTTGGCCTTGGCCACCAGTTCGGCGACGGTCTTGACCTGGGCTTGCGGGCTGCACACCAGGGTCTGGCTGAAGCTGGTCGCACGCATCACGGGCTGCAGGTCCGACACCTTGAAAGCCATCTTGTCGTAAACATGTGGGTTCACGGTCAAGGTGGTGTCGGTGGTCCACAGCCAGGTGTAGCCGTCTGCCGGGGCGCGCGCCGCTTCGGCCGAGCCGATGTTGCCGTTGGCGCCGGGTTTGTTGTCAATCACCAGCGGTTGCTTGAGGACTTGCTGCATGCGGGGAGCGGCGCCGCGCAGCACGATATCGCTGGGCCCACCTGGCGGCAAAGGCACCACCATGCGCAGCGGTTTGTCCGGCCATTGCTGCGCAAAGGCAGTGGTGGCGAGCAGGGGCAGCAGCGCCACGAAGGCGAGGCGCAAGGGCTTTGTTAGGGAGGGAATTGACATGGTGTGTTTTCTGGTCGGAGGCGTTGGGCGGACGTTGGAGGGGAGCCACCATCTGTGGGCAGCGGCAAATGAGAGACAAGGCGAGTAGTAAACCAGAATTTCGGGCTTCAATGGCCCGTGCATTGCATGTGCCCACCCCAGGGGCTGGCCGCGGCAGCAGCAAAACGCTGATAAGTACAATCCCGATGACCTACCCCAGGCAAAACCAGCAGCCCAAAGCTAGCGTCCCATCGAGCTTTTGACGGCGCACCAGGCGCACAAATCAGCGCCGACCGGGCACTTCATGAGATGCGGGTTCATCGCCAGACTGGGGCCCTAGCTTCCAAAGGAAATTCCATGAGTTTGAAATGCGGCATCGTGGGCTTGCCCAACGTTGGCAAGTCCACCCTGTTCAACGCGCTGACCAAGGCCGGCATTGCGGCTGAAAACTATCCGTTTTGCACGATTGAGCCGAATACCGGTGTGGTCGAGGTACCCGATACCCGCTTGGCGCAGCTGTCGGTCATCGTCGAGCCTGAACGCGTGGTGCCGGCCATCGTCGAGTTTGTAGACATCGCCGGCTTGGTGGCTGGCGCCAGCACGGGGGAGGGCCTGGGCAACAAGTTTTTGGCGCACATCCGCGAAACAGACGCCATCGTCAACGTGGTGCGCTGCTTTGAAGACGACAACGTGATCCACGTGGCCAACAAGGTCGATCCGATCGCCGACATCGAGGTCATCCAGACCGAGCTGTGCCTGGCCGACTTGGCCGCTGTGGAAAAGGCCTTGCACCGCGTGACCAAGCTGGCGCGCTCGGGCGACAAAGAGGCGGTCAAGCAAGTCGCCATTTTGGAGAAGTGCCAGTCCGCGCTGAACGACACCCAGCCGGTGCGCACCATCGACTTCAGCAAGGAAGAGCGGGCGCAGCTGCAGCAGTTTTTCCTGATCACCGCCAAGCCGGCCATGTTTGTGGCGAACGTGGCGGAAGACGGTTTTGAGAACAACCCCTTCCTGGACCGCCTCAAGGCTTTTGCAGCCAAGCAAAACGCGCCGGTGGTGGCTATTTGCGCCAAGATCGAAGCCGAGTTGTCCGAGATGGAAGACGCCGACCGCCTGGAGTTCCTGAAAGAGCTGGGCCAGGACGAGCCCGGCCTGAACCGCCTGATCCGCGCTGCTTACACGTTGCTGGGCTTGCAAACTTACTTCACCGCTGGCGTCAAAGAAGTGCGCGCCTGGACCATCCATGTGGGCGACACCGGCCCGCAAGCCGCGGGCGTGATCCACACCGACTTTGAAAAAGGCTACATCCGCGCGCAAACAATTTCCTTTGACGACTTCATCACCTTCAAGGGTGAGCAAGGCGCCAAGGACGCGGGGAAGATGCGCGCCGAGGGCAAGGAATACGTGGTCAAAGACGGCGACGTGATGAACTTCTTGTTCAGCTCCTAAGCTGTTGGGGCCCAGCCTGCTGCTGTATTCGGCGGCCAAGGCTGAGTTGGGTAGACTGTTTTCATAACGCGGGACTCACCCGCGAGCCGGAGACAAGCATGCCCAGCCGTTCCCAATCCCTTTCGAATTCAATCAGCCGCCGCCAGCTCTTGCAGGCGAGCACGGCCTTGGCCGCCAGCGCGGCCAGTGGCTTGGCGCAGGCCCAGACCTATCCGCAACGGCCCATCAAGTTCATTGTTCCCAACGCCCCGGGCAGTTCGGTCGACACCATCGGCCGCGTGGTGGCCAACCAATTGGCCGCGTCGCTGCCGCAACCCCTGGTGGTGGACAACCGGGCTGGTGCCGCTGGCGCGCTGGGCGTCGAAGTCGGCCGGGCTGCCGCGCCCGACGGCTACAGCCTGATCGTGGCTTCCAGCTCTGCCATGACGGTGGCGCCTCTGCTGCAAAAAGCCGTGCGCTACGACCCGCTCAAAGATTTCGACTTCATCTCCCTGATCGCCTTGCTGCCCAACGTGCTGGTCTGCAACCCCGCCTTGCCGGTGCGCAGCACCGCCGAGCTGGTGGCCTATGCCAAGTCACGCGGCAATGCGTCAAACATGGCGTCGGCGGGCATCGGCTCGGTCAGCCATTTGGCCGGGGTGGCGTTTCAGTCGGCAGCGGGATTCACTTCGCTACACGTACCTTACAAAGGCGGCAGCCAGGGCGTGGCCTCGGTGGTGTCGGGTGAAACCGACTGGGTGCTCACGCCCGCGCCAGCGGCCTTGAGCCTGGTTGCGGCGGGCCGCTTGCGCCTGTTGGCGCACAGCATGACGGCCGAGTCCAAACCGCTGGGCGCTACCGCCGCCATTGGCCAGACGGTGCCCAATTTCGAGTTCTCCAGCTGGATCGGCCTGATGGCCCCGCGCGGCCTGCCTGCTGGCGTGGCCGACACCTTGCGCCAAGCCCTGGGGCAAGCGCTGCAGAACGCTGAGCTGCGCAAGTCATTCACCGCTAACGGTGCGGTGCCGAACGCATCGACGGCGCAAGAGTTCCGCACTTACCTGACGCGCGATTTGGAGCAGACACGTCGTGCGATTCAAGTTGCCGGGGTGCAAGCAGAGTAGGACTCCGCTGCAAAGACACGCCTTAGCGACAAGCCCAGTACCCACGGGCTGCTTGCTGAGCTCTCATGGCAATTTCAATCTGCGGCACACGTCTGCAGAGAGCACCAAGAAAAAAAGCCCACTGTCACGTTGTGCGTGATCAGTAAAAGCATCAACAGCCGCAGACGCCTGCAATGAAATGCGGTCAGCCATGCTGTTTCCGTTCAAGCCGTGTTCACAAGCTTGGCGCGATAAGTCCAGACGACAACTTACCTGCGAAACACTGAGGCATTTCTGTGGGACCAGCTCGGGGCCTTTTTGGGCGATGCCCTTCGCAAAACGACCCGCACCCGGCTGGCACTTGGTTTGCGTGAGCGCCCTTGGAAAAGAACGTACAGCTGATCGATAAGACCTGGTCATAACTGGTCTCGCAATTCAGTATTTGTTCATGTCGCTCGGGATATCTAGGATTAAATTTTTTTTAGTGCCCCTCGTATGACGAATTTGCGCCTTGACGCTCCGCCTGCTTATGGCCCCTCCATTTCACTTGCCCAGGCCAAGCGCGCCATGGAGGCTGCTGAGGCCAAGGCGGCTGCGCACCGTTGGCCAGTAGCCATTGTGGTTGCGGACGCCAGTGGGGGCATCCTGCTGGCCTTAAAACGCGATGGAACGCAGCATTCGGCGATGGCCATCGCCACGGGCAAAGCCTGCACTGCCGTCAACTTTCGTCGGCCCACCAAATTTTTCCAGGACGGCATAGCTGCGGGGGGGGAAGGTCTCCGCTTTTTGGCTGTCGATGGAGTGACACCCCTGGAGGGTGGCTTCCCAATTCTCCTGAATGGAGAAGTCGTTGGGGGTATTGGAGTTTCAGGAGTGATGTCAACACAGGACTCCGAAGTGGCGCTTGCTGGGTTGGCAACATTTGACTGAGCCTCGCATTTTTTAAAAACCAGGAGACAGAATCATGATCAGGAAACGCCGTTTAGCCGTTGGCATGTTGACTTTAGCTGCGCTTTATCCCTTTGCTGGAATCGCTCAGGAGCGGTTCCCTTCCAAGACGGTGCGCATCATCGTTCCGTTTGTAGCAGGAAGCCAGGTGGACATCGTCGCGCGTGAAATAGGGCGACGGCTTCAGGATATGTGGGGTCAGCCGGTGATTGTTGATAACCGGCCTGGCGCGGGCGGCACCGTGGGCACGCGTGCGGTGGCAACGGCCGATCCCGACGGCCATACGCTCTTACTCACCTCCGCGTCACACGCCATCAACCCGACCCTCTACAAGAAACTGCCGTACGACACGCTCAAAGACCTGCGTGGCGTGGCGCTCGCTACAAGTGTGCCCAACGTGCTGGTGGTGGCCCCATCGCTGGGGGTCAAATCAGTCCCCGAGTTACTCCAGCTGGTTCGGTCCAAGCCTGGTGCGCTTAATTTCGCCTCAGCGGGTGTTGGCAGCGGTACCCATTTCAACGGTGAAATGTTCAAGGCTCTCGCCAAACTGGACATCGTGCACGTGCCGTACAAAGGAACCGGCGACGCTCTGGTTGACACGGCCGCAGGTCGGTCTGCCCTTTACTGGTCACCTCTTGGGCTGACTCTGCCCTTTATCAAAGACAACAAGCTAATTCCCTTGGCCGTGAGTACGGCCAAGCGCGCCCCAGTGATGCCCGATGTGCCGGTGGTTTCAGACTTCCTGCCGGGTGCGGTGTATGACCACTGGTACGGGATGGTGGCGCCTGGAAAAACGCCGCAAGCGGTGGTCGACAAGATCTCTGCCGACGTGGGCCGGGCTCTTCGCATACCAGAAGTGGTGAAGACCTTTGCCGACCAGGGGGTGACCGCGTCGCCCACGACGCCTGCCTAGTTCGACCGTTTTATTGAAAGCGAGATCACGCGCTTGGCTTCTGTGGTGAAAAGCGCAGGCATTCAGTTGGACTAAACGCGTCTGGCGATGGCTTGTGCAATGCTGAGCTGGCGATAGTGCGCCTTCAGCGTGAGGTGCGCACTCACATGAGACTCACGCCTTGCCATTCTCCGCTGGTCACTAAGTGTTTGATGGTTTCGCGCAGTTCGCCACGAACGGCGGCGCCGGCCGGTGAAAGGCGCTCTGCCTCCACCGAGTAGAGGTAGTTGGGGCGCGTCATGTTGGCGTCCGAAAATGCCAGAGTGCGCAAGCCTTTTCGTAGGCTTCCCTCAAGCAAAGCAGCCGACATCGGTTTGATGGTCGCACCCATCCCGTCACGCACGCAGGTCATGAGCAGCGACAACGAATCTATTTCCGCCACCACATGAAGCGCCAGATTGCGCTGTTCGAATTCGGCCGCTATACGCCGGCGCAGCCCGTGAATGCCCGTGGGCAGGATCAGGGGCAGGTCGGCCGTGTCAGTACAGCTGAGCTTGATGCGCCGGGCGGGTACCAGGTCGCTGTCTTCTGGGAGCATGACGAAAAGTTCTTCCTCCACCAAATGCTCGGGGGTCAGGTCGGGGACCGCATCGCGGTTAAAGAGTATTGCTAAGTCAAGTTGACCCATGCGCATCATTTGGGCAAGGTGGCCACTCATGCCCTCCACGACGTTCAGCACGATGCCTGGGAATTTTTCCCTGATGCGGCGCATGAACGGAACGCCAACAGCGCAGACCGTGGTGGCGGCAAGGCCCACCGAAACCATGCCGTGCACGGTGCCGGGCTCCTGTCTGGCAATTGAAACAGCTTGGTCGAACTGACGCAGCAGAAAGCGAGCGTGGTGGTGCAGGGCCGTACCGTTTTCGGTGGGCGTTACGCCTTTAGCCGTGCGGATCAGCAAGGGCCTGCCAACCTCTGCTTCCATTTTGGCGATGTGTTGGCTCAGGGCTGGCTGCGCAATGAAAAGTTGCCGCGAGGCTTTGGCCAGGCTTCCGCTGTCAACGATTTGAACGAAGTATTTGAGTTGGCGTAGATCCATGTCGGCATCCTATAAGTTTTTCAGGATGACTACCTATAAGAAATAGCGATCCCCCATCTCGTAAATCTGTATTTTGCAAACGAGATGGTCGGTTCATAAGATCGCCATCGCGTTCATGTGCACAACTAAATCACTGGAGACAAAGATGAAAGCAGAAAAAAATCAAGTGAGCATGTCGGTATCGGACAGTCAGCGACGCAAGCTGCTTCAAGCTGGGGCGCTCATGGCCAGTGGCGCTGCGCTGGGCTATTCAGCCTTTGCCAATGCCCAGGCCGGTCCGATCCGTGTGGGGCACCTCACGCCGATGACTGGCTTTCTGGGGGCTTTGGGTGAATACGCCACGCAGGGCATTAAGCTGGCCGCCGAGGACATCAATGCCGCAGGTGGAGTATTGGGTCGACAGATCAGTTTGATCTCGGAAGACTCGGTCAACCCGCAGACCGCGGCAACCAAGGCTCAGCGAATGATTGAGCGGGACAAGGTTGACGTGTTGATGGGCGAGATTTCTTCGGCCTCGGCGCTGACCATTGCACAAGTGGCGGCCCGCAACAAAGTCATTTTCATGAGCATCGGAGCTCGTTCAGACACGCTTCGCGGCAAGGATTGCAACCGCTACACCTTTCACGTGGATATTCCGGTGACGGTCATGGTGAATGCCGCTGGCGAGGCGCTAGTGCGTGAAGGCTTTGTCAAAGGAAAGAGGATCTACGCAGTCACCTCTGACTATGTGTTTGGTCACGACCTTTCCAAAGCCGCCAAGAACTTCTTTGGGCGCAACGGTGGCACCGTGATTGGTGACGAGGTGGTCCCAACAGATCTGATCGACTTCAGTGCTCAGCTGATCAAGATTCGTCAAGCTCGTCCCGACCTGATCGCCACCAACTTGGCGGGCAACCAGGTGACGAATTTCGTCAAGCAGTACGCAGAGTTTGGGATGAAGTACCCCGTGGCTGGTTTTAATCTGAACACGGCAGACGCTTGGGCTGCCGGCGAAGAAAATCTTGGCGGCATTTGGCCGACGGTATGGCACCACGAACTGAAGACGCCAGCCTCTATGGCGTTTGTTGAAAAGTTCACTAAGAAGTATGGGCGCATTCCGGAGAATCATGCGTGGATCGAATATGTATCGCTCATGATGGTGGCTCAAGCGATCCGCGAAACGAAGTCTGTAGACACCGAAAGGCTCATTAAATATTTTGAGTCTGAAGCGCAGTTCGACATCCTCAAAGCGCGCAAGGGTTATTTCCGCAGCTGGGACCACCAGCTCATGCAAGAAGCCTACCCCTTCACGGTCAAAGCCAAGGGTCAGGCCAAAAACAAGCAGGACTTTTTGCTTTTCGGCGAGTCCGTGCCAGCTGCTAATGAATCGCTGGAAAAACTGGCGCCGACAAAAGCAGACAACCTCTGCAAGATGTGAGCTTTTTTTAGCTTGAACCAGTCTGTACGGCAGCTTGTCGTACAGGCTCCTTTTTCCATTGATCGGTCCCATGGAACTCGTTTTTTTACTCGAGCAGGTTGTTAACGGCCTCGTACTTGGCGGTTATTACTTGCTGCTGGCCCTGGGCTTGTCGCTGATCTTCAGCGTGGGTGGAATCGTCAACCTGGCGCATGGCGCTTTTTATGCTCTCGGTGCTTATTTGTCCCTCGAGGTCATCAGGCGCTTTGGCTTCGGTGTCAGCATATTCATCACGCCTGCCCTGGTGGGCTTGCTGGGCATTGCATTTGAACGACTTTTGCTGCGCCGTTTTTATACTGCCGACCCTATTTTGAGTTTGCTGGTGACCTTTGCACTGGCCATGGTGGCCGAGCAGACCCTACGTCTCATATGGGGTTCGGCGCCATTGGTGTCGAACATGCCGCCCGAATTCAAAGGCAGCTTGATGCTCGGGGAGTTCATGCTGTCCAAATATCGGCTGTTCATCCTCGGCGTCGTGATCGTGGTGATGACAGGCATCTGGTTACTTTTGCATAAGACTTCATTCGGCCGGGTTGTGCGTGCTGGGGTTCAAAACCCTGACATGGTGGCCGTATTGGGAATTCGTCTGCAACCCTACATGACAGCCATCGTCATGCTGGGCGTTGCCACTGCGGCACTCGGCGGTGTTCTCTTTGGGCCCATTGCCATCGTGCATCCTGCCATGGGCACAGAGATCATGACGGTTGCATTCGTGGTGGTCGTGATTGGCGGACTGGGCAGTTTCTGGGGCGTGGTGTTAGCCGCCCTGTTAGTGGGTGTGGTGCGCGGCATTACCACGCACTTCATGCCCGCAGCCAGCGAGGCCTCCATGTACATCTTGATGTTCTTAGTGCTGATGCTACGGCCACGCGGTTTGTTGGGCGAGCGCATGGAACGCTTTGAATAAGTACGAGAAGAAAAACACATGAACGTCTTACTCTATGCCAACTACCGTCCCTTGTGGATTGGCGCGGCCAGCCTGGTCCTGCTGCCGCTTGTATTTCAAGCCATCGGCTTGACTCTGGACGCGGCCACCGTCGTGGTCATCCTGGCGATGGCCGCCATGGGCCTGAACCTCCTGGTGGGCTACACCGGGTTGGTGTCATTTGGTCACAGTGCATGGTTCGGCATTGGCGGCTACGCGGCGGGGCTGGCCCAATTGCACTGGTTCAAAGACCAGATCTTCTTGCCCTTCGTTTTCGCCATCTTGTTTACGGCCGTTCTTTCCTTGGTGGTTGGCTTTTTGATCTTGCGCCGACGCGGGGTTTATTTCTCGCTTTTGACTCTCGCCCTTTGCGCTCTGGTGTTCGCTATTTCTTTTCGTTGGACCAGCCTGACCGGTGGTGAGGGCGGTCTGGGCGGCATTGAACGGGGATCGCTCGGTCCTATCGACCTCAACAGCCACCTGAGCTATTACATCTTTGCCGCCGCCATCGGCATTGCTGTGCTGTTTGGACTGCTCCGACTGGTTCGGTCGCCATTTGGGCATGTGCTGGTGGCTATTCGGGAAAATCAACAACGTGCAACCTTCCAAGGCTATGACGTCAACCGCTACAAGCTGCACGCCTTTGTGATCTCGGCGACCATCACAGGCTTGGCGGGGGCCATGATGGTCTTCCTGCACCGGCTGGCGGCCGCGGAGTCGACCACGGTCGCGTTCTCAGGCGAGTTGCTGGCCATGGTGGTGATTGGCGGCATGCGCAGCTTCCTGGGTCCAGCTTTAGGCGCATTGTTCTTTTTGTTGTTTCGCGAACTCTTCTCGATCTACACAGACAACTGGCTGCTGTACTTCGGTCTGATTTTTGTTGCGTTCATCATCTTCTCGCCTTCTGGGTTGACGGGGATCTGGGCCCAGCTGCAAAAACGCTGGAAGCCGCCTCTAGCGGACAGCGCGGCGATGAGCAAGCGCAAGATCTACGAGGGCCTGGGATTGCCAGAGTTCCTTCGCCCCGAGCGTGTAGAAGGGGTAGTTCTTGAGGCAGACGGCATCAGTAAAAAATTTGGTGGCATACAGGCTGTTCGGGGTAACAGCTTGGCGGTGGAAGCCGGACAGATCCATGCCTTGATCGGCCCTAACGGTGCTGGCAAAACAACCACGTTTAATCTGATCTCCGGTATGTTCGCGCCTGATGCAGGAACGGTGCGCCTGCACGGACAAGAAATTCAACTGTTAAGCCCAGACCGTATTTGTCAGCAAGGATTGGCTCGCTCATTCCAGATCACCAATCTGTTCAAGGGGCTGACTATTTATGAAAACCTGCGCTTGTCGTTGCAGGCCAGGCATTCAGCTCGCTTTAACTTCTGGCGCGACATTGACGCCTACCCGGAAATTCACAGTGAGACTGCCGAGTTGATGAAGTTCCTGGGCCTTCAAGGTATGGAGCAGGTGAATGGGGGTGACCTGTCGTATGGGGGCCAACGTCTCGTTGACCTGGGTATTGCGCTGGGCTCCAAGCCGCAGGTACTACTGATGGACGAGCCTCTGGCCGGCCTGGCTGCCGCCGAGCGTGAGCGAGTTTCCCGCCTGGTCTCGACTATCGCGAGCAACATACCAGTGCTCATCGTGGAGCACGACATTGACCGTGTCTTGTCGCTCTCGCACCATGTGACCGTGATGAACCAGGGCGAGGTGCTGATGACCGGAAGCCCAGATGAGGTTCGTCACGACAGGCGCGTGCAGGAGGTCTACACCGGCAACGGCACGCCGCCAGTTACCGGCCGCTCTAAACGCGAGATGGGCGAGCGAAAGTTGGTGTTGGACTTTGACAAAGTAAATGCCTTCTACGGCAAGAGCCACATCCTGAACGATGCCAGCCTTCAGGTTCATGAGGGTGAGATTGTGGCCTTACTCGGTCGTAACGGAGCGGGCAAGTCAACGCTGCTGAAAAGCTTGGCAGGCTTGGTCCCGCCAGAGAGCGGCCGCATCCTGTTCCAAGGTCTGAATATCGCTGGCATGGGCGCTCCGGACATTGCACGCATGGGTTTGGGCTATGTGCCACAAGGGCGTGGCCTTTTTGCAGGAATGACCGTACGCGAAAACCTGGCCCTCGGTCGGTTGGCGCGACAGACTGACGGGCGCTCGGGTGTTGTGTGGAGCGAGGCCGAAATCCTGGAGTTCTTCCCACGACTCAGGGAGCGCATGGACGTAGCTGCCGACTACTTATCAGGCGGCGAGCAACAGATGGTCGCGGTGGCCAGGGCCTTGTCCGGCAACGTCAAACTTTTGATGCTCGACGAGCCTTTTGAGGGTCTGGCGCCCACCGTGGTGCAGGAGCTGTTCACTGCATTCGATAAGTTGCGGCAACACGTGGCGATCGTCATCGTCGAGCACAACCTAGACCTTGTCCTGGCTTTGGCCGATCGGGTGTATGCGCTTGAGTTGGGTGCCGTTTTCCATGACGGGCCGGCCGAGCCGTTGCTGACCAATCTTGATTACCGCAAGCAAATCCTGTGGCTTTGAGCCTTTCACCTTCGCGCGATTCCTGTATCACTACCCCGACTTGAAGAGGATGCAATGACTCCAACAAAAGACCTTCGACTACTTGTAGAAAACATGGCCAACCTGCCTTGGAAGGAATACTCAGGCCATTTTGGAGGCGCTTTGTCCAAGGAGTTGGCCGGCCCGGAAACGACGGGCAGTGCCAAGGTGGATTTTCGGATTTCCCGCTACGCGCCTATGGCTTATGTGCAGGAACACGTACACCAAGTGCAAGAGCAGGTGTATTACGTACTAGAAGGCGAGGGCGTCCTCACGCTGGACGACGATAAACGCCTGATGCGCCCGAATGACTACGTCTATGTTCCGCCTGGGGTGCGTCATAGTTTCACAAACACGGGTCTTCATGGATTGGTTTTTTTAGTGATCACCACGCCAGCATCGGACGAAGAGGAGATGAAGTAATGGGCCGACAAGCAAGTCCCGCCTCTGACCTGGTTCAAGTGGCAGCCATGCGCCTTTTGATCGCTGGCGCCTGGACTGATGGCATGGGCCCTCAAGTCCCGGTTCTTGATAAATACAAATTGAGTGCTTGTGCGACGCTGACCTTGCCTGACGCGGCACAAATTAAGCGAGCTGTTGACGTGGCACATGCAGCTTTTCGTACAGGTGCTCCGGTGGCCTACGAGCGCGGCCTTATTCTGGACCGCGCATCGCAATTGCTTGAAACCCGCGCCGCGGAGTTCGTGCGTGCGATGCAGATTGAAGCCGGGTTCACTGAAACCGACGCGATGGGGGAAGTGCGCCGATGTCTACAAACACTTAGGCTGTCGGCTGAAGAGGCTCGAAGCCTGGTGGGCGAGATGGTGCCATTGGGCGGCGCGCCAGGTGCAGCAGGTCGCATGGGTTTTACGCTGCGCGTGCCGCTGGGCGTAGTTGTAGCAGTGACGCCATTCAACTCTCCCTTGAATACCGTCGTGCATAAGGTGGCTCCCGCGTTTGCGGCGGGTAATGCCGTCATCCTCAAGCCCTCGACGCACACCCCGATGACGGCCTGCCTCCTCGCTGAGGTATTGCTTGAAGCGGGTATGCCCAAGGGCTTTCTGGGTGTCTTGCATGGCAGCGCTGAAGTGGTCCGTCTGCTCCAAGCTGATGAGCGTGTTCGCTTTTTCGCCTTTACCGGCAGCACGGAAGTGGGGCGGCAGATTCAACAGGCAGCAGGCTTGCGGCGCACGCAGATGGAGCTTGGCTCCATTGCTTTTACGGTGCTGTGCGATGACGCGCGGCTGGATATGGCCCTGCCCAAGATAGTCAATGCTGGTTATCGCAAAGCTGGCCAAGTTTGCACTTCGGTGCAGTTGCTGCTGGTGCATGAGTCACTCAAGGCTGAAGTGGAGAAGCGGCTGACCCCAATGGTGCAAGCGCTGTCTTGTGGCGACCCGCAAGACCCCCACACGTTTGTAGGCCCCGTGATCAGTGAAGACAGCGCCATTCGCATCGACGCCTGGATCGATGAAGCGCTGGCCAAAGGTGCCCATCGGCTCGCTGGTGGGCCGCGACAGGGGGCGTTGATCCCACCGACCTTGCTGACGAACATCAGCGACGACATGAAGGTGGGCTGTTCCGAGATATTCGGCCCTGTCGTGTGCATCGTTCCATTCAAGACATTGGCCCAGGCCATAGCCCGTGTGAATGCCACGCCTTACGGCTTGGCCACGGGCCTTTTCACCAATCGCTTGGACGAAGCCTTTGCGGCCGCGCAACAGCTGGAGGTGGGCGGTGTGCATATCAATGAAACATCAAGCTCGCGAGTTGACCTCATGCCTTACGGAGGCTCGAAGGACAGCGGCTTCGGCCGCGAGGGACCTCACTATGCGGTGCGTGAAATGACAGAAGAGCGCATCGTGACCATCACGTCGAACTGAACAACCCTTTTAGAAAAAAATCATGGCAAAAATGAAAGGTGGCGAGCTGATCGCCCAATACTTGGTCCAGGAAAAAGTGCCGTATATATTTGGCATTTGCGGCCACGGTAACGTAGGCATTCTGGATGCTTTGTATGAGGTCAAGGACAAGCTCCAGCTCATTTCACCTCGCCACGAACAATGTGCGGGCCACATGGCTGACGCCTACTTTCGCGTCAAGCACAAGCCGGTGGCAACGCTCACCTCCACTGGCCCGGGATCGGCCAATATGGTGATGTCGTGCGCCACCGCGCTCTCAGACTCGTCTGCGTTCATGTGCATCACCTCTAACGTACCAACCTCGCAGCACAACCGCGCGCCCTTCCAGGAGTTGTATGCGCACAACCAGGCGGACTTTGCGCAGGTGATGCGCCCGGTGGTCAAGCGCTCTTTCCAGCCAACGCGTGTGGAAATGCTGCCGCTAGCGCTTCGCCAGGCCATGGACACCATGGTGACGGGTCGCCCAGGTCCTGTGAACGTTGACATTCCCTACAACGTCTACCAGGAAGAGGCAGACGTTGAACTTCCGGCGGCGTCTCACGTTCACCTGGCCCACCGACCCGGTGCCAATGACCTCGACGTGGCCGCCACGCTGGATCTGCTAGGCGCTGCGCGGCAGCCTGCGCTCTTTATTGGGCATGGCGCCACGCTGTCGGAAGCCGGCCCGGAAATCACCGAATTGGCTGAAAGACTCGGTATACCCGTCATCACTTCCCCCAACGGTATGGGGGCGATTCCTGGTGACCATCCACTGGCGCTGGGCTTCATTGGGCGCAACGGCGCTTATCCTGCCAACGAAACCGGCCGTCGAGCTGATCTGGTGATCACCCTGGGCACTCGATTTGATGACCGCAGCTCGTCGAGCTGGCACGAGGGCTACTCCTGGAATTTCCCCAGGACGCAACTGGTTCATGTCGACATTGACCCGCAGGAGCTGGGCCGCAACTACGCTCCCACGCTCGGCATCATTGCTGACGTCAAAGTGTTTACCCGCCAGTTGCTCAATGCACTGGTGGGACGCCCCGATATTGCCGCTGCCAACTTCGCGCCTTGGCTTGATCAGGTGCAGGGTTGGCAGGCCCAGTGGGAGACCTTCATACGCCCACACTTCGGGGATTCAACCAGCCCGTTGCGGCCCGAATTTGTTGTGGGGACACTGCAAAAAGTGCTGCCCGACGACGTGATCCTATCGCTGGACTCGGGCGTACACCACAACTGGTTCATGCAGTTCTGGAAAGCCAAGCGGCCGCAGAGCATGCTGAACAGTTGGGGTTATTCGAGCATGGGTTTTGGGGTTTGCGGCGTTATGGGGGCGCAGCTTGCCGCGCCCGACAGGCCGTGCGTCGCCGTCGTCGGCGACGGCGGCTTCACCATGGCGCCCTATGTTCTTTGCACGGCAGTGGAATACAACTTGCCCGTCGTCTGGATTGTGTGGAACAACTTTGCATGGGGTGCCATTCGCGATCTGCAATACGGTCTGTTCAATGGCAGGGAAATCGGAACTGCTTTTTATAAGGGGCAGACTGGCGAGCGCTACAACCCCGACTTTGCCGCCTGGGCCCGTGCCTGCGGCGCCGATGGTTATACGGTTACCCGTCCTCAAGACTTGGGTGCAACGGTGCAGCAAGCCCTCAAGAACAAACGCCCTTGCGTCATCGACGTTCACGTCGACGCCGATGTGAGGCCGCCGTCAACCGGCACGTGGCAGTTGCCGCCGACGCCTTTCAAGGAGCCGATCTACGGCCAGCCATTCAAAACCTGAAGACTCATTCATTAAAAAAGGATTTCCGATGACAAAAAAGACTGCTCTGGTTTTTGGTGGGACGCGCGGCATCGGCGCGGCCTGCGTGTACAAGCTGGCAGAAGGAGGCTACGACGTGGCCTATACCTATGTGAATAGTGCGCCCAACGTGCCCGAGAAAATCGGCCCGGCCAGAACCCGGGGCTATCAGGTCGACATTGGCAATGCTGTGCAGGTGGCGCAGGTGTTTGCTGATGTGGCGCGTGACTTTGGGGCCATGCCGGACTGCGTTGTCGCCAATGCCGGGATCAATGTGCCGCCTGGACCATTGGCCAATTTTGATGTGGACAACTTTCGCAAGTTGGTTGAGGTCAACATCGTCGGCGCCTTCAATGTGCTCAGTGCTGCTGCCAGGCACGTGGTGGATGGCGGCAACATCATCGGGCTGACGACCTCCATGGTTCGTGTGGGCATTCCAGGTGGTGGTCCGTACACGGCCACCAAGGCGGCGGTCGAAAGCCTGCTGCGCTCACTGGCCAAGGAATTGGCCGCCCGGAAAATTCGCGTCAACGGCGTGGCACCAGGCCCCGTGGATACCGAGTTGTTTCGCGCAGGCAAGAACGAAGAAGCGCTCTCACGCTCCGCAGCGATGAGTCCTTTTAACCGCGTCGGTCAGCCCGACGAAGTTGCTGAAGTGGTCGCGTTCCTAGCTTCTGAAAAAGCGTCTTGGGTGCATGGACAAATCATTCAGCCAAATGGCGGAATGATCTAAAACGGCCGCTTGGGGAAGACTCATGCGCCTGGCTGTTTTCACAAAAAACTACACAAACCCAGCTTATGCCGCTGCGCGCCTGGGTGCTGAGCGGGCAGCAGCCGTGTTTGGGGACGAAGTGCTGCACTTCGTTCCGGTGCAGGGCGACGATCCGGTCCAGCAGAGCCAGCTCATTGACGATGCGCTCGCACTTGTGCCTCGGCCCGACGCCTTTGTGTTTTCGCCAGTACACCCCAGCAAGGTCAATACGGCTATTGGCCGCGTGGTAGCTGCCGGCATTTCGATGGTCGGTTTCGTCAATCCGATTGAGGCGGCGCCCATGGTTAGCTATGTCAGCTCCAATGATTACGAATTGGCATTGGCCATTGCGCATTACCTTTTCCGGCATCTGAAAGGGCAAGGCCGTGTGCTCGTGGTCACTGGTCCCGAAGACTCCTACACCAGCCTGGAACGGTTGCGCGGTTTTCACGATGCGGCGCGCGGCTGGCCCGACATTGTTCTGGTCGGTCAAGTAGCCGGCGACTACGTGCGTGAGGTGGCACGCGATCGCAGTGCCGACTGGCTTGAGAAAAATCCGGCACCCGACGCCGTACTGGCGGCCAACGACATCATGGCCATTGGCGTGCTCGACGCGCTGGATGCCGTCGAAAAAAAAGCAGCTGTCGTCGGAGTTAACGCCATACCGCAGGCGGTCCAGGCCATTGCGCAAGGGCGCATGCTGGCCACTGCCGATTTCAATGCCATGCAGATGGCTTATCTCGCTGGCGAATGTGCGTCGCGCCATCTGCGGGGCCACGCTGTTCCGGCTTCTATCGAACTGCCAGTGCAGATCGTTGACCAGCGCAATTGCGCCCAGTGGGATCTGCCCTATGAGCAGCGCCCCGTCATGACCCTGGAAAAATTAGGAGGCAAAGCATGAAGCTCACTTTAGTTAAACGGCTGGTGGCCGGTCCGGCGTTTGGTTTGGTCATGGCACTGAGCGCTGTACCAGTTCACGCCCAGGACTACCCGAACAAATCCATTCACATCGTCGCGCCATTGGCGCCGGGCGGAGCGGTCGACATTCTCGCCCGCACTCTCTCGGAGAGCCTTGGTCCCTTGTACGGACAAACACTGGTGGTTGACAACAAGCCCGGTGCAAGTGGGCACCTGGGGGCACAGTTGGTCGCGAAGTCGCCGGGCGATGGCTATACCCTTCTGTTGGGCACCATTGGCATTCATGCTGCCTACGCGAGCTACAACAAGCTGACCTACAACCCTGCCACAGATTTGTTACCCATCATCGTGATTGGGGAGAGCCCCAACGTTGTATTGGTGCCAGCCAGCTCGAAGTACAAAACATTCGCAGACTTTCTGGCTGACGTTAAGGTCAACGGCAACAAGATCAACTATGCCTCGGCGGGTGCAGGGTCTTCGGTACATATGGTCACGGAGCTGTTTCAGGTGGCGGTTGGGCAGCGCATGAACCACATACCCTACAAGGGGAGCAGCCCAGCCTTGGTCGACTTGATTGGCGGGCAGGTGGATGTGATGTTTGACAACATGTCTTCAGGAATGCCGCATGTGCAAAGCGGCAAGCTGCGGGCTCTGGCTGTCACCGGGGCCAAGCGCGACCCGCGTCACCCACAAATTCCAACGGTGGCTGAATCGGGCGTGCCAGGCTACGCGGGGACTTCATGGTTCACGCTCGCGGCACCCGCTACGCTTTCGCCCGCGCTGGTGGACAAGCTCAATAAAGACGTGCAAAAGGTCTTGTCCAGCCCTGAGGTCGTAGCACGCTACAACCAGCTTGGGATCGAATTCACGCCGAATAGCCCAGCGCAGGCTGCTTCATATTTGCGCAGTGAAACCACCAAGTGGAACCGCGTTATCCAAGCTGCAAAGATTCAACTCGACTGAAAGAAGGGGAGCCCGTATGTTCAAGAGATTGTTCAGCCGCAGCCTGCTTGCTGCCGCCTTGCTAGCCACCAGTGTCTGTGCGCAAGACGCTTTTCCTTCCAGACCCATCAAGATTGTGGTGCCATATTCCGCTGGGGGGCCAGCGGATTTGCTGGCTCGTGGCGTTGCGGAAAAGCTTGCGCCTCGACTGGGTCAATCAGTGGTGATTGAAAACAAGCCGGGCGCTGGCGGCCACACGGGTGCTGAGCAGGTGGCCAAAGGAGCGGCTGATGGCTACACGCTGGTCCTGGCAACCATTGCGCACAACGGCGCCGTCAAGCTCTATCCCAACCTTCGCTACGACCCCGCCAAAGAACTCAAGCCCGTTGTCTTGTTGGCTGAAGCGCCGAGCATCCTGATCGTCAAGCAGGACCTGCCTGTGAAGTCCGTTCAAGAATTGCTGGCGCTGGCCAAGGCGCAACCGGGCAAGCTGACTTACGGCTCGGCTGGGAGCGGTTCGGCCATGCACATGGCTGCCGAACTGTTTCGCTCCATGGCCAAAGTCGACTACGTACATGTACCTTACCGCGGCGGAGCACCGGCCATGGTGGACTTGCTTGGCGGTCAGATTGACATGCTCTTTGAAAGCTTGGGTACGGCCCATGCGCAGCTGAAGAGCGGGAAAATTCGCCCATTGGCCGTGACGGGTACTACACGCAGTCCCACCTTGCCCGATGTGCCTACGGTCGCCGAAGCAGGCGTCTCGGGCTACTCGTCGGTGCCGTGGTACACCCTGTCCGTACCCAGCGGAACTCCGGCCGCCGTGGTTAGCAAGCTCAATGCCGAGATCAACGCGGTGCTCAAAGACAAAGATCTGGTGCAACGCTGGGATGCATTAGGCATCGTCGTGCTTGGTGGCAGTTCTGCGGATGCGGTCAAGCGCAACGAAGTGGAAACGGTCAAATGGAACGCTCTCATCACAGCGGCTAACATCAAACTGGATTGACACCATGACCGAAGACGAAGCGGTTTATGACGTGATCGTCGTGGGTGCTGGTGGTGCCGGTCTGGCTGCTGCAATCGAAGCGCGCGAGTCAGGTGCAAGCGTATTGCTGCTTGAGAAAAACCTCCAGCCCGGAGGCTCTACGGCCTGGTCGATTGGCTCGGTGTCGGCCACTGGCACGCCGCACCAGAAAAAGCGTGGCATTGTTGATTCCCCAGCGGATCACTGGGCCGACATGCCCGGCTTTGCGGGTGCCCTGGATCCCCGCGACAACCCCGAGCTGCGCCGTATTCTCTGCGATGGAATTCCAGATACCTTTCAGTGGCTACTCGACTCTGGCGTCCGCTTCATGGGCCCCATGCCTGAGCCACCGCATCGCCAGCCGCGTATGCATAACGTCTTGCCCAACTCACGCTCCTTTGTCTATCACCTAGAACGCCGGGCGCGTCGTATCGGTGTGAAAATCCGCACTGGGGTGCGCGTGACAGAGTTGATCCAAGTGCAAGGCCGCGTGGTTGGCGTTGCGGCGGAACAAGGTGAGGCTGGTCCTGGGCGCTGGCGTGTTCGCGGCGGCGTGGTGCTTGCGGCTGGCGACTTCACCAATAACCCCGAGTTCAAAGCCCGTTTCATGGGCCAACAAGAGGCCAAGGTCGAAGGTGTAAACCCGACGGCTACCGGTGATGGCCAGCGCATGGGCGAGGCTCTTGGCGCCCGCATCTTGAACGGCGATCTTGCGCTGGGTCCAGAGATTCGCTTCATCGCACCAGCTAAAGAAAATTTTGTCAGGCAACTACCGCCCTGGCGTTGGCTGGCAGCCTTCATGGAGTGGGCGCTTGACCACATGCCGCAAGCGATTTTGCGGCCCTTCATGATGAAGTTCCTCACCACCGCACTCGCGCCCTCGACCACTCTGTTCGATCTCGGCGCCATCCTGGTGAATTCTCGAGGCGAGCGCTTTGGTAGTGAGCGGGACCGACCTGCCTTGCGCCTACCTGATCAGCCAGACAAGGTGGGCTACATCGTGATCGACGCTGCCCTCGCGCAACGCTTCTCATCATGGCCTCACTTTGTGTCGACGGCGCCAGGCATTGCCTATGCCTACATCCCAGACTACCGGCTGAACAGACCCGACGTCTACGCAGAGGCAGCCACATTGAGCGGCCTAGCTCAGCGCCTGGGCATGGATGAGGCCGCGCTCACGCAAAGTGCCGCCCAAGCCGACATGCCGTTGGGCGCTGGTCCTTATGTAGCCCTGGGCCCTGTTCGCTCCGTTTTCGTGCACAGTGAAGGCGGCCTTCTCGTGGACACACAGCACCGCGTGCTGGACCCGAACGGCAACCCGCTGGCAGGGCTATTTGCGGCCGGCTCCACAGGGCAAGGCGGTTTGCTGCTCAAGGGCCACGGGCACCACTTGGCTTGGGCTTTCGTGTCGGGCCGACGAGCAGGTCGCTTCGCGGCTGAGGAGGCTGCCGGCTTCGCGAGCAGGGCCGCGTCTGAACGCATTTCTGGTCGACAAAGCGGTAAGCCGGAAAATTGGCTACACCGTAGCTAAACGGCCGATAAGCCAAGAAAAAAGCCGACTGCCGGTTTGAAGCGGTCAGTCGGCTAGGTTCTTGATTCCACTGGGGAATCGGGTGTGGTGCCCGGGGCCGGAATCGAACCGGCACGCCTCGCGGCGGGGGATTTTGAGTCCCCTGCGTCTACCAATTTCACCACCCGGGCGCTAATTGAAGCTGCGAATTATGGCACAGGGTCCGCAGGGTTTTGGCAGCCCCTCAAGCCGGGCGCCAAGTTATGGCACAGTTGCAGGCTATGAATTTTCCGACGATTGAAGATGCCATTGGCAAAACACCTCTGGCCCGCCTGCAACGCTTAGGTGCCGCCGACAACGCGGTCCGTGGCAATGTGATTTTGGGCAAGCTCGAGGGCAACAACCCGGCCGGCTCCGTCAAAGACCGGCCCGCCTTGTCCATGATCCAGCGCGCTGAAGAGCGCGGCGACATCAAGCCCGGCGACACGCTGGTTGAAGCCACTTCGGGCAACACCGGCATTGCGCTGGCCATGGCGGCGGCTATCAAGGGCTACCGCATGGTGCTGATCATGCCGGAGGACTTGTCGATTGAACGCGCCCAGACCATGAAGGCTTTTGGCGCTGAGCTGATCCTCACGCCCAAGTCGGGCGGCATGGAACACGCGCGTGACTTGGCCGAGCTGATGCAGGCCCAAGGTCAGGGCGTGGTGCTCGACCAGTTTGCCAATGCCGACAACCCGCGCATTCACTATGAAACCACCGGCCCCGAGATCTGGAAAGACACCGGCGGCAAGGTCACGCATTTCGTGAGCGCCATGGGCACCACGGGCACTATCACGGGGGTGTCCCGTTATCTGAAGGGAATGAACCCTGCCATTCGCATCATTGGTGCGCAGCCCAGCGAAGGCTCGCGCATTCCCGGCATCCGCAAGTGGCCCGAAGCCTACATGCCGAAAATTTACGACGCCAGCCACGTGGACGAGCTGATGCTGGTGAGCCAGCTTGATGCCGAAGACACGGTCCGGCGCATGGCCCGGGAAGAAGGCATTTTTGCGGGCATCTCGGCCGCGGGCGCATGCTGGGTGGCGCAAGAGGTGGCCAAGACCGTGCGTGACGCGGTGATCGTGTTCATCGTCTGTGACCGGGGTGACCGCTATCTGTCCACCGGCGTTTTCCCCGCCTGAGCACGAACCCGACCCCGGAGTCCGCATGAGCAACGTCTTCAAGTTTTGCCCCAGCTGCGCCACGCCGCTGGAGTTCGTCACGCAGCTAGAAGACGGCGGCCCCAAGGAGCGTTTGCGCTGCGCCGGTTGCGGCTACACCCACTGGAACAACCCGACGCCCGTGTTGGCGGCGGTGATTGAGTACGAAGGCAAGATCCTGCTGGCCCGCAACGCCGCCTGGACGGCCAAGATGTACGCGCTGATCACTGGCTTCATGGAGGCGGGCGAAACGCCTGAAGGCGGCATCACCCGTGAGATTGCCGAAGAAACCAACCTGGAAACGCAGGCGCTCAAGCTGATTGGCGTGTATGACTTTCAGCGCATGAACCAGGTCATCATTGCCTACCACGCTGTCTGCACTGGCGAGATTCGCCTCTCGCCCGAGTTGGTGGATTACAAGCTCTACGCCTTTGAAGACGTGCTCTGCTGGCCCGCCGGTACCGGTTACGCCATGGCCGAATTTTTAACCTCGCGCGGGCATCAACCCCGCTTCGTGGAGTGGTCTAAGCGCGACTGAAACGAGTCTGGCGCTGGGTTGCTTAAAATCCGGGCATGACGACCATTGACAAAGAACTCGACACCCGCGGCCTGAACTGCCCGTTGCCCATCCTGAAAGCCAAGAAAGCCTTGGCTGAAATGGCCAGCGGCCAGCTGCTCAAAGTGGTGGCCACCGACCCCGGCTCGACCCGCGACTTCCAGGCCTTTGCCAAGCAAACCGGCAACGAGCTGGTGGAGCAGCAAACCGCCGGGGCCGATTTCATCCACGTGCTCAAGCGGCGTTAAGCCGCTAGGCGCTGCAAAGCGCCTTCTTCGCTCACTTCTTGCTTCAGGCCACCGCGCGCAAGGCCGCAGTGGGTTCATCCAACTTCAGCTGGCGCAAGTAGGCGCGGAAATGCTCGCCCACCTCGGGGTGCTGCAAAGCCAGTTCCACCGTGGCTTCTAAAAAGCCTTCTTTGCTGCCGCAGTCGTAGCGCTTGCCCTGGTACCGGTAGGCGTAGACCGCTTCTTCCTTGATCAGGGCGGCAATCGCGTCGGTCAGCTGAATCTCGCCACCGGCGCCCGTGGGAATTTGGCGCAGGTGCTTGAAGATTGACGGTGTCAACACATAGCGCCCGGCCACGCCCATCAGTGAAGGGGCTACCGCAGGGGCGGGTTTTTCCACAATCCGTTCCATCTGGATCAGCCCGGGCTGGATCTCGCGGCCGGCCACGATGCCGTAGCGTTTGGTGTGCTCGGGCGGGATTTCTTGCACCGCCACGACCGATCGGCCCAGGTGGGCGAACTGCTCGGTCATTTGCGCCAGCACGGGCGGCCGGCCCACCATCAAGTCGTCGGCCAGCAGCACGGCAAAGGGCTTGTTGGACACCACATGCTCAGCGCACAGCACGGCATGGCCCAGGCCCAGCATGCGGTTTTGCCGCACGTAGGAAAAATGCATGTCGTCCATCTTGACCGAGCGCAGCAGGGCCAGCAGTTCCTTTTTGCCTGCGGCTTCTAGCTCGGTTTCCAACTCGTAGGCGGTGTCGAAGTGGTCTTCGATGGCGCGCTTGCTGCGGCCGGTCACAAACACCATGTGGCGAATGCCGGCGGCATAAGCCTCTTCAACGGCGTACTGGATCAGCGGCTTGTCCACCACCGGCAGCATTTCCTTGGGCTGCGCCTTGGTGGCGGGCAAAAAGCGGGTGCCCAGGCCGGCCACGGGGAAAACGGCAACTTTGACGGGTGAATTCATGATGATCTCTTTGTTGGCAAGAAGTTGAACGCGATCCTAGCAACGTAGCATGGGAAGAGCATGACGCCAACTCAGCCGCCAAACCGCTGGGCAAAAAGCGGTTCTGGCTGACGGGCGCGTTTACGTTTAGCCCAGGCGCGCCAGTTGTTCCTTCAGCTGCGGCAAGGTAGAGGCAAAGTCGGCCATGCGTTTTTTCTCCTGCTCAATCACGGCCGGCGGTGCCTTGGCCACAAAGGCCTCGTTGCTCATCTTGGCAGTCGCCTTGACCAGTTCATTCTCCAGGCGCGCAATTTCTTTGCCCAGGCGCAATTTCTCGGCGCCCACGTCGACTTCCACAAAGAGGCAGATGCGTGCCTCGCCAACCACGGCCACCGGGGCACTCTGGGCGGCCTGGGTCCAGGCGGCTTCGTCGTCGAAGAGTTTCACGTCGTTGAGCTTGGCCAGCGACTTGATGACCGGCACGGCCGACGCCATGAAGGCCGCGTCGCCCAGCACCAAGAGCGGCAGGCGCGTGGCGGGCGACACGTTCATCTCGCCGCGCAAGTTGCGGCAAGCGTCGACGATGGCTTTGAGCTTGGCCACATGGGCTTCGGCTTGTTCGTCGATTTTTTGCGGCTGGGCGGTGGGGTACTTGGCTTGACCGACGAAGGTGCCTTTGAGTCCCGCCACTGGCGCGACTTTTTGCCAGAGCTCCTCGGTGATGAAGGGAATGACCGGGTGCGCTAGGCGCAAGATGGCTTCGAGCGTGCGGATCAGCGTGCGGCGCGTGGCACGTTGCTCCGATTCGTTGCCGGTCTGTATCTGCACCTTGGCAATTTCCAGGTACCAGTCGCAAAACTCGTCCCAGACGAACTGGTAAATGCTGCCGGCCACGTTGTCCAGCCGGTAGTCGGCAAAGCCCTTGGCCACGTCGGCTTCCACGCGCTGCAAGGTCGAGGCGATCCAGCGGTCGGCCTGCGAAAACGACATGTAGCCGTGCGCTGGTCCACCGGGTTGGCACTCGGCTTTGGTGTGCTCTTTGAGGCCGCAGTCCTGGCCTTCGCAATTCATCAGCACAAAGCGCGTGGCGTTCCAGAGCTTGTTGCAAAAGTTGCGATAGCCCTCGCAGCGCTTGCTGTCAAAGTTGATGCTGCGGCCCAGGCTGGCGAGTGATGCGAAGGTGAAGCGCAGCGCATCAGCGCCGTAGCCTGGAATGCCAGCGGGGAATTCTTTTTCGGTGTTCTTGCGCACCTGCGGCGCGGTCTCGGGTTTGCGCAGGCCTTGCGAGCGCTTGTCCAGCAGCGGCGCCAATTCAATGCCGTCAATCAAGTCCACCGGATCCAGCACATTGCCTTCGGACTTGCTCATCTTCTTGCCCTGCGCGTCTTTCACCAAGCCGTGGATGTACACATGCTTGAAAGGCACCTGGCCGGTGAAATGCGTGGTCATCATGATCATCCGGGCCACCCAGAAGAAGATGATGTCGTAGCCTGTGACCAGCACGCTGGAGGGCAAGAACAAGTCCAGCTCTTTGGTTTTTTCAGGCCAGCCCAAAGTAGAGAAGGGCACCAGGGCTGAGGAGTACCAGGTGTCCAGCACGTCTTCGTCGCGTGTCAGGGTCTTGCCCGGCGCTTGGGCCTGGGCAGCGGCTTCGTCTTCAGCCACGTACACGCGGCCGTCTTCGTCGTACCAGGCGGGAATCTGGTGGCCCCACCACAGCTGGCGGGAAATGCACCAGTCCTGGATATTGCCCATCCACTGGTTGTAGGTGTTGACCCACTGCTCGGGTACAAACTTCACTGCGCCGCTGTCCACCGCGTCAATGGCTTTTTGCGCGATCGACTTGCCGGTGGCGTCTTGCGGGCTGACCTTGTTCATGGCCACGAACCACTGGTCAGTCAGCATGGGCTCAATCACTTGGCCGGTGCGGGCGCAGCGTGGCACCATCAGCTTGTGCTTTTTCACCTCGACCAGAAAGCCCTGGGCTTCGAGGTCGGCGACCACTTTCTTGCGGGCCACGAAGCGGTCCAGGCCTTGGTAAGCGGCGGGAGCGTTCTCGTTGATGGCGGCGTCCAGCGTGAGCACGCAAATCAGCGGCAGGCTGTGGCGCTGGCCCACGGCGTAGTCGTTCGCGTCATGCGCGGGCGTGACCTTGACCACGCCGGTGCCGAAGGCGCGGTCCACGTAGTCGTCGGCAATCACCGGAATCTCGCGGTCGCACAGCGGCAGCTTGACCATCTTGCCGATCAAGGCGCTGTAGCGCTCGTCTTCGGGGTGGACCATCACAGCCACGTCGCCCAGCATGGTCTCAGGCCGGGTGGTGGCCACCGTGACCGAGCCGCTGCCGTCAGCCAGCGGGTAGCGGATGTGCCACAAAAAGCCGTCTTCTTCTTCGCTCTCGACTTCCAGATCGCTCACTGCCGATTTGAGGATCGGGTCCCAGTTCACCAGGCGCTTGCCGCGGTAGATCAGGCCTTGCTCGTAGAGTTTGACAAAGGTCGCTGTGACGACCTTGGACATCTTCGGGTCCATGGTGAAGTACTCGTGCTTCCACGACACCGAGTCGCCCATGCGCCGCATTTGCCGGGTGATGGTCGAGCCCGACTCTTCTTTCCATTCCCAGATCTTGGCGACGAAATTCTTGCGACTCAGGTCGTGGCGGCTCTTGCCCTCGCCTGCCAGCTTGCGTTCGACCACGATCTGCGTGGCAATGCCCGCGTGGTCAGTGCCCGGCAGCCACAGCGTGTTGTGCCCGAGCATGCGGTGGTAGCGCGTGAGCGAATCCATGATGGTCTGGTTGAAGGCATGGCCCATGTGCAGCGTGCCCGTCACATTGGGCGGCGGCAACTGGATGGAAAAAGACGGCTTGGCCGCGTCCAGCGTGGGTTCGTACAGCCCGCTTTGCTCCCAGGCCGGGCCCCAGTGCGCTTCTAGCGCGGCGGGCTCGAACGATTTGGACAGGGCTTGCAGGCCGGGTTGTTCAACAGGCAGGGCGGGGGCGTTGCTCATGGGGCGGGACTTCTAGCGGTTGGGCGGGGAAGGGGTGAAGGCGGCGACTTTCGCGTGCCGGGCTTCAAAGCGGGGTCAACCGACAATTTTACTTGCCGGGCTGGTCGCCAAGCCCCCTCCGGGCTGGGGCTGTCGGGTCGGAAAAATGCGCGGTTCACGATTCGGTGAAAATTGCTGGGTTGCGCCTGCGGCTGTGAGTAGCCACCCGCCAGGCCGTGCCCTTTGCGTTTTCTTTATTCAGGAGTGTTGACATGCGTTTTCAAAGACGATCCTGGCTGGCTGCAGCAGCCCGCTTTTCATTGGGCTTGGCCGCTGCCGGCAGCCTGAGCCTAGCCATGGCCCAGCCCCTCAAACCGATCAAAATTTTGGTGGGTTTCCCACCCGGCGGCGGCACCGATGCGGCGGCCCGCATCCTGGCCGAAAAACTCAAAGACGAATTGGGCGTGCCTGTGGTCGTTGAAAACCGGCCCGGCGCAGGCGGCCAGATCGCCGCGCAAGCCCTGAAAGCCTCGCCGGCTGACGGCAGCGTGCTGTTTTTGTCGCACGACCACACCATCACCATCTTGCCCATGGTGGTGAAAAACCCGGGCTTCAACCCCGCGCAAGACTTTGTGCCGGTCGCTGGTTTTGCCACGTTTGTGAACGCGCTGGCCGTGTCCGGCGGCACGCCTGCCAAGACCTTTGCCGAGTACGTGGCCTGGGTAAAGACTCAGGGCGGCAAGGGCGCGGTCGGCATTCCGGCGCCAGCCTCTACCCCTGAATTCTTGGTCAAGGAAATCGGCGCCAAGTTCAAGCTCGATTTGGTGTCCGCCCCTTACCGCGGCAGCGCGCCCATGATGGCCGACATGCTGGGCAACCAGATTGGCGCAGGCGTGGCTTCTGTGCCCGACTTCATTGAAAACCACAAGGCCGGCAAGGTGCGTGTGGTGGCCGTGCTGGGCGGCAGCCGCCAGGCAGCCTTGCCCGACGTGCCCACCATGACCGAACTCGGCATGGGCGGTCTGGAAGACCTGCCGTACTACGGCGTCTTTGCGCCGGCCGGCACGCCCAAGCCTTTTGTTGACCAGTTCTCGGCCGCCATGGCCAAGGTGCTGAGCCAGCCCGACGTACGCAACCACCTCACGCAAATGGGCTTGACGGTCGGCCACATGACGCCCGAGCAACTGGGCCGCCGTGAAAAAGCTTATGCCCAGGTGTGGACGGACATCATCAAGCGCAGCGGGTTCCAGGCGCAGTAAACCTAGCCTGCCCAGAACCGTCCAGTAAAAAAGCCCCGCAGTGTGAACGGCGGGGCTTTTTGCTTTGCGCCCTTCTCAAGCGCTAGCGGCAGCTATCAATCCATCGTGATCTTGGCCGCTTTGATGGCCTTGGTCCACACCACGGTTTCGCGTTCCACTTGCTTGGTGGTGTCGGCCGGGCTCAGAAAGCGCAGCTCAATGCCGGCGCCCTCCGCGCGCTGGCGGGACTCTGGCAGTTCCAGGGCGCGCTTGAGCTCAGCGCTGAGCTTTTGCAGCACGGGCGCCGGGGTACCGGTCGGTGCGTAGATCGCCACCCAGGCATCGAGCTCAAAGTTAGCCAAGCCTGCTTCGGCCACGGTGGGTACTTGCGGCATGCCGGGGTGACGGCTCTTGCCGGTCACGGCCAAGGCCTTGAGCTTGCCGGTGTTGACGTGCTGCATCACTGAAGGCGGGGTGGTGATGAAAACCTGGACTTGTCCGGCCAGCACGTCGGCAATGGCTTGGCCCGAGCCTTTGTAGGGGACGTGCGTCATCTCGACGCCGGTGGACTGCTTGAAGATCTCAGTGCCGATATGCGCCACCGAGCCATTGCCTTGCGAGGCGTAATTGAGCTTGCCCGGGTTGGCCTTGGCCCAGGTGATGAACTCACGCAGGTTGTTCACCGGCACGGACGGGTGCACGGCAATCACGTTGGTGGCAATGGTGGCCAGGCCCACGGGGGTGAGTTCCTTGGGGTCCCAGGGCAGCTTGTCCATCAAGATGGGGTTGGCCACGTGGTAGCCCGAGTAAGACACCAGCAGCGTGTGGCCGTCTTTGGCGGCTTGGCGCGCCACTTGCTGGTAGGCGAGGTTGCCGCTGCCGCCGGGCTTGTTTTCCACCACCACCGAAGCGCCCATGACCTTGGCCAGCGAGTCGCCTACGATGCGGGCCGAGGTGTCCACCAAGCCGCCGGGCGGGTTGGGCACCAGCAGGCTGATGGGTTTGCTGGGGAAGGTTAGCGCCAGCACGCTCAGGGGCAGCAGCAGGGCGGTCAGGGCCAGGCTTTTGCGCAGCGCGCTCGTTTTGAAAGGCTTGATGTTCATGCTCTCTATCTCCTAGTTGTAAATCTTGGGGTGCTTAAGGGGCGCTTAAGGGTCGCGCTCAGCGCTGGCCCAGGTGAATTTCAGAAAAAACCGACTGTGCCTCGCGCGGCAGGCAGCGCCAGTACTGGGCTTGCGCCTGGACCTGGCCACCGAGTGCGGCGGCGGCTTGCCAGCCCCAGCGCGGCTTGTACAAAAAGGCGCGTGCCAGCGCCACCAGGTCAGCCTGGCCGCTTTGCAGCACGTCTTCTGCTTGCTGCGGCTCCGTGATCAGGCCCACAGCAAAAGTCACCAGGCCCGAGCGTTCCTTCACGGCTTTAGCCAGGTGCACCTGGTAGCCCGGGCTCAGCGGAATTTTTTGCAGGGGTGACACACCGCCTGAAGAGATGTGCACAAACTGCGCGCCGGCTTGCTTGAGCTGCACCGCCAGTTCGGCGGTCTCGTCAATCGTCCAGCCGCCGTCCACCCAGTCCGTGCCGGAAATTCGCACGCCAAGTGCGCCGTCAAACACCTGCCGCACATCGTCAAAAATCTCCAGCGTCAGGCGCACGCGGTTATCGAACGAGCCGCCGTAGCGGTCTTGGCGTTGATTGGCCAAGGGTGAGAAAAACTGGTGTAGCAAATAACCGTGCGCTGCATGAATTTCGATCGCGTCCAAGCCCATGGCTTGGCTGCGCTTTGCAGCGGCCACGAAGTCGCGGCGGATCTTGGCGATGTCGTCCAGGCTCAACTCACGCGGGGCCGGCTCGTTGGGTGAATGCGGCAGGGCGCTAGGGCCCGTGGTGGGCCAACCACCGTCGGCGGGGCTGAGCAGCGAGCCGCCCTGCCAAGGCGGCGCACTCGACGCCTTGCGCCCGGCGTGGTTGAGCTGAATGCACACCGGCACGGGCGGCGCCAAGCGGCGGGCCCGCACCAGGTGATCGCTCAGCGCGGCGGCGGTGGCGTCGTCCCACAGGCCCAGGCAATTCGGGCTGATGCGCCCTTCAGCCGACACAGCCGTAGCTTCGAGCGTGACCATGCCAGCGCCGCCGTTGAGCAGCTGGCCCCAGTGCATCAAATGCCAGTCGTTGGCCAAGCCGCCATCACAGGCGTACTGGCACATGGGCGCCACCACCAGGCGGTTGGGCAAGACCAAGGGGCCGCGCGGCGCGTTCAAGGTAAAAGGCGAAAACAAAAGACTCAACACAAACTCCTGAATGAATACCGGTGCGGCGCAAGCCCATGGGCTGCTGCCGGATAATTGACCAGCTAAGGATGCCACACCGATGTTGTTTTTGCTTTCACCTGCCAAATCCCTGGATTACGAAACGCCTGTTGTTGACGTGCCGCACACGCTGCCAGCCTTTGTGCCGCAGGCGGCCGAGTTGATTGAGGTGCTGCGCGACAAGTCCCCGCAGCAAATTGCTGAGTTGATGGACCTCTCAGACAAACTCTCGGGCCTGAACGTGGCGCGCTATGAAGCCTGGAGCCCGAAGTTCACCGCCAAGAACGCCAAGCAAGCCGTGCTGGCTTTCAACGGCGACGTGTACGAAGGCCTGGACGCCAACACCCTGAACCGCACGCAGCTCGAATGGGCTCAGCAGCATGTGTGCATCTTGAGTGGTCTTTACGGCGTGTTACGCCCGCTGGACTGGATGCAGCCTTATCGTCTGGAGATGGGCACATCGCTGAGCACACCGCGCGGCAAGAACCTCTACCAGTTCTGGGGCAGCACCATTGCCAACTACCTCAACGAGCGCGCCGCTGCCGACACCTCGCCCGTGGTCGTCAACTTGGCCAGCGAGGAGTACTTCAAGGTGGTGGACCGCAAGGCCTTGAAGCCCCGCGTGGTGACCTGCGTGTTTGAAGAACTCAAGGCCAGCAAGTACAAGATCATCAGCTTCATGGCCAAGCGCGCACGCGGGCTGATGGTGCGTTATGCAGTTGAGAAAAAAGTCAGCAGCGTGAAAAAGCTCGAAGGCTTCGATTTGGAAGGCTATGCCTTTGCACCTGACGTCTCCGAGCCGGACCGTTTGGTGTTTCGCCGCACCGCCCAGGCTTGATCCAAGGCCCGCGCCCGGAACTCAAACGCATGTCCACCCAAGAGCAAAACAGCTACCCGCCCGATGTGCTGGCCTGGCTGGCCGCGCAGCGCCAAGCCGGTTGCGAGGCCGCGCTGATTTTTCAAGCCCTGCTCGAAGCAGGCTGGGAAGACGCCGATGCACGCCGCTTGATGGGCTGGCCCGTCGCCGCAGCCGCTGCAGAGGCGCCTCAAACTCCCCTGCCTTGGCCGCCCTTGGCGGGTGAGCGCGTGGCTTTGCCTGCGGGTGACCGCAGCGTCAATGCCTTGGTGGTCATGCACGAGCCCGAGTTGATCGTGCTGGACGGCCTGCTGAACGCCGAAGAATGCGAAGCGCTGATGGCCGCTGCCCGGCCCCGCCTGCAACGCTCGCTGACCGTGGCGGTGCAAACCGGCGGCGAAGAAATCAACCCCGACCGCACCAGCCAAGGCATGTTTTTCGAGCGAGGCGAGAGTGCGCTGATCGAGCGAATCGAGCAGCGCATTGCCGCCTTGCTGCACTGGCCCGTGCAAAACGGCGAGGGCCTGCAGGTGCTGCGCTATGGCCCGGGCGCCGAATACAAGCCGCACTACGACTACTTCGACCCGGCCGAAGCCGGTACCGCCAGCATCTTGGCGCGTGGCGGCCAGCGTGTGGCCACGGTGGTGATGTACCTGAACGAGCCCGAGGCGGGCGGCAGCACCGTCTTTCCCGACGTGCAATTTGAATGCCTGCCCAAGCGCGGCAACGCCGTGTTTTTCAACTACAGCCGGCCGCACCCGAGCAGCCGCACCTTGCATGGCGGCACGCCCGTGTTGCAAGGCGAAAAATGGATTGCCACCAAGTGGCTCAGAGAGCGCGAATTCACATGAACACCCCCGAACAATCCGAGCTGGGCAAAGTCTCGGCTTACGTTGACCAGTACGACGCGTCGCTGCTGTTTCCCATTGCCCGCGCCGAGAAACGCGCCGAAATCGGCGTGGGCGCGCAGCCACCGTTTTTTGGCGCCGACCAATGGACCGCCTATGAATTGAGTTGGCTCAATTTGCGCGGCAAGCCACAAGTGGCCCTGGCCCAGGTGGTGGTGCCGTGTGAGACGCCGAACATCGTGGAGAGCAAGTCCTTCAAGCTGTACCTGAACAGCTTCAACAACACGCGCTTCAAGGATGCTGCTGAAGTGCAAGCGCGCCTGCGCGCCGACATCAGCCACGCGGTGTGGCGCCAAGCCGATGGCACGCTGCACGCCAACCCGCCGCAAGTGGGGCTCAAGCTGGTGTTGCCTGAATCTTTTGACGCCGAGCCGATTCACGAACTCGATGGCCTGAGCCTGGACCGCCTGGACATTGAATGCACGCAGTACAGCCCGGCGCCCGAGTTGCTGACCACCGTGCCGGACGAAGCGCCGATTTCGCAAGTGCTCACCAGCAACTTGCTCAAAAGCAATTGCCTGGTGACCGGCCAGCCCGATTGGGGCAGCGTGCAAATCAGCTACAGCGGCCCGGAGATCGAGCACGGTGGCCTGCTGCAATACCTGGTGAGTTTTCGCAACCACAATGAGTTTCATGAGCAGTGCGTCGAGCGCATCTTCATGGACATCTGGACCCGCTGCAAACCGACCCAGTTGTCGGTGTTGGCGCGCTACACGCGCCGGGGCGGTCTGGACATCAACCCGTTTCGCACCAGCTTTCCGCAGCCGCTGCCCCCGGCGGTTCGCACGGCGCGGCAGTAAGCCAGGCGCCGTTGAAGGCGCTTTCTAAACACTTTTTTGTCACCGAAGCAGCGGCTTGATCAGGCCGCGGCGGGTTGCGCCTTGCGCGCTCCTTTGCCGCGGCGTGCTTTGGCCGGCGCTGCGCCAGCGCGCACAAGCGGCCAAGGGCCTTTCCTACACCTGCACTGGGTCTTGCCGCGTACAACCATTCATGCGGCCTGGCTCCCCGTGCTTGTCGTCAAGCGCGGGGCGGGTGTTCCACCCGCCGCTGCGCGCCGCGCTCCCCCAGCTATCCCTCGTTTTTTAACCCATCGACTCTTGCCCTTTTTTTTGCTCTGATGTCCGCCTCACCCCCAGCCCGCTTTTCGGCTTGCGAGGACCCCGCAGGGGCTGACGCCGGGCGGCTGTTTCGTTCGTTCTGGATGGGGGGTTACGAAGGCGCCGACCATATCAACCCGGCGGGGCAAGCGCTGTCGATGAACGAGAGCAATCAGCACTGGAGCCGCTTGCGCGAAGACTATGCCTTGCTGGCGGACTTCGGCATTCGCACCGTGCGCGAAAGCATTGGTTGGCGCGGGACCGAGGCGCAAGGGGCGGCCGGTTTGCGCCGCGTGCAGGCCCAGGCTGAATGCGCCCAGGCGGCCGGCTTGGAAGTGATCTGGAGCGTGATGCATTACGGTTGGCCTGCCGATCTGGACCTGATGTCGCCCGCGTTTGTGCAACGCCTGGCCGACTTCAGCGGGCAGGTGGCGAGCAGCTTGCGCGCTGTTTCCAGCGAAAGGCGTTACTACCAACCGGTCAACGAAATTTCGTTTTTGGCCTGGGCGCTGTCCTGCACCGGCATGATGCGCCACGCCAGCGCCTCGCGGGCTTGGCGCGACGGCGTGGCGGTCAAGCAGCAATTGGTGCGGGCCGCACTGCGTGCTTGTGACGCGATCGCCAGCGCCGACCCAGGCGCGCGCTTCATGCACTCCGACCCGCTGATCGACGTGGTGCCGCCAGAGCCTGCCGATTCGCAAGCCTTGCTGGCGGCGCGGCAAGCCAGCGGTGCCGCCCTGGAAGCCTGGGACATGCTGTGCGGCCGGCGCGACCCGCAGCTGGGCGGCGCCCCGCATTACCTGGACGTGGTGGGCATCAACTACTACCACGACAACCACTGGGAATGGGGCACCGGGCGACGGCTGGAGTGGCAGCTGCGCGACCCGCGCCGCACACCCTTTGCCGCCTTGCTGGCACCCGTGTGCCAGCGCTACCAGCGCCCGGTGCTGGTGGCCGAGACCAGCCATGTGGGCGATGGCCGTGCGCTTTGGCTGGATGACTTGGCCAGCCAGGTCCTGAGCTGCAGGCGCCAGGGTTTGCCAATTGAAGGCGTGTGCCTCTACCCCATCGTGGACCGGCACGACTGGGGCGACGGCGCGCATTGGCACCACAGCGGTTTGTGGGATGTGAACCCAGGCTATACGGATGACCGTGCGGCCGAGCAAGTTGGCGATGCGGTCAGTGCGGATGGGCCCGCAAACCAGCCATCCCTGAACCGTTGGTTATGCCGTCCGTATGCCGAGCGGCTTCGCTATTGGCAGCGCCAACTCCCCGGCGAGCCGCCCTTGCGAAGGCCAGTGCTCAAGGCGCGGCGTCAGCAGCTGTCGGGCCTGCCTTAGTAGCGTTCGCAATGGGCTTGCCCTGTTTTTCGCTTTCGCTCCTTTTTTCTTTTTACCCCCGACTTTTTCACGGAGCCTCACATGCAGACACTTCTTGTTTTTTCTCACCTGCGTTGGAATTTTGTCTACCAGCGGCCCCAGCATCTGCTGTCCCGCCTGGCGCGGCATTACCGGGTGGTGTTTGTCGAGGAACCCATGGCCAGCGAGCCGGGCGTGAGCGGCACGCAAGACAGCTACTTGGAGACCTTGCACCCTGCTGCCAACATTGAAGTGCTGCGTCCGCATGTGTCCAGCTCGGCGGTCGGCTTTCATGACGATCACTTGCCGGAGTTGCGCAGCTTGTTGTCTGAGTTCTTGCGCGAGCGGCATATTCAGGACTATCTGGTGTGGTTTTACACGCCCATGGCCTTGCCGCTGGCCAATGACTTGCTGCCGCGTGCCGTGGTGTACGACTGCATGGACGAGCTGTCGGCTTTCAAGAACGCGCCGCGCCAACTGGTGCAGCGCGAAAACGCACTTTATCAGCAAGCCGATTTGGTGCTGACCGGCGGCCCCAGCCTTTATGAATCCAAACGCCAACGGCACCACAACGTGCACTGCTTTGCCAGCAGCGTGGACGCCGCCCACTTTGCCTATGCCACCGACGACGTGGACGACCACCCTGCGCAGCGCAGCCTGCCTGGGCCGCGACTGGGCTACTACGGCGTGATCGACGAGCGCATTGACCTGGGGCTGATCGCCGCGCTCGCCGATGCACACCCTGAGTGGCAAATCGTCATGGTCGGCCCGGTCATCAAGATCAACCCAGAGAGCCTGCCGCAGCGGCCCAACATCCACTGGCTGGGCCAGCAAAGTTACGAAGACCTGCCGCGTCTAGTATCGGGCTGGGACTTGTGCCTGCTGCCCTTTGCGCTGAACGAGGCCACCCGCTTCATCAGCCCGACCAAGACGCTGGAATACATGGCCGCTGGCCGTCCGGCGGTGAGCACGCGCATTCAGGACGTGGCTGAACCTTATGGCCACATTGTGGAAATTGCCGACACGCCGCAAGCCTTTGTGCAAGCGTGCGAGGCCCTGCTGGCCGAAAGCCAGGCTGAGCGCGCCGAGCGTCTGGCGCTGATGCAGGGCGTCGTGGCCGGCACTTCTTGGGACAGCACGGCCGCTGCGATTCATGGCCTGATGGCGGGTCTGCCGGACAGGCGCTTGCAGCCGCAGCAGGCCAGGCCGGGCGCGGGGAAGGCAGTGCCCTTGGCCGATGCTGTCAGCACTTCGGCAAGTAGCTTGAATGGCGGCGCCCCGAAGCGCCCATCACCGGCCCGCCAGAGCCTGAGCAGCGCGGCCTTGGCTTCGGCGCCCCATCACCCGGTGGTGGTGCTGGGCGCTGGTCCGACGGGGCTGGCGGCCGCATACCACCTGGGTGAGGGCAGCCTGCTGCTGGAAAAAGGCGCCACGGTCGGCGGCTGGTGCCGCTCGATTGAAGACCAGGGCTTCACCTTTGACTATGCGGGCCACATCATGTTTTCCAACGACCCGTATGTGCTGGACTTGTACCAGCGCCTGCTGGGCGAGAACCTGCATTGGCAAAACCGCGAGGCCTGGATTTACAGCAAGGAGGTCTACACGCGCTACCCCTTCCAGGGTGCGCTCTACGGCTTGCCGCCCGAAGTGCTCAAGGAAAGCCTGATCGGCGCGATTGAAGCGCGCTTTGGCCCGATCCGGCAAGACCCGGCGGGCAAAGCATCGGCGGCTGTCGCAACTGCTCAAGAGAAACCACGCAACTTTGAAGAGTTCATCTACCGCGTGTGGGGCGCAGGCGTGGCCAAGCACTTCGCCATTCCGTACAACCAAAAGCTCTGGGCCGTGCCCTTGTCGGAAATGGAAACCTCCTGGCTGGGCGGGCGTGTGCCACTGCCCGATCTGGAAGACATGATCGACGGGGCGCTGCAACCCGTGGCCAAACCCCAAGGCCCGAATGCTCGCTTTGGCTACCCGCTCAAGGGCGGCTTCCAGGCGCTGATGGACGGCTTCTTGCCCTTGCTCGAAGGCGAGGTGCAACTCCAAGCCGAAGTGGTGGCGGTGTCGCCCTCGCGCCGCCTGGTCACGCTCAAAGACGGCCGCAGTTACCGCTACGACACCTTGATCAGCACCATGGCCCTGCCTCGACTGGTGCAAGCCATGGGCGACGAAGCCCCGGCCGAGGTGCAAGCCGCCGCACGAGCCTTGCGCCATGTGTCGGTGCGCTGCGTCAATCTGGGCATTGGCCGCGAAGCCATCACCGACAAGCACTGGATCTACTACCCCGAAGACACGGTGTTTCACCGCATCTTTGTGCAAGGCAACGCCAGCCCGCACTGCAATGCCCCCGGCGGTTTTGGCCTGACCTGCGAGATCACCTATTCGGAATACAAACCGCTGCCTTGCGATGACCAAGCACTCATTGAACGCTGTATCGCCGACTGCGTGAAGGTCGGCATCATCAACGCTGACGACGCTGTGTGGGTGGCCAACCAGGTCGACATGCCTTACGCCTATGTGGTCTACGACCACGAGCGCGCCCAGCATGTGGAGACCATCCGCCAATGGGTGGGTCAGTCCGGCATTTTGCTGGCCGGCCGCTACAGCGAATGGGAGTACTACAACTCCGACCACGCTTTTGTGGCCGGCCGCAAAGCCGCCATACAGGCCCAGGCACTCAACAGCGAAACCTTCACCAGCCAAGGCAACTCCACGGTGATGGCGCGTGAGGCCAGTCAGCGCATGGCGGCGGCTGCGGTGGCGAGTGCAGCGACGGCGGCGTCGGCTGCGTCGGCGGGCAAGCTCAAGCCGGCGGCTTGAGCTTCAGGCCAGATCTGTAAAGGAGCGCAAGGGCGCCAAGTCCGGAAACTCGGCTGCCCGCTTGTCTTTCATCGCGCGGATGGCTTCGAGCACATGGCGGTTGCTCCAGATCGCGCCTTGCAGCCAGCCCATCTGCTTGAGTGAGTCGTCCACGCCGTGGTCCCGCGCGTAGTCAATGGCTTGCTTGCTGCCCCAGATCGCCACCGGCGGCTTGGCGGCGATCTCGCGGGCGCAGGTCATGGCGGCGGCTAATGTGTCGGCCGGTGTGGCCAAGACTTCGTTCACCAAGCCGTAACCCGCGGCGCGCTCGGCGCTCAAACGACGGCCGGTGTAAGCCAATTCTTTGACCAAGGCCAGTGGCAGCAACTTGGGCAAGCGCTGCAAGGTGCCCAGATCCGCGACCATACCGATGTTGATCTCCTGCAGGCAGAAAAAAGCGTCGGCACTGGCATAGCGAATGCAGCAGGCCGTCACCAAGTCCACCGCGCCGCCAATGCAGCCGCCCTGAATCGCCGCAATCACCGGAATGCGCAGCGTTTCCAGCTTGGTGAAGGTGGCCTGCAACTGGGCCAGCAGGTCAAACATGGCGGCTCGCCCTTCGGGGCTCTGGTCGTCCATGGTGATGGCCCCACCAAAAGTTTCCAAGGCCATGCCCGCACTGAAGTGCTTGCCGGTGCTCGACAACACCAGCACCCGCGCTTGCCCGCTGCGGTGCAGGTGCGTGAGCACCGCGTCCAGCTCGCGCCAGAACGTCGGGTTCATGGTGTTCATGGCATCTGGCCGGTTCAGCGTGAGGTGCGCGATGGACTCGCTGATGCCGAATTCGAAACAGCTCAAGGGGGTGGGGAAGGTGGTCATAGGTGCATTTTGGTTATGGCTAGAAAAGCTGGTCTATCAACACTGGCGCAGCGCTGCCTGACTCGGGCGCTGCTGCCGCAGCGTTCAAAGTTGCTGCTTCTTCCGCAGAGACCAAGGTGCCGACCCGCACGCCCAGCAAGCGCAGCCGCCGCTCCAGCGGCACGCGTTTGAGCGCCTGCCCGGCGGCTTGCCTGATCGCCTGAGCGTCGGCGGTATACAGAGCCACGGTCTGGTCGCGGGTGACGCTCTTGAAGTTGTCGTAGCGGAGTTTGATGCCGATGGTCTTGCCTGCGTAGCCCTTGCGTTGCAGGTCCTCCGCTACTTTTTCGCACAGGCGGGTGAAGACGGCGCCCAATTCGGCCTTGTCGCGTACGGCGTGAAGGTCGCGCTCGAAGGTGGTCTCACGGCTCATGGAGACCGGCTCACTCTCGGTCACCACCGGCCGGTCGTCGCGCCCCCAGGCGGCGTTGTGCATCCAGGCGCCGGTGGCCTGGCCAAAGTGGTCTTGCAGCCAGTCGCGGCTTTGCGCGGCCAGCTCGCCAATGGTGTGGATGTGCAGGCGCTTGAGTTTTTCGTCGGCCTTGGGGCCAATGCCGTTGATCTTGCGGCAGGCCAGCGGCCAGATCAGGGTCTGCAGATCGCTCTCGTGGACGATGGAAATGCCGTGGGGCTTGTTGAACTCGCTGGCCATCTTGGCGATCAGCTTGTTCGGCGCCACGCCAATCGAGCAGGTCAGCCCGGTCTTGTCAAAAATGCTGCGTTGGAGCAGCCGGGCCAGGGCGCGGCCACCGTCGCGCTGGCCGCCGGGCACGTCGGTGAAGTCGATGTAGACCTCGTCTACGCCGCGATCCTCCATCAGCGGGGCTACTTCCAAAATAGCGTCTTTGAAAGCCCGCGAATACTTGCGCACTTCGTCAAAGTCCACCGGCAGCACGATGGCCTGCGGGCAGAGCTTGGCCGCCTTCATCATGCCCATGGCCGAGCCCACGCCGAACTGACGCGCCGGGTAGGTGGCGGTGGTGATGACGCCGCGGCCCACGTAGTCTTTGAGCAGGGGAAATTCGCTGATGGGAATTTGTTTGAGCGCTGCCTTGTCTTCGGCGGTGATGGCCTCGTCCACCTTGCGCCGCCCGCCGCCTATGACTACCGGCAAGCCCTTGAGCTGCGGATAGCGCAGCAGCTCAATGGATGCGAAAAACGCGTCCATGTCGAGGTGGGCGATGCGGCGGATGGGCTGTGTGGACATCAAGAAAAAGGGCGACTGCCGCTTATTGCGTCAATCGCCCCTGAATTTTCACTCAAGCCTTGCCGGCCCGGGCGATGGTTCAGTACGTGCCAGGCACCAAAATGCTCTTGTCCACCGTTTGAATATCGGTGCGTCCGCAAAACGCCATGGTCACGTCCAGTTCCTTGTGGATGATCTGCAGCGCCTTCGTCACGCCGGCTTCGCCCATGGCGCCCAGGCCGTAGACCATGGCCCGGCCGATCAGCGTGCCGCGTGCGCCCAGGGCCCAGGCTTTCAGCACGTCTTGGCCTGAGCGAATGCCGCCGTCCATCCAGACCTCGATGTCTGAACCCACGGCTTCGACGATGCCGGGCAGGGCGGCAATGCTGGAGGGTGCGCCGTCCAATTGCCGGCCGCCGTGGTTGCTCACCACGATCGCGTCGGCGCCGCTGGCCACGGCCAGCTGGGCGTCTTCCACGTCTTGAATGCCTTTCAAGATCAGCTTGCCGCCCCATTGCTCTTTGACCCAGGCCACGTCGGCCCAGGACAGGCGCGGGTCAAACTGTTCGTTGGTCCAGGCCGAGAGGGAGTTCATGTCGCTCACACCTTTGACGTGGCCGACCAGGTTGCCAAAGGTGCGGCGTTTGGTGCCCGCCATACCCAGGCACCAGCGCGGCTTGGTCATGAGGTTGATGATGTTGGACAGGGTGGGTCGGGGTGGCGCGGTCAGACCATTTTTCAGGTCTTTGTGGCGTTGGCCAATCACCTGCAAATCAAGCGTGAGCACCAGCGCATTGCAGCCAGCTTTGCGCACGCGCTCGATCATGGCTTTCATGGCGTCGCGGTCGCGCATCATGTAGAGCTGAAACCAGAACGGCGCCGTGGTGTGCGCGGCAATGTCTTCAATCGAGCAGATGCTCATGGTCGACAAGATGAAGGGAATGCCGAACTTCTCGGCCGCGCGCGCTGCCTTGATCTCACCGTCGGCATGCTGCATGCCGGTCAGGCCCACGGGCGCAATGGCCACCGGCATCTTCACGTCCATGCCGACCATCTTGGTGGCCAGCGTGCGGTTTTCCATGTTCACGGCGACGCGTTGGCGCAGCTTGATTTTCTGGAAGTCTTCTTCGTTGGCGCGGTAGGTGCCTTCGGTCCATGAGCCCGAGTCGGCGTAGTCGTAGAACATGCGCGGCACGCGCTTTTCGGCCAGAACGCGCAGGTCTTCGATGTTGGTGATCACGGGCATGGTGTTGTCTCTTTTCTTGGGCTTTTCAGGCGGATTTGTCACTGCGAATGTTAGCTGGCAGCGCAAAGCCGTTCCGTGAAATCGTTGCGGCTGGGTTGAAATTTATTGCAGCGTTGGGGGAGGGTAGGCCCCGGGCTGCGGCGGGTTGGGGGCGGAGCCGGCGGTCTCATGCTCGGGTACGAGAAATCGACCGCCGACTCCGCCCCCAACCCGCCACAGCCCGGAGCTTTGAGAGGCGATTGGGGTATGCGGACGATCCGACTCGGGATCTGAGTTCGGCTGGCGTTGCCGGGCGATTTCTCGTACCCGAGCATGAGCCCGGCAGCGCCAGCCGAACTCAGAGCCAGCGCACGAGACAACCGAGGGGTTCAGTCGATCTTCGCGCCCGACGCCTTGACCACTGCCGCCATGCGCACGTAATCGCTGGCCAGCAGCTTGCCGAAGTCGGGGTTGGACAGGGCGCGCGGCTCGATGCCTTGTTTGTCCAGACGTTCCAGAATGACCGGGTCTTTGAGCAGCTTGGCCATCGCGGTGTTGATGCGGTTCGCGTCAACGGCGGACGTGGCGGCGGGGCCGAGCAGGCCGAACCAGGAATCAAACTCATAGCCGGGCAAGCCGCTTTCGGCAATGCTGGGCAAGTCTGGCAGGTACTTGCTGCGCTTCAAAGAAGTCACGCCCAGCAAACGAATGCGGCTGTCTTTGGTGAAGGCCAGCGCGCCAATGCTGGCGGCAATCACGGCTTGGGCGCGGCCTGAAATCACCTCGTTGATCGCCTCACCCGTGGCCTTGAGCGGAATGTGCACCACGTCAATATTGGCCAGGCCATTGAAGTAGGCCATCGACAAATGTGTGGCGCTGCCCACGCCAGCGGTCGCGTAATTCATCTTGCCGGGGTGGGCCTTGGCGTAGCGGATGTACTCGGCTGCGTTCTTGGCGGGCACGTCGGGGTGCACCATCAGCACATAGCTGGCGCTGCCCACATGGGCATAAGGTGTGAAGTCCTTTTGCGGGTCATAAGCCAGCTTGTTGTACAGCGAGCCCGCAATGTTGTGGCTGGCGGCCGCCATCACCATCACGCTGCCGTCGGCTTCGGCCTTGGCGACGAAGCCAGTGCCGATCGTGCCGCCAGCACCTGCGCGGTTTTCAACAATGACCGTCTGGCCGAGGGCGGCGCCCAGTTCGACTGACAGGGAGCGGGCCAGGATGTCTTGCACGCCGCCGGCGGCAAAAGGCACGACCACGCGCACCGTCTTGGTGGATTGGGCCTGGGCCATGCCAAAGGCAGACAGCAAAGCCGTGCCAAAACTAGAAGCCAAAAGGTCGCGGCGCTGGATCATGGTGCAGGGTTCCTAAAAACAAAAATAAGAGAAGAAAAAATCAGTTCACGAATCAGTTAACGCAGAGCCGGTCAGCCAGGCGGCGCATGAAGCGCTCGCACCAGGCCAGCTGCTCCAGCGTCACCCATTCATTGGGCTGGTGGGCTTGGGCAATATGGCCGGGGCCGCAGACGATGGTGGGCACGCCGGCTTGGTGAAACAGAGCAGCTTCCGTGCCAAAAGACACCTTGCCCGCGCCATGCGCCGGGTCAACCTCGGCGCAGTCAAAGCACAGCTTGGCAATCTCACTGTCGGCCGCCGTGGCAAAGCCGGGCAAGACCGACTTGAGCTCGTGCGTGATGCCCGTGCCTGGCGCCACCGCCTGCATAGCTGGCACCAGGCGCTTGGCAAAGGCGTCTGCTTTGGCAAACAAATCTTCGGGCGTGTTCAGGTGGTGGTGGCGGATTTCCCAGGTGACTTCGCACTGGCGCGGAATGATGTTCAGCGCGGTGCCGCCGGCAATCACGCCCGTATGCACGGTGGTGTGGGGCACGTCGTAAATCGGGTCGAACGGGCCGTTGGCCACCAGCTCGCGGTGCAGGCTTTTGAGGTGCGCCACAAATTCGCAGGCAATCTCGACGGCGTTCACGCCCAGCGGCGTGAGAGACGAGTGCGCCTCAAAGCCATGCACCGTGGTTTTGTAGGAATGCTTGCCCTTGTGCGCGATCACCACCTGCATGCCGGTGGGCTCGCCCACGATGCAGCCCGCTGGCTTGTAGCCTTGGGCTTGCATGTCAGCAATCAGGCGACGCACGCCAATGCAGCCCACTTCCTCGTCGTAACTGAAAGCCAGGTGCACCGGTCGCTTGAGTTGGCGCTTCAACAGTTCGGGCACCATCATCAGCGCCGTGGCGCCGTAACTTTTCATGTCGGTCACACCCCGGCCAAACATCTTGTCGCCTTGGATCGTCACCTGGAAAGGATCGGTGTCCCAAGGCTGACCGTCGACGGGCACCACGTCGGTATGGCCCGACAGCACAATGCCGCCGACCTTGGTCTCACCGTCATGCGCTGGCAGCGTGGCCCACAAGTTGGCTTTCTTGCCTGTGTCGTCATAGGTGCGGCTGCAGCTGATGCCGTGCTCTTTCAAATAGGCCTCGGTCCAGTCCAGCAAGGGCAAATTGCTGTCGCGCGACACCGAGGCAAAAGACACCCACTTTTCAATGAAAGGCAGGGCGGCCAAGTTGGGTGTGACGGCTGAATAAGACGTGGGGGCGTTCATGCGGGACTCCTGAAAGCAGGGATGAAAAAGCTCAGCGGGGGATGATAGCCGGGGGCTTTCCTTTGGCTCCCGTGCCGCATGGGCTTGCAGGCTTTTCCAGAACGATTTAGGATGCATCGCATATGCAACGCATCAAAGTCAGCTCATGAAAACCGCCACCTTGCCCTCCCTACGCGTCGATCCCCATCTGCGTGACGCCGCTCAGAGCGTGCTGCAGGAGGGGGAAACCCTGTCGGGCTTTATCGAAACGTCGGTCCGGGAAACCATCGAGCGTCGGCGTGCCCGAGCCGAGTTCGTGGCACGGGGTTTGGCTTCGCGTGAGCAAGCGCAGGTCGCGGGCGTGTACTTTGCAGCCGAAGACGTGCGCGGCGAACTGGGTCAGATGCTCGCTCGCGCTCAGGCTAATTTGAGGAAGAAGGATCAGGGGTGAGCTTTGCGGTCCGGTTCAGCCCGGTTGCGCGCGACGACCTGTTTCGCCTTTATCAATTCTTGCTAGAGCGTGCACAGGTCGCCGAAGACCTGGAATTGGCGCAGCAAGCGCTCGAAGCGATTGACCGGGCAACCGACAGTCTCAGCCGCTCCCCGTTCATCTACCGCAAGGCTGGCAGCAGTCCATTTTTGCGTGAGTTGCTGATCCCGTTTGGCCGCAGCGGCTATGTGGCACTTTTTGAAATCGACAGTGCGTCAACCGTGACAATCCTGGCCGTGCGGCATCAACTCGAAGACGACTATCACTGAGGGGTCTTGAGGCTGCTCACCCAGTTTTCCAGCAACAGTCCCGGCACGCGATCGAACTCGCGCAGGTTGTTGGTGACGACCGTCAAGCCCTCGCTGCGGGCGTGAGCGGCAATGTGTAAATCGTTCACGCCAATCGGGCGACCCGATTTCTCTAATTCGCTGCGAATGGCCCCGTAATGCTGGGCGGCTTTGGCCGTGTAGGGCAGTACGTCGAGCAAACTGGCGAACTCTTCCACCACCGTGAGGTTCTGAGCGACCTGGGTACTTTTTTCGGCGCCATGGTAGAGCTCAGACAAGGTGATTGCTGAGATGGCCATGCGGCCTGCGTTCTGATTGAAGGTGGCCATGACCTCTACGGGCCGACGCTTGATGACGTAAATGACGATGTTGGTGTCGAGTAAATACTTCAGCATGGCGGAGCATCAAAAGGCTTCGCGCTCGGCCTGCGCTTGCGTGGCCCGTTCGGCCATGAAGTCTTCGGAGGCCAGTGGTCCGTTCATGAAGAAATCGTCCCAGGTATGGCCCACCGGGGAAATGATGCGGTCCATGCCACGCGCGCGAACCTGCACTTTTTTGACGCCTTCGGGCAGGCGCACATCGGACGGCAGGCGGACCGCCTGGGAACGGTTGTTGGTGAAGACAGTGGTGATGCTCATGGCGGTCTCCCGTTGGGATATGCCATGAGTATATGGCGCTCAACCCTGCTGAGCAATGCCCTTCAGGCGCTGGCGGTCGAGCCGTGCCACCTCAGCTGCAAGTCACACTGCCGCAGCCACTCATGCTGGCCGGGCGCACCAGGCTCGGGTCAGCCAGGGTTTCGGTCGTTGAATCGAAGCCGACGTTTTTCAAATGTTGGACCAAGCCCGCGTCCATGCTGAGCGCGTGCTGGGGGAACCATTCGGCCAGGGCTTGAGCCATGCGCGTGATGATCTCGGTGTCGCCTTGCTCGTAGTGTTCCACCACGGCGTTCATGGTTTCCAAAATGGTAGCGTGCTGGCCGGCGTGGCAGTTGTCGGCGGCAAAACCGGTGGCCAGCATCCAGCGGTCTTCTTGCGAAAAGTGGTCGACCGTGTGGGCGATGAATTCGCGGTAGGGCGGCAACTGCTGGTCTTCGGGCGTGGCCAGCAAGGCGTTGAGCTGGGTGATGAATTCTTCGTGTGTGTCGTCCATGCGCGCGTCACCAAGGGCCAGTGATTCGCCCCACGCCAGGGGCGGAGTACTGGTCGTTGGCATGTCAACGGCAACGTCGGCGGCAGGTTCAAGGGTGTCGGTGGTGCTCATGGCGACAACTTATCGGTTGAGTTTCAGAGGGCGTTTATCGAACATCAAGCGCTAGCGAGCCGAGCGCGGTGCCGCGCAATTTGCGCACGCACTTGCACGGGCGCGGTGCCGCCCAAGGTGTTGCGGGCGTTCAGCGAGCCTTGCAGGCTGAGTGGGCCGAACACGTCTTGTTCAATCCGCGAGTCAAACTTTTGCAGCGTGGCCAGCGGCAACTCGGACAAGTCCACGCCCAGGCCTTGGGCCGTCTTGACGGCGTGGGCCACGACTTCGTGCGCGTCGCGAAAGGGCAGGCCCTTTTTCACCAGGTAGTCGGCCAAGTCGGTCGCTGTGGCATAGCCTTTTTTGACGGCGGCTTCCATGGCCTCAGCGTTGACGGTGATGCCGCCTTCTTTTTGGCCCGTGGCCGGATTGAGCTGGCCGCCCACCATTTCGCTAAAAATCCGCAGCGTGTCCTTGAGCGTGTCCACGGTGTCAAAGAGCGGCTCTTTGTCTTCCTGGTTGTCCTTGTTGTAGGCCAGGGGCTGGCCTTTCATGAGGGTGATCAGGCCCATCAAATGCCCGACCACGCGGCCGGTTTTGCCGCGGGCGAGCTCGGGCACGTCGGGGTTTTTCTTCTGCGGCATGATGGACGAGCCGGTGGTGAAGCGGTCGGCGATCTTCACGAAGCTGAAGTTCTGGCTCATCCACAAGATCAACTCTTCGCTCAAGCGGCTGATGTGCACCATGCACAGGCTGGCGGCTGCCGTGAACTCAATCGCAAAGTCACGGTCGCTCACGCCGTCCAGGCTGTTTTGGCAGACCTGGGGCTGGCCCTCGGCATCGACCATGCCCAGGCTGCGCGCCACGCGCTCGCGGTCCAGCGGATAGGTGGTGCCGGCCAGCGCGGCGCTGCCCAGCGGCAGGCGGTTGGTGCGGCGACGCACGTCGGCCATGCGCTCGGCGTCGCGGCTGAACATTTCCACATAGGCCAGCAGGTGGTGCGCAAAGCTCACGGGCTGCGCCACTTGCAGGTGGGTGAAGCCGGGCATGATGACTTCGACGTTGCGCTCGGTCACTTCCACCAGCGCGGTTTGCAGCTCGCCCAGCAGTTCGATGATGAGGTCCATCTCACCGCGCAGCCACAGGCGCACGTCGGTGGCCACTTGGTCGTTGCGGCTGCGGCCGGTGTGCAGGCGCTTGCCCGCATCGCCCACCAGCTGGGTCAGGCGCGCTTCAATGTTCAGGTGCACGTCTTCCAGGTCAAGCTTCCATTCAAAGCCGCCGGACTCGATTTCGCTTTTGATTTGCGCCATGCCGCGCTGAATGTCGGCCAAATCTTGCGCGGCAATGATGCCCTGCGCCGCCAGCATCTCGGCGTGGGCCAAGGAGCCGGTCATGTCGGCTTGCCACAGGCGCTTGTCAAAGAACACGCTGGAGGTGTAGCGCTTGACAAGGTCACTCATGGGCTCGGAAAAGAGCGCCGACCAGGCCTGGGATTTTTTGTCGAGTTGGTTCACGGGAGGGGCTGACGCTGTTGGGTAAAAAAGCGATTTTATCTGGCGGCTGTTCAGCAAGCGGTCAGGGGCGGGCAGTGCCCAAGCATTTGCGGCTGAGCTGTCCTTGCGGGCGTTTTGAGCGAATACTGGCGGCCTTGTCCCCCTCAAAAGCATGACGAGCATTCCGCAGTCCCCGCCCGAACTGGTCAACCCCGCGCTGCCTGGTGACTACCTGGCCAGCGACCCGGATGCGCCCACTGTCGCCGAGCCCCTGGCCGTGGTGCAGCCGTTCGAGACAACACCTCCGATAGCGGCTGAAGATTCAGCGCAGGCGCCGCAGTTGCCCAGCCCTTCGCTGGGGGCTGGCAGCGTGTCCTTGGCGGTGTTGGCCGTGCTCGCGACCCTGTGGGTGCTGCACTGGGCCAAGGAAGTTTTTGTACCGGTCCTGCTGGGGGTGATCCTGAGTTACGCGCTCTCGCCGGTGGTGTATTGGCTGGAGCGCTGGCACCTGCCGCGTGCGGTGAGTGCCGGCGTTCTGCTCTTGGGGCTGGTGGGCAGCTTGGGCACGGCGGTCTATGCTTTTAGTGACGATGCGCGCGCGCTACTGGAATCATTGCCCGCTGCCTCGCAAAAGTTGCGCGACGTGGTGCGCAGCCGCCCCATGCCTTCGGGCGGAACGCTCGAAAAAGTGCAGAAAGCCGCGACCCAACTGGAACAAGACGCCCAGGAAAGCGGCGCCGCCGCACCCGCCGCCCGCGGCGTGACGCGGGTGGTGGTGGAGAAACCGCGCTTTAACTTGGCCGTCTACTTGTGGACCGGCACCATGGGTTTGTTGGCGCTGGTCACGCAGATGGCGATGGTGCTATTTCTGGCATTTTTCCTCATGGCCTCGGGCGACACCTTCAGGCGCAAGCTGATCAAGGTGGCAGGCCCGACCTTGAGCCAGAAAAAAATTACGCTGCAAGCCCTGCACGACATCACCGAGCAGATCCAGCGCTACCTGCAAGTGCAGCTGTTCATCAGCGCGCTGGTCGGTGTGCTGACCTGGCTGGCCCTGTGGCTGCTGGGCCTGGAGCATGCCGCCGTGTGGGGCATGGCGGCCGGTGTGCTGAACTTGGTTCCCTACGTGGGCGCCATGGCCACGGCGGGTGCCACTGCCCTGGTGGCCTTGCTTCAATTTGGCACGCTGGAAATGACCGCCTTGGTGGCCGGTGCATCACTGCTGATTCATCTACTCATGGGCCAACTGCTCGCGCCCTGGCTGACCAGCCGTGCCGGCAGCATGAACCCGGTGGCCGTGTTCATCGGTTTGCTGGCCTGGGGCTGGCTCTGGGGCGTGTGGGGCCTGCTGCTCGGCATTCCCATCTTGATGGTTGTCAAGACGGTGTGCGACCGCATCGACGGTCTGCACGCCGTGGGCGAGTTCTTGGGAAATTAGCCCGTGTTGCGCAGTCCTGCCGCAATCCCGTTGATGGAGATATGAATGCCGCGCTGCACCCGCTCGTCAGCCTTGCCTTCGCGGTAGCGGCGGATCAGCTCAACTTGCAGGTGGTGCAGCGGGTCGATGTACGGAAAGCGGTGGCGGATCGAGCGTTGCAGGGCGGCGTTGCCTGCCAAGCGTTGCTTGTCGCCGGTGATCAGGCTCAGGGCCTCGGCTGTGCGCTGCCATTCGGCCTCGATCATGGCAAAGACTTTTTTGCGCAAGCGGGCATCACTTACCAGCTCGGCATAGCGGGAAGCCAGCGCCAAGTCGCTCTTGGCCAAGACCATGTCCATATTGCTGAGCAGGGTCTTGAAAAACGGCCACTGCTTGTACATTTTTTGCAGCAAGGCCAGCGCCTCTTTGCGCGTGCCCGGGCCTTGGCTGAGCAGCTGCTCCACCGCCGAGCCAAAGCCGTACCAGCCGGGCAGGGTGAGGCGGCATTGGCCCCAGCTGAAACCCCAGGGAATCGCCCGCAGGTCTTCAATTTTCTGGCTGGCTTTGCGCGATGCAGGACGCGAGCCGATGTTGAGTTCAGCAATCTCGCGGATCGGCGTGGCGCTGAAAAAGTAGTCGTTGAAACCCGGGGTCTCATACACCAGCGCGCGGTAAGCGGCCATGCTGGCGCTGGAGAGTTCGCTGGCGGCTTGCAGAAACGCCGGCGTCGCCGATTTGGTGGGTTGCAGCAGCGTGGCTTCCAGCGTGGCGGCGACCAGGGTCTCCAGATTGCGCCGGCCGATTTCGGGGTTGGCGTATTTGGAGCCGATCACCTCGCCTTGCTCGGTCAAGCGAATCTGCCCGCGCACCGTGCCCGGCGGTTGGGCCAAGATGGCCTGGTAGCTCGGGCCACCGCCGCGGCCGACGGTGCCGCCCCGGCCGTGGAACATGCGCAGCTGGATGTTGTGGGAATTAGCCAGCTCGTCGAACAATTCCACCAAGGCAATCTCGGCGCGGTACAGCTCCCAGTTGCTGGTGAAAATGCCGCCGTCTTTGTTGCTGTCCGAGTAGCCCAGCATGATGTCTTGCTCGGCGCCGCTGCGTTTGACCAGATCGGCCACGCCGGGCAGGGCATAGAACTCACGCATGATGGGCGCGGCGTTGCGCAGGTCTTCAATCGTTTCAAACAGCGGCACGACGATCAGCTCGGTGGTCGGTCCGGCTTTTTGGTAACGCGTTGAAACCGGCTCCAGCACACCGTGCATCAGGCCGACTTCTTTTTGCAGCAGCAGCACTTCCAGCAAGTCGCTGACGGTTTCGGTGTGGCTGATGATGTAGTGGCGAATCGCTTCTTGGCCGTAGCGTTGGCGGGCGGTTCGCGCTGCCTCAAAAATAGCCAGCTCCCCCTGGGTGTGGGCCGAGTAGTTGGCGCCCATCACGCGCAGCGCCCTGGCATCGCCCAGCAGTTGCAGCAAGAGTTCACGCTTGCGTGCCTCGCTCAGTTCGGCATAGTGCGGCTCCAGCCGGGCCGTAGCCAGCAGTTCGGCCACCACTTCTTCGTGCTTGTCTGAGCTTTGGCGCAAGTCCACCGTGGCCAGGTGAAAACCAAAGACCTGGACCGCGCGTATCAGCGGGTGCAAGCGCTCGGCCATGATGGCGGCGCCGTGGTGCGCCATCAGCGAGGCTTCGATGGTGCGCAGGTCGGCCAGGAATTCCTGGGCGTCGTCATACGGGTTTTGCGGGGCCACGGCGTGGCGTGCGGCTTCGCCACCAGTCAGGCTGCGCAGCGTGGCGGCGAGCCTGGCGTAAACACCGGTCAGCGCGCGGCGATAGGGCTCGTCCTGGCGGTGTTCATTGGTGTCGGGGGAGCGCTCGGCCAGGGCCTGCATGGCCGCGCTGATGGGCGTCAGCATGGCCGACATGGACAGCTCGGCGCCCAGGAAATGCACTTCGGTCAGGTAGTGGCGCAGCGCCATGTCGGCCTGGCGCTGCAAGGCGTAGTCAAGCGTTTGCGCGCTGACGTTGGGGTTGCCGTCGCGGTCACCGCCAATCCACTGGCCCATGCGCAAAAAGGTGTGCACGCTGTGCTGGCCCAGCTCGCTTTCCAGGTGCGCGTAGATCTTGGGGATCTCGCGCAAAAAGGTGGCTTCGTAGTAGCTCAGCGCGTTGTCGATCTCGTCGGCCACGGTGAGCTTGTTGAATCGCAGCAAGCGGGTCTGCCAGAGCTGCATCACCCGGGCGCGCAGCTGCGCTTCATTGGCCGCCAGCTCGCGCGGGGTCAGTGCGTCACGGCTGGCATTGGCGGCAACGGCCAGGGCGCGGATCTCGTCGCGGCTGGCCAGCAATTGGGCAATGCCGCGCTCGGCGTCCAGAATACTTTTGCGCTGCACCTCGGTCGGGTGGGCGGTCAGCACCGGCGAGACAAAGGCATGGGCCAGCGTTTGCGAGATGGTCTTGGGCGAAATGCCGGCCCAGCGCAGGCGCGACAAGGCCACGTCAATGCTGCCTTCTTGCGTGTCGCCCGCGCGCTCGTGCACGGCGCGGCGGCGAATATGGTGCCGGTCTTCGGCCAGGTTGGCCAAGTGGCTGAAATAAGTGAAAGCCCGGATCACGCTCACGGTCTGGTCGCCCGACAGGCTTTTGAGCAACTTCTTCAGGGCCTTGTCTGCCTCTTGGTCGGCATCGCGCCTGAAGGCGACTGACAGCTTGCGCACCTGCTCGATCAATTCATAAGCAGCCACGCCCTCTTGCTCTCGGATCACGTCACCCAAAATGCGCCCGAGCAAGCGAATGTCTTCGACCAGTGGCCGCTCGTTTTGCCGTGCTTTGGCGGGGGAGGGGACGGGGCTGGGGTCTGGCCCGCGGGCGGGGCGTGTGCTGGTCGGCATGGCGGTTCGAGAAGGGAAAAGTGCATGCTAGCATTCACTCACCCCTTCAGATTACGAACAGGTTACCAGTGCCCGCACAGACTTCAACCCGCAAAAAAGTGGTGATCGCCACCCGCGAAAGCCGCCTGGCCTTGTGGCAGGCCGAACACGTCAAATCCCTGCTGCAAGACCGCCTGGGCTGGGACGTGGAGCTGCTGGGCATGACCACCCAGGGCGACCAGATCCTGGACCGATCCCTGAGCAAAGTCGGCGGCAAAGGCTTGTTCGTCAAGGAGCTGGAAACCGCGCTGGCTGATGGCCGGGCCGACCTGGCCGTGCATTCCCTCAAAGACGTGCCCATGGACTTGCCACCCGGTTTTGCCTTGGCTTGCGTGATGCAGCGCGAAGACCCGCGCGACGCTTTTGTCTCCAACACCTTTGCCAGCCTGGCCGATTTGCCGCAGGGCGCCGTGGTCGGCACGTCCAGCCTGCGCCGCCAAGTGCTGCTCAAGGCCATGCGGCCCGATTTGCGGATTGAGCCACTGCGGGGTAATTTGGACACGCGCTTGCGCAAGCTCGACGAAGGTCACTACCAGGCCATCGTGCTGGCGGCTGCGGGTCTGAAACGCCTGGGTTTGGAAAGCCGAATTCGCGCTACCTTCGAGCCGGTTGACATGTTGCCCGCTGCCGGGCAGGGCGCTTTGGGGATTGAAGTGCCGTCCGAGCGGCAAGACCTGATCGACGGCTTGGCTCAATTGGCGCACATGCCGACCTGGCTGGCCGTGACGGCCGAGCGCACGGTGTCTCGCGCCATGGGCGGCAGTTGCTCCATGCCTTTAGCAGCCTTCACCACCGGCCCGGCCGATGGCGCGGCCATGCGCCTGGACGCCGCTTGGGGCGATCCCGTCGAAGACCCGGCTGCACCCGTGGCGGCCGCCCCGCTGGTGCGCGTGCACCAGCAAGCCCCGGTCCGCAACTTCGCCGAGGCCGAAGCTCTGGGCGAACAAGTGGCCAGCTTGCTGCGTGCAGGCGGCGCCGTGTGGGCTGGCCTGGCCGTCTGATTGTTGTCAGCACAGCGCTTGCCGACCTCCCCAACCCCGCCCCGTTTGTTGGTGACGCGCCCCGCGGCCGATGCGGCGCGTTGGGTGCAGCACTTGCAAGCGCGCGGCCTGAGCGCCGAAGCCCTGCCGCTGATTGAAATTGCTGGCGTGGCCGACACCAGCGCCGTTCAAACCGCTTGGCGCAATCTGGCGCAGTACAGCGCGGTCATGTTCGTCAGCGGCAATGCAGTGGCGCATTTTTGGGCGGCCCGGCCTGATACTTCACAGCCCTTGCCGCCTGCTGTGCGCTGGTTGGCGCCCGGCCCAGGCACAGCCCAGGCCTTGTTGCAAGCCGGTGTGCCGGCCACGCAAATCGACAGCCCCCCCTTGGACGCCGCGCAGTTCGACTCGGAAGCCCTGTGGGCCGTCATTGGCGCGCGGCCCTGGCATGGCCAGCGGGTCTTGATCGTGCGCGGGCAAAGCGGCTCGGGCCCGGCAGCCGCTCCCGGACGCGATTGGCTGGCCCTCCAATGGGAGGCGGCTGGCGCCCTGGTGGACTTTGTGGCCGTGTACGAACGGCGCGCACCCCGCTTCAGCGCCGAGCAGCAGCAGCGCATTCAGGCCGGTCAGACAGACGGCTCGATCTGGTTGTTCAGCAGCTCAGAAGCCCTGGCGCATTTACCCGCAACGCCAGAAGGCGGCTGGCAAAACGCCCGAGCGCTTGCCACGCACCCGCGCATTGCCAGCGCCGCCCGCGCGGCGGGCTGGGGTGTTGTTATCGAGTCACGACCGGCCTTGGACGACTTGGTGGCGTCGATAGAATTGTTTCCTTCATGAGCCTCACGCCCCCCCTCGATTCAACGCCCGCTAATGCAGCGGCCGAGCCCTTGGCTGCTGACGCCACTTCAGCTGCTTCAGCTGCTTCAGCCAGCGCCAGCCAGACACCGGCCCTGCCTTGGTGGCAGAGCCGCCCTTGGGCTTTGGCGTTGCTGGCTGTAGCGGGATTGGCTTTGGTGATCGGCTTGTTGCTGTGGCAAAAAATCAGCAATATCCAAGAAGAACTCGCCCGCCGCAGCAACGACGCGGGCGCCCAAGCCGTCGAGGCCCGCACCCTGGCCCGTCAGGCCCAGCAGACCACGCAAGACTTTGCGGCCCGCCTGGCGAGCACCGAAGCGCGATTGAGCGAAGTCAGCCTGCAGCGCAGCCAGCTCGAAGAGTTGATGCAGAGCCTGTCCCGCTCGCGTGACGAAAATCTGGTGGTCGATATTGAAGCCGCCCTGCGCCTCGCCCAGCAGCAAGCCCAGCTCACGGGCAGCGCCGAGCCTTTGCTGGCGGCGCTCAAGTCGGCCGAGCAGCGCTTGCAGCGCGCCGCCCAACCCCGCCTGAGCCCCTTGCAGCGCGCCTTGGCCAAAGACGCCGAGCGCATCAAAAGCACGGTGGTGGTGGATATTCCCGCCCTGCTGATTCGCCTGGACGAACTCACGCGCTTGCTCGACGAATTGCCCGTGGCCAACGCCATGCTGGGCGAGCGGGGCAATCCGGCACCGGTCAAGCCCGCGTCCGAAGCGCCGCCGGCCGACACAGCCGCAGTGCCTCCCCCGGCTGCACCGCCTAGTTGGGTCTCGGCGTGGCGCGAACGGCTGGCCACTCTTTTTTCAGGCCTTTTCTCGGGCATTGGTGAAGAAGCCCGCAATTTGCTGCGCGTGAGCCGCATCGACCGGCCCGAGGCGGCGCTGGTGTCACCCGAGCAGTCCTTCTTCCTGCGCGAAAACCTCAAGCTCAAACTGCTCAATGCCCGCCTGGGTTTGCTGTCGCGCCAAAACGAAGTGGCCCGCAGCGACTTGCAGTCGGTGCAGTCGGCGCTGGAGCGTTACTTTGACGGTTCTTCCCGCAAAACGCAGGCCGCTCTGGCTTTGCTTCAGCAGGTGCAGGTCCAGCTCAAGTCCAACGAGTCGCCCCGCCTGGACCAATCCCTGACCGCGCTGGCCACCGCCGCGGGCGGGCGTTAAAGGCAGACCGGTCATGCGCGCTGCTCTTTGGCTGGTTGCCTTGTTCGGTATCGCGGTGGCCGTCGCCGTGTTTGCGGGCAACAACCAGGCCGTCGTCACCTTGTTCTGGCCGCCTTACCGGGTCGACCTGTCGCTCAATTTGGTCTTGCTGGTGTTGGCTGGGCTTTTTGCCCTGGTGCACCTGGCTTGGCGCGCTTTTGACGCGGTGTACAGCCTGCCGCTGCAGGCACGCCGCTGGCGCGCCCAGCAAAAAGAGCGCGCCATGTACGCCGCCTTGATGGACGCGCTGGCGCACCTGATGGCAGGTCGCTTTATCCGCGCCACCCGCGCGGCTGAAAACGCCTTGCAACAAGAAAAAAGCCTGAGCCTGTTGGCCGGTGAACTCGGCGGTCAAGACAGTGGCCACCACCCCGAGCGTGCGCAGCAGTTGCGCGCCTTGGCGCATGTGGTGGCGGCCGAGAGTGCGCAGTCTCTGCAAAACCGCACGCTGCGCGACCAACATTTGCAGCAAGCGCTGACGATGTCCAACCACCGCGCTGTGCTGGAAACCCGCGAAGGCGTGCAGCTGCGCGCCGCCCGCTGGGCCCTGGAAGACCGCGACCCGGCCGGCGCGCTAGAGCTACTGGGTCAGTTGCCGGTTGGCGTCAGCCGCCGCACGCTGGCCTTGCGCATTCGACTGCGCGCTGCTCGTCTGGCCAACCGACCTGGGCAAGCCATAGACACCGCCCGCTTGCTGGCCAAGCACCGCGCCTTCTCGCCAGCGGCAGCCCAAAGCATCGTGCGCGGCTTGGCGCTGGAGTTGCTGAACAGCGCACACGACCCTGAGCAACTGCAGAGTGCTTGGCTGGGCCTGGACGACAGCGAACGTGCCATGCCTGAGCTGGTGGTGCACGCGGCTTCGCGGCTGGTCAGCCTGGGCGGTGACGTCGAGTTGGCGCGCCGCTGGTTGGCTCAGATTTGGGACGACGTCATGTTGCCGCGGTCACAGGCCAGCGAGAGCTTGCGCGTCAAGTTGATAGGCGCGCTCGAACAAGACTTGACCTCGATTGACGCGGCCTGGCTTGCGCGCATTGAAGCGGCTCTGCAACACAGCCCGCGTGACGCCAACTTGCAGTACCTGGCCGGTATGGCTTGCCTGAAGCGCCAACTCTGGGGCAAAGCCCAGCAACTGTTGACCCAGGCCACCACCCATCTGCAAGACCCTGCTCTGCTGCGCCGCGCCTGGCGTGCGCTGGCTGAGCTGGCTGAACAACGCGGCGACGCGGCGGCTACCGAACAAGCCTTCCGGCGCGCTGCGGCGGTTTGAGGTCGTCCTTAGAAGTGGCATGGTGGCGGTCAGCAGCCACCTGAAGCGAGCCTGGTGCCGTTTTCACGCATCACCTGATGACGTGAACGCGCCACTGAAACACTCAGCGCTGATTTTTCAGGCATAAAAAAAGCGGCTCATGGATAGCACCATGAGCCGCTTTTTTCTTCATTCAACGCCTCGTGCGAGGCGCCGGACGTTAGCCTTTACTCAGCCCGTGTCGATGTACTTGCTGCTTGTTCAAAGGGCAGGTTCATGTCGCGCAGGTCACGCTTGGTTTCCACCAGCACCAGCGGGCCGTTGTCGATGTTGACCACAGGGGCCCGCTCGCGCGGCACATGCACGGGCTTGGGTTCCGCGGCCATCGCGGCCTGGATCTGAGCGATCTTGGCGGCGTCGGAGTTGACCCACTGCAAACCGGAACCGTTGGCCACCTGAGCCAAGTCATCCAGCGGCAACTGGTAAGACGCGACTTTAGGCAAGGCCTTGGCGCTGGCTGCCGGAGCAGGGGCGGCGTCCGGGGCGGCTGCCGCCACTGGGGCTGGCGCAGGGGCTGCAAACGGTGCTGCAATGGGTGCTGCAACGGGAGCTTCCATTGCGACCGACGCTGCGGGAGCGGACTGCACGGGAGCGTTGACAGGCGCTTGCATTGCCGCAGGGGCCGCATTGACTTCGGCAGGTGCCGGTGTGTCGTGCGCGGCGAAAACCTCGCCTGACTGAGGCTGGCCGTCAGAGTCCGTGCGCTCACCGCGTTCGCGGCGGTCACGGCCGTAGCGGTCGCGGCTGCGGCGCTCGCGGGGTGCGCGATCGCCGCCTGCTTCGCTATTGCTTCCTTCGGCGTTGGCAACAGGTGCCGCGCCGTCCAGGTTGGCTGCATCGGCACCAGCGGGGTCCAGCGGGTTCAGCTCGCTGCTGCCGCCTTCAGGCGCATCGCGCCGTTCAGGGCGACGACCGCCACGCTCACCGCGTTCGCCGCGTTCACCTCGGCCTTCGCGACCTTCGCGTGGTGTGCGCTCGCCATCACGGCCTTCGGCAGGGCGTTCTTGGCGGACGTCAGCCTCGCCAAAACCGCCAGCGGCAGCGGCCATGGCCGCTTGGTTGGCCAAGGCCAGTTCTTCTTGGGCGGCGTCGCGCACAGGGCGATCGCCCCGCTCAGAACGCTCGCCACGCCGGCCACGCTCGCCACGGCCTTCGCGTGGGGGCTGACCGTCTGCACGGGGTTCGCGTGGCTCGCGTGGTTCGCGCGCCTCACGGGGTTCGCGGGGTTCACGTTCAGGGCGTCCCTCGCGTGCTTCTGGACGACCATCCTGGCGGGCTTCGCCAGCGCGCTCGCCTTGGCGTTCCCGGCGACCGTCACCGCGACCGCCTTCGCGACCGCCCTCACGGCCGCCTTCGCGAGGTGCCTGACCTTCACGGGGCTCACGCGGCTCACGCGGTTCGCGGGCTTCACCGCGCTCACCGCGCTCATTACGGCCACGGCCACCGCGTCGGCCGTCACGGCCGCCGCGCTCACTGCGCTCGCCACGCTCGCCGCGTTCTTCACGGCGACCGTTGGCCGCGCCTTCAGTGCGCTCTTCTTTCTTGGCTGGCTGTGCGGCAGCCGGTGCGGCCTCAGCCCCACCGAACAAACCTTTGAGCCAGGAGAAGAAGCCTTTTTCTGCGGGGGCTGGTGCTGGTGCGCTGACCGGCGCTGCATCGCGGCCCCGGCCGGCAGCGGCTGCTGGCTTGGCCGCAGGCTCTGGACGCTCAGGGGCAATGGGAGCCGGCACATCGGGCAACACGCCCTTGATGACGGGTTCTTGCTTGTTGTGCTTTTCCTGGCTGCGGCGCGTGACCAGGGTTGGGTCTTCGATCTCTTCAGCCATTTTGTAGCTGGCTTCGATGTTGTCCAGGCGCGGGTCGTCGTGCTTTAGGCGCTCGAGCTTGTAGTTCGGCGTTTCCAGCGTTTTGTTGGGCACCAGCAGCACATTGATGCGCTGCTTCATCTCGATCTTGGCGATCTCGGAGCGCTTTTCGTTCAGCAGGAACGAAGCCACGTCGACCGGTACCTGGCACAGCACCGAGGCCGTGCTGTCCTTGAGCGACTCTTCCTGAATGATCCGCAAAATCTGCAGCGCCGAGCTTTCCGTGTCGCGGATGTGGCCAGAGCCACCGCAACGCGGGCAGGGAATCGACGCGCCTTCGGACAGGGCCGGGCGCAGGCGCTGGCGGCTCATCTCCAGCAGGCCGAACTTGCTGATCGTGCCGAACTGCACGCGGGCGCGGTCTTGGCGCAGCGCGTCGCGCAGGCGGTTTTCCACGTCACGGCGGTTACGCGACTCTTCCATGTCGATGAAGTCGATGACGATCAGGCCGCCCAGGTCGCGCAAGCGCATCTGGCGGGCCACTTCGTCGGCGGCTTCGAGGTTGGTGCGGGTGGCGGTTTCTTCAATGTCGCCGCCCTTGATGGAGCGAGCCGAGTTGACGTCCACCGAGACCAGAGCTTCGGTGTGGTCGATCACGATGGCGCCGCCCGAAGGCAGTTGCACGGTGCGGGCATAGGCCGACTCGATCTGGTGCTCGATCTGGAAGCGGCTGAACAGCGGCGCGTTGTCGCGGTAGCGTTTGACCCGGTGCTCATGCTCGGGCATGACGTGCGCCATGAACTGGCGCGCTTGCTCGTACACGTCGTCGGTGTCGAACAAGATGTCGCCGATGTCGCTGTTGAAGTAGTCGCGGATCGCGCGAATCACCAGGCTCGACTCTTGATAAATCAGGAAGGCACCTTTGCCGCTCTTGCCAGCGCCGTCAATGGCGGTCCACAGCTTGATCAGGTAGTTCAGGTCCCACTGCAACTCAGGCGCGCTGCGGCCAATGCCGGCGGTGCGGGCAATGATGCTGGAGCCGGCTGGGTATTCCAGCTGGTCCATGGCTTCTTTGAGCTCGGTGCGGTCTTCGCCTTCAATACGGCGGCTGACGCCACCGCCGCGCGGGTTGTTGGGCATCAGCACCACATAGCGGCCGGCCAGGCTGATGAAGGTGGTGAGTGCGGCGCCTTTGTTGCCGCGCTCTTCCTTCTCGACCTGGACCATCAACTCCTGACCTTCGCGGATCACATCATTGATGCGCGCCTGGCTGACCGGCACGCCGGCGGCAAAGTAGTTGCGCGAAATTTCCTTGAACGGCAAAAAGCCGTGGCGGTCTTCGCCGTAGTCGACAAAGCAAGCTTCCAGCGAGGGCTCGACGCGGGTGACGACGGCCTTGTATATGTTGCCCTTGCGCTGTTCGCGCCCTTCAATTTCGATTTCGTAGTCGAGGAGTTTTTGTCCGTCAACAATGGCCAGCCGGCGTTCTTCAGCCTGGGTGGCGTTAATCAGCATCCGTTTCATCGGAGTTCCTTATCGTTCTCGTTGTCTCGAGAGTTTTCACTGCCCAAATGGGCAAACGACACCGTGAACCGACGTGCTGCGAAAAAAAGGGAATCGCCGAGAAAGCTGTTGACGTGCAAAACCGGACCGCGGGTAGCGGTCAGGAAACAGGTCTGAGCGTGGGCGTGTGGATGGGGTGAGGGGGGACTTGGCGGAAGTCAGCTGGCAATGCAGCTGGTGGCCGGGAGACGACGGGGCGGGCAGCAGGCGTTGAAAGGCCCAGCAGCGGTGCTAATAAGCACCGCAGGCCCCACAAAAGCAGTCCCGTCCATGTTGTCATCAAGAGGCTATCCGTCAAAGGCTTCGATCTCACCTGGATCCGCAGACAGCCCGCTGGGCTGCCTGCCTGGTAATTCCGTCGTTGTGTTCGCAAAACGTCGATTCGCCTGCACCGTCAGTGCTGTTGCGGGTTCCTGGAACCGGGCAAACAGTGCTGACCCGCAAGGGGTATCGACCTTCCAGCGTTGCGGTTTACGACTCGTTGATGGGCGGTTGGACTAAACTGCCAAGCGAATCAACTACTTACAGCGCAACGCTAGTGAAACATATTATAGGGGCAGGTAAAACGCGGGCCAGCAGGCCAGCGGTGCCCGCCCGAGCCACACGGCCCAGTCCCATTCCGCCCCGCCAAGTTGCCGCGCCTGTGGCTCCAGCCGCCCCGCCAGTCGAGCCCGAAGCTGCCGCTCCGGCGCAGGCGAGTTGGGTCACGGTGGACGCTGATTTTGACGGTCAGCGTCTGGACAATTTCCTGATCCGCTTGCTCAAGGGCGTGCCCAAGACCCACGTCTACCGCATCATCCGCAGCGGCGAAGTGCGCATCAACAAAGGCCGTGTCAATGCTGACACCCGCGTGCAGGCTGGCGATGTGCTGCGCTTGCCGCCGGTGCGCACCTCGGCCCGGGCCGAAGAAAAAGCCCAGGCCATGGCGGTGGAAATTGCCCGCCATGGCGCCACGTCCAGCGTCGGCGGCCTGGCCCCCTCGCGTGAATTCCCGATTCTTTTTGAAGACGAGCACGTCTTGGCCATCAACAAGCCGGCCGGCGTGGCCGTGCACGGTGGCAGCGGCGTGGCGTTCGGCGTCATTGAGCAGTTGCGCATGGCCCGCCCTGATCATGACTTCATGGAACTGGTGCACCGGCTGGACCGTGAAACCAGCGGCATTTTGTTGGTGGCCAAAAAGCGCATGGCCCTGAAACTCTTGCAGGCCCAGTTCCGCGAGCGTGAAACCGACAAGATTTACCTGGCGCTCGTTTCTGGCGCCTGGCCAGCCAATTTAAAAGTGCTGGACCAGCCGCTGCAAAAATACCTGCTGCCCGACGGCGAGCGGCGCGTGCGCCCGGTGGCCAAAGAGCATCCGGACGCCATGCGGGCGGTGTCGCTGGTCAAGGTCAAGGCGCAGCTGCCGCCAGCGCCCAGCCTGGACGGCCAGGTGCTGAGCTTGCTGGAAGTCACCATCAAGACCGGTCGCACGCACCAGATCCGCGTGCATTTGGCCAGCGCTGGCCACCCGATTGCGGGTGACGACAAGTACGGCGACTTTGACTTGAACAAGCGCTTGCACAAGCAAACCGACCACCTGGCCTTGAGCCGCATGTTTTTGCATGCCTGGCGGTTAAAGTTCACCCACCCCTCCAATGGCAAGCGCATCCAGCTGCTGGCGAACTTGCCGCCCGAACTCCAAACCCTGGTTGCCGATGTCGCGCCCCCTGAACTTTGACCTGATCGCCTTCGACTGGGATGGCACCTTGTTCGACTCCACCCAGATCATCGTGCGCTGCATCCAAGCGGCGGTGCGTGACGTCGGTGGTACCGTGCCCAGCGACGAGGCGGCTGGCTATGTGATTGGCCTCGGGCTGATGCAAGCCCTGGCCCATGCAGCGCCCGATGTGCCCGAAAAGCTCTACCCGCAACTGGGCGAGCGTTACCGCCACCATTACCTGCGCCACCAAGACGACATCAGTTTGTTCAAAGGTGTGTTGCCACTGCTGGATGCGCTGAAAACGCGCGGCCATCTGCTGACGGTCGCCACTGGCAAGTCGCGCCGTGGGCTGGACGAAGCGCTGCAAGCCGTGGAGTTGCAAGGCATTTTTCACGGCTCGCGCACGGCCGACGAAACCGCTGGCAAACCCCATCCGCGCATGCTGCACGAGCTGATGCGCGAATTCGGCGTGAGTCCCGAGCGCTGCCTGATGATTGGCGACACCACGCACGATCTGCAAATGGCTCTGAATGCCGGTTGCGCCAGCCTGGGCGTGAGCTACGGCGCGCATGAGCCGGCAGCGTTTGACGCCTTGAAGCCCAGGGCGGTGCTGCACTCGGTGTCAGAGCTGCAGGCCTGGCTGTTGGCCCATGCCTGAGCTGGTGCAAGCGCCGCAGCCTTTGTGCGCCAGCGGTGACTTGGCCGACAGCGCCCTGGCCGTGCCCTTTGACGTGGTGTACGGCGGGCAAACCTGCCGCGCTTTCGCCATTCGTTTTCAAGGTCAGGTGCAAGCCTTCCTTAACCGCTGCAGCCACGTGGCTATGGAAATGGACTGGCAGCCCAACCGTTTTTTTGACGCCACTGGCCAATGGCTGCTTTGCGCCAGCCACGGCGCTTCTTACCGGCCCGACACGGGCGCCTGCGCCGGGGGTCCTTGCCGTGGCGGCTTGGTCAAAATCGAATTGCTGGAAGAGCAAGGCGTGGTCTTTTGGCTGCCAGCCTACAACCTGCAACCCTGCGAGTTTTAAACTAGCCCCTCTATGAACAATATTCCTCCCTCGGACAGTCCTGCCAATTCCGGCCTTGATCAGCCGGTTCTGCCTTCCACCACCCCCAACGCTGCGCCTGGTTGGGAGCGCGCCACGCTGGAGCGTCTGGCCCTGGCCGGCATTGAAGAGCAGCGCCGGACTCGTCGCTGGAACATCTTTGTGCGGCTGGCCTGGCTGGCTTTCTTGGTCGTGCTGTCCTGGGTGTTGCTCAGCCGCAGTGCGTCGCCCACCAGCGTCACCGCCCCGCATACCGCCGTCGTCGAGATTCGCGGCGAAATTGCAGCGGGCACCGACGCGGGGGCCGAAGCGGTGAACGCCGCCATGCGCGCCGCCTTTGAAGACGAGGGCGCTCGCGCCGTGATCTTGCTGATCAATTCACCCGGCGGCAGCCCGGTGCAGGCCGGCATGATGAATGACGAGATCCTCCGTTTGAAGGCCAAGCACAAGAAGCCGGTCTATGCCGTGGTCGAAGAAACCTGCGCCTCGGCGGCTTACTACATCGCCGTAGCCACCGACCAGATTTACGTGGACAAGGCCAGCATCGTCGGCAGCATTGGCGTGCTGATGGACGGCTTCGGCTTCACCGGCCTGATGAACAAGCTGGGCGTCGAACGCCGCCTCTTGACCGCGGGCGAGAACAAGGGCTTCATGGACCCCTTCAGCGCCCAGAGCGACAAGCAACGCGGCTATGCGCAGAACATGCTCAACCAGATCCACCAGCAGTTCATCAAGGTGGTCAAGACCGGCCGGGGTGATCGCCTGAAAGAAACGCCTGAGATGTTCAGCGGCCTGTTCTGGAGCGGTGAAGAAGCCATCGCCCTGGGCTTGGCCGATCAGCTTGGCAGCCTGGAGTTTGTTGCCCGCGACGTTGTCAAGGCGGAGGACATCGTGGACTACACGCGCCGCGAAAACGTGGCCGAGCGTTTGGCCAAGCGCTTTGGCGCGGCCATGGGCGAAGGCGCCTTCAAAGCCCTGCGCGAACTGCCCGCCCTGCGCTGAGCGGTATTTGCTCAGCGGCCGAAGGCAAACACCGTCGGCAAATCCAGCGGCGGTGTCGGCTTGTCTCGCTTCCAGTGGCTGACCTGGGCGCTCTTGCACCAGCTGTTGGGCAGGCTCAAGCCACAACTCAGCGCCAGCCGCGTGTTGCTTTGCAGTGTTTGTAGCAGCGCCGAGAGCAAGGCCGCGTTGCGGTACGGCGTTTCAATGAAGAGTTGCGTCTGGCCGGTTTTCAGTGCCAGCGACTCCAGGGTGCGAATGCGCGCGGCCCGCTCGCCCGGGTCTTGCGGCAGATAGCCGGCAAACGCAAAGTTCTGTCCGTTCAGCCCACTGGCCGCCAAAGCCAGCGTCAGCGAAATCGGCCCCGCCAAGGGAATCACTTGCATGCCCAGGTCATGCGCGGCGCGGACCACCGACGAGCCCGGGTCGGCAATGGCCGGCATGCCCGCTTCGCTGACCAAGCCGACGTCCTGGCCGTACGGCATGGCTTGCAAGAGCGGCTTGGCGTCGAACTGTCCGGCGTGGTCGCCTTTCTTGTGCACTTCGCGCGGCAGTTCATGGATGTGCAGCGCCTGGATGGGCTGGGCCAGCGGGTGCAACTCGTTCACGCGCTTGAGGTAAGCGCGCGTGCTGCGGGCGTTCTCACTGATCCAGCAGCCCAGCCGGGCTGCCACCTGCAGCGTGCCTTCGGGCATGGTCTGCTGCAAGGGCGTGGTTTCTTCGCAGCCGAAATCCAGCGGGGCAGGGACCAGGTACAGCCGGCCTTTTGGCGCGGTGCCGCTCACGCTGCTGCTCCGGCCAACAGCTCGATGCCAGCGGCCTGAATCAGGCGGCAAGTCCTTATCAAAGGCAGCCCCACCAGGGCCGTCGGGTCGTCGTTGTCGATCGAGGCCAGCAGGGCAATGCCCAGGCCTTCGCTCTTGGCACTGCCCGCGCAGTCATAAGGCTGTTCGGCCTGCAAGTAATTTTCGATCTCCGCGTCCGTGAGGTCGCGAAAACGCACCTTCACTTCGGCGAGCGAAGCTTCTTCAAAGCCGGTCGCCACACAGCACACGGCCACGGCGGTTTGAAAGATCACGGTCTGGCCCCGCATCTGGCGCAGTTGGGCCACGGCTCGCTCGTGGTTGCCCGGTTTGCCCAGCGGCAAGCCGGCCAAGTCAGCCACTTGGTCCGAGCCGATCACTACCGCGTCAGGATGCAGCCGTGCCACGGCTCGTGCCTTGGCCAGGGCCAGCCTTTGCGCCAAAGCGGCAGGCGTTTCACCGGGGTTCGGCGTCTCGTCCACATCGGGGGCCACGACTTGGAAAGGCAGCCGCAAGCGCTGCAGCAACTCACGGCGGTAAGCCGAGGTGGAACCCAAAATCAGCGTGCGTTGGCTGCGCGCGGCAGCCGGTGTAGAGCTCAAAGTCATCCCCCGATTCTCTTACACTGACCCGCATGTCTCGAATTTCTCCTCAGCGTTTGAACCTCACCGCCTTGGCGCAAGATGGCGCCCCACTGGCCGACTCCACCCCCGTGCGGGACTTGCCCCGCTTGGCCGCTGAAAGTCCTTTTTTAGCTGACGAGGGCTCGTCCGAAGCCGTGGTGCAGTGGCAAGCCCGTGCCGAATTGCGGCCCCGGACGGGCACCGACGGCGACTTGTGGCTGCACCTGCAAGCCAGCACTGAGTTGCCGCTGACCTGCCAGCGCTGCATGACGGCGGTCAGTGTGCCGCTGGCCATTGAGCAATGGTTTCGGTTTGTCGAATCCGAAGACATCGCCATGGCCGAGGACGACGAGGCCGAAGAAGACCTGCTGGTGCTGGAGCCGCAGCTTGACCTGCTCAATTTGCTCGAAGACGAACTGCTGATGGCCTTGCCGGTGGTGCCCATGCATGACGAATGCCCGCAGACCCCCATTTTCAGCGTGGGCGACGCCGAGGCGCCCGAGGTCGATGCCAAACCTAACCCCTTTGCGATGCTGGCGGACCTGAAGAAAAAGTAACCGGTTCGCTGGCTGATCGACCATCTGTCCGGCAGCTTGTGAGGCCCGTCCGTATCGCGCTATAATGGCAGGCTTCGCGTTTTGTTCTGCCGCCATCAGTTGTCTCTCAAGACACGGCGGGGTACCAAGCGCAATTTACCCACCCTACACCCCTGAGGAGCGGATCATGGCCGTCCAACAGAACAAAAAGTCACCTTCCAAGCGCGGCATGCACCGCTCGCACAACGCCCTGACCGTGCCGGGCATCGCTGTGGAATCCACCACCGGCGAAACCCACCTGCGTCACCACATCAGCCCCACCGGCTTTTACCGTGGCCGCAAGGTGCTGAAAACCAAATCCGAAGCGTAATTTCACGCTTTGATGACAGGCCCGCACTCACCCTGCGGGCTTTTGTTTTGTTGAATCTCTTATTTTTGACTGCACCGGTCTGCCCATGATCAGGATCGCGGTCGACGCCATGGGCGGGGATGTAGGTCCTGCGGTAACCTTGCCCGCCAGTTTGACGCTGCTCCAGCGGCATGCCGACCTGTCGGTGTTGCTGGTCGGCGAGCCATCGGCTCTGGGTGCCCATCCCGTTTTTGCGGCATTGAGTGCCCATCCTCGTTGCCAGGTGGTTCCGGCGTCCGAAGTCGTCAGCATGGACGACCCGATCGAGATTGCCTTGCGCCGCAAAAAAGACTCGTCCATGCGGGTCGCCGTCAACCAGGTCAAAGACGGCGCAGCTGATGCGGCCGTGTCCGCCGGCAACACCGGCGCTCTGATGGCGATTTCACGCTATGTGCTCAAAACCCTGGACGGCATAGATCGCCCCGCCATTGCCACCCAATTGCCCAACGCCGCCGGCCGCGCCACCACCGTGCTGGACCTGGGCGCCAATGTGGACTGCACCGAAGACCATCTGCTCCAATTCGCCGTGATGGGTTCAGCCCTGGTGGCTGCTTCTGGCCAAGCAGCGCCCAGCGTGGGCTTGCTGAATATTGGTGAGGAAGCCATCAAAGGCAGCGAAGTCATCAAAAAAGCTGGGGAATTGCTGCGTACTGCCGCCAACTCCGGCGATTTGAACTTTTACGGGAACGTCGAAGGCAACGATATTTTCAAGGGCACGACCGACATCGTGGTCTGCGACGGCTTCGTGGGCAATGTGGCGCTCAAAGCCAGCGAAGGCGTGGCCAGCATGATTGTGGGCTTCATTCGCGCCGAGTTTTCGCGGAACATTTTCACTAAATTGGCGGCAATGGCAGCCTATCCGGTGCTAACTGCCTTTAAAAAGCGCGTAGATCACCGTTTGTACAACGGCGCTGCCCTGCTCGGGCTGCGCGGCCTGGTCTTCAAGAGCCACGGCTCGGCCGACATCGTGGCTTTTGAATGTGCGCTACAACGCGCTTATGATGCAGCCCGTAACCAATTGCTCGACAAGGTGAGAGCTCGTATTGCTCACGCTACGCCGTTGTTGGCTGCGGCATCGAGCAGTCGGCAGGCCGCCGAGCAACCGGCCTCTTTGTCCGACTAGCCTGGCGCTCTCCTGAGCGAACAGCTCTCCCAGATTGATTGAATTCATGAGCCGTTATTCCCGCATCACCGGCACAGGCAGCTATTTGCCGCCGCGCCGCCTGACCAATGCTGATCTGGCGGCTGAGTTGGCTGTCAAAGGCATCGAAACGTCGGATGACTGGATCGTGGAGCGAACCGGCATTCGTGCCCGGCACTTTGCCGCCCCCGAGGTTTGCGCCAGCGACCTGGGACTGGAAGCTGCACGCCATGCCTTGCAGGCCGCAGGCCGGGAGGCCGGCGAGATCGACCTGATCATCGTTGCCACGTCCACCCCCGACATGGTTTTCCCCTCGGTGGCCACCATTTTGCAGCACAAGCTCGGCGTGGCTGGCTGCCCGGCTTTTGACGTGCAGGCCGTTTGCAGCGGCTTTGTCTATGCGCTGACCGTCGCCGACGCCATGATCAAGGCGGGCAGCGCCAGCAAAGCCTTGGTGGTGGGCGCTGAAGTCTTCTCCCGCATCCTCGATTTTTCCGACCGCACCACCTGCGTTCTGTTTGGCGACGGCGCTGGCGCCGTGGTGCTGGAAGCCTCGGATCGCCCGGGCATTTTGGCGACCGACTTGCATGCCGATGGCAAATACCAGGGCATTTTGTGCGTGCCTGGTCATGTTTCCGGCGGCCAAGTCACGGGCAGCCCGATGTTGCAGATGGACGGCCAAGCCGTGTTCAAGCTCGCCGTGGGCGTTCTGGAAGACGCCGCCCGCGCCACGCTGGCCAAGGCTGGCAAGACCGAAGCGGATATTGATTGGCTGATCCCGCATCAGGCCAACATCCGCATCATGCAAAGCACGGCCAAAAAGCTGAAGTTGCCCATGGATAAGGTGGTGGTCACGGTCGATCAGCACGGCAACACCTCGGCAGCCTCGATTCCCTTGGCTTTGGACAGTGCGGTGCGCGCGGGTCGCATCAAACCGGGCCAGACCTTGCTGCTCGAAGGCGTGGGCGGCGGCTTCACCTGGGGTGCGGTGCTGCTGGATTTCTGAAGACAAATACAACTATGACCCAACCATTTGCAGTCGTTTTTCCCGGCCAGGGTTCGCAGTCCGTCGGCATGCTGGACGCCTGGGGTGACCAGCCCCAGGTTCGCCAGGCATTGGCCGAAGCCTCAGACGCCCTGGGTGAAGACCTGGGCCGCCTGATTCATGAAGGCCCCAAGGAAACCCTGGCGCTGACCACCAACACCCAGCCCGTGATGCTGGTCGCCGGTGTGGCGGCCTACCGGGTCTGGATGGCTGAGACCGGCCTGGCACCAGCGGCGCTGGCCGGCCATTCGTTGGGGGAATACTCCGCGTTGGTGGCCTCGGGCGTATTGACGCTGGCGCAAGCCGCGCCGCTGGTGCGTTTTCGCGCCCAGGCCATGCAGGACGCGGTGCCCGTGGGTGTGGGTGCGATGGCGGCGATTTTGGGCATGCCCGCCGCGGGCGTGATCGACGGTTGCGCCGAGGTGCTGCGCAGTTTTGGCCCCGGCACGGCCGAAGTGGTCGAGGCCGTCAATTTCAATGACCCCGCGCAGACCGTGATTGCCGGCAGCAAGGCCGCCGTGGAAAAGGCTTGTGAAGTTCTCAAGGCCAACGGCGCCAAGCGGGCCTTGCCTTTGCCGGTGTCCGCGCCTTTTCACTCCAGCCTGATGAAGCCCGCTGCCGATAAGCTGCGCGCCAAACTGGCCGATACGGTGTTTGCCGCTCCGCAAATTCCGGTCATCAACAATATTGACGTCGCGGTCGAAACCGACGCAGACCGCATTCGCGCCGCTTTGTACGCCCAGGCTTTTGGCCCGGTGCGCTGGGTGGAATGTGTGCAGGCCATCCAAGCGCGTGGCCTGTCCCCCTTGGTCGAATGCGGTCCGGGCAAGGTGCTGGCCGGCATGGCCAAACGCATTGACGCCAGCCTCACCGGCCTGCCCTTGTTTGACCCGGCCAGCTTGGCAGAGGTGCGCGCCGCCCTGACCCAGGACGCCCAACCCGGAGTTGCCGCATGAGCGATGTTCAATTTGCTGGCCAGGTGGCCCTGGTCACCGGCGCGTCGCGCGGTATCGGCGCGGCCATTGCCTTGGCCCTGGCCCAACAAGGTCTGAAGGTGATTGGCACGGCCACCACCGAAGAAGGTGCGGCCAAGATCAGCCAGACGCTGGCCGCTTTTCCCGGTTGCCAAGGCCGTGCGCTGAATGTCAACGACGCCCCAGCCGCCGAGCTGTTGGTTGACACCATCGTCAAGGAACAAGGCGGTTTGCATGTATTGGTCAACAACGCCGGCATCACGCGTGATACGCTGGCCATGCGCCTGAAAGACGACGACTGGGACGCCGTGCTGGACACCAACCTCAAGGCGGTTTTTCGCATGAGCCGCGCTGTGATGCGCACCATGATGAAACAGCGCTACGGCCGCATCATCAGCATCACCTCGGTGGTGGGCGCCTCCGGCAACGCCGGTCAGGCCAACTACGCGGCCGCCAAGGCCGGCGTGGCGGGCATGACCCGCTCGCTGGCCCGCGAACTCGGCTCCCGCCACATCACGGTCAATTGCATTGCCCCCGGCTTTATCGCCACCGACATGACGGCCGGTCTGGCTGATGAGCAGCAAAAAGCGCTGCTGACCCAAATTCCGCTGGGCCATTTGGGCCAGCCCGAAGACATTGCCCATGCGGTCGCGTTTGTGGCCAGCCCCCAGGCTGGCTACATCACGGGCCAGGAGTTGCACGTCAACGGCGGCATGTATATGTGACGACTCGGGCGGCCCAGGCTGCCCTCAAAATTAGCCGGTTTCCTTCCGTCCGGCCAGCTCCGCAGGCAATTGCCAGCGACGGGCTAAAATCACGGATTAATTCACCACCCTCAGAGGGACTTATGAGCGATATCGAAGCACGTGTTAAAAAAATCATTGCAGAGCAACTTGGCGTGGAAGAAAGCCAAGTCACCAGCGAAAAGGCTTTCGTGGCCGATCTGGGTGCAGACTCCCTTGACACGGTAGAACTGGTCATGGCGCTGGAAGACGAATTCGGCATCGAGATCCCGGACGAAGACGCCGAGAAGATCACGACCGTGCAAAACGCGATCGACTACGCCACCACCCATCAAAAAGCCTGATCGGGCTGTTCAGCCTTTTCAAGCACTTCAATAAGCCCACCCGGTCTTTGGCCGGGCAGGGCGCTTCTCCAGGATTTTGCGCATGAGCCGTCGTCGCGTCGTAGTGACTGGTCTGGGTTGCATCAGCCCCGTGGGTAACACGGTGGCCGAGAACTGGACGAATTTGTTGGCAGGTCAGTCCGGCATTGGGCTGATTTCCAAGTTCGACGCCAGCGCCTTTGCTTGCAAGATCGCTGGCGAGGTCAAGGGTTTTCAGATCGGTGATTACATTGCCGAGAAAGAAGCCCGGCACATGGACACCTTTATCCATTACGGACTGGCCGCCTCCTGCCAAGCTGTCGCGGACAGCGGCCTGCCCACGGGTGAGGCGCTGACCGAAGACATGGCCGTTCGCATTGGCTGCGTCATTGGTTCGGGCATTGGCGGCTTGCCGCTGATCGAAGAAACCCATGGCGAACTCGCCAGCCGCGGGCCACGCCGGATCACCCCGTTTTTTGTACCTGGCTCTATCGTCAACATGATCGCCGGTCATGTGTCCATGAAGTACGGCTTCAAGGGCCCGAACATCGCCATCGCCACGGCTTGCACCACCGGCTTGCACTGCATTGGTGACGCGGGCCGGATGATTGAATACGGCGACGCCGACGTGATGATTGCTGGCGGTGCCGAATCCACCGTGTCGCCCCTGGGCGTGGGTGGTTTTGCCGCCATGCGCGCGCTGTCCACCCGCAATGACGACCCAGCGGCCGCCAGCCGTCCGTGGGACAAAGACCGTGATGGTTTTGTGCTCGGCGAAGGGGGCGGTGTGATGGTGCTTGAAGAGTACGAACACGCCAAGGCACGCGGCGCCAAGATTTACGCTGAGCTCGCTGGCTTTGGTATGAGCGCCGACGCTGGCCACATGACCGCGCCCAGCATGGACGGCCCCCGCCGCGCCATGCTCAGCGCCCTGCGCAACGCGGGCGTCAACGCCGACCAAGTGGCTTACCTCAATGCCCATGGCACGTCCACCCCGCTGGGCGATGTGAACGAAACCAATGCCATCAAGGGCGCGTTTGGTGCGCATGCGGCCAAGATGGTCGTCAGCTCGACCAAGTCCATGACCGGGCATTTGCTGGGCGGGGCCGGTGGCATTGAGTCGGTGTACACCGTCTTGGCGCTGCACCACCAGAAAATCCCGCCAACGATCAACCTGCTCAACCAAGATCCCGAGTGCGACCTGGACTACTGCGCCAACACCGCGCGTGATGCCGTGATTGACGTGGCCGTTAAAAACAACTTTGGCTTTGGTGGCACCAACGGCAGCCTGGTGTTCAAGCGGGCCTGATGATTACCTCCGCATGAACCCATCCCCCGGCGAGCCCGCCAGCCGGCGGCAACCTTGAGCCCTCACAACGCCCCATCGGTGAACTACCCGTTGGGGCGTTCTCGTTTCTTGGGCTTGTGCCTGAGCTTGGCCTGGTTGGCAGCAGCGGGTGTGACGGCTGGTTGGTGGGGCAGTGCAGCGCCCGATGACCTGACACCATGGTTTGGTTTGGCAGCGTTAGCGCTTTCTGCCGCGGCTTTGCATGCAGGCTGGCGACGGTCGCCGGCCGGTCAGTTGCAGTGGGACGGTGAGCACTGGTTTTGGCAGAGTCAGGCCTATCCCAACCGGGTGCCTGTGTCTGCGCCCGAGGTGGCGCTGGACGCGCAGGGCGTTTTGCTGTTGCACCTGCGCCATGCAGCGGGCCCCGGTTGGTGGCTCTGGGCTGAGCGCCGCGCAGCACCTGCTTATTGGCTCGATTTGCGGCGTGCCGTGTGTGCTCGGCCGGCAACACCCGATTTGGCCATCGGCCCATCGGAACACCCACCATGAACGAGTCGCCTGTTGCCCCTTTGGGCAGTGCCGGCGAGGTCGACGCCTTGCTGGTCGCACGCACAGTCGCGGGCGACCAAAAAGCGTTTGAGCTGCTGGTCATCAAATACCAGCGGCGCATCCAGCGCTTGGTGGGGCGCATGGTCCGTGACGTGGACTTGGTTGAAGACATCACCCAGGAAACGTTTATCCGGGCGTACCGGGCCTTGGCCCAGTTTCGCGGCGAGGCGCAGTTCTACACCTGGCTGTACCGTATCGCGGTCAACACGGCCAAGAAAACCCTGCTGGAACTCAAGCGCGATCCGACGGTCTTGGAAAATTCCCGAAAAAATGACAATGACGATGAAACTTCGCCGCGAGAAAACGAACTAATCAGTTCAGAAACGCCCGAGGCCGTGTTGGCCAGCCGCGAAATTGCCGAGATGGTGAACACCGCCATGGATGCGCTGCCTGAAGAGTTGCGACAAGCCATCAGTTTGAGGGAAATAGAAGGCCTGAGCTATGAAGAGATTGCCGACCTGATGGCGTGCCCGATTGGCACGGTTCGCTCTCGGATATTCCGCGCCCGCGAAGCGATTTCTCAAAAGATCTGGCCCTTGTTGGAAAACCAGACGGGCAAGCGCTGGTAGGCCGTGGGCTCGCCTTGTTTTCAATGATTTTTAAACGGCTGTTTTGCTTGAGTTATCTATTCGCTTGAACCACCATGAATTCCGCCAACGCTTCCTCAGCAGCAATCCCTCCTGAACTGGTTTCGGCCCTGGTGGACGGTCAGCTGCAGGCCGCTGAATTGGCCCAGGCCTTGGCTTTGCTGCAGCAAGACCCTGCGCTTCCGGACCGCTGGCACGACTACCACTTGATTGGCGACATCTTGCGCAGCCCTGCCGTGGCGGCGAACGGCGTGCCTGCGGTGACTGGCGAGTCGGACTTCATGCGGCGTTTGCAAGTCCGTCTGGCCGAAGAAGCGACGCCGTCCATGTCTGCGGCCTTACCGGCGGGTAGCTTGCCGCCGCACACGTCAGCCAACGTAGCCAACGTCGCCCTAGGCAACGCTGCCAATGACTCTTTTCCCTGGCTCAGGCTGGCGGCTGTGGCCGGTGTGGTTTTGGCGGGTTCGCTGGCTTGGCAGCTGTGGTCGGGCCAGGGCGACGCCGGTCCGGCTCTTGCGCAAAGCCAGCCTTCTGTGCTGGTCGCCACACCCCAGGGCCTGATGGCACGCGACGCCGAGCTAGACGCTTTCTTGGCCGCGCACCGTGAGCTGGCCGGTGCCTCGGCCTTGCAAATGCCCTCGGGCTTTTTGCGCAATGCCACCTTTGAAACGGCAGGCACAGCCCTGCCGGCGTCCGGCCGCTGAGCAGGGATGGCCATGCACGCATCAACGCCAGCACTCGGGGCTGGCCCGATCTTCGGCAGGCTTTGTGCCTGTCTCGCCTTGGCGTTGGGCCTGTGTTGGGCTGCGGCTGCGCTGCCCGCTGCTGCACAGCCGGCGGCTGATGCGTCCCGTACGGCCTCCGACGACGCGGGCCCGACAAGCACCGACACCAGAAGCCTGAAGGACTGGTTGATGCGCTGGCACGAAGGCGCTCGCAATCGGGCCTATGTCGGCACCTTTGTGGTCTCGTCGAGCCAGGGCATGTCGAGCTCCCGCATCTGGCACATCTGCCGGGGCGAGCAGCAGGTGGAGCGGGTGGAATCGCTCACCGGCCCGGCGCGCTCGGTGTTTCGCCACAATGACGAGGTGCTGACCTTTGTGCCTAGCCATGGCATGGTGCGAGTTGAAAGGCGCGAATCGCTGGGGCTGTTCTCTGCGCTGCTGCAGTCGGCTGACAGCTCGTTGGCGGATTTTTATACCGTCAAGCCCTTGGGGCGGGAGCGGATGGCTGGCATACAAGCCGAGGTGCTGCGGCTGGTACCCAAGGACCGCCTGAGGTTTGGCTACCAAGTCTGGGCCGAGCAAAAAAGTGGCTTGGTGCTCAAGCTGCAGACCTGGAGCCCCGAGGGTGAGTTGCTGGAGCAAGCGGCTTTTTCAGAGTTGCAGTTGGATGCACCGGTCAGCATGGACAAATTGCTGCGCATGATGCGCCAGACCGAGGGCTATCGGGTGGACAAGCCGGCACTGAGCAAGACCAGCTTGCAGGCCCATGGCTGGGATTGGGCCAGACCGGTGCCCGGCTTCAAGCCCGTGAGCTGCCAGCAGCGCGCCGCCGCGCCCGACCCGGCGCTGCCCCTGCACTGCGTTTTCTCGGATGGGCTGGCCTCGGTGTCGGTGTTCGTCGGCGCTGCAGGCTCGGTTAGATCGGCAGACGATCTGGGCCGGTCCTGGGGCGCCACGCACAGCTTGAGCGTGCGCGCGGGTCAGCAGGCGGTGACGGTGGTGGGGGAGGTGCCCGCCCCGACGCTGCGGCTCTTCGCCGCTGCTCTTGAACGCCGGAAGTAGTGCCCCCATTTGTCCAAGGTTTGCAGCTTTTGTTTATCGTTGGTTTCTTATCTCCCGCTTTTATTGAGGCTCTCCAAATGTTCCAAAAGACGCTTTCTTTCGTGCGCCTTCCCGTGTGGGCGGGGGCAATTGCCCTGAGCCTGGGTTTGGCGGTTCTGCCGGCGCCGCCGGCTTGGGCGCAGGCACGAGCCCTGCCTGACTTCACCGACTTGGTGGACCAGGTCGGTCCGGCCGTGGTCAACATCCGGACACTTGAAAAAGCCAAGGCGCCCACCAGCAGCGGCCAGGACGAGCAGATGCTCGAATTCTTCCGGCGCTTCGGCATTCCGGTGCCGCCCAATATGCCGCGCGCACCTCGCCCTGAGCGTGGCGGCGGCGACGAAGACGTGCCGCGCGGCGTGGGCTCTGGCTTTATCTTGTCCACCGATGGCTTTGTGATGACCAACGCCCATGTGGTGGAGGGCGCCGACGAAGTGCTGGTCACGCTGACCGACAAGCGTGAGTTCAAGGCCCGAATCATTGGCGCCGACAAGCGCTCGGACGTGGCGGTGGTCAAGATTGAAGCCACTGGCTTGCCAGCGGTGAAAATCGGCGACGCCAACCGCATGCGGGTGGGCGAATGGGTCATGGCCATCGGTTCGCCGTTTGGGCTGGAGAACACCGTGACGGCCGGCATTGTCAGCGCCAAGCAGCGTGACACCGGCGACTACCTGCCCTTCATCCAGACCGACGTGGCCATCAACCCCGGCAACTCGGGCGGCCCGCTGATCAATATGCGCGGCGAGGTGGTCGGCATCAACAGCCAGATTTATTCCCGCTCGGGCGGCTTTCAGGGTATTTCGTTTGCCATTCCGATTGACGAGGCCATCCGTGTGTCTGAGCAGTTGCGCAGCACCGGCCGGGTGACGCGCGGCCGCATTGGCGTGCAGATCGACCAGGTCACCAAAGAAGTGGCCGAGTCCATTGGGCTGGGCAAGCCGCAAGGCGCTTTGGTGCGCGGTGTCGAAGCGGGCGCGCCCGCCGACAAAGCCGGCGTTGAAGCGGGCGACATCATCGTCAAGTTCGACGGCAAGACCATCGACAAGTCCAGCGACTTGCCGCGCTTGGTGGGCAACGTGAAACCCGGCACCCGTTCTACTGTGACCGTTTTCCGGCGCGGCGCCATGCGTGATCTCAGCGTTACCGTGGCCGAAGTCGAACCGGAAAAACCAGCCCGCCGTGCAGGTGCACCCGAAGCAAGACCGCCCGTCGCCGGGCCGGCTCAGTCCATGGGGCTGGCGGTCGCCGAGATCACGGACGCCCAGAAGAAAGAGCTCAAGGTGCGCGGCGGTGTGCGGGTGGAAACGGCCGAAGGCTCCACTGCCCGTGCTGGCTTGCGCGAGGGCGATGTCATCGTCGCCATTGCCAACACCGAGGTCACCAGCGTGCGCGAGTTTGACCAAGTGCTGGCCAAGATCGACAAGAGCAAACCCATCAACGTGTTGTTTCGTCGTGGCGAACTGGCGCAATACGCCTTGATCCGGCCCGTGCGCTAAGAACCCCAGGGAGTTCTAGTTCGAACCCTCTGGTTTGCCGGCGCTTCTTTCAGCTCAGGCTCGGGACCGTTCTTAGCGGCCCGGGCCTTGTTTTTGAGGGCGAAAAATGCCGCCATACCCGCCGAAGCTCAGGGGTTACTCGTGCTTTTTCGCTGTTTTCCACTCGCTAAAATTTTTTATGCTGGCTTGCGAAAGGCTCTCTTAATGTTGGTAAGTACTAACTTGCATCTTTGTAACATGACTTTTGGTAGAATGGAGGCTTGTTTTGGCGGGTTTGGTCTATAACGCCGCTCATAAAACGCCGCTGATGGTCGCGTTTGAGCGCAATAGCCACTGATCCACAGATCACCCACAAGTTGTCCAGAACTTTGCCCATTTAAATTGTTTATAAGCTGTGAATAACTTTCCTGTTGCTGGCCTGCAACGACAAAGAATTGCCCTTTCCAAGGCTATGCACTGCTGGCTTTTTCCCTACAATGAAGTTCCAACTATCGCAGTTGCCATAGATTGTTGGTTCAGGGCGCGTCGTTCCACGACGCGCCCTTTTTTATGGTCTGCCGCGAACTGAGTCTTCGCTCGTCGCAATACTTTCAAGCACTTAGGCGTTCTCGTTGATGAATCACATCAGAAATTTTTCCATCATTGCCCACATCGATCACGGCAAGTCGACGCTGGCCGATCGCATCATCCAGCGCTGCGGCGGACTGCAAGACCGCGAGATGAGCGCGCAGGTTCTGGACTCGATGGATTTGGAAAAAGAGCGTGGGATAACCATCAAGGCGCAGACTGCTGCACTGCGCTACAAGGCTGCCGATGGACAGATCTACAACCTCAATTTGATCGACACACCCGGTCACGTGGACTTCTCTTATGAAGTGAGCCGTTCACTGTCCGCGTGCGAAGGCGCGTTGCTGGTGGTGGACGCCAGCCAAGGCGTTGAAGCGCAGACCGTGGCCAACTGCTACACCGCCTTAGAGCTCGGCGTGGAAGTTGTGCCCGTGCTCAACAAGATGGACTTGCCGCAAGCCGATCCAGAGAACGCCAAGCAAGAGATCGAAGACGTGATTGGCATTGACGCCACCGATGCGATTCCTTGCAGCGCCAAGACCGGCCTGGGCATCGACGAAATCTTAGAAGCCGTGGTGGCTCGCATCCCCGCACCCAAGGGCAACCCGGACGGCCCGCTGCGCGCCATGATCATTGACAGCTGGTACGACGCTTACGTGGGCGTGGTCATGCTGGTGCGGGTGGTGGACGGCCGTTTGGCCAAGGGCGACCGCATCAAGCTGATGGCCACCGAAGCGCTGTACAACGCCGAGCAACTCGGTGTCTTCACGCCGCACACGGAACCACGCGCCGCGCTGGAAGCTGGCGAAGTGGGCTTTGTGATTGCCGGCATCAAAGAATTGCAAGCTGCCAAGGTCGGCGACACGCTGACCATGATCAAGCCCGGCACGGGTGGCGCCGCTTTTGCTGCCACTGAAGCCTTGCCCGGCTTCAAGGAAATTCAGCCGCAGGTGTTCGCCGGGCTGTACCCGACCGAAGCCAGCGAGTACGACTCGCTGCGCGATGCGCTGGAAAAGCTCAAGCTCAACGACGCCTCACTGCATTACGAACCGGAAGTCAGCCAGGCGCTAGGCTTTGGCTTTCGCTGCGGCTTCCTGGGCCTCTTGCACATGGAGATCGTGCAGGAACGGCTAGAGCGCGAATTCGACCAAGACCTGATCACCACCGCGCCCAGCGTGGTCTACCAGGTGCTCAAGCCCGATGGCGAAGTGATCATGGTCGAGAACCCGTCCAAGATTCCGGACGCCGGTCGCACCCAGGAAATCCGCGAGCCCATCGTCACCGTGCATCTGTATATGCCGCAAGACTATGTTGGCGCGGTCATGACGCTGGCCAACCTCAAGCGTGGCGTGCAGCAGAACATGGCTTACCACGGCAAGCAGGTCATGCTGACGTATGAAATGCCGCTGGGCGAGATCGTGCTGGACTTCTTCGACAAGCTCAAGTCAGTGTCCCGGGGCTACGCTTCCATGGACTATGAGTTCAAGGAGTACCGGGCGTCCGACGTGGTCAAGGTCGACATCTTGCTCAATGGCGAGCGGGTGGACGCGCTGTCCATCATCGTGCACCGCAGCCAGTCGCAATACCGCGGTCGGGCGGTGGTCGCCAAGATGCGCGAGATCATTTCGCGCCAGCAGTTCGACGTCGCGATCCAGGCGGCCATCGGGGCCAATGTGATTGCGCGTGAGACAATCAAGGCGCTGCGCAAGAACGTGATCGCCAAGTGTTATGGCGGCGATATTTCCCGTAAAAAGAAGCTGCTCGAAAAACAAAAAGCCGGCAAAAAACGCATGAAACAGATTGGTTCCGTCGAGGTGCCGCAAGAAGCCTTCTTGGCTATCTTGCAGGTGGAAGAATAATGGCCGGCCTCATGAGTTCCATCACGGCGCTGGTGCTGGCCGCCTTCGTGGGCTACGGCGGCGCCTGGTACCTCGGCATGGTGGAAGGCAACTTCTCCCTGCTCTTGTTCCTCGCCACCTTGGTCACTGGGATTTACTGGGTGGCTGAGCGCCTGTATTTCTTGCCCCAGCGCCGCCAGGCTGCCGATGCCCTGGCTGCTAGCACCGAAAAGCGCCAGGCTGAGCTCGCGCAACTGGGTTTGCGGGCCGACGAAACCGACCTGACTGGCGCCCGTGAGCGCCTGGTCATGCAGCCCTGGTGGCTGGACTGGACGGCCGGCCTGTTCCCGGTCATCGTCGTGGTGTTCTTGCTGCGTTCGTTCTTGTTTGAGCCCTTCAAGATTCCTTCGGGCTCCATGATCCCGACGCTCATGATCAACGACCTGATCCTGGTCAACAAGTTCCACTACGGTGTGCGCCTGCCGGTGATCAACCAAAAGATCCTGGACAACCACAGCCCGCAGCGCGGCGACGTGATGGTGTTTCGCTACCCGCCCAAGCCCAGCCTGGACTACATCAAGCGCGTGGTCGGTGTGCCAGGCGACGAAGTGGCTTACTTGAACAAGCAGCTCACCGTCAACGGCAAACCGTACGTCAAGAAATCATTGCCTGACTTTTTTGACGAGGACGTGCTCAGCTATAGCAAGCAGTTTGAAGAAACCATTGCCGAAGGCCAGCGCCACTACCGAATCTTGAACGACGAAGCCCGTCCTTCATTCGTGCAGGCTGCGGACGATTTCCCGTACCGCGACCAGTGCCGCTACAGCACCGAGGGCGTGGTTTGCAAAGTGCCTGCGGGCCATTACTTCATGATGGGCGACAACCGCGACAACTCGCTGGACTCACGCTACTGGGGTTTTGTGCCGGAGAAAAACATCGTTGGCAAAGCGTTCTTTGTCTGGATGAATTTTGGCAACCTCAAGCGCATCGGCTCGTTTGACTAAACCCGTGCGTCCAGCCGCCCCGTCCAGTCCCGAGCAACAAGCGCTGCAGCAGCGCTTGCAGCATGTGTTTGCCCAGCCTAGATTGCTGCAGTTGGCGCTGACGCACCGCAGCTTTTCTTCGGACCACAACGAGCGCTTGGAATTTTTGGGGGACTCCGTGCTCAACCTGGCCGTGGCCGGGCTGCTGTACGAGCGCTTGGCAGCTCAGCCCGAGGGTGATTTGTCCCGCGTGCGCGCCAACCTCGTCAAGCAAGAGACCTTGCATCAATTGGCCGTAGGCCTGGGTTTGCCCAACCTGATACGCCTGGGCGAGGGCGAAGCCCGCTCCGGTGGCCACAAACGGCCGTCTATCCTGGCCGATGCACTGGAGGCCGTGATTGGCGCGGTCTATCTGGACGCCGGCTTTGACGCCGCTGCAGCCCTGGTGCAGCGACTCTTCAAGGACGTCGATTTCACGCCCCAGATGTCGGCCATCGGTAAAGACCCGAAAACCGAATTGCAGGAGTGGCTGCAGGGCCGCAAAATGAATCTGCCCATCTACCGCGTGGTTGGTACCTCGGGCGCGGCGCATCAGCAGACCTTTGACGTCGAGTGCGAGATTGCTGAGTACGGCCGGGCCGAGCGCGGCATAGGCGGTTCGCGCCGAGCAGGCGAGCAAGCCGCTGCGGCGGCCATGCTGACCTTTGTCAAAGCGCTCTGACCCTTCGACTTATTGATTTGTTGACAGGCGCAGGCCCGGTCTGCGGCACTGCGTTAGTTTTTTGTTCAAACCCCGTCGCCTCGTAGCGGCTCACCTCCCTCGGATCGGTATTGCATGACCAAGCCCCACACCCCCGCTGCCCCGCAGCAACCCCAGGACATCGACGCCATGCTGGCCCAAGCCAGCTTGCGCAGCACCAGCAACGCGCCGCCCGCCGAAGGTCAGCGCTGCGGCCTGATCGCCATCGTCGGCAAGCCCAACGTCGGCAAGTCCACGCTGCTCAATGCGCTGGTGGGACAAAAAATCAGCATCACCTCGCGCAAAGCGCAAACCACGCGCCATCGCATCACAGGCATGCGTACCGTTGGGCCGACTCAATTTGTGTTTGTGGACACGCCAGGTTTCCAGACCCGGCACAGCAATGCCCTGAACCGCTCGCTCAACCGCACCGTGGTGGGCGCTGTCAACGACGTGGACCTGATCGTCTTCGTGGTCGAAGCCGGCCAGTTCAACATGGCCGACGACAAGGTCTTGGCGTTGCTGCCGAAAAACACCCCAGCCATCTTGCTGGCGAACAAGTTTGACCTGACCCACCGCCGCGCCGACATTGCGCCCTGGCTCAAGGCCATGCAAGAGCGCCACAACTTTTCCGAGTTCGTGCCCATGTCGGCCAACAACGCCAAGGACATTGAGCGCTTGTTTGGCATCTGCGAAAAATACCTGCCAGAGCAGCCTTGGATGTACGGCGCCGACGAGCTGACCGACCGCAGCGAACGCTTCATGGCCGCCGAGATCATCCGGGAAAAGCTGTTCCGCCTCACGGGCGACGAGCTGCCCTACACCTCGACGGTGATCATCGACAAGTTCGAAGAAGAGGGCAATTTGCGCCGGGTTGCCGCCACCATCGTGGTCGAGCGTGACGGGCACAAGGGCATGATCATTGGCGAGAAGGGCGAAAAGCTCAAACGCATCGGCACCGAAGCCCGGCACGAGCTGGAAACCCTGACGGGCGGCAAAGTGTTCCTGGAAATCTGGGTCAAGGTCCGTTCGGGCTGGGCCGATGACGATGCCAGGGTCAAGACCTTCGGGTATGAGTAGAGCCCCCACGCTCCCCCACTTCGTGTGGGTCGCTGCCCCCCGAGGGGGCCGCTGCGCCTGCGGCCCGGCAAAGCCGGTTCCGCGGCCCCGGCTGGTTTGGGCAAGTCACCGCGTCCGCTCTTGCTCCCTCTCCCTCTTACTCCCTCTCCCCCTGGGAGAGGGCAGGGGTGAGGGCGCGGTCGTGCCTCCACGCTCCCCACTGCGTGTGGTCGCAGCCGCCCGAGGGGGCCGCTGCGCCTGCGGCCCGGCAGAGCCGGTTCCGCGGCCCCGGCTGGTTTGGGGACTTGCTCTCGGTCTGCGCTCCCTCTTACTCCCTCTCCCTCTGGGAGAGGGCAGGGGTGAGGGCGCGGTCGTGCCTTACGCTGACCATGGCCGCTAAGCGCTACTCCGACGAGCCTGCTTATGTGCTGCACCGCTACGACTGGAGCGAGTCCAGCCTGATCCTGGAAGTGTTCACGCGCTCGCAAGGGCGGATTGCGCTGGTGGCGCGCGGTGCCAAGAAGCCGAGTTCGAGTTTTCGGCCGGTGTTGCTGCCTTTGCAGCTCTTGCATGTCGCCTTTGGTGGCGATGCGGAAATCCGCAACCTCAAGAGCGCTGAGTGGCAGGGCGGTCACGTCATGCCGACTGGGGACAACTTGCTGTCGGGCTATTACCTCAATGAACTGCTGATGCGCCTCTTGGCGCGTGACGACCCGCACCCGGCTTTGTTTGATGCGTATGGCGCCACGGTGCAGCTGCTGGCCAGTCAGGGGCTGGACACTTTGCAGGTCACGCTGCGGGCGTTTGAGCTGCGGTTGCTGCGCGACATTGGCCTGCTGCCGCTGCTGAATGTGCAAACCGCCACCTTGCAGCCGCTCGACCCGGCCACGCCCTATGTGCTGCTGCCTGAAGCGGGCCTGCGCGAAGCCCATGACGACGACCGCTGCAGCCTGCCGGGCAGCCAGTGGCAGGTCTTGCAGTGGGCACTCAGCGACAACGCTACGTTTTCCGACATCGTGCAGGCCTGCGTGGAGCCGGCTTCTGAGCTCAAGCCGCAGCTGCGTGCGCTGCTGCACTACCATTGCGATGTGAAGATGCTCAAGACCCGCCAGCTGATGGTGGACCTGCAAGCCCTGTAGCCGTCGGCGCTCTTGACGCACTTACTTCAGGATATTTTTATGGCCACCAAAAACACCCCGCCCCCTCGCCCCGAGCTGCCGCACGGCCTGGGCTTGGGCGCCGAGCCGCAGCCCGCGCCAGCCAGGACCGATACCGCCGTGCTGCCCGCCGCTGAGTTGGGGGCCATCCTCGGCCAGGGCAGTGCGCGCACCGCGCTTTCTGTCAATGTCAACAAGGTCGCCTTGCTGCGCAACAGCCGGCACTTGGGCATTCCCAGCGTCACCCGTGCCGCGCAGCTGTGCCTGCAAGCGGGCGCGCGCGGCATCACCGTGCACCCCAGGCCCGATGAGCGGCACATTCGCCGCCATGACGTGTATGAGCTGGCGGCGCTGATGGCCCATTGGCCGGGCCGTGAATTCAATATTGAGGGCAACCCGTTTCACAACCTGATGGAGTTTGTGCGCGAGTTGCGTCCCGACCAATGCACCTTCGTGCCCGACAGCGAAGACCAGGCCACCAGCGACCACGGCTGGTCTTTCCCGCAAGACGCCGAGCGCCTGCGCCCGCTGATTGAAGAGGCCCACGACCTCGGCGTGCGCGTCAGCCTGTTCATGGACCCGGTGCCCGAAACCATGGCCGCCGCCCGCGAAGTGGGGGCAGACCGCGTCGAGTTCTACACCGAGACCTACGCCCGCGCCTGGCCCGGCGTGCACCGTCATGACGTGCTGCGCGAGTTTGTGGCTGCTGCGCAAGCCGCCACGGCTGAAGGCCTGGGCATCAACGCCGGCCACGACCTCAACCGCGACAACTTGACTGATTTTTTGCGCGCGATTCCCAATGTGCTGGAAGTCTCCATCGGCCACGCCCTGATGGCCGATGCGCTGGAACTGGGCTACGACGCCACCGTCAAAGCCTACCTGCGCTGCATCGACGATGCGTTCACCCCTGCCGCATGATTTACGGCATCGGCACCGACATTTGCGACATCCGGCGCATACGCGCCAGCCTGGAGCGACACGGTGAGCGCTTCGCTCAGAAGATTCTGAGTGACGGCGAACTCTCGGTCTGGAGAGCACGCAGCGAGCGCTGGCCCGATCGTGGCGTGCGCTACCTGGCCACCCGTTTTTCAGCCAAGGAAGCCTTCAGCAAAGCCGTCGGCATGGGCATGCGTATGCCCATGACCTGGCGCGACTGCGAAATTGCCAAGGCGCCCAGCGGCAAACCCTTCATCGTGCTGCACGGCGGCCTCAAAACCTGGTTTGAAGCGAATCGCTTGAGCGCCCAGGTCAGCGTGAGCGACGAAACCGACTACGCCACCAGCTTCGTCATCGTCGAGCAAGCGCCCTGATTTTTAGTTTTTTGACCCACGGACCTTTCATGACCGCCCAAGTTTCCCCCCACGCGCCTTTGATCATCGACATCGCTGGCCTCACCCTGACCAAGACCGACCGTGCTCGCCTCAAGCACCCGCTGACCAGCGGAATTATTTTGTTCTCACGCAACTGGGAAAACCGCGCGCAGCTCACGGCCCTGTGCCAAGACATCAAGAAGCTGCGCGGCGACTTGCTGATTTGCGTGGACCACGAAGGCGGGCGCGTGCAGCGCTTCAAGACCGACGGTTTCACGCACCTGCCGCCCATGCGCGCCTTGGGCGAGATGTGGCTGCGCGACGACTTGTCCGAGCGCGCTACGCCCGGTGCCGGTGCCTTGGCCGCCAGCAACGCGGCTACGGCTTGCGGCTACGTGCTGGGCGCCGAGTTGCGCGCTTGCGGTGTGGATTTCAGCTTCACGCCGGTGCTGGACCTCGATTGGGGTGGCAGCGGCGTCATTGGCGACCGCGCCTTCAACCGCGACCCGCGCCTGGTGGCGATGCTGGCCAAGAGCCTGATGCACGGCTTGCTGCAAAGCGGCATGGCCAACTGCGGCAAGCATTTCCCCGGCCACGGCTTCGTCAAGGCCGATTCGCACACCGAGATTCCGGTGGACCGCCGCAGCCTCAAAGCCATCTTGGCGGACGACGCCGCGCCTTACGAGTGGCTCAACACCACGTTGACCAGCGTCATGCCAGCCCATGTGATTTACCCCAAGGTCGATGCTCGGCCAGCTGGTTTTTCAGACAAGTGGCTGAACTTCATCTTGCGCGGTCAGCTCGGTTTTGGCGGCGCGATTTTCAGCGACGACCTGAGCATGGCCGGCGCCCGTTTGCTTGACGGCCGTGAAGTGAGCTACACCCAAGCGGCTGTTGCTGCACTCAACGCTGGCTGCGACATGGTCTTGCTTTGCAACCAGAGCGTGGACGGCGGCGAAGCCGTGGACGAGCTGCTGGCCGGCATGACGCAAGCAGCGGTCAAAGGGCAGTGGGAGCCGCTCGAAGCCAGCGAAGAGCGGCGCTTGGCCCTGCTGCCGACCAAGCCCGCCGTGGCCTGGGATGACCTGATGCTGGAGCCGGCTTACATGCACGCGCTGGGCTTGGTGCCCTGAATTTGTCGCTCTGAAAGTTAGGCGGGCGTTTTGCCAGCCGCGTCCAGGTGCGTGAGGTACAGCCGCAAGTCCAGTTCGAGCTGGTGATAGCTCGGCTCCATGTGCTGGCACAGGGCGTAAAACGCCTTGTCATGCTCTCGCTCCTTGAGGTGCGCGAGTTCATGCACCGTGATCATTTTCAAAAAGGCTTCCGGCCCTTCCTTGAACAGGCTGGCAATGCGGATCTCCCGCTTGGCCTTGAGCTTGTTGCCCTGCACCCGTGAAATGGTGGTGTGCGTGCCCAGCGCGTGCGCAATCACCTTGAGCTTGCTGTCAAAGCTCACGTGCGATAGCGGACCGGCGCTGCGCAAGTAACGGTTTTTCAAGTCCATCACGTAGTCGTACAGCGCCCGGTCGGTGCGCACTTCGTGCGTGTCGGGGTACTTTTTGAGCAGCACCACGCCCAGTCGGTTTTCATCGAGCAGCTGCTGCGCCTGCTGGCGCAAGCTGTCGGGATAGCCTTGCAGGTATTTCACGCGGCGCCCCGGCCGACGGGGCGAGGCGTCATGCCTGCTGTTCGCGCCGCAGGGCGGGGAATAGGATCACGTCGCGGATGCTGGGGCTGTCGGTCAGCAGCATCATCAGGCGGTCAATGCCAATGCCGCAGCCGCCAGTGGGCGGCATGCCGTATTCGAGCGCGCGCACAAAGTCAGCGTCGTAAAACATGGCTTCGTCGTCGCCGGAGTCTTTGGCATTGACTTGCGACTGGAAGCGCGCGGCTTGTTCTTGCGCGTCGTTGAGCTCGCTGAAGCCATTGCCGAATTCGCGGCCGGTGATGTAGAGCTCAAAGCGCTCGGTTACCTCGGGCCGCTCGTCGTTGGCGCGCGCCAGCGGCGAGATTTCGGTCGGGTGTTCCATGATGAAGGTCGGCTGCCAGAGCTTTTCTTCCACGGTCTCTTCAAAGTACAGCACCTGCAAGCTGGCCAGCGTCCGGGTGGACAGGCGGTCTTTAGCTTCCGTGCAGCCGAGTTTTTTCACGGCGTTGATGAGCCAGGCGGCGTCGTCCACGTGGGCGCCGGCCTCGGTGTGCTTCAGGATGGCTTCGCGGATCGTCAGGCGCTCAAAGGGCTGGCTCAAGTCCACTGGTTTGCCGCCGTAACTCAGCTGCAGGCTGCCACAGGCTTTTTGCGCGGCGTCGCGGATCAGCGTTTCAGTGAAGTCCATCAGGTCGCGGTAGTTCCACCAAGCGGCGTAAAACTCCATCATGGTGAACTCGGGGTTGTGGCGAACGCTGATACCTTCGTTGCGGTAGCTGCGGTTGATCTCGAACACGCGCTCAAAGCCGCCCACGATCAGGCGCTTGAGGTACAGCTCCGGCGCGATGCGCAAGAACATTTCCTGGTCCAGCGCGTTGTGGTGCGTCACAAACGGCTTGGCGTTCGCACCGCCGGGAATGGGGTGCAGCATGGGCGTTTCAACTTCCAAAAAGTCGTTGGCGACCATGAACTCGCGCAAGGCGCTGACCGCCTTGCTGCGGGCCATGAAGCGCTGGCGGGCCGACTCGTCGGTGATCAGGTCCACATAGCGCTGGCGGTATTTGACTTCCTGGTCGGCCACGCCGTGGAACTTGTCGGGTAGCGGCCGCAGGCTCTTCGTGACCAAGCGCAGGCCGGTGGCGTGAATCGACAGCTCGCCGGTTTTGGTTTTGAACAGCGTGCCTTCGGCGGCCACGATGTCGCCCAGGTCCCAGTGTTTGAAAGCGCTGTGCAGTTCTTCGCCCACGCCTTCGTTGTTGATGTAGACCTGGATGCGGCCACCCGAGGGGCCAAACGACGAGTCCTGCACGGTGGCAAAGCTGGCCTTGCCCATCACGCGCTTGAGCATCATGCGGCCAGCCACACTGACCTTCACAGCCATTGGTTCGAGTTCTTCCTTGGTCTTGCTGTCGTACTGGGCGAACAAGGCTTCTGCCTTGTGGGCCGGCTTGACGTCATTCGGAAAGGCTACGCCGGCCGTGCGTAGGGCAGCCAGCTTGTCGCGCCGCTCGGCCATGAGCTGGTTGTCGTCTTGAGCGACGGGAGCAGCAGGGTGGGCGTTGGTAGCGGGCGTAGCGGGTGTGATGGACATAAAGAGCCAGTTGGACGCCGCGCCCCTCGGGGGTTGGAGCGGCTGAGAAAAGAAAAAAGTGCGGCCTTTTAAAAAGCCGGAGTTGCGATTTTAAGTTTTTACGGGCGGGTTTCCCGCTGGGGGCTGGCAGCTCACCGCCAGGGTGCAGATCACGCCGCTAGGCCGCTGCGGTCCAGGATGTCGCTGACCAACTCCAGCCGCAGCAGCGGGTTGTCCAGTTCCATCAAACGCTGCTTGAGATCCACCGGAATCGGCAGCAGTTCGCACCAGCGGTTCGCCACCCAGCCGCAATCGCCGAACTGGTAAGGCGTCAGCAGCGGAATCTGGTCTTCGCCAGCAGCGCGCTCTTGCAAGCTGCCAATCAAGCTGTTCAGGGCTTCGGCGGTGTGTTGCAGATCCGGCGGAATGTCCACTGCCATGTCGCCGGGCAAGGTCTGAATGTCGGCCGTCCACAGACCATGCTTGAGCTTTTCGCTGCGATCGATCTTGAAGCGCTGCATGCCGGTGCAGCGGATCATCATGAGGCCGGGCTGCGGCCGGCTCAGTTCCGTGATCTGCGCCAGCGTACCCACGTTTTGAAAGGCTTCATTGGCAAAGCCCTCGCCCGACGGCTGGGCCTGCCGCACCTCGGCGCCTTGGGTCAGCGCCACCACACCAAACGGTTCGCCCGACTTGTGGCATTTGCCGATCATGTCGAGGTAGCGCACTTCAAAAATCCGCAGCGGCAACAGCCCACCGGGGTACAGCACGGTACCCAGCGGAAACAGCGGCACGGACGCCATGGTCTGGGTCAATTTATTCGACGGCGTCGGCAGGTTGCTTGAGCAGCATGGCCAGCGAACTGGCCACGGTCTTGCGCAACTCGCGGCGGTCGCAGATCAAGTCCACCGCGCCCTTGGTCTGCAAGAACTCGGCGCGCTGAAAGCCCTCAGGCAAGGTCACGCGCACGGTCGACTCGATCACGCGCGGGCCGGCAAAGCCAATCAGCGCCTTGGGCTCGGCCATCACGATGTCGCCCATGAAGGCAAAACCGGCGCTCACGCCGCCCATGGTCGGGTCGGTCAGCACGCTCACGTACGGCAGGCCTTTTTTGGCCAGTCGGGTCAGGGCGGCGTTGGTTTTGGCCATTTGCATCAGGCTCAGCAAGCCCTCTTGCATGCGGGCGCCGCCGGTGGCGGTAAAGCAGATGAAAGGCACTTTTTGCTCGATGGCCGCGTGCACGCCGCGTACAAAACGCTCGCCCACTACGCTGCCCATGCTGCCGCCCATGAAGTCAAATTCAAAGCAGGCCACGACCACGCCAATGCTGTGCACCGCGCCGCCCATGACGATCAGCGCGTCGGTCTCGCCGGTGTTTTCCATCGCCTCTTTCAGGCGTTCGGGGTACTTGCGGCTGTCTTTGAACTTGAGCGCGTCCACCGGCAGGACTTCTTGGCCAATTTCGTAGCGGCCTTCAGCGTCCAGGAAGGCGTCGAGACGGGCCCGCGCGCCAATGCGGTGGTGGTGGCTGCACTGGGGGCAGACGTTCTGGTTTTTTTCCAGGTCGGTCTTGTACAGCACGGCCTCGCAACTCGGGCATTTGATCCACAGGCCCTCGGGCACGCTGCGGCGCTCGGTCGGGTCAGTGGGGGTGATTTTGGGGGGGAGTAGTTTTTCTAGCCAAGACATGATGCGGTCCTGATGTCCTCAAGGTGGCGCCCCGCAGAGCGGGGCGCTTGAAAGTAGGCGTAATTATGCGCTGGGCGCTGCTGGCGCTGTCAGTCCAGCGCCACCCGAATGCTCTGCAGGAACTCGCGCACCACGGGCACGACTTGCTCGCGCGGCTGGCCGTCGATGAGCTGGATGATCTTGCTGCCAATCACGACCGCATCAGCCACGCGGCTGATGGCCTGGGCGGTGGCAGCGTCGCGAATGCCAAAGCCCACGCCGACCGGCACGCTCACGTGCTGGCGGATGCGCGGCAGCATGGCTTCGACCGCACCAATGTCCAGCGCACCAGAACCCGTGACACCCTTGAGCGAGACGTAATACACATAGCCGCTGGCGACTTTGGCGACCTGGGCCATGCGCTCGGGTGTGCTGGTCGGAGCCAGCAAAAAGATCAGGTCCATGCCGTGCTCGCGCAGGCGAGCGGCAAAGTCCACGCATTCCTCGGGCGGGTAGTCCACCACCAGCATGCCGTCCACGCCCACGGCGGCGGCCTGCTTCACAAAGGCATGTGGCCCGTGCTTGATGTTGTAGGCCTCGATCGGGTTGGCGTAGCCCATCAGCACGACGGGAGTCTTGTCGTCTTTTTGGCGGAAGACGCGCACCATGTCGAGCACCTGGGCCAGACCGATGCCGGCGGCCAGCGCCTGGTCGCCGGCTTTTTGAATCACCGGGCCGTCAGCGCTGGGGTCTGAAAACGGCACGCCCAGCTCGATCACGTCAGCACCGCCCGTCACCATGCCGTACATCAGCTCGGGCGTGATGTCAGCGTAGGGAAAACCGGCGGTGACATACGGAATCAGCGCCTTGCGGCCTTGCGCCAGCAGGGCACTCATGACGGGGGCAATGCGGCTCATGGCTTGAATCCGATCACGTGCGTGCCGCCCTTGACGGCTTGGCCTTGGCAGGACGGACGGCAGAAGAAGTCCGCGTTGGACAGGTCGGCCACGGTGCCAATGTCCTTGTCGCCTCGGCCGGACAGGTTGACCAGAATGCTTTGGTCGGTGCGCATGGTCTTGGCCAGCTTCATGGCGTAGGCCACGGCGTGGCTGGATTCGAGCGCGGGAATGATGCCTTCGGTGCGGCACAGGTAGTGGAATGCTTCCAGGGCTTCAGCGTCGGTGATGCCCACGTACTCGGCGCGGCCAATGTCCTTTAAGAAGGCGTGCTCAGGGCCCACGCCCGGGTAGTCCAGGCCGGCGCTGACGCTGTGCGTCTCGGTCACTTGGCCGTCTTCGTTTTGCAGCACGTAGGTGCGGTTGCCGTGCAGCACGCCGGGCACGCCGCGTTGCAGCGAGGCCGAGTGCTTGCCGCTGTCCATGCCTTCGCCAGCGGCTTCAATGCCGATCAAGCGTGTGCCAGCGTGGTTGATGTACGGGTAAAAAATACCCATGGCATTGCTGCCGCCGCCCACGCAGGCCAGCACTGCGTCGGGTTGCTTGCCGCCGGTCATGCCGGGCATTTGCGTGAGGCACTCTTTGCCGATGATGCTTTGGAAGTCGCGCACCATCATGGGGTAAGGGTGCGGACCGGCCACCGTGCCGATGATGTAAAAGGTGTTGTCCACGTTGGCGACCCAGTCGCGCATGGCTTCATTCAGCGCGTCTTTCAGGGTCTTGCTGCCCGACTCCACCGGCACCACGGTGGCGCCTAAGAGCTTCATGCGGTACACGTTCGGGCTTTGGCGCTTGATGTCTTCCGCACCCATGTAGACCACGCATTCCAGGCCGTAGCGGGCGCAGATCGTGGCGGTGGCCACGCCGTGCTGGCCTGCGCCGGTTTCGGCGATCACGCGCGGCTTGCCCATGCGCTTGGCGAGCATGGCCTGGCCGATGGTGTTGTTGATCTTGTGCGCGCCGGTATGGTTGAGGTCTTCGCGCTTGAGGTAGATCTGCGCGCCGCCTTGTTCGCGGCTCATGCGGGCCGCGTGGTAGATCGGCGAGGGCCGGCCGACAAAGTGCGCCAGCTCGTAGTTGAACTCGGCCAAGAACTCGGGGTCGTTCTGGTAACGTGCGTAGGCCGCCTTGAGCTCGTTGATGGCGTGGGTCAGGGTTTCGGAGACGAAACTGCCTCCGAAAATGCCGAAGTGACCGGCTGCGTCAGGTTGCTGGTAGGTTTGCATTTGTCTTGCCAAGTAGTTCGTCGGCTGCGCGCACGGCGGCCACGAATTGGTTGATTTTGTCGGCGCTTTTGATGCCCTTGGACACCTCCACGCCGGAGCTCACATCAACGGCCAGCGTCTTGCAACGCGGCCTGACTTGCAAGATGCCATCGGTCACATTTGCAGGCGTCAATCCACCACTCAAAACGAGGTGAGCGTTGACGTTTGGAGGCAGCAGTGACCAAGTGAATGTTTTCCCGCCGCCGCCAAAACCCTCGACATGGGCGTCGAGCAAGATGGCCTGGGCTGTTGAGTAGTCGAGCGCGTATTTTACGAGATCGAACCCTGCCCCCGCCTCGCCGGTGGGGATTCGGGCCGCCCTCACATAGGGGCGTTGCGTCAAGGCGCAGGCGGCCGGCGTTTCGTCGCCATGGAACTGCAGCAAGGCGCCCGGCACCAAGGCGGTGGCGAGCGCGACCTCGGCCGGCGTGGCGTTCACAAAAAGCAGCACCGGCGTGACAAAAGGCGGCAGGCGGCGCGCCAGCTCGGCGGCGCGCTCGGCGGTGACGGCTCGGGGGCTGGGCGCGTACAGCACCAGGCCAATCGCGTCGGCGCCAGCGGCCACGGCCGCGTCCACATCGGCTTCGCGGGTCAGGCCGCAGATTTTGATGCGGGTGCGTTGGCTGGTCAGTGCGTTGGGCTCGGTCATGGCAGCCAATCATAGGCGGGCGTGCGCTCTGGCAGCCCATAGCGGGCTTCATACACCGGGCCTAGAAAATACAGGCCGTCGGGCGAGAAAGTCGGCGCGGCGGCGTCCCGGCTGCGGGCGGCCAGCACGTCCAAAATCCATTCAGGCGGCTGCAAGCCTTGGCCCACAGCGACCAGGCAGCCCATGAGGTTGCGGATCATGTGGTGCAAAAAGGCGTTGGCCTGGAATTCAAAACGCCAGTAACCGCCCTGGCCATTGGCCTGCCCGGCCTTGTGCGAAATGACGATGCGCTGCAATTTCTTGACGGGCGACTTGGCCTGGCACTGCGCGGCTCGGAAAGACGAAAAATCGTGCTCGCCCTGCAAATAGCCTGCCGCTTGTTCCAGCAAAGCCATGTCCATGGGCCGGTAAACCCAGCCCACGCGGCCAGCTTCCACGCTGGGACGCACGGGCGATTCGAGCAACACATAGGCGTAGCGGCGGGCGACGGCGCTGGCGCGGGAATGAAACTCGTCCGGCATCTCGCGCGCCCATTGCACGGCGATGTCGCGCGGCAAAAAAGCATTGGTGCCGCGCACCCAGGAAGCGGTGTCGCGCTGCAAGTCAGTGTCGAAGTGCACCACCTGCATCAGCGCATGCACGCCAGCGTCGGTGCGGCCCGCGCACATCACGCGCACGGGCTTGGCGCTGAATTTGCCCAGCGCCAACTCCAGCTGGTCTTGCACGGTTTTGCCCGACAACTGGCTTTGCCAGCCTTCATAGGCCCCGCCGTTGTAGCTGACGGCCAGGGCGATCCTCAAGGCGCCGCCTTTTGGGTTTTTTGACCGGGCGGCGGCGGTGAGGTGGGCTCGCCCAGGTCCAGCGACAGGCTGCTCAGGTCGAACTCGAGCGCGGCTGCGGCGACTCGCTTGGGCGGCGTGGCGTCGGGCCGAGTGGGTGCTGCTGAGGCGGGCGTAGCGGGCGCTGGATGAGCCGACTCGCTGCCCAGGGACAAGTCCAGGTCGAAGTGCGCGAATGCGGTGGGCGCGGGCTTGCTTGCCTCTACGGCCTCTGGCGCCGTCGTTGCCTCGGCCGTGCTGCCTGCCAGCAATGCAGCGTTCAAGCGAGGGTCCAACTTTCCGTGTAGCGTGGCATTCACAGGGGCTGGCTCGTGTGTCATCACGGGAGCCGAAGCAGCGTTATTTTTCCGCTGGCGCGAGCGCAACACAGCCAGTCCGGCCATCAGCGCCAGCAGCGCGCCCGTGGCGGGCCATACGGCTGGATGACCGACGAGCTGGGGGAGCAGCCCGGTTTTGGCTGGGGCGGTTTCGCCTCCTGCTGGGGTGCTCGCAGTGCTGGGATCTGTCGGCCCGGCGGCGCTGTCGACGGGCTGGCCGGTCGTGCTCGGGTCGGTGACCGCTGTTGGGCTAGGCGCAGGTGCGGCAGCTGGCTCCGCAGAAGGCACTGCAGCAACCGCAGGCGTCGAAGCCGATCCATTGAACTCCCGCCCCTGCGAGGCGATGGTCTGCCGCGCTTTGTCCGCACTCACTTGCTGGAGCTGCGCCGCGCTGGGCATCACCAACTGAGCGCCCGCGAGCAAACGGTTGATGTTGCCGCCCGCAAACGCTTGGGGATTGGCTTGGAGCAAGGCCACCAGCATTTGGTCCAGCGTCACGCCGGGCGGTAAATACTCGGCGGCCAAGTCCCTGGCCGTGGTGCCCAGCGGGACGTCCACGCGGCTGTCGGCCTTGGCCGGCGCGGGCACCGCATCAGCCGCTCTTGCCAGAGGCGCCAACAAGGCGACCACAGCCAGGAGTGCAGCTAAAGCAGCCCGCGCCATCACAGCCATCACAGCCATCAGTGCCTCAAGCGCCCAGCAAGATGCGCAGCATGCGGCGCAGCGGCTCGGCCGCGCCCCACAGCAGCTGGTCGCCCACGGTGAAAGCGCCCACGTAGTCGTCGCCCATGGCGAGCTTGCGGATGCGGCCCACGGGGATCGTCATGGTGCCGGTCACGGCCACGGGCGTGAGGTCCTGGATGGTGGCTTCACGCGTATTCGGCACGACCTTGGCCCAAGGGTTGTCATTGGCGATCATGGCTTCCAGGTCGGCCACGGGCACGTTCTTCTTGAGCTTGAAAGTCAGCGCCTGGCTGTGGCAGCGCATGGCGCCAATGCGCACGCAAAAGCCGTCCACTGGCACGGCGGGCGTGCCAAAGCCTTCACCCTGGCCGAGGATCTTGTTGGTCTCGGCCATGCCTTTCCATTCTTCCTTGGACATGCCGTTACCCAGGTCTTTGTCGATCCAGGGGATCAGCGAGCCGCCCAGCGGCACGCCAAAGTTGGCGATCTCGGCGGCAGAAAAGCTGCGCTGCTTGGCCACCACCAGGCGGTCGATTTCCAAAATCGCGCTCTTGGGGTCGTCCAGCAAGGCTTTGACTTCGGCGTTCAGCGTGCCGTACTGCGTGAGCAATTCGCGCATGTGCTGGGCACCGCCGCCCGATGCGGCTTGGTAAGTCTGCGTGCTCATCCACTCCACCAGACCGGCCTTGTACCAGGCGCCCACGCCCATCAACATGCAGCTGACGGTGCAGTTGCCGCCGACCCAGTTCTTGCCGCCCTTGGCCAGCGCGTCTTGGATCACCGGCAAGTTCACCGGGTCCAGCACAATCACGGCATCGCCGTTCATGCGCAGCGTAGACGCTGCGTCAATCCAGTGGCCGTTCCAGCCGGCAGCGCGCAGCTTGGGGAAGACTTCCGAGGTGTAGTCACCGCCTTGGGCCGTGACGATGATGTCGCAGCGTTTGAGGGCTGCGATATCAAAAGCGTCCTGCAGCTTGTTCTCGTTCTTGGCTTGCGCGGGGGCGACGCCACCGGCGTTGGACGTGGAAAAGAAAACAGGCTCGATCAGGTGAAAGTCTTTTTCCTGAACCATGCGGTCCATCAGGACCGAGCCCACCATGCCGCGCCAGCCGACTAAACCTACCAACTTGCTCATTTCAACGCCCTTTTCAATTTAAAAAACAGGTCCAGACCGGCTGTTTCTGCCCCGGCTCGTCTGGCCGGGGAGGGCGCACGACGAACCAGGCCGGATCAGCCCTTAATGGTCGTGGTTTTGGTGGTGAATGCATGCGCAGCGACGCCAAGCGAAGCGGCTTGGGCTGTGTTCAACAGGAACGCGTTGGCATGAAACATGGGGCACGATTGTACTGGACGGTGGCTGAGCCGAGGCTGACCAGGCCAGCCTGTTGCCACCCAGCATTTAGCAACGCCCTGAAACGATAAACCCCGCGTTAAGCGGGGTTTGCACAAGGCAGAAGGCCAGTGTCAGGCGTATTCGGCCAGCACCTTCTTCATTTTCTTCATGGCTGCCACTTCAATCTGGCGAATGCGCTCAGCGCTCACCTGGTATTCGGCGGCCAGCTCGTGCAGCGTCATGCCGCCCGAGCCGTCGTCGTTGACCTTGAGCCAGCGCTCTTCCACGATGCGGCGCGAGCGGGGGTCCAACTCGCTCAAGGCGGTCGTGATGCCGTCGCTGGCTAGCACGTCGCGCTGGTGCGACTCGATCAGCGCCGTCGGTTCGTGGCTGGCGTCAGACAAATAGGCAATCGGGCCAAAAGCGTCTTCACCGTCGTCGCCGGGCGTGGGGTCGAGCAGCACGTCGCCACCGGCCATGCGCTGCTCCATCTCGATGACTTCTTCGCGCTTGACGTTCAGCGTCTGCGCCATGGCGTCGATCTGGTCTTCGGTCAGCGTGTCGCGGTGCGTGGCCACATCAGCGTCGTCCTTGTAGCCCTGCTTCATGGAGCGCAGGTTGAAGAAGAGCTTGCGCTGGGCCTTGGTCGTGGCCATCTTGACCATGCGCCAGTTTTTCAGGATGTACTCGTGGATCTCCGCCTTGATCCAGTGCAGGGCGTAGCTCACCAGCCGGACGTTCTGGTCCGGGTCGAAGCGCTTGACCGCCTTCATCAGGCCGATATTGCCTTCCTGGATCAGGTCGCCATGCGGCAGGCCGTAACCCAGGTATTTGCGCGACACGGACACCACCAAGCGCAGATGCGACAGCACCAACTTACTGGCCGCTTCCAGGTCGTTGTTGTCTTTGAGCTGGCGGCCGAAGGCTTGTTCTTCGGCCAGCGTCAGCATGGGCAGCCGGTTGACTGCCGAGATATAGGCGTCCAGATTGCCCAAAGGGGGCAACAAGGTAGAAGCGGGCGCCCAAGCGGTGGCTGGAACAGCCAAAGCGCCGGAAGTGCTCACCAAATGACTCGTCATGAATGACTCCTTTCGTGAGGCTTGCATTTTAGCACTCGCACAGGTCGAGTGCTAAGGTGGCTCCGGCTTAGTTCATGCTTTTTACGTACTTTTGCAATTCCGCGCCCTGACTCGACTGCGCCTCTTGGCTAATAGGGCGAGCTTTTGGCCGCTCCGGAAAGGCCCGACAGCCCGGCTGCATCGCTAGCGAGACGAGCAGCCGAGCGGGTCAGTGGCCAGCTCAAGCCTGAGGCGTGGCCTGGGCAATGATGGTCGCGACATTGGCCGACTGGCCCAGCGCCCAGCAAGCCTGGATCAGTGCGCCGGTCTGCTCAGCACCCAGCACGCGGTCCGACATGCCGTGGAACTTGGCTTCCAGGTTGACGTCGGTCATGGGGTTTTGCAGCGAGCCAATGGCGTGTTCGACAAACACATGGATACGGCGGCCGTCGGTCAGTACCGCGGTCACGTCGGCGCTGGCTTCGTCAATCGAGTCGTCCACCGTGGCGACCACTTTGCGGCGCAGGGCGACCATGTCGGCGCGGTTGACGATCTCGTCGGAGAACTCGTCTTCAGCGGCAAAGCCAAAGGTCAGGCCGGCAGCGCAGCCGTGGTAGACGCTGAACTTGGCTTGCAAGCCGTCGGCGGGTTCTTTCTTGCCGGTCAACTCAAGCACCAGCGAATGCACCTTGAGCTCGATGCTTTGGACTTGCTCGGGGCGCACGCCCTGAGCGCGCAACTGAGCGCAAGCGTCGATGCTGGGGTGGATCACGATGCCGCAGGCGAAAGGCTTGAAGCTGTTGAAGGAAATCTCAAAACGTTGGCCCAACTCGTCGGTGATCTCGCGCCAGTCGTTCTTGGTCGAGACGGTCTGCATCATGCCGCGCGGTGCTTCTAGCGCCTTGGGGCTGGCCGTGAAGCCTTTGCTGGCCAGCATCGCCGACATCATGCCGGCGCGGGCTGCGCCACCGGGGTGAAAGGGCTTGGTCATAGTGCCAAACTGCTCGCGCATGCCCACTGGTTGCGAGGCGGCAATGCCCAGCGCCATGGCGGTCTGCTCGGTGTTCAGTTTCAGCAGGCGGGCGCAAGCAGCGGCGGCGCCCAAGGTGCCGGTGGAGCCGGTGATGTGCCAGCCGCGGTCGTAGTGCTCGGGGTACATGGCGTTGCCCACGCGGCAGGCCACGTCAATGCCCAGCACCAGCGCGTCAATGCACTCGCGCCCAGTCGAGCCGATGTGCTCTGCCATCGCCAGGATGGCCGAGGCCACGGGGCCGGCGGGGTGGATAATGGTTTTCAGGTGCGTGTCGTCAAAGTCAAAGGTGTGCGAGGTGATGCCGTTGATCAGCGCAGCGCTGCCCATGTCGACCTTGTCGCGGCGGCCCAGTACGCTGGCTTGGGGCGCGGGCTGCAGCATTTGCGCGGCGGCCAGCGCGGCGTCGGCGGCTTCGTGCTGGGCCGCGCCCACGGCGCAACCGAGCCAGTTCGTGAAGGTGCGATGCGCGGCATGGTCGACCTCGTCGCTCCAGCCTTTGGAAGGGTGCGTGGCGACGAACTTCGCCAGGATTTGGGTGACGGCGGGAGCGTTGTGGTCAGCGCTGACCTGGGTATTGCGGGCCATGAAAAGTCTTTCGGCGGAAATGCCAGAGTGGAGAAAAAACGAAAGTCAAAGCAGGCCGACAAGGCCAGCGCGTGGGTGCTCAGCTGTCGAGCTGAATGCCGCGGTCCTTGGCCAGCTTGGTCCAACGGGCAATGTCGGCCTTGATGAAGTCGCCGAATTTCTCGGGCGTCATCACCGTCGGCTCAATCGCCTCGATGGACAGCTTGTCGCGCATGTCGGGTGCGCGCAGCACCGTGGCTAAGGTTTCGTTGAGCAGCTTGACGACAGGCGCGGGCATGCCGGCTGGCCCGGCAACGCCGTACCACTGCTGGGCGTCAAAGCCCTTGAAGCCCGATTCTTCCAATGTGGGTACGTCTTTGAATTGCGGATGGCGCACCGGGCCGGTGACGGCCAGCGGGCGCACCCGGCCCGAGCGGATGTGCGGCACGGCCGCAGCCAAGCCAGGGAACATGGCCTGGGTCTGGCCGCCAATCAGATCGGTGAAGGCCGGGGCAATGCCGCGGTAGGGAATGTGCACCATGAAAGAGTTGACCTGCTGCTTGAACAACTCCATGGTCAGGTGCGTGAGCGATCCAGCACCGGCCGAGCCATAGCTCACACGCCCGGGGTTTTTCTTGAGGTAATCCACGAATTCTTTGACCGTGTTCACCGGCAAGGCGGCGTTGACCACCAGCACATTGGGCGTGCCGCCAATCATGCCGATGGGGGTGAAGTCCTTGACCGCGTCATACGGCACCTTGCGTGTGGCCGGGCTGGTGCCGTGGGTGGCTACATAAGCCTGCATCAGGGTGTAGCCGTCCGGTGCCGCACGGGCCGTGGCCTGGCAGGCAATCACGCCGCCGCCGCCGCTCTGGTTGTCCACCACGATGCTTTGCTTGAGCACTTGCGCCCAGCGCTCAGTGACGGTGCGCCCCACCATGTCACTGCCGCCGCCGGCGGCGACCGGCACGATGTAGCGAATGGCCTTGTTGGGAAAAGCCTGGGCCAAGCTCAAGCCGGGGGTGCCGAGCAGCGCGGGGGCAGCCAGCAGAAGGGAACGTCTTTTCATGGGAAGGTCTCCGGTAGTCAAAACAAAAAGTAGGATCAGTTGGTGAGCGCCGTGGTGTGCGCCAGGTCGCCATGGGCACGGCTGACATGCTCGGTCAGCAATGCGTGGCAGCGGTCGGCGTTGCGCTCGCGCATGGCTTTGACAATTTGCAGGTGCTCGGCGATCGAGGCTTGCATGCCTACATGCTGGGCCAGGTTTTTCAGGCGCGACAGGTGCAGCTTTTGAACGATGCCCCGGTAGGCTTGCGTCACGGCTTGGTTGCCCGCCGCCTCAATGATGGCCCAGTGAAAGCGCAGGTTTTCGCCGTAATAGCGCTGCACATCTTGAGCAGCCGCTGCTTGCTTCATGGCCTCGGTTGCTTCGCCTAGCAAACGCAGCAGGGCAGCGTTCTCAAAGGTAGATCGCAGGGCCGCTTGCCGGCCGGCAAAGCCGTCGAGGAGGCCGCGCAATTGGTAGAGATCGCGAATCTCGGCAGCGTCCAGCTGCCGCACAAACACGCCTGAGTGCTTGCGCGCCACGACCAAGCCGGAGCTTTCGAGTTCGCGCAAGGCTTCGCGCACCGGCACCCGCGACACGCCCAGGCGAGTGGCCACATCGGGCTCACTGATGCGCTGGCCCGGCGCCAAACTGCCGTTCAGGATCAGCCCCAGCATGTCGTCGCGCACGAGCTTGGCCAGCGAGGTGTCACGCACATCGCTCAGTCGCTCAGCAGAAGATTCGGTGGGCCAGGGCAGCATGGGAGAAGGTTATTTTAGACGTTATATCGTATACGATTTTATGCGTGAGACCGTCAAAAGACGGGTTGTAGCTCAACTGAGTGCTCAGTGCTTTAGGGCGTGGGCGGCCGCGTAAGCCGTCCAGAAATTGCGCTGGGGGGCTCGGTGCAGGCCTCAGTTCGCCTTGCTCGGCGGAATGTCCCGGGCTTGCACATCCACCACCGTATCGGCCCCGCCTCGCGGGCCAAAAGCCCGGCCAGACGCGAGTGGGCCCACGGGGCGTGCAGGTTCTGCCTCTTGCGTTTCAGCCTTAGCACCGGGCCACATGCCCTGAGGCGCATAACGCTTGAAGTTGCCAAACACCTGGGCCGGGGAGGCTCGGCGGCCCGTGATGAGTGCACGAACCAGGCTGAGCACCAGCACGATCATGGCGACGGCAATCAGGCAGGCGACCAAGAGTGCGGCCACCCACAAAAAGACCAGCCGGCCTAAAAAGCGCAGAACCCGGCCGCCCCAAGTGGCGGGTGCGGCGGCGTTGGAAAAAGAAATGAACAAGCAGAACTCCTTGCACAGCCTCAAGGCTGAAAGCTTCAGCTGGGGTTGATCAGCGCGGCTTCAAGCCCGACCACGCCCGCAGGGCGCGCTGTTACCAGCGCAAGCTCAACTTGGAGAACAGCTTACTCAGCACGAACAGCGGGCCCACCCAGAGGTACTGGATGTCCTCAAAGAGGAAGGCTTTTTGCCTTCGAGCCGGTGCCCGATGAACTGCAAGACCCATGCGCCCGCAAACAAGGCCAGGCACCAGAGCGTGCGTTGCTCGCCCGCCATGTTGCTCAGAAATACCAGCACTGCGGCCGAGATGGCGAACATGACGGCGAAAAACACCGCCGACAGCCGGGCGTAATAGACCATGCCCGCTGCGACAAAAGCGTAAGCCAGCCATGGATGCAAGGCCATCAGCAAGCCGACCAAGCTGAACATGATGACCGGAATCGCCACGAAGTGAATCAGTTCATTGGTGGCATGCTGGTGGCTCTGGCCGTAGTGAGCGAGCAGCTGGTCAATGCGGCGTTGCGGCAAGTCAGACGGCAGCTGATCGGGTGTGGTGGACATGGTGAACTCCTCTGGCAGGAAGCGTTTCAGCTCAGCAGCGCTTGTGCAAATTCACGGGCATTGAAGGTTTCCAGGTCTTCGAGCTTTTCGCCCACGCCGATGAAGTAAACCGGCACGCCCGCCCAGTTCGGGTGAGCCTTGCTGCGCTCACGCGCCCACAGCGCAATGGCGGCCAGCACGCCGCCCTTGGCCGTGCCGTCCAGCTTGGTCACGATCAGGCCGGTGAGTTGCAGCGCCTCGTCAAAAGCCTTGACTTGCGCCAACGCGTTTTGCCCGGTGTTGCCGTCAATCACCAGCAGCACTTCGTGCGGCGCCGTGGCGTCGGCCTTGGTGACCACGCGTTTGATTTTCTTGAGCTCTTCCATGAGGTGCAGCTGCGTGGGCAGACGGCCCGCGGTGTCGACCAGCACCACGTCTTTGCCGCGTGCCTTGCCAGCGGTCACCGCGTCAAAACTCACGGCCGCCGGGTCGCCACCTTCTTGGCTGACGATTTCTACCGTGTTGCGGTCGGCCCAGACCGTGAGTTGCTCGCGCGCGGCCGCGCGAAAGGTGTCGGCCGCGGCCAGCAGCACCGAAGCGCCTTCATCGGCGAGGTGCCGGGTCAGCTTGCCAATTGACGTGGTCTTGCCCGCGCCATTCACGCCGGCCACCATGATCACGGTAGGTTGGTACTGCCCAATCACCAAAGGTTTTTCCAATGGCTTGAGCAATTGGGCCAGTGCTTCCACCAGCGCGTTTTTCACGGCCACCGGGTGCGTCACGCCGCCGTCGCGCACGCGGCGTTTGACGTCGGCCAGCAAATGCTCGGTAGCGTTCACGCCAGTGTCCGCCATCAGCAGGGCGGTTTCCAGGTCTTCGTAGAGCGCATCGTCGATCTGCGTGCCGGTGAACACGCTGGAAATGCTGCTGCCAGTTTTGTGCAGGCCGGTGCGCAGTTTGCTCAGCCAGCGCTCTCGCTCGGGGGCGGGCGCGGCGGTTGTCGTGACGTCGATGGGTGTGACCAGGGCGCTGCCGATCAGGCTGGTGCTGGGCGGGCTGACAACGGGCAAATTGGCGGCCGGGCTGGGGGTCGCCGCGGGCACAACCGCTGTTGCAGCAGGGGCTGGGGGCTCGACGTGCTGACTGCCGGGCTGCTCGCCAATGGGCGCTGGCGTCGCCGCTGGCTGTGCTGGCTGTGTTGGCGTGGAGCCCGGCTTGAGGATTTTCTTAAAAAAACTGAACATTGAATGGTCTTTATAGTCAGAGCTATTCTATGCAGCCCGCCTAGTTCCTCCTGGGGATCTTCTTGCGGCGCGCAGCCGGCCGCGTGCTGCCCGCAACTGCCTTCCACCTTTCACCTGGCTCACACATGCCTTCTTTGCCCCGTTCATTTCTCAGGCCGCTGGCGGTTGTGCTGCTGGGTGCTGGCCTCTTGGCGCCTGCGCAAGCGACCAGCCCGGTCATCCTGCCGCCGCCGACCACCACGCTGGCTGTCGGCGAGCCCGCGCAGTTCACCTTGGCCAACGGCATGACCTTGATCGTCAAACCCGATCGGCGTGCGCCCACGGCCGTGGTCATGCTCTGGGTGCGGGTAGGCTCCATGGACGAAGTGGATGGCACCTCCGGCGTGGCGCATGTGCTCGAACACATGATGTTCAAAGGCACGCCGAGCTTGAAGCCTGGCGAATTTTCCAAGCGCATTGCGGCGCTGGGCGGGCGCGACAACGCTTTCACCAGCCGCGATGTGACGGCCTATCACCAACAGATTCCAGCCAATCGCCTGGAAGACGTGATGCGCCTGGACGCCGACCGCTTTGCCAACACCGTCTGGCCCGACGAAGAGTTCAAGCGCGAGCTCGAAGTCGTCAAGGAAGAGCGCCGCATGCGGGTGGAAGACTCGCCCCGCTCGCAGCTTTATGAAGCGGCCAACGCCGTGCTCTACACAGCCTCTCCCTATCGCCGGCCGGTCATCGGCTGGATGAGCGACCTCGAAGCCATGACCGCCGACGACGCCCGTGCCTTTCACCAGCGCTGGTACGTGCCAGCCAATGCCGCTTTGGTGGTGGCGGGTGACGTGAACGTGCAGCAGGTCAAGCAATGGGCGGATCGCTATTACGGCGTTGTTCCTGCCCGCGCCGTGCCGCCGCGCAAGCCCCGCGTCGAGCCTGTGCAGACCGGCATTCGGCAAATCACGCACCAGGCCCGCGCCAGCCAGGCTTATGTGAGCCTGACGTTCAAGGCGCCGCAAATGCAAGCCGCTGACCTGGCGCTGGACCTGGCCAAGCCCCTGCCGCCCGGTCCTGGCCGCGACGCGCTGGCGCTGACGGTGCTCGCCTCCGTGTTGGACGGTTATACCGGCGCCCGCCTGGACCGCGCACTGACCCAGGGCGATGGCCGGCTGGCCGACAACGTGGGGGCGGCCAATGGCTTGTACGGCCGTGGGCCGCAGACCTTTGTGCTCGATGGCGTGCCGGTACAGGGAAAGACCACCGAACAACTGAGCCTGGCCCTGCGTGAGCAAGTTGCCAAAGTGGCCCGCGAAGGCGTGAGTGCTGCTGAGTTGCAGCGCGTTAAAACGCAGTGGATCGCCAGCGAAACCTACAAGCTCGACGCCATCTTCAGCCAGGCCCGGGAGCTGGGTTCGCACTGGGTGCAAGGTTTCCCGCTGGACACCAGCAGCCGCTTGGTGGCGCGCCTGCGCGAGATCACAGCGGCCGATGTGCAGGCTGTGGCCGCCCGCTACTTTGGCGACCAGCAGTTGACGGTGGCCACCTTGGTGCCGACCCAGGCGCCAGGTGCCAAGCCCGAGGCAGAGCGCCCAGCGGCCGAGCCTTCGGGAGCGATGCGTTGAGCCCCGCCTTTTTGTCCCCTCACCCCTTGAGCCAAGAGTTGCGCATGCCCGGCCACAAAACAGCCTTTTCTACATGGATCATCAGCCTCACGCTTTGGCTGGGCATGGCCTTGCCGGCCTGGGCCGCCTTGCCCATTGAGCACTGGGTACAGCCCGGCGGCGCCAAGGTGTACTTCGTGCAAAGCCCGGTGATTCCGATGCTCAGCGTGCAAATCGACTTCGACGCCGGCATGCGCCGCGAACCCGCCGCACAAGCGGGGTTGGCCAGCGCCACTGCCTTGCTGCTGAGCAAAGGCATTGCGGCCAAGGGCGCTGCCCCAGCCTTGGACGAAAACGCTGTCAGCCAAGCCTGGGCCGACCTGGGCGCCAGCTTTGGGGGCAGCCCTGGCCTGGACCGGTTGAGCTTTAACTTGCGAAGCCTGACCGATCCCGCCTTGCTGGACCAAGCCGTGGCCCTGGCGGCACGGCAACTGGCCGAGCCGTCTTTTCCGGATGTTGTTTGGCAGCGTGAGCGTCAGCGTTTGGTGGCTGATTTGCGCGAGTCCTACACCCGCCCGGCCAGCGTCGCTGGTCGCGAGTACGGCAAGACGGTTTACGGCAGCCACCCCTACGGCCAGGAAATGACCGAGGCCACTTTGGCACGCATCAGCGTGGCCGACATGCGCGCCTTTCACCAGCGCTACATCGCGCCGTGCCGCGCGCGTGTGAGCTTGGTGGGCGCCATCAGCCGCGACCAGGCCGACGCGCTGACCACGCGTTTGCTGGCGCGGCTGCCGCAAACTGCTTGCAGCAGCCTGGCCGCCTTGCCGCCCGTGCCCGAGGTAGCGCCTTTGGCCGCGGCCCGCGAAGTGCGCATTCCGTTCAAGTCTTCGCAAGCCCAGGTCTTGATCGGCCAGCCCGGCTACAAGCGTTCCGACCCGGACTTTTTTGCCTTGACCGTGGGCAACTACGTGCTGGGTGGCGGCGGCTTTGTGTCGCGGCTGACCACGCAGGTGCGTGAAAAGCGCGGCCTGAGCTACAGCGTCTACAGCTACTTCTCGCCCGGCTTGCATGCGGGCGCCTTCACCATCGGCCTGCAAACCAGGCCAGACCAGGCCGAGCAAGCCATTGGTGTGGTGCGCGAGGTGCTGCAGTCCTTCGTCGCCGAAGGCCCGACGCCCGCTGAATTGCAGGCCGCCAAAGACAACCTGATCGGCGGCTTTGCGCTGCGCATCGACAGCAATGCCAAGCTGCTGGACAACATCGCCAACATCGCCTGGAACGACTTGCCGCTGGACTATCTGGACACGTGGACGGCCAACGTAGAGCGACTGACGGTGGCAGACATTCGTGCTGCCTTTCAGCGCAAACTGCAGCCCGACCGTTTGTTGACGGTGGTGCTGGGAGCAGGATCATGAGCAAGAAAATCAAGTCCGGCCCGCGCGCCGAGCCTCAAGGCAAACCCCGCCCGGTGCGCCCGCACCAGCCGCCTGGCGAGATCCGCATCATTGGCGGACTGTACAAACGCACCAAATTGCAGGTGCCTGACAAGCCCGGCCTGAGGCCCACGCCCGACCGCGTGCGTGAGACCTTGTTCAACTGGTTGGGCCAAGACCTCACAGGCTGGCGCTGTGTGGACGTGTTTGCCGGCACGGGCGCCCTGGGCCTGGAAGCCGCTTCGCGCGGCGCGGCCGAGGTGTTGCTGTGTGAGCATGACGCCGGCTTGGTGACGCAACTCAAGAACTTGAAAACCCGTTTGTCGGCTGATGCGGTCAAGGTCGAGCGTGGCGACGGCTTGAACTGGCTGACGCGGCTGCCCGCCCGCAGCCAGCAACTGATCTTGCTGGACCCACCGTTTGACTCCAACCTGTTCGAGCCGGCGCTGAAAGCGGCCAGCACGGCGGTGGCCGATCCGGGCTTTGTTTATTTGGAGTCGCCCAAGGCCTGGACCGACGAAGCCTTGGCACCCTGGGGCTTGCAGCTGTTTCGCAGCGGCAAGGCCGGGGCCGTGCATTTCCATTTGTTGGTGCGTGCCGAGCCAGCATTGACCAGCGCTGCACCTTAAAGGGGCCGGGGTCTTGCACCGGCGGGCATAATTCTCCCATGGCTGTCCAGACCTCCACACCTTCGCGCCGCATCGCCGTTTATTCGGGCACCTTTGACCCGTTCACGCTCGGTCACGGTGACGTGGTGCGCCGCGCAGCCGGCCTGTTTGACGAGTTGATCGTGGCGGTGGCCGTCGCCCACCACAAAAAAACCCTGTTTTCGCTGGAGCAGCGCGTGCAGCAAGTGCAGCAGGCCATGGCTGACTTGCCGCAGGTGCGGGTGCTGCCGTTTGATGGCCTGATCATGGACTTTTGTGCGGTCCAGCAAGCGGTGGCCGTGGTGCGCGGCGTGCGCAACCTCACCGACTTTGACTACGAAGCCCAAATGGCCGCCATGAACCGCAAGCTGCGGCCAGCGGTGGAGACGGTGTTCTTGCTGCCGGATGCGCCGCTGCAGTGCATCAGCAGCACCTTGGTGCGCGAGATCAGCAAACTCGGCGGCGACGTCTCGCAGATGGTCAGCCCCGCCGTAGCGGCCGCCTTGCAAGCCGCGCACACCACCGCGCAAAAGGCCTGAGTCATGGCTTTGTTGATCACGGACGAGTGCATCAACTGTGATGTGTGCGAGCCCGAATGCCCGAACCAGGCGATTTATCTCGGCGTAGAAATTTACGAGATCGACCCGCACAAATGCACGGAATGCGTCGGCCATTTTGACGAACCGCAATGCGTGCAGGTGTGCCCGGTGGCTTGTATTCCGGTCAACCCGCAGCATGTGGAAAGCCGGGAGACCCTGTTCCAGAAATACCAGCGCCTGCAGGCCGCGCTGCCCGGCGCCCAGCCGACCGCCAACGGCGGCGGCTAACAACTTTCTTAGCTCAACCGCCTGCCGGTTTTTCGCTCGCTGGCTCAGAGGCTTGATTCGCTTTTGAGGCGTCCGCCACGGGGGCTACTGGATCACGGCGCGGCGGTTTGGGCCTTGGTGCGGCGGTGGTGTGCAGCTGCATCGTGGCTTTTTCCATCTCGCCGGCCACCAGCAAGGGCAGGGCCTTGACGCTGCGGGCCACGGCGTCTTCAATTTGCACGCGGTGTTCTTGCATAGGTTTTTGCAGCACCCAGTTCACCACTTCAGCCTTCACGCCTGGGTGGCCCACGCCAATGCGCAGCCGCCAATAGTCGGCGCTGCCCAGCTGGGCATGGATGTCGCGCAAGCCGTTGTGCCCGGCGTGGCTGCCGCCAAATTTGAGCTTGAGCTGGCCGGGCACGATGTCGAGCTCGTCATGGGCCACCAAGATTTCCTCGGGCTTGATCTTGAAAAACCGCGCCAGCGCGGACACCGATTTGCCCGACAGGTTCATGAAGGTGCGCGGCTCCAGCAGCCAGACGGTCTGACCCGCCACAGTGGTGCGCGCCACCACGCCGTGGTAGGTCTTGTCGAGCGTGAGCGAGACCTTGAGCTCGCGCGCCAACGCGTCAATCCACCAAAAGCCGGCGTTGTGGCGGGTGGCTTCGTATTCCGTGCCAGGATTGCCCAGGCCGACAAAGAGTTTGATCATGGCGCGCTCACAAGATGAGAGTCACTGAAGATGAGAGTCACTGCAAAAAGGGCAGTTCCAAAAACCAGGCTGCCCCATTGAAAACGGCCCATACCCTCGTTGGAGGATATGGGCCGCGGCCGTCAGGGCAAGGCTTTTAAAAAAGCGTTTGCTTACTTCTTGCCGGCTGGCTTGCCCTTGCCTTTGGCATCGGCAGCTTCAGCAACCGGAGCGGCTTCGACTTCCACTTCGATCGGCGTGACCGACACGAGCACCGGGTTGGCTTGGCCTTTGACCACGAACTTCACGCCTTTTGGCAGCGTGATGTCCTTGACGTGCAGCGAAGCGCCTTTTTTCAAGCCGCTCAGGTCCACCGCGATGAACTCAGGAATGTCAGCTGGGAAGCAAGACACAGTCAACTCGGTCAACACGTGGTTGGCCAGGCAGTTGTCGGTCTTGACAGCCTGCGAGTTTTCTTCGCCGCTGTAGTGCAGTGGCACTTTGACCGTCATGCGCGTGGTGGCTTCGACGCGTTGGAAGTCGATGTGCAGGATCTGCTGCTTGAAGGGGTGCATTTGCAGATCGCGCAACAAAACCTTGTGGGTGTTGCCAGCCAGTTCCATCTCCAGGATGGAGGCGTGGAAGGCTTCTTTCTTGATGGCGTGGAACAGCGCGTTGTGATCGAGTTCGATCAGCAAAGGCTGGACTGTACCGCCGTAAACGATACCGGGCGTGCGACCGGTGATGCGGAGACGGCGGCTCGCACCCGTACCCTGCAAAGCGCGCTCAAAAGCGACGAATTTCATAAACTTCTCCTGAAGAGGCAGGCCGCGACCAGCTCGCCTCGTGACAAAAAAGGCGGCACATGCCGCCGGCTTTTTACTCTCTGATCAAAACAGGTTGTCTTGATCCGAGAACAAACTCATGACCGACTCGCCCTTGGCAATGCGCTGGATCGTCTCGGCGATCAGCGGGGCCACGGAGAGTTGGCGAATCTTGGCGCAGCCCTGGGCGGCCTGGCTCAAGGGAATGGTGTTGGTGATAACGACTTCGTCCAGTGCGTCACCCTTGGCAATGCGCTCAATCGCCGGACCCGAAAAGATCGGGTGCGTGCAATAAGCGTAGACCTTCTTGGCGCCGCGCTCTTTGAGCACTTCAGCGGCTTTGACCAAGGTGCCAGCGGTGTCGATCATGTCGTCCATGATCACGCAGTTGCGGCCGTCAATGTCGCCAATCACGTGCATAACTTCCGACACATTGGCCTTGGGCCGGCGCTTGTCGATGATGGCCATGTCGCAGCCGAGCTGCTTGGCCAGTGCGCGGGCACGCACCACGCCGCCCACGTCGGGGGAGACGACCATCAGGTCGTTGTAGTTCTTCTGGCGCAAGTCGCCCAGCAGGACGGGGGACGCGTAAATGTTGTCGACCGGGATGTCAAAAAAGCCCTGGATCTGGTCGGCATGCAAGTCCATGGTCAAGACGCGCGACACGCCCACGGCCTGCAGCATATTGGCCACCACCTTGGCGGTGATGGGCACGCGTGCCGAGCGCGGACGACGGTCCTGGCGGGCGTAGCCGAAGTAGGGGATGACAGCAGAAATGCGCTCGGCCGAAGCGCGTTTGAGCGCGTCGACCATGATCAGCAGTTCCATCAGGTTGTCGTTGGTGGGCGCGCAGGTGGACTGCACCACAAAGACGTCGCGGGCGCGCACGTTTTGCTGGATTTCCACGGTGACTTCGCCGTCCGAGAAACGTCCGACATGGGCTGAACCCAGTGAGATGCCCAGGTTTTGCGCAATTTCTTCGGCCATGCGCGGATTGGCATTGCCGGTGAAAACCATGAAGTCGGGGTTGAGCGGTTGCATGTCGGGCCCAGCGATGGTTGCGTTGAAAGGTCGAATACTTGGTGAAAAGCGCAACAAAAAAGGGCCTTTGCCCGAACTCTTGGATAAAGAGTTCGCAGCAAAGGCCATGTATTTGGCAGGGGTGGAAGGATTCGAACCTGCGAATGCCGGAATCAAAATCCGGTGCCTTAACCAACTTGGCGACACCCCTACACAGGTCAGCAGTCAATTGCTCAACTGCCCACCTATCAACCGTCGCGGAGAAGCTATTTTCCCGAAGCCCGGTATTCTACCAACCGGCCAGAGGGTGCTTCTCCAAATTGCTGCATTGACGAACTTGCCAATCGCCGGGGGCGCTTGATAAGTTCTTGCCCTGCGGCAACTGCGCAAACACAGCACTTCCCGAGCCGGTCATTCGGCCTTGCAGTTGTTGCCCGGCGAGCCAGTCAAGCGACTGGACCATGGGAGCGCACAAACTTTCGGCCACCGGCTGCAAGTCGTTTCGGCCAAATCCGTAAATTTGGTCTGTTGCGTCTACAGCAAAGCTCGAGATTGTAGCAGCATCTGTGTCCCGCTTGAGCTGCGGCGAGCTGAAAATCTCGGCCGTGGGCAGGCCCGCGGGCGTCTTGACCACCACGAATTGCGCGGGCGGCAAGGCCAGCGGCGTGATCTGCTCGCCAATGCCCTCGACCCAGGCGTGACCGCCCGACAGGAAAAAAGGCACATCAGCACCCAGGCGCAGCGCCAGGGCTTGCAGCTCAGCGGGCGGCAGCCGCACCCCCCACAAGCGCTGCAGAGCCAAGAGGCAGCTGGCCGCATCAGACGAGCCGCCGCCCATGCCGGCTTGGGCCGGAATGCGTTTTTCCAAATGGATATGCACGCCGAGTGACGTGCCCGTGGCGGCTTGCAAAGCGCGGGCGGCCCGCACGCACAAATCGTCAGCGGGCAAGGACTCGGGGCTGACCGAGTCGTCGCTGCGGCTGATCACGCCGTCGGTGCGCAACTCGAAGTGCAGGGTGTCGCACCAGTCGATCAGCATGAAGACGGACTGCAGCAAGTGGTAGCCGTCGGGACGGCGCCCTGTGATGTGCAAAAACAAATTGAGCTTGGCCGGCGCCGCCACGTCGTACAGCGCTTTGAGGGGCGCAGCGCTCATGGCGTGAAAACCAGGCGCAGTTCTGACGCAGGCGCTGGCGTGCTGCGTTGGGCGCTGATGCGGCCTTCGGCATGCTGCGACAAATCGGCCACCCAGCCATTGAGCGCGGTGTTCTTGCCGGCCAGCCAGTCGAACAGCCCGGCCACGGGAACCGCCGAGCCGGTGGTGCGCGCGACCAGTTCGTCCACCGAGGCAAATTGCTGCGTCTGCCCGCCCGAGATCAAGCTGGCATGGCCCGGTGTCCAGCGCGCGGCCACCACGGTGTTGCCCAGCGGACTGTTCAGGTTCAGCTCGCCTTGGCTGGCGTTGCCGCGCAGTTCAAAGCCGGCGTAAAAAGACTGCGGCGGGTCGGTCTTGACTTGCAGGCTCAGGCGCCCGCTCCAGGTGTCGGCCGCGCGCGGCGCGTCGGGGGGCAGCAGCTGCGCGCAGCCGCTGGCCAGCAAAGCGGCGGTCAGCAGCCAGGCTGCTGAGGCCAGACGGCCAGTCATGAACGAAGCAGCTTTCAACACCAGCGACTCAGAGTTTGGCATTGAGGCGCTTGAGCGTTTCCAGCAAGGTCTCGTTCTCGGCGTTGAGCAGCTGGCCTTGTTTCCAAATCGCGATGGCGCGTTCACGCTGGTTCATGGTCCACAGCACCTCACCCAGGTGGGCGGCTATTTCGGCGTCTGGCTTGGCCTTGAACGCCGCTTCCAAAATACGCAAGGCCTCGGCCCGGTTGCCCAGGCGGAACTCGACCCAGCCCAGGCTGTCTTGGATGTAGGGGTCCTCCGGGCTGAGGGCCACGGCTTTTTGCACCAGTTGCTTGGCCTCGGCCAAGCGCAAGCCTCGGTCGGCCAGTGAATAACCCAGGGCGTTGTAGGCAGCGGCCGAGTCGGGCTTGAGCGCGATCACCCGCTTGAGCAGGCGCTCCATGTCGCTCAGGCGAGGCAACTTTTCAGCCAGCATGGCTTGCTCGTACATCAGGTCGGCGTCGTCGGGTGACTCAGCCACGGCGATGGCCAGCAAATCGTAGGCGTCCTGGTATTGCTTAAAGTCGCGCAGCAAGCTGACCTCGGCCAACAGCTTGAGGCGGGCGTCGGTGTCTGAGCGCTCGGGAATTTGCCTCAGCAACTGCCGGCCTTCAGCCAGTTTGCCCTGGCGCGCCAGCAGCGAGGCGCGGCGGGCTTGGGCTTGCACCAAAACTTCGGGGTTGCTGATCTGGTTCAGCCAGGCCTCGGCTGCGGGCAAGTTGCCGCGCTTTTCGGCAATCTGGGCCAGCGACAAATAGGCTTGAGCCAGCCCGCGCTGGCCGCTGTCGGGCGCTGCCGCAGCCGTCTGTTTTTCGGCCAGTTCCACATAGCGCTTGAATGAAGCTTCGGCTGCGGGTAGCAAGTTGTCTTGCAACTGCACCGCGCCCAGCAGCAGCCAGGCGTCGGGCAGACTGGGTTGTTCGCGGGTGATCAGCTGCAGCTGGGCCAGGCCATCGGCAGGGCGCTGGGCCTCTAAAAGGATGCGGGCATAAGCCAGGCGCATTTCGGCCGCGCTGGGTGAGCCGCTGTCCAGGAATTTCTTGACCAAGGCTTCGGCCTGCGGCACCGCCGGGTCCATCAATTCCAGCGCCAGCAGCGCGCCGCTGCGGCTGCGCGGATCGGCCTGCAGGGACTTGCGGGCCGCGTCAAGGGCCATTCCGGTCTCGCCAGCGGCCAAGCGCAGGCGGCCGGTGGTGGCCCAGGCGTGGGTGGCGAGTGCGCTGTCGCTGAAGTAGGTGGCCAGCGCTTGCTCGCCCACGGCGGCTGCTAATTTTTTGTCGCCAGCGCGGCCATACAAGCTGGGAATGCTGGTGATCAGCGTAGCCCGGTCTTCGGCTGCCGTGAGGTCCAGCAATGACTTGAGCGGCTCGGCCGTGGCCGCCACCCGGTTCAGCGCCAGCAATATCTCCAGCACAAACTGGTTGGCCTGCAGCGACTTGGGCTGGGCCTGGCGCCAAGCGCGGGCGACCTGCAAAGCGCTGTCACCCGCGCGGGCTTGCAGCGCCATTTGCACCGCTCGCCGGTAGAGCTCGGGGTCGTTGGTTTTCTTGGCGGCGTCCAGCAGCAGCGAAACGGCAGCGCCGGTGTCGCCATTGCCGGCGCTCATCTCGCCAATCAGGAGCTGGTAAAAAAGTTGTGCACTCAGCGGTGAGGTGGCAAGCGTTGGGGCCGACAGCGGCGCTTCGGCCTTGTTGGCGGCAGGCAGGGTTTGCGCGTTCAGCAAACCCAGCGCGAGTCCCAGGCCGGTGAACATGCCGATCAGCTTTTTGGTCATCGGGCCATGATAATTGAAGCTTCGCCATGGATACCTTGCTCCTTGCCATTAGCCACCCGAGCAACCCCCTTTCCCTTTCTTTATGCCCGAACTCCCCGAAGTCGAAGTCACGCGCCTGAGTTTTGCCGATCGCATTGCCGGCGCGACTGTGCTGGCCGCTCGGCTGGGCAAGCCCTTGCGTTGGCCCCTGGGCTATGAAGTCGACGCCCTGGTCGGCCGGCAGGTGCGGCAGGTGCGCAGGCGCGGCAAGTATTTATTGCTGGATCTTGAACCCACAGGTTTGCTGTTGGTGCACCTGGGCATGTCCGGCAGCGTGGTGTTTGCGCATGACTTGCCGCCCGCTGGCAAGCACGACCACTTTGAGTTGCACACCTCCCAGGGCTGCTTGCGCTTGAATGACCCCCGCCGCTTTGGCGCGGTGGTGTACGCCGAGCACGAGGCCGACCCGGTGGCACGCAAGCTGCTTGGCCGCCTGGGCGTGGAGCCATTGGATGGCGGATTTGATTTGTCGGCTTTTCAGCAAGGCCTCAAAGCGCGGCAAAGCGTGGTCAAGCAGGTGCTGCTGGGGGGCGAGTTGGTGGTGGGTGTGGGCAATATCTATGCGTCAGAAGCGCTGTTTTTAGCGGGTATCCGGCCCACGCTGCGCGCCGCCAAAGTCAGCAAGCCACGGGCCGAGCGGCTGCATGCCGCCATTCGCCGAGTGCTGGCCGAAGCCGTGGCCAAGGGCGGCAGCACCTTGCGCGACTTTTCCAATGCGCAAGGGGAAGCCGGGCATTTCCAGGTGGACGCCAATGTGTACGACCGCGCCGGGCTGCCCTGCCGAATTTGTGAGGCCCCGATACGCCGCATCGTGCAGGGTCAGCGCTCCACGTTTTATTGCGTGAACTGCCAGAAATGACACAGGCGTCTGCGTTGAACCGGGACACCACCAAGCACTTTGCGCAACGCATCGTGGCTTGGCAAAAAACCCATGGCCGCAGCAGCCTGCCTTGGCAAAACACGCGCGACCCTTATCGTGTGTGGCTGTCCGAGATCATGTTGCAGCAGACCCAGGTCAGCACGGTGCTGGACTACTACGCCCGCTTTTTGCAGCGCTTTCCCACCGTGGCGGAGCTGGCCGCTGCCAGCCAAGACGAAGTGCTCGGTTTGTGGAGCGGCTTGGGTTATTACAGCCGTGCCCGCAATCTGCACGCCTGCGCGCAGCAGGTGGTGGCGCTGCACGGTGGTGAATTCCCCCGTAGCGCCGAGCTGCTGCAAACCCTGCCCGGCATAGGCCGCTCTACGGCGGCGGCGGTGGCTTCGTTTTGCTTTGAAGAGCGCGTCGCGATTTTGGACGGCAACGTCAAGCGCGTGCTCACACGGGTGCTGGGCTTTTCGGCCGATTTGGCGCAGTCAGCGGCCGAGCGCAGCTTGTGGGCTTTGGCTGGCGACTTGCTGCCGGCCGCCAAAGACATGCCGCCCTACACCCAGGCTGTGATGGACCTGGGCGCATCGGTGTGTTCGCAGCGTTCGCCGCAGTGCCTGATTTGCCCGGTGCAAAGCCTGTGCGAAGCCAGCCGCCAGGGTGAACCGGAGCGCTACCCCGTCAAGACCAAAAAGCTCAAACGCAGCTCGCTCCAGCTGTGGCTCTTGTGGGCTGAACGCCCCGACGGCGCGGTGTGGCTGGAGCGCCGGCCGGTCAAAGGCATTTGGGGCGGCTTGTATTGCTTGCCGGTGTTTGACTCTGAGGAAGCATTGGCTTTGGGCGTGCCTGTTGCCGCCAGATCCCGACTTGTGGCTGAGCCTGGTTTTTTGCATGTGTTGACGCACAAGGACTTGCACGTCAAACCCTTCAAGGCCCAGCTCAGCGGTCGGCAGCAAGTCAGCGCAACAGGCGAGGGCGACTGGTTCGCGCCTGGCCAATGGCAGGCGCTGGGTTTGCCTGCGCCAGTGCGCAAGCTTTTGAGCCAAGCCAGCGGCTAGGACTCAGGCCGCAGCCGTCAGCGCGTCCAGTTCCCGGTGCCGTGTGAGTGTGGGCCAGGCGCTGCCAAAGGCTTTGGCCAATTGCTCGACCAAGTACACCGAGCGGTGCTGGCCACCCGTGCAACCAATGGCCACTGTCACGTAGCTGCGGTGATCGCGTTGCAGCGCTTGCAGCCAGTGAGCAATGAATTTTTCGATACCTTGCGCCATGTCTTGCGCCTCGGGGCTGGCGCGCAGATAAGCCATGACGGGCTCGTCGCGGCCGGTCAGTTGGCGCAGGCCTGTCTCGTAATGCGGGTTGGGCAACATGCGCACGTCAAACACAAAGTCAGCGTCCAGCGGTACGCCGCGCTTGAACGCAAAAGACTCAAACACCAGCGTCAGTTGTGTCGACGGCGCGCTGATCAAACCTTTCACATAGGCCTGCAGCTGGGCTGAACGGATCATGCTGGAGTCCAGCACATGGGCTTGCTCGCGCAAGTCGCCCAGCAACTCGCGCTCCAGCTCAATCGCTTCTACCAAGGCGCGGTGCTGGTCTGACGCTTCCACGCGCGACAAGGGGTGCAGGCGCCGCGTTTCTGAAAACCGCCTGACCAAGGTCTCGGTGCTGGCGTCCAGAAAAATCGGCATGACCGCTACGCCATCGGCGCGCAGCCGGCGCAACTGTTCGGGCACCAAGGGCAGCGCAGCCGCGCTGCGCACGTCCATGGCAATGGCGACTTTGCGCGCGCCATGGGTTTTTTCGAGCGCAATAAAACTGTCGAGTAACTCGGGTGGCAGGTTGTCGACGCAGTAGTAGCCCGCGTCTTCCAGCGCGTGCAAGGCAACCGACTTGCCGGAGCCGGACATGCCCGTGATCAGCACCAAATTCATGACGTCGTTCATTGCCCCAGCATTTCTTTGGCATGGGCCAAGGTGGTGCCAGACAGGCGTTCGCCGCCCAGCATGCGGGCAATTTCGGCCACGCGTTTTTCGCCGTCTACAGGCGCTACGGTACTGGCCGTGCTGCCCGCTTGCTGGCGTTTGGCCACGACCAAGTGCTGGTCGGCGCAAGCCGCGACCTGGGGCAGGTGCGTCACCGCCAAGACTTGGCGGTCGCGGCCGAGTTGCTTCATGAGGCGGCCTACGGTTTCAGCCACGGCGCCGCCCACACCCGAATCGACTTCGTCAAAGATCAGGGTTTGCGCGGTGCCCAATTGGCTGGTGGTCACCGCAATGGCCAGCGCAATGCGCGACAGCTCGCCGCCCGAAGCCGCCTTGCCCACCGGGCGTGGTGTGGCGCCGGGGTGCCCTGCCACCAAGAACTCGGCTTGCTCCAACCCGAACTGCGCGGCTTGCTCTAGCTTGGCCAACTGCACCTCAAATTTGCCGCCTTGCATGCCCAGGCCTTGCATGGCTTCGGTGATGGCTTTGGCCAGTGCAGGCACCGCCTTGCTGCGCGCTTTGCTGATGGTCTTGGCTTCGTCTAAGTAAGCTGCCTTGGCGGTGGTTTCTGCTTTTTCCAGGGCTTGCAGGTCGGCGGCGGCATCCAGCTTTTTAAGCTCTTCCTTCCAGCCGGCCCACAGCGCGGGCAACTCGGCCGGCACACGCTTGTAGCGGCGCGCCAGGCTGACCCACAGCGCCAAGCGTTCATCAAGTTCTTGCAGGCGCTGCGGCTCCAGCTCGGCGTGGCGCGCGTAACCGTGCAGCGAATGCACGGCGTCTTCTGCTTGGGCCAAGGCGCTGGACAGCACATCCACCAGCGACTCGAATTGCGGCTCGATGTTCGCCTGCTGCTGCAAGGCATTCAGCGCACGGCCCAGCAAACTGGTGGCGTTGTCGTCGGCGTCGTGCAAGGCATTGAGCGCTGTCTGCACCGCGTCGCGCAAAGCTTGGGCGTTGGACAGGCGGCTGTGCTGGGTGTTGAGCTCGTCCCACTCATCGTCCCCCGGGGCCAGCTTGTCCAGCTCGGCGATTTGCCAAGCCAGGCGCTCCTGCTCGCGCTGCAAGGTGTCTTGCGCATTGCGGGCGTCTTGCAGGGTTTTTTGGGCGTCGCGCCAGGCTTGCCAGCGCTTGCCCAGGGTTTGCAGCGAAACGCCGGCATACGCGTCGAGCAAGCCGCGCACGGCGTCGGGCCGGGTCAGGCTTTGCCAGGCGTGCTGGCCGTGAATGTCCACCAGCTGGTCGGCGATCTCGCGCAGCTGCGTGGCCGTGGCCGGGCTGCCATTGATCCAGGCGCGGCTTTTGCCTTGCTGGTCTACGGTGCGGCGCAGCAGCAGCTCTTCGTCCAGCGCAAAGCCGTTTTGCTCCAACCAGTCGCGCAGCGCAGCAGTGCAGTCAAAGCCCGCACTGATCTCGCAGCGCTGTGCGCCCTCACGCACCACGCCAGCATCGGCCCGGGCGCCCAGCGCCAGTTGCAACGCGTCCACCAAAATGGACTTGCCCGCGCCGGTCTCGCCGGTGAGCACGGTAAAACCGTTGCTCAGCTCCAGCTCGAGCGCGTGAACAATGACAAAGTCGCGAAGGGTGATGCTTTTGAGGCTCATGGCGGTTTGGGCTTCAGAAGAAAACTAAAAGGGCTGCAGTGGGCGAAGGCGCTATTGTGGGCTGGCCTCAAGCCACGCCCTCGTTCCAGTGCAATTTCTTGCGCAGCGTGTCAAAGTAGCTCCAGCCCTTGGGGTGCAAAAACCGCACCTGGTGCGCCGAGCGCGTCACCACGATGCGGTCGCCGTGCAGCAAGGTGGCTAGGGACTGCATGTCAAAGTTGGCGCTGGCGTCGCGGCCGGCCACCACTTCAATCGCCACCTCGCCCCGATCCGACAACACAATGGGCCGGTTCGACAGCGTGTGCGGCGCAATCGGCACCAAGATCCAGCCGCCAATCGAGGGGTGCAGCAGAGGCCCGCCGGCGGACAGTGCATAGGCCGTCGAGCCGGTGGGTGAGGCAATGATCAGGCCGTCAGCGCGCTGGTTGGCCACAAAGCGGCCGTCAATCTCCACCCGCAGCTCGACCATGCCGGCCGTGGCGCCGCGGTTGACCACCACGTCGTTCATGGCGGTGGCATTGAACACGCAGCGGCCGTCGCGCATGACCTTGGCCTGCATCATGCTGCGCGCATCTTCTTCATACGTGCCGTGCAGCATCGGCCCCAGCGTGGACTGAAAGCCCTCAAATGGAATGTCGGTGATAAAGCCCAGCCGACCCTGGTTCACGCCCACCAGTGGCACACCGTATTGGGCCAATTGCCTGCCAATGCCGAGCATGGTGCCGTCGCCGCCGACCACCAGGCCCAGGTCACAGTGGGCACCGATCTGCGCCACGTTCAGCACCGGGTAGCTGGTCAGTCCGGTGTTGTTAGCGGTTTCTTGCTCGATCGATACATCGCAACCCTGCGCATGCAAAAACTGCGCAATGTCCTCCAACGCCGAGCGCGAGCCTTGGGCTTGGTACTTGCCGATCAGCGCGACATGGCGGAATTGGGACTTCATTCTTAAATTACATCACAACCTATTAGCCAAGCCGCTCCTGGGCTTCGTAGAATGGGCACATGCTCGATGACCGTTCCAAACTGCTGCTCAAAGCGCTTGTCGAGCGCTACATTGCCGATGGGCAGCCCGTGGGTTCGCGCACCTTATCCAATGCCTCGGGGCTGGAGTTGTCGCCCGCCACCATCCGCAACGTCATGAGCGATCTGGAGGAGCTAGGGCTGATCGTCAGTCCCCATACCTCCGCTGGCCGAATTCCCACCGCCCGCGGCTACCGCATGTTTGTGGACACCATGCTGACCACCCAGCGCGACCTGCGCACCGGCGAGATGGCCAGCTCCATGCTGGCGCCGGACCAGCCGCAAAAAGTGTTGGCGAATGCGGCGCACATGCTGTCCAGCCTGTCGCAGTTCGTGGGCGTGGTCATGGCGCCGCGCCGCTCGTCGGTGTTCCGGCACATTGAGTTTTTGCGACTGTCTGAAAAGCGCTTTTTGGTGATCATCGTCTCGCCCGAAGGCGACGTGCAAAACCGCGTCATCTTCACCGAAGCCGACTACACGCAAAGCCAGCTGATTGAAGCGTCCAACTACCTGAACTCGCACTACGCTGGCACGGCCATCGAAGAAGTGCGCGAGCGCCTGAAAAACGAAGTCGAAGCCCTGCGCGGCGAAATCGCCAGCCTCATGCAAGCAGCCGTGCAAGTCAGCTCCGAAGCCATCGAGTCACGCGACGAAGTGGTGATCTCCGGTGAGCGCAACCTCTTGGCGGTCAGTGACTTTTCCAGCGACATGGGCAGCCTGCGCAAGCTCTTTGACTTGTTCGAGCAAAAAGCCCAGCTCATGCGCCTCTTGGACGTGTCCAGCCGCGCTGAAGGCGTGCGCATTTACATCGGCGGCGAAAGCCAGGTCGTGCCTTATCAAGAGCTGTCGGTGGTAACTGCTCCGTACGAAGTGGACGGCCAAGTCGTCGGCACACTGGGCGTGGTCGGCCCCATGCGCATGCCCTACGAAAAAATGATCCAGATCGTGGACATCACGTCCAAGCTGGTGAGCACCGCGCTGAGCCACCACAAATAAGCCGCTGCGCTTGGGGTGGCGCCTGTTGGCCGGGTGGGCGACTTACAATCCAGACTGGTTCGGGGCGTTAGCTCAGTTGGTTAGAGCAGAGGACTCATAATCCTTTGGTCGTCAGTTCAAGTCTGACACGCCCCACCATTTTTTATGAACGTCAAGGACTTGCGTGAGCAGGTCTTTTTTTGGTGGCAGCAAGCAACATGAACCGATCTCGATATCGTTCATGCATCTTGCTACTGAGCTGTGATGGCGCCTTCCTGAAAAGAGGCTCTTGGCTGTGGATGGCCAAGAGACTGGGGATGACCTATTTTTTGTGCCCGAATCTCTCAATTGCTCTGTTTGCTTCTTATTTCTTGGCATCGAGGCCGAGCATACGAGCCGCATTGCCACCCAGAATGGCGATTCGATCAGCGTCGCTCAGAGGCGTGTTCATCACATGATCGACGGGATGCTGCTCCCAAGGGATCGGGTGATCAGTGCCCATCATGACCTGACTTGCGCCAACCTCGGCCACTAAATGCCGCAGCGCGTTGGGCGTGAATACCAATGCGTCAAAGTAGATTTGACGGATGTACTCGCTGGGTTTTTTCTTGAGCACGATGGCCGGGTTGCAGCTCTGAGGAGAAACAAAGCAACTGAAATCCATTCGCGGTGCATAGGAGCCGAGGTAACCACCTCCGTGTGCTGCACATATTTTGAGTTGCGGGAATTTGTCGAGCACCCCTTCGTAAATCAAGTGCTGAAGCGCAATGGTGGTGTCCAACGGATTGCCAATCACGTTGGACATCCAACCGTTGCCCTTAAAACGCGAGGCCAGTTGCGGAGTGCTTTGCGGATGGATGAATAGAGTCGCGCCTAGTGACTCAGCCCGCGCCAGGACAGGGTGGTATTTGAGTTCGGAAAAATCTTCCCCGTTGACGCTACCGCCGATCGCTGCACCTCGGATGCCGGGCAATTTCATGGCGTCTTCCAGTTGCTGCACTGCAAGCTCGGGAAATTGCATAGAAAGCGACGCGAAAGCAGCAAAGCGATCAGGTTTCGCAGCGCAAAGTTCGGACAGCTTTTGATTTTGAACGCGAACAATTTCTGCTGCATTGGCACGCTCACGCCGGTACCAGAAAGGGTTGATGCTGAGAACTTCCATGTCGATGCCCATCGCATCCATGGCCGCCAGACGCTCGGGTATATCGATGAAGTGTTCTTTGATTCCTTTGACGGGTGGCATCACGCCTGGTGCATCTGCGCCCATCAAAGCCAGCGCTTCTGGCACGAAGCAATGGGCATGCACGTCAATCGTACGTACGCGTTGACCATTGATCACAATGGGCAGTCGTGCGGAGGATTTATCACCGGGCTGTGGCCGCCAGTTTTGTCCGGTTGCAGCGCAGCCGGTTAAGGCGATACCGGCCACTATGCCGGCAGAATGACCCATGAAATGGCGGCGTGTTGTCATGTCTCTCCTTTAATTGTTAGTGGCCTAAAAACTATAACTGCGTGTTGATGTTTTGCAAAGCAGGCTTCATAAGCACGCTTTAGCCTGGATAAGTCGCGCCAATCGTTTGCTGAACTCCCTGCCGGATGATGCGACTGAGTTGTCGAATGGCTGGGAGATCTGCGTTGTCTGTTCTAGAAGCCAGCACCAGCATGCGCTGGCGAACGGGTATCAATGGGACAGCATGCAAAAGCCCTGCTTGAATGTCTTCAGGAAAAGTGCTTTGAGGGACGATGGACAGGGCATCGCCCGTAAGTAGCAAGCCGCGTATGGTTTCGATGGACTCCACTTCGGCCACTACGTTCAATCGATTAATTTGGCCTGTGTCACCTGATGCTAGGGCGCGCATGCCAGGCGTGGTGACCAGCGGCAGCTGCTCAATTTCTGTCCAAGCGATGCTGTCCTGCTTGGGCAAACGGCCCGGGCATGCGACCAGACACAGGGGCTCTGACATCAAGGGCTGCATATTAAGTTGATAAGAGCCTACGGGATTAGTCAACAGAGCCAGGTCTAACGCGCCAGTCAGTAACTGTTCGTGCAGTCTCACGCTTCGCGCCTCCACAACGCGCAAAGATATCTTCGGTAATTCTCGCAAGCATTGCCCCACGACGGTAGGCATTAAAACGCGCCCCAGCGTCGTGGTGGATCCCAGCGCAATGATGCCTCGCGGTTGACTGCCATGCGCGGTGATTTCATGACGCGCCCTTTCGATTTCGTCGACGATGCGCCGGCAATGCACTAGAAATTCGCGCCCTACTGCGGTCATCTGAACGCCGCGTGGCAAGCGAATGAATAAGCGCACGCCGAACTCTTCCTCCAACGTGGTGATGTGGCGTGTCAGGGCGGGCTGCACGATGCCGAGTTGTTCGGCGGCCCGGGTGATGTTGCCGGCTTCGGCTACCGCCATAAAAAACCTGATGCTTTTAATTTTCACCTCAGGCCTTTCCCTTTAACCTGCATTCAGACTCATCACGGATTCTGATGACTCAAACTTCGCAAAAGTATTGGTGGATTCCCCCGTCAGAGCCTAAATTCGCGAACAGATGACGTGATAGTCCCGCAAAAAAAGGAGACGAGGATGCAGCAAGTTCGGCGAAATTTGTCCGCTTTGGCCTTGGCCGTTCTGTGCTGCGGTGCCTCTGGTCTGAGCAGTGCGCAAGCGCAAAACTTCCCCGCTCGACCCATGACCGTGGTGATTCCTTTTTCTGCTGGAGGCACCGGAGACATCTTGACCCGGGCTATCGCGCCAGCCTTGTCTGCGGCTTTTGGCCAGAGTCTGGTCATAGAAAACAGAGTCGGTGCGAACGGCGCGATTGGCGAGGAGTATGTCGCCAGGGCCAAGCCCGATGGCTACACGATCATGATCACATCTACATCGATTGCCACTAATCCATCGATGATGACCATGAGCTATGACCCTCGCAAGATGTTCATACCTGTGATGCTGGTGACTTCCGTGCCCTTGGTGCTGGCAGTCAATCCCCAGGTGAAGGCCCAGACAGCGCGGGACTTTATCGATTTGGCCCGGCGTCAGAGTGGCCGACTGAACTATTCGTCTTGGGGCAACGGAAGCATTGGGCACTTTGCTGGCGAAAACCTGCAGATCACGACGCAGTCCAAGATGAACCACATTCCCTACAAGTCCACCGCTCAGGCGCTCAATGACACCTTGGCTGGGCAAGTGGATGCGATGTTCCCCACGCTTCCCCTGGCGCTTCAGCACATCAAGGCAGGCAAGCTCAAGGCCTTAGGGCTGACGTCTTCCAGTCGTTCGCCTTTGGCACCCGACATTCCCACCATGGCCGAAGCGGGGTTTCCTGGCAACGAGATAGAGACTTGGTTTGGCGTGTTTGTGCCTGCTGGCACTGAGCCCGCTGTGGTGTCTCGGATTTACCGCACTTTCCAAGGTGTGCTGGCGCAGCCCGAGCTTAAGGCCAAGTTGGAAGGTCAGGGTTTTCGGGTGATCGCCAGTACGGGTGAAGAGCTGGGCAAACACCTGGCTGCGGAAATTGACCTGTACGGGCGATTGGTCAAACAAGCCAACATCAAGTCGGACTGATCGGTTCACGTCATGGGAACCAGACAAATCGGCGGTAACGACACGCCGGAGCAGGTTGCGGTCAAAACATCGGTAGCTAGGCGCTGGTTAAACGCGCCCCAGCCCATGGCCCGTGAGCCAGAGCACATTCTGCGCGTGAGCGCGCACATTCCTGAAGCTTCGCCCGCTGTGCAAGACGTGTTTGTTCCCGCGTTCAAGCGCCTGAGTCAGATGAGTGGTGGCGCCATTGGTGTGCACGCTGTGTGGGGCGGTGCCTTGCATCCAGAGCGTGAGGGCATTCAAGCCTTGTTGGACAGGCGAACCGATCTGTGTCCGGTTTACTCCGCCTGGGATGCGCAAATGTTCCCAGCTGCGCAAGCCTTGAGCCTGCCTTTTTTATTCACCAGCGCTGAAGCTGCCACACATGTCTCTGAGCTTTTGTACCGACGCTACTTCAGCCAAGACTTTGAGGCGCAAGGCATTCTCATGGGCAGGATGGTTGCTACCGGCGAGTACAACTTGTTCAGCCGCACCCCCATTGCTTGCCTGGATGACTTGCAGGGCATGCGCGTCGCGTGCAGTGACGGTTTAGAAGCACGCATCTTCCAGGCCTTGGGGGCTCAAGCGGTAGGGTGCAGCACACCCGAGGCCAAAAAGCGGTTTGCAGCAGCTGATGTTCAAGCTGTTTCTATTTCCGACAGCGCGGCTTACACCGTTGGGCTGTTTCGTGATGCGGCCTTTAGAACGCAGGCCAACTTGGTCAGCGTCAACTTGGAGTATGGTTTATCTCCCCATTTTTACTGGAGTTTGCCAGCGTCGTTGCGGCCTGTGCTCAACAGCTGGTTGCGCGGCTTGGCGCAGGCGGGTGCCCAGTTATTTTATGGGCTGGCCGGGGCTCATGCGCGCACGGCTTTTGCCCAAGCGGGCATCCAATCACTGAGCTTGGACGCTATAGAAAGCGCACGCTGGGTCGAGCGGGTCGCGCCGGTCGAGTCGGCATTGCGCCAGGAACTGGCCAGCGCAGGTTATCCCGTCGACGCCATGCTGCGCGATGTGCGCCAAGCCGCTGGCGCTACCGCGGTTTTGAGCAGCGACGAATTGATGACTTTGGCCTTGTCGCAGCCTCTGCAAGATGTGCTGCCTTCATCCCCGTTAAGCGCCGTACAGACTCAGGCTGTGGCTGCGCAGAGTCTGAGCTGAGAGACGCCATGAAACACAGCGAACTCCCTCAAGTAGGCATCATCGGCCTGGGTTTGATGGGCCGCGCATTTGCGAGCCGATTGCTTCAAGCGGGCTTCACGGCCCAAGGGCTGGATGTCCAGATTCCCCGCGAGGTTCCCCCGGGTTTTTCAATCGCGAGCTCTTTGGCCGCAATGGCCGAGCAATGCGATGTGCTGATCCTCGCAGTGTTTGATACCGACCAAGTGCAAGAGCTGCTATTGGGCGCTGACGGCTTGCTGGCTGTGACCGCTGCGCGGCCGGCCGTGCTGTGCACCAGCACCTGCGATCCAGATCGAATAAGTGCCATGGCACTGCGCTGCGAAGCGTCGAACTTGCCTTTTTTAGAACTGCCTTTTTCTGGCACCAGTCTGCAGGTGGCCCGCGGTGAAGGCGTGGGTTTGATCGGTGGCGATCCAGACTTGGCCGAACGCTTGTCGTCGGTGCTCCAAGCCCTGTGCCCGAATCGGCAGCATGTGGGCCGCTGTGGCGATGCCAACCGCACCAAGCTAGCCGTGAACCTGGTGCTGGGGTTGCACCGGGCCGCTTTGGCTGAAGGCCTGATGTTCGGTCGCCGCCTTGGGCTGGATCCGGCTGCTCTGCTCAACACATTGCAAAACTCGGCGGCTGCCTCCAGCGTCATGCGTGTCAAAGGCGCCATGATGGTCGAGCGCCGCTACGACGCGCCGCAAAGCCGAGTCGATCAGAGCTTAAAGGACTTCAGCCTGATCCGAACACTCGGTCTCCAAAACGGTCAAGCCTTGCCGATGGCTTCGCTTTACATCGAACTACTTGAGTCCTGCGTCGCCCAAGGTGAGGCCCATCTCGACAACGCCATCATTCAAGAGGCCATCGCTAGGCGCGAAGCCTAACTTTAAGGAGTCGCCTTGCTGCACCCACACCCTCATCACATTGGTCATACGGAGCCTGTCCGCATTCGCAGTGCCCAAGCGTTTGGCTTGAGTCTGCCGCTCGCCAAGCCCGTTCTCATGGCGGGCGTGCGATTGGAGAAGTCTCAAACGCTGGTCGTCCGGCTGGAGACTGAAAACGGTTGTGTGGGTTGGGGCGAGGCCAATGCGGCTCCTAGCCATGGCGGCGCCACGTTGCCCGAAATGCACCAGGCCTGGGACAGCGTTTTATTCCCCGGATTAAAGGGCTCTGACGCGCTGGGCCTGGGGGCTTTGTCCCAAACCTTGGCGGCCGACCTGTCGAGCGGGCAAAGCGCAGCGACCGCTGTTGACATGGCTTTGCATGATCTGGTGGGCCAGCACTTGGGTGTGCCTGTGCATGTTTTGCTGGGCGGCAAAAGACGAAGCGCCGTGGCGGCGCTTTGGCTCATAGGTACGGGTGCCCGAGATACTGACTTGGCAGAGGCAGAAAAGCGGTTTTCTGAAGGCTATCGTTTTTTTAAGCTGAAGGTGGGTGTGCGTGCCGTTGAAGAGGAAGTTGAGCTCGCCTTGGCGCTGCGTGAACGCCTCGGGTCAGAGTTGCGCCTGTGCGCGGACGCCAACATGGGCATGACAGCTGACCAAGCGATTCACTATGCCAAAGGGGTGCTGCCGGCTCGCCTTGAATTTTTTGAGCAACCACTTCACAAAGACGACCTGGCAGGGCTCAAGCGACTACTGGCCGCTGACTTGATTCCAGTGGGCTTGGATGAATCGCTCACCTCCATCGATGCGCTCCTCAGCCACGTGGCTTTGGGCACGCACGGTGGGTCACTTAAAACGCTCAAGCTGGGCGGCATGAGCGGGGTGGTTGCGGCTGCTCAGGTTTGTGCTGCGCACCATCAGCGTGTCAACTTGGCCGGAAAAATTGCCGAGACCGGTATTGCTTCAGCGGCCCTGATTCACTTGGCGGGCGTGGTGCCTAACGTGGACTGGGGCGTCAGCCCCAGCCATTCTTACTTGGCACAAGACATCGTGCGCCAACCCGTGACGCCCTTGCAGGGCGTCTATCAGGTGTCCTCTGTACCGGGCTTGGGCGTTGAGGTGGACGAGTCGCTGCTTGAGCACTATCGAATTTCTTAGGTGGGAAACAACACATGATTCAAGCTGCGTTAATTGGTTTTGGTTGGTGGGGCGAAAACATTGCCCGAGCCGTGCAGGGCAAGAGCCAGCATCTGCAATTCAGCCTGGCGGTAAGCAAAGAGACTGAGCGATCCACACCCGTGGCGGCGGCCCTGGGTATGCGATTGATCAGTGACTTTGACGTCGCGCTGGCCGATCCCTCTGTCCAGGCTGTGGTCTTGGCCACACCGCATTCTTTGCATGCCGATCAAATCGTGGCGGCAGCCGCAGCGGGAAAACATATTTTTTGCGAAAAGCCATTGGCCTTGACGCATGCAGATGCCCTGCGCGCTATTGAAGCCACCCGATCGCGTGACTTGGTGCTGGCGGTCGGACAAAACAAACGCTTTTGGCCCAGCATGGTCAAGCTGCGCGAGTTAGTCGCCAGTGGTGTGTTGGGTAATGTGCTGCACATTGAAGGCCATTACAGCAACGAGCATTCCAGCAAGTTCTTTTCTGATTGGCGCGACTCCCCTCATGAATCGCCAGCGGGGGGCCTGACTGGCACGGGCATTCACTTGGTCGACGCATTTGTGGGGCTGGCGGGGCCTGCTACATCGGTACTGGCCCGCGTACACAGTGTTCGCACGGGCTCGGATCCACGCGATGCGACCTCGGTGTTGATTGGATTTGAAAGCGGCATCAATGCGTACTTCGCCATGGTGCGCGCAACGCCGATCTATTGGCGGGTTCACGTCTTTGGTGACAAAGCGTCGGTGGAAGCCCTGGGCGAGAACGAAGTGGTGATTCGCCACCAAGGAGGCCGCACGGAAAGGCATGTGCTGCCGCCAGTTGATTCGCTTCGCGCCGAGCTTGACGCCTTTGCCTGCGCCATTCCGAGGCCAGGCTACACCCCCAGCCCCTATCCCATCAGCACCACAGAAATGAGCCATGGGATAGCACTTTTCGAAGCCATTGTTCAGTCCATCAACACGCAGCAATTAGTAGGAGTTTCATCATGATGCTTAGTCTTCCTCGCTGGTCAGCCCCATGTTTTCGGGCTTTGCTGGCTGCCGCCACTTTGGGGCTGCCGATGGCTGGCCTGGTTCACGCGCAAGATGCCAGTTTTCCAACAGGCCCGATTACCTTGGTGGTGCCCAATCCCCCGGGCGGTGCTTCAGATATCAACGCTCGCATCTTGGCCGAGCCTTGGTCAGCAGCACTCAAACAACCGGTGGTGGTGGTTAACCGCCCCGGCATGGGTGGCGCTATCGGAGCTGCCCAAGTCACCAAGGCCAAGCCCGACGGCTACACCGTCTTGATGGCCTTGTCCTCCGTGGTGGTTGCCCCTGAGGCCGAAAAAGTATCGGGCCGAAAACCGCTTTATGAGGTGGAGCAGCTCGAGCCTTTGGCCTTGATCTCAAGCGACCCCATGGTCATGCTGGTTCGCGCCGATTCGCCTTGGCGCACTTTGGGCGATCTGGTCAAAGCAGCGCGTGACAAGCCTGGGGCCATCAATTTCTCATCCTCGGGCAACTTTGGCCCCATTCATTTGTCTGTCGAAATGTTGGCGCATCAGGCCGGCATCAAGTTCACCCAAGTTCCGTTCAACGGGGGCGGCCCTTCTTTGCTGGCTTTGCTGGGCGGGCAAGTTGAGATGACGACTGCTGCGCCGGCGGTGGCCCTGGCCCAAATTCAGTCGGGAAAAGTTAGGCCCCTGGCCACTTCTGGCAGCAAGCGACTCCCCATGCTGCCCGACGTTCCGACCTACCGTGAAGCTGGATTTGACGCCGAGTACTCCATCTGGGCAGGGCTTTATGCGCCCGCTGGAACGCCCAAGCCGGTTATCGCCGCTTTGCGCGAGAGCTTGCAGCGTGCAGCGCGCTCCACTTCGTTCGTGGCTGGCATGCAAAAGCAATCCATTATTTTTGACTACCGCGACGCCCCCGAATTTGCCCGCTTTGCCGATGAAGACCGTGCGCGCATGACGCGCGTGGTGCGTGCCATCGGCAAGATTGACTGACCCTTTCAAGACCGACTTTCACCTGTTTCAACTAAGGAGATAACTGATGACTGCCCCCAAAGCCTATAAAGATATTTTGTTTGAGGTGAAAGACCAAGTTGCTTGGATCACCATCAACCGGCCGCGTGTGATGAACGCCTTTCGGGAGCAAAGTCTGGACGAAATGATTGAGGCGGTGAAGTCCACGCGGGAAGACCCTTCGATTGCCTGCATCGTCTTTCAGGGCGCTGGCGACAAGGCGTTTTCGGCCGGCGGTGACTTTCACGCCATGAAGCGGCTGAACTTCACCAACGGCTCCATGTGGAATGACCGCATGCTCGGCCTGGCCATGGCCATTCGAGGTGTGCCCATTCCTGTGATTGCCAAGGTCAACGGCTGGTGCATGGGCGGCGGCCATGAGCTGGCGCTGTGGTGCGACTTGGTGATTGCGTCTGAAAAGTCTTTGCTCGGCCAAACTGGCGCCAAGGTTGGCGCTTGCCCCACGGTAGGCGCTACGCAATATCTGCCTCGCATCATTGGCGAGCGCTTGGCCCGCGAGATGATTTTCCTGGCCAGGCGCTTCACGGCCGCTGAAGCTGAGGAAATTGGTCTGATCAACAAATGCGTTCCCGAAGACAAGCTTCACGAAGAAACGTTGGCTTGGTGCGAAACCATCAAAGGTCACAGCAGCCAAACGCTGCGGATGACGAAAAAGAGCCTGAACATGGAATCGGACCAGTTGTATGGCTCCTGGCAACACGGCATGGAGTTGCTGGCGCATGTTTGGGGCTCAGAAGAAAGCCTTGAGGGCATGGACGCTTTTCTTGAAGGCCGTAAGCCAGACTTCCAAAAATTCCGTATGCGCAACAAGGCGGTGCTGGAGGACTACATGGACGGCTTCAACCGTCACCTGAACGCGCCGCCGCACATGCGCGAGTTTCCGGCAAGCTGATGGCTTCATCGTCACCACCCGCGCAGGCAGCACTGTCCGGCCTGCGCGTACTGGATCTGACCCGCGTATTGGCCGGACCTTGGTGCGCCCAGTTGCTGGGCGACTTGGGCGCGGACGTGATCAAGGTGGAGTCCCCACAGGGGGGGGACGATACGCGCGGATGGGGCCCACCTTTTTTAGGGGGCGAGTCGGCTTATTTCCTGGGCTGCAATCGCAACAAGCGGGGCGTTTGCATTGACTTCTCGTCTGCTGAGGGAAAAGAGCTCTTGGCAGGTTTGCTCAAGCGGGCCGATGTGGTGTTGGATAACTTCAAAACCGGCACCATGACCCGTTGGGGGTTTGACGATGCCTGGTTTGAAGCCCATGCCCCCCAGCTTGTGCGCTGCTCAATTACCGGGTACGGCGAGGAAGGCCCGAGTGCCGATTTGCCGGGGTATGACTTTATTTTGCAGGCCGAGTCTGGGCTCATGAGCCTGTGCGGCCCCGTGGCAGGCGAGCCGACCAAGTACGGCGTAGCGGTCGTTGACTTGGCCACGGGCATGATGGCCGCCAACGCGGTGCAAGCGGCGTTGATTGCACGTTTTCGCTCTGGACGCGGCCAAAAAGTGGAGGTTTGCCTTTTTGATACTGCGATTGCCTTGCTGGCTAACGTTGGCAACAGTCACTTGGCCACCGGAAACGATGCCAAGCGGTTTGGCAATGGCCACCCCACCATCGTGCCTTACACCACCTTTGCCTGCCAAGACGCCAGTATTGCCATCGCCGTGGGCAACGACGGGCAGTTCGCCAAACTGGCTCAGTTACTGGGCCAAGCGGCATGGGCAGACGATGCACGATTTCTGCGCAACGCTGATCGAGTGGTGCACCGTGAAGTCATTGAGTCGCTCATAGGCGAGGTCACCCGACTTTGGCGCAGCGCCGAGCTGATTGCCGCTTTAAGGCAGGCTGGTATTCCTTGCGGCCGGGTCAATACGGTGGCCCAAGCCTTGGCCGACCCGCACACCTTGGCTCGCGGCATGGCGATGGAACTCTCGCATCCGGCAGCAGGGCAGTTCGCCACTTTGGGCACTCCCTTAAAGATGAAACAACAACCAGAAAATGCTCGACGCCCCCCGCCCAGGCTGGGCGAACACACGGTGGAGGTGCTGATGCAAGAGTTGGGGTTATCGATAGCGCAAATTGCCGATTTACTCGCCCGCGGTATTGCGGCAGCACATCTGGAAGTGAAATCATGATCACGGGCCTGAGCCATGTCAGCTTGATCGTTCCTGACCTTCAAGCCGCTTGTGATCGGATGACTCAAATCTACGGTCTGTCTATCGGAGCCGTGATGGTCAATGAACAGCAAGGAGTTCGCATGGTCTATGCCGACTTGGGTAACGCCAAGATAGAAATGATTGAGCCTCTGCCAAGCAACGCTGCGCTTATGCGTTTTTTAGAGCGTCACCCAGAGGGGGGGCTGCATCACCTTGCCTTGTCTGTAGATTCATTGCAGGACACTTGCGCCGGTTTGTCGACCCACGCCGTCACACCGATCAGCGCAAAGGATGCTCATAATGTGCACGGCCAGGCTATTGCCTTTGTTCATCCTCGCCATTTCCTGGGCGCTTTGTTGGAGTTGGAAGAGGAAATTTGACGCGGATCACGGTTCGGGTGATGAAGATTTTCTTAGCGCTTAATGGCGGCGGTAGCGCCCTTGCCTCACTCCGCGTAACCCGGCATCTCCCGGTCCAGCACACGCATCATTGCCGCGAAATAAAGTGCTTCGCGTTCGGCCTGGGAATGGCTGTTGTGGGCAAATTCAGCGAAGAACACTAAGGAAAACCCGCTGGCTTCAGGGTGGCAGCGGCAGCTAAAGTCCAAATTCGGCAACTTGTCGCAACTTTGGGTATTAAATGAGATCTCTTTCTCTGGCGGGATTTTTCCTTGCGGCGCTCGCAGGCTGTGCCACCCAACCGTCAATTGGTTTACGCGAGATGGGGTCCTTTCATATCGGTGGGCGCACCGCGATAATTGCCGGTAAGCCCTTAAAGGAGGTCGTCACCACCCCAGGCGCACCGACTCTTCGGCTGGACCCGAACGGCAGTTACATGGTGGAGGGCATGTATACGCAATATTTCTTGCCGACCAAGCGGCAGGGCAAGGTCCCTCTTTTGCTCTGGCACGGCGGCGGACTCACCGGCGTGACTTATGAGTCCACACCGGATGGCCGCGAAGGATGGCTGAATTACTTTGTCAAGCGCGGTTGGGACGTCTACGTGTCCGACTCGGTTGAGCGCGGTCGCTCAGGGTGGGCAATGTACCCGGACATCTTGCCTGGAGAGCCTGTCTTTCTGCCCAAGGCAAATCCTTGGGAGCGCTTTCGGATTGGCACTGGTGCCGGTTCATATTCTGAGGACGCGACCAGCCGTAAGCAGCTGATTGGCAGTCAATTTCCCGCAGAGGCATACGACAACTTCATGCGGCAGAATGTCCCTCGCTGGACCACCACCGATGCGCCAACTCTGGCGGCGTATCTTGCGTTAGTGGATCGGATTTGCCCTTGCATCATCGTGGTTCATTCACAGGGGGGACAGTTCGGCTTTCGGGTCGCTCAAGAGCGTCCAGACAAGGTTCTTGCCTTGGTGGCTGTCGAGCCGACGAATGCTGGCGAACCATCCATGGTGGATAAACTGAGTAAGGTTCCAACGCTTCTCATCTACGGCGATTACATCAGCCAGGATGCGCGTTGGTCCACATTTAAAACGCGTGTTACGGGATTTGCAGAAGAAGTTCGCAAATCAGGTGGTTCGGTCGACGTGCTGGACTTACCTGCCCAAGGCGTGCGTGGCAACTCCCACATGCTGATGATGGATCGCAATAGCGATCAGATCGCGGGGCAAATTCAGAACTGGTTGAGCCGCAAGTCGCTCTACGAGTAACCGAGCATCACCCAGGCATCCCTTGTGATGCGATTAGAGCGCATCTCCCGGCCTTCATCGGACTCAGGCGGCAGTTTGTGGCTTCCTTCTGGCGGTGCATGAGGGCTCTTGCTCAATAAGTTACACACTAACTTGCACACTAAAATATGACTTAATAAGTCATTGATTTTTATAGGAGAAAATAGGGTGGTTTTTCTCATAATCCTTTGGTCGTCAGTTCAAGTCTGACACGCCCTACCATTCACATGAAGTCACTTTGCTGTACGCAGCACGGTGACTTTTCTTTTTGTGCTGCCTCATTGACGCCACGCGGCGAGCGCTTGCTTGAAACGCTGAAAGGCGGAGCGGAAGGACTCGACGCTCGCCCACTAAAACGCGGCGCAACGAAACAGCCACCGTAAAGACCAGCAAGCAGCGCACAGCTCGCGAACAGTAAATTTCTCCTATGAAAACAGGAGATTTGTCAGCCCTTCGTCCTCCTAAGATGAAAGAAAAGCACATCGTCGTCGCTCAACTTTTAAGGGGAAAAAATGAAGAAGCTCGTTCTCGTCGCGGCTGTCAGCTTGTTTTCGTTGGCAGCACAGGCCCAGGTGAAAAGTTACGTTGAGGTCGGTTACACCCAACTCAAAGCCACCAGCGGCTCTTTGAAGGCGACGCCCGGTGTACTTCGCGGAATGTTCGGTTATGAGCTCAATCCCAACATGGGGTTTGAGGCCATGGTGGCCTTTGGCGTGAACGATGCGGTCGTCCAAGTGGGCGATCAAAACACGGTCGCTACCGCAACAATCGAAAACGCTTTCGGTCTGTACTTAAAGCCCAAAGCGAAGCTAACGCCATCCCTCGAGGTTTTCGGACGGCTGGGGTACGCTAATTCCAAAGGGTCCGGCACTATCAACGGGCTTTCTGCCAGCGACACGGATGGTAGCTTCTCTTATGGCGCAGGATTCAACTACGCCGTGTCGCCTGGTGCTTCGTTGAACGTGGACTACATGCAGTACTACTGACCTGCCCCCTGTAGCCGTACCAATCTAAATTCCAGAAGTCCTGATTGGAAAG
>JBBAPH010000002.1:0-179939 GCA_040400935.1 Polaromonas sp.
AGCGCCGGACTGTTAATCCGTAGGTCCCTGGTTCGAGCCCAGGTTGAGGAGCCAAATAAGCGCTGTTTGCTACCTGTGATGAACAGCCAATGATGAGCCCGCCTAGTGCGGGCTTTTTCATGGGCGATTTAAATCAGCCTTGCGCGTGCAACACCTTGCCGCCCGCTTCCACCGGCTTGGCGTGGATCAAGATCACTGCCAAGACACAAGACTGTGTGCCGCGGTTGACCCAGTTGTGGATGGTGCCGCGCTGCACCATCACATCACCGGCCTTGAGGTGAACCTCGACGCCATCGTCGAGCTCCATGTCAATCTCGCCCTGCATGACCACCAAATAGTCGATGGAGTCCGTGCGGTGCATGCGGTATTCGACGCCGGGCCTGAAGTCCAGAATGCGGAACACGCTGCCGTTTTCGATCATGGTGAACTTGCCTTCACGCATGCCGCCGTCTTCCTGGCCGGAGTTGTTGGCGGGCACCGTGTCGGTCGTCCAGATGTTGCACACAAAGGCGTTGGCGCGCCCTTGGCGGAAATGGGTGCACATCTCGTCGATGGTGACGATGGCTTTGCCGTTTTCATCATGGCCGGTCACAACCCGACGGATGCTCGGGACTTGGGGGTCTTGCATGGATCTTCCTTCAGTTAACAAAAAGAGCGCTGGCGCGCTACTCCAAAACCACGCCAGCTGATTTAACGGCTTTGGCGAGTTTGTCGGCTTCGACCTTCATCAGCGCGGCAAACTCTGCCGGGGTGCTGGCCAGGTCGTCGGCGCCGGCGTTGGCAAGCGTGAGTTTCATCTCGGGGCTGGCCAAGGCTTTTTTGACTTCGGCACCCAGTCGCTCGACGATGGCAGGCGGCAATCCTTTAGGGGCGAGCAAGCCGCTGTAAAGCACCAGTTCCACGGGCACGCCAGCCTCTCGCAGAGTGGGCACATCAGGAGCTGCTGACACACGCTTGCCAGAGGTCACGGCCAAGGCGTTGATCTTGCCGGCCTTCATTTGGCTCACGGCAGGCGGCATGGTCGAGAAGGTGTAGACCACCTCACCGCTGATCACCGCCGTGGTGGCGGGTGCGCTGCCTTTGTAGGGCGCGTGCAAGGCGTTGGTGCCCGTGAGTTGGTTCAGGGATTCGCCCGCCAAATGGGTGATGGCGCCGTTGCCCGACGAAGCGTATGCCACGTCTTTAGGCTTGGCCTTGGCCAGCGCCGTCAGGGACTTGACGTCTTTCACGCCGGAGGCCAGGCTGGAGATCAGCATCAGGGGCGTGGAAGCCACCAAGCTGACCATGGTGAAGTCATTCCACGGGTCGTACTTGAGGTTTTTATAAGCCGCTGCATTGATGGCGTGACTGGTCATGTCCTGAAAAAACAGGGTGTAGCCATCGGCAGGCGCGTTGGCCACAAAGGCTGCCGCAATCGTGGTGGCGGCACCGGCGCGGTTTTCCACCACGACGCTCTGGCCCATCTGAGCGGTCAGACGCGCTGCCAAAGCGCGCGCCAGTACGTCCGAAATACCGCCCGGCGTGAAACCCAAGACCAAGGTGATGGGTTTGGCGGGGTAGGCGGTTTGCGCTGCGGCGGGCGTTATCAGTGCTGCCGCGCAAACAAGCGCGGTCCAGAATTTGGGCTGCAAAAGCATCATGGGAAAGTTTCCTCTTCAAGGCAGTTGAATAAACCAAAACCGTCAAACTGTAGGCGCGCCAAAACACGCTTGGCTCGATGTTTAGCGGCCTGGATTTATCTGTCAACACAAAGCTTTGCAATCCCATAATATGGACTTCTAAGCCCATATTGGCCAAGGGAAGGCTTCAGAATAAAGACCCAACCCTCAATCCCTAGACGACCAACCGAGATACTGCCGTGACCCGACCCTTGATTCCCCGCCACAACCGTTACGACTATGTACCCTTGCCAGAGCGCAAGAACTATGACTGGCCGGGCGGCAAGCGGCTGGCGTTTGCCTTCACCACCAATGTGGAATGCTTTGCCTTTGGCGCTGGTTTGGGCCACGACCCGGCCAAGACGGGCGAGCCGCAAACCCAGCGCAATTATGCGTGGCGCGACTACGGCAACCGAATTGGTATCTGGCGCCTGTTTGACATGCTCGACGAATTGAAACTGCCCGCAGCCCACAACTGCAACAGCCTGGTGTACGACTACACCCCGCAGGTGATGGACGCGATCCGCCAGCGCGGCGACGAGATCGTTGGGCACGGCCGCACCAATGCCGAAAACCACCGCGGCATGTGGGAAGCCGACGAAGAGCGAATCCTCAAAGAGATCACCGACAAGTTCATCCAGCACGAAGGCAAGGCCCCCACGGGCTGGATGGGATCAGGCGCTTATGAAACCTCGAACACGCCGGACTTGGTCAAAGAAGCCGGCTTCAAGTACCTGATGGACTGGCCCATGGACGATCAGCCCATCTGGATGCGCACGCGCAGCGGGCCGATCTTGTCGATCCCCTACCCGGTCGAACTCAATGACGCGCAGATCATCACGCACCGCAAGCAAGACACAAGCGATTTTTGCGACATGATCGTGCAGCAGTTCGACGAAATGGCCGAGCAATGCGAGCAGCATCCGCTGGTGATGAACATCTCGGTGCACCCCCATGTGTTCGGCCACCCGTTTCGCATTCGGCCACTGCGCGCGGCCCTGAAGCACTGCCTGCAAGGCCCGCACAAAGACAAGCTCTGGCTGGCCCGGCCCGGCGAGATTGCTGACTACTGCTACCAGTTGCCACCGGGCACGATTTCGGGCGGCTAAAAGGCGCAGTCGGCCAAGGGGCAGAAACGAAAAAAGCCGAGCACTCTGCCCGGCTTTTTCAACGCGCCTTGCGGTCGCGTCAGGAATGCAAGCGAACGATTAAGGCGCTGTCAGCGTCGCCAGGTACTCCGCGACCAAGTCCAGTTCTTCAGCGGCCAGGCCTTGCGCTGCCGAGGTCATGGTGCCGTCCACATCGCCGCGCGTGCCCGACTTGAAGCCCTTGAGCTGGGCCAGCAAATAAGGCTTGTGCTGCCCGGCCAAGCGGGGAATGTGCTGCTGCCCGACCAGGGTCGCTGTGTGGCAAGCCACGCAGTTGTTTTTCTCAGCCACGGCACGGGCTTTGGCCACCAGTTCAGGGCTCGCCTTCTGGCTGGGCGCAGCGAGTTTCTGGGCTGAAAAATACTGCGCCAAGTCGTTGAGGTCGGTGTTGCTCAGGTTGGCGGCAAACGGTGCCATGGCGGCGTTTTGCCGTCGGCCTTCGCGGAACATGTACAGGGCCGACACCAGGAACTGGCGAGGTTGGCCGGCGAGGGACGGAATGTCAGGGATCGCTGAATTACCGTCGACGCCGTGGCAAGCCGCACACACTTGCGACTTCACGCGGCCTTCTTCGACGCCCGCCTGGCTGAGAGATGACAGGGCCACCAGCGCGAAGGCAACAGCCGCTTTCGCGGCCGCTGCCTTGCTGGCCCAGCGCGTCCCGCTAAGGGACGCAAAAGGGCCAAACATCATGTTGCTTTCTTGGCGTAGCTGACGCGGTAGATGATGCCGTTGAAGTCGTCAGAGAACAAGACCGAGCCATCCTTCAACTGCAGCACATCCACGGGGCGGCCCCACATCGGAGGATCGCCCTTTTCGTTTTCCAGGAAGCCGTCAATGAAGGCATGCTTGGTGGCCTTGCCCTTGGCGTCAAGCGTCACGCGGATCACGTTGTAGCCCTGCTTGGGGTCGCGGTTCCATGAGCCGTGCTGGGCGATCAGCATGCTGTTTTTGTACTCTTTGGGGAACATGCTCCCGGTGTAAAAGCTCAGGCCCAGCGGTGCAATGTGAGCGCCCAGCTTGAGCGCCGGTGGTGAGAACTGGTCGCAAGAACGGTTTTTGCCGTATTCAGGATCCAGCACATCGCCTTGATGGCAGTACGGGAAGCCAAAGTGCTGACCTTTGGTCTTGGCAACGTTCAGTTCGTCATTGGGCAGGTCGGTGCCCATCCAGTCACGGCCGTGGTCCGTGAACCACAGCTGTTTGGTCACAGGGTGAAAGTCCATGCCCACGCTGTTGCGAACGCCTTGGGCGTAGTTGTCCATCACGCCTGTTTTGGGATCGACACGCACGATGCTGGCTTCGTTGTAAGTCGGCATCGTGATGTTCTGCGGCGAACCGATGTTGAAATACAGCTTGCCGTCCGGGCCCATGCGCATGTATTTCCAGAAGTGGCCGGCCTGGTTGGTCGGGTCCAGGTTATCGATCACGACCGTGCCTGCGCCGGGGTTGTCAAGCTTGGACTCGACGCCGTCATAGCGCGTGATGCGGTGACGTTCGGCCACGTACAGCGTGCCTTTGTCAAACACCAGACCGTTCGGCGCCTTCATGCCCTTGAGCAAGGTTTTGACTTCGCGCTTGCCGCCGTTGTCGACGATGGCGTAAACATTGGACAGGTTGCGGTTGCTGACAAACACAGTGCCTTTGTCGCCCAGAGCCAGTGAGCGCGCTTCAGGCACGCCCTCGGCCCAGACTTCAACCTTGAATCCTTCAGGTGCTTTGATCTTGCTGATCGGAAGTTCGCTCGAGGGGCGGCCCGTGAAGTGTGGTGCAAACGGGTGCAGCGTTGACTTCTCTTGGTCCGCTGCCATGCCCTGCTTCCAGGCAGGTGGTGCGGCCGGCGCAGCGGGCGCCGGAGCTGTTTGTGCAAACACGGCACCAGCAAGGCTTGCCAGCAGTGTCATGCTTAAGATTTTTTGAGTGTGCATGAGGTCTGTCTCCAGTGGTTATGAGCCCCACCCGCGTGATGGCAGGTGGTGAGCCCGCAGATCTTAATTCCCGGCCCGGCAATTAAAACCACACCAGTGGAAAACACTTTTGCAGCGGCTAATTCGGCTGGGGCCCGACCCCAGATTCACGCAAGCAGTATTGACTCGCCAGGCTCAAGAAACCCGCCACATCCGGCTCAATTCCGGTTTCGGCAAACAACACCTCGCCCACTCGCGCCGCCAGCTGGGCCGCCTGTTGCGCGTCCAAGAACAGCGAGCGAAAGCGGCGCGCCAGCACATCTTCAACCCGAACCGCGTACTCATAACGGGCCGCAAACCGAACCATGGCTTCGCTCAAACCTTCGCTCAACCAGGTTTGGCTGCCCGGTAAGTCCAGCACCCAGGCCTGCTCGCTGCCATAGGAATGCAGCCCTTCGGGCTCGCAGATCGACACGGGCGGCTCGCAAGCGTCCCCACCGACCAGCCTGAGCTGCGCGGTGCTGGCTTGGCCTTGCGGCGTTAGCAATCGGCTCTCCCAGCATTTGTCCAGCACATCTTCGGCCATGGCGCGGTAAGTCGTCCACTTGCCCCCGGTGACCGTGACCAAGCCTGAGCGGCTGACCAGGACCGTGTGTTCGCGGCTGATGGCCTTGGTGTTGCCGCCCTCTTGCGCGGCATCGCCTGGTGGCGGTTTGACCAGCGGCCGCAAGCCGACCCAAATGCTTTTGACGTCAGCTCGCGTGGGCGCCTGCCGCAGGTAACGGGCGGACTCGCCGAGGATGAAATCGATTTCGTCTTCAAAGGCCAGCGGCTCGCTGCTCAAGTCTTGCCGCGGCGTGTCCGTGGTGCCCAGGATCACATGGCCCAACCAAGGCACGGCAAACAGCACGCGCCCATCGGCGGTCTTGGGGATCATCAAGCCAGCTTGTCCGCCCAGGAATTTCTTGTCGACCACGATATGCACACCCTGGCTGGAAGCGACCATGGGCTGCGCAGCGCCATCTTGCTCGCGCAAGGCATCGACCCACACCCCCGTGGCGTTGACCACGCAGCCCGCCTGAATGTCATGGGCCTTGCCCGTTAGCGTGTCGGTGCAAGCCAAGCCCGAGACTTTCCCATCGCGGTAGGTCAGGCTATTGGCGCGCAGGTAGTTCACCAGCAAAGCGCCATGCTCGGCAGCGGTGCGCGCCAAGGCCAAGGCCAACTTGGCGTCGTTGAACTGCCCATCCCAATACTTCACGCCGCCGCGCAGGCCCGCCGTTTGCACCGAGGGCAGGCAATCCACAGTTTCTTGCAGAGATAGAAAATCAGTCCGGCCTAGGCCGGCCTTGCCGGCCAGCGCGTCATAGACCTTCAGGCCCAGGCCGTAAAAAGGCTTTTCCCACCAGGCATAAGACGGCATGACAAACGCCAGCGGCTGAGCAATGTGCGGCGCGTTGTGCAGCAAGTTGCTGCGCTCGTGCAAGGCCTCGCGCACCAGGGCGATGTTGCCCTGCGCCAAGTAGCGCACGCCGCCATGCACCAGCTTGGTAGAGCGCGAAGACGTGCCTTTGGCAAAGTCGTGCGCCTCCACCAACACCACGCTGTAACCGCGTGCGGCCGCATCCAGCGCGAGGCCCAAGCCCGTTGCACCGCCGCCTACGATGGCCAGGTCATAAACCATGGGCTGATCGAGTTGAGCGAGCAAGTCCTGTCGGCGGGTAGGCAGCGGCCGGCGTGTAGGAGAAATCGGAGTGATGGGTTTCAACGCGTAACCATTAATATCTGAAAACTTGGGGCTAACTATAGGCACATCCCAAGTCTCTAACCTCGAGCCACCCAACTCAGCAGCCCATGACCTTTTTACTCGCCCTTGACCAAGGCACCTCCAGCTCACGCAGCATCGTCTTCAACCGGGATGGCCAGATCGTGGCCATGGCTCAGCAGGAGATCACGCAGCTGTATCCCCAACTGGCCTGGGTAGAACACGATCCGCTGGAAATCTGGCAGACGCAGCTGGCCACCGCGCGTGAAGCAATAGACAAAGCCGGCATCAGCCCCCACCAAATCAAGGCGGTTGGCATCACCAACCAACGCGAGACCACGGTGGTCTGGCACAAAAAGACGGGGCAGCCCATTCACAACGCCATCGTTTGGCAGGACAGACGAACCGAACCCGCCTGCGCCACGCTGCGCGCGCAAGGCTTGGCAAACACCATCCAAGCCAAGACCGGGCTGGTCATTGACGCTTATTTTTCCGCCACCAAAATCCAATGGATTTTGGACAACGTACCGCAAGCCCGCGCACTGGCGGACAACGGCGACTTGCTGTTCGGCACGGTGGACAGCTGGCTGATGTGGCAGCTCACGGGCGGCGCGGTGCACGCCACAGACGTGAGCAACGCGTCGCGCACCATGCTGTTCAACATCCACCGCAACGAATGGGACGCCGACTTGCTGGCGGCGCTGAGTATCCCCGCTCAGATGATGCCCAAGGTACTGCCATCTAGCGCCTTCTTGGGCGAGGTCAAGGCTGATTTGCTGGGGGCGGCGATGCCGATTGGCGGCGTCGCAGGGGACCAGCAAAGCGCGCTGTTTGGCCAGGCCTGCTTCAAGGCAGGCATGGCCAAGAACACCTATGGCACGGGCTGCTTCATGCTGATGCACACCGGCGGCCAGGGTATGCGGTCGCAAAATGGTTTGATCACCACCAGCGCTGCCCAGGTTGACGCGCAGCCTCAATTCGCGATGGAAGGCAGCGTATTCGCGGGCGGCGCCGTGGTGCAGTGGTTGCGGGACGGACTGGGCGCGATTCGGCACAGCAGCGAAGTACAAGCCCTGGCAGAGAGCGTTGATGACTCAGGCGGTGTGATGGTGGTGCCGGCCTTCACCGGACTGGGCGCGCCCTACTGGCGGGCCGACGCGCGCGGCTCCATCACCGGCCTCACGCGCGGCAGCACCGTCGCCCACATTGCCCGCGCTGCGCTGGAAAGCATCGCCTTCCAAAGTGCCGCCTTGCTGCAAGCCATGGGGCGCGACCTGGCGCACTCGGGCGGGCAGCCAATCAAAGAACTGCGCGTGGACGGCGGCGCCTGTGTGAACAATTTACTCATGCAGTTTCAGGCGGATCTGCTGGGCATTGACGTGGTGCGCCCCGAGGTCGTGGAAACCACCGCGCTGGGCGCTGCGTATTTGGCGGGGCTTTCAACCGGCGTCTACAGCAGCACGCATGAGCTGAGTGACTTATGGCGCGTCGAGCGCCGCTTCACCCCGCAGCAGCCACCGGCCTATGCCGCCGAGCTGATGCTGCAGTGGGAGCACGCCGTTCGCAAAACGGTGCTTTGACCTTTGGAATAAAGCGAATAAAGCAGATCAGGCGTTCGGGGCCAAGGTCTCGATGACCTGACGCGGCTTCAGCGGCATACCGAGACTGGCGGCTTGCCGGGTTTCAAAGTCGATAAAGGCTTGGCTCAGGTAGTCGCCTCGCAGGCCACCACGCACAGCACCGGCGCGCACATCGCCGAAATAAGCCTCCCACTGGGGGGGCAGCGGCTGGGCATTGGGAACGGCTAACCAAAGGCGGTACAGGTGCCGCTTCAGGTCTTGCTCGTCATGGTCCACAAAATCCGTGCGCGAATGAAGCGTGACATAACTGTTGAGCAACTGCATGTCGCCACGCTCTAGCCACATGGAAAAGCACAGTCGTGGGTCGGCCAGCAGCTGGTCCATCAGATCCAGCGCTTCTTGCTGCTGCGCCGTCAGGCGCGGCACATCGGGAAAATCACGTTGGGCCGCCAAGATGTTCTTGCGGTTGGTGCGCACGCAAAAATACCGGGGGTCGTCGCCCAAGATCGGGCACATGTAATAAGGCGGCTTGCCTGGCCCTTGGGCAGCCTGGTAGCTGTGGTACCAAGGCCCTTGCAATACAGCGATCAGCTCGGGGCGAAGGCGGGCAATTTCGTCCCGCAGGGCGATGGAGCTGACGATCTTGCTTTCACCGCCGCTGCGGGCGGTTCGGCGACACAGCAGCGCCACCACGTCGCAAGAGTCGCAATGAAAGTCCAGGCCGGCATTGGTGTTGTAACCCCGTCCGCCTTTGACCATGTAGCCGCTGCCTTCATCACGCACGTCCACCATGTGGTCACTGGCCCGGTTTTGGGTACGCGCCGTGCCCATGTACAGCCCCATGCCCCAAGACGCCAGCCGAGCCTCGTCTTCCGTCCACAGGTCCGATGGCAAGCCGCGCAACAGACACATGCCCCAGCGTTCCTGCGTCATGCCGATGGCTTTTTGAAGTGCCGCCTGCGATGCCGCAGGCAGCGGAAAGTCAGCCTGCGTCAACGCGGTGAAGGCCTTGCCAGCGCGAGCGGCGTGCTCAAGCGCTGCATGAATGCCGTCGGCGGCCTCAGTGCTCAGACGCAGTATCCAAGAGTTGTCCGCTTGCGCCTGCGCTTGGGCTGCGGTCCATGCCAGAGGACCAAATGGGTTCGTCATGTTTTTCATCCACGATGTAATTTGTTCGGGGTCAGCGATGCCGCCAAGTCTAAAGCGAGGCCAGCGTGCCGCTTTAAGCGGGTGCCTCAAGGGTGCGGCGTTGGTTCAGCACCAGCAGGACGCCGCACACCGCGGCAGCAACCATCAGTGCCAAAAAGCCAGCGCGATAGGCACCAAAAAATTGCGACAGCGCGCCGAACACGGGTGCACCCAGCACAACCCCTGCATAGGTGAAGGCCAGCGTGCCACTGGTCGCCAGACTTGCCTGGCCGGCTGGGGCTTGTCGCGCGACCTCGGCCAGGTACACGCCGTTCCAGCCGATCGCCGAAGCGCCAAAAATGACCAAGATGACCCAGACATAAGCCAACGATGACGTGGGCGTAAGCAAGGCCGTGGCCAGTGCACACAGCGCCATCACTGCAGCCAGCAGGGCCAGCATGCGAGGCGCCCCCAGCCAGCGATCCGCCACATAACCCCAGGTGACGCGCCCGGCCATGCCACCGATTTGCGTCAGCGACAGCGCCAGCCCGGCGGCAACCAAGTCGTAGCGCAGGTCTTCGTGCAAGTAGGTGACCAAGTAAGTGCCCAGCGACAGCTGCACCATGGAAAAAAGAAACGAGCAGCCCGCCATCGTGACCAGGGCCGGGTGCGCCAGCACCAAGCGAATCGGCTGGGTCAAAGTGCTCAGGCGCAGCGGCTGGGCCGGTCGCAGATCGATATCCAGCAAGGCTCGCAACGGTTGCGAGGCCCAGGCACACAGCACACAAGCCGCAGCCACCACGGCCAGACTTTGCTGCCAGCTCACGGCCAGCAGCAAGATAGGCACGATCAAGCCAGCCAGACTGCCGCCCAGCGGCACGCCAGTCTGCTTGACTGAAAAGACGAGCGACATGTGGGCGGGCTGGGTGGTCCGCGCCAAAAGGTGCGAGCTGGCGGGCGTGATAGGGCCGTAGCCCATGCCGATCAGCAAGGAGCCCACCGCCACGGCCGGTAACCACGGCACGGCGCACAGCAACAGGCCGAGTGCACAAACCAACAGTCCGATCTGGCTCATGCGAATCGCGCCCCAGCGCAGGACCAGGTTGCCCGCCACCAGCGCCGCCGCCAGGGCACCACCATAGGCCATGGCGATATAAGGACCGGCCAAAGCTGGCGACACGCCCAGGGCCTTGGCCACCGGCGGCGCCATCACGGGCAGGGCCAGGAGCGCCATAGAGGCCATGGCCTGGATCAGCAAGGTGATGATGAGCGGTAGCCAAGACTGCATCAGTTGGCCCGTCGCCCTGCTTCAGCTGCGGTCAACCAAGCCCAGGCGCGGAGCGCTCCACTTCAGAAGGTAAGCACCAATCAGCGCACCATTGAAGTCGCCAACCATCATCCAGAAAAGTTGGGTGCTGCTGACCAGCTGCGAGGGATCAACCCAGGACCACATGAGATGGTGAACCAGCGAGTTGCTCATGCAATAGGCCAGCGTCACGATGGCAAGGTCCTGCAAGGCCAACAGGCTCACCGGGCGGCGGAAATAGAAATGAAACAACGATACGGCAATGAGCGGCCCGGCGGCCGAACAGGCGACGCTGGCCAGTTCGTTGAACGAGGCTGAGGTCCCTTGCACTGCAAGAAGTGCAAGACCGCCCAAGGCGGTGGCCAAGGTTCCCCCCAGCTTTCCGAGGACCAAAACGTTGAGCATGCGCAGGAAGGCGGGCAAGTACACCAAGCCCACATGAGGCGTAATTTCTGCGAAGCTGAACGCCCAACCGCTGACCAAATGAAGTGCGGGATAGGCAAGCGCAGAGATCGCGATCAACACGACCTCAGGCATGGCAAATTACCTTCGGGACAGAGAAACTAGAAATGGCCGACTCTTTTTATGTAAACGCATCTCATTCATGTGAGCTCTGCTTACATTTTAGAGACGCTTTTTTAAGCTTATCAGCTTCTTTAGCTATTTACCCGCCCCGCATAACCTATATCACTGAGGCGATCGCCCTAGAACCGGATACGTTTACCAGTCTTCAAATCGATGGCCGACGTATCTCCCCTGACTTCTTCTGTGCTCAACCTGTGCACGCGCCTACGGTACATCTCGGTGAGTGATGCGTGATGCTCAGCAGCAGCTTCGTGTTCGATCAGCTTGCGCTGAGCCTCGTACAACTGCTCTTCAACGATATCGTCCACCGGCGTGCGACTGAACAACTCTGATACGGTTTTCATGATTTTTTCCTCCCTAGCCACAAGTCATGCGCGGGCGACACCCCCGCAACTTCACTTTAGGCCAGCTCAGGCTGGCTTGGGCATCAGCCACGGACCCCAACCCAAGTAGGCGCCCATCCCTTGCAAAGCCTGACGGGCCTTGCTTTTGCGCAGGGGGATCAACACCCTTTATCCTTGGGGCAATGACAATCTCTGGGTCTGCTGCAGACCTTGAACCCGCCAGTAAGCTCCTGATCCCATGCGCCCCCCTCCACGTCCTATTCCCTGGCTGATCCAGGGTGATCCTTTTCCGCCTCTTGCCAGCGCATGGGGGCATCAGGCCCCGGCACCGGGACTGCTGGCGGCCGGTGGCGCATTGGATGTGCCTACGCTGGTCCAGGCCTATGGTCAGGGGATTTTTCCATGGTTCAGCCTGGGGCAGCCCATCCTGTGGTGGAGTCCAGACCCGCGCATGGTGCTCAAGACGGACCACTTCAAGCTGCACCACTCGCTGAAAAAAACCCTGAAGACGCTCATCAAGGGCGACGGTTTTCGGGTGAGCTTTGACGAAGCCTTCAGTCAGGTGATCAGAGCCTGCGCCGAAAAACCGCGCGACGGGCAGTCTGGCACCTGGATTGTTCCGGACATGGTGAGCGCCTATGAGGCCCTGCACCAAGCCGGCCATGCGCACAGCGTAGAGACCTGGATGAACGGCGAGTTGGTGGGCGGCCTGTACTGCATCAACCTGGGCCGCATGGTGTTCGGTGAATCCATGTTCGCGCACCGCAGCGATGCCTCAAAAATCGCCTTGGCCGCCTTGGTGGCTTTTTGCCGCGCCCACAGCATGCCCATGATTGATTGCCAGCAGAACACCAGCCACCTGGCCTCCTTGGGCGCTGCTGAGATCGACCGTAACGCCTTTGTCGCGCAAGTCACGCAAGTGTTGCCATTGCCTTCGCCTGGCTGGGCGTTCGACTCCCTATACTGGCGAGAACTCCCCGGTATCCACCCCTGACGTTCAGCTTGTGACGCAGCTCAAAGACCTACCGCTGCAGACCCTGCAGTTCTACGCCACGGCGCCCTACCCTTGCAGCTACCTGCCGGGTCGGCAAGCCCGCTCCCAAGTGGCCACGCCCAGCCACTTGATTCACAACGCTGCTTATTCCGAGCTGGTCACCAGCGGCTTCAGGCGCAGCGGCCTGTTCACTTATCGCCCGTATTGCGACGGTTGCCAGGCCTGCGTGCCGCTGCGTGTGCCAGTAGAGCGCTTCGAGCCAGACCGCAGCCAGCGCCGGGCCTGGCGGCAGCACCAGAACCTGGAAGCGCGCGTGCTCAAGCTGTGCTTTGTGCCCGAGCACTACGAGCTTTACCTGCGTTACCAAACCACCCGGCACGCTGGCGGTGGCATGGACCAGGACAGCATCGACCAGTACACCCAGTTCTTGCTGCAAAGCCGGGTGAACTCGCGCTTGGTGGAGTTTCGCGAACGCCTGCCCAATGGTCAGCTGGGCCCACTCAAGATGATCTCCATCCTGGACGTGCTGGAAGACGGTATCTCGGCGGTCTACACCTTCTACGAGCCCGACGTACGCGCCAGCTACGGCAACTACAGCGTGCTCTGGCAAATCCAGCAAGCGCGCGAGCTCAAGCTGCCTTATGTGTACCTGGGCTATTGGATCGAGTCCAGCCCGAAGATGAACTACAAAGCCCGCTACAGGCCCTACCAGTTATTGCTCAACGACGGCTGGGCAGATGCCACTGAGAAAGGCACCGATCTGCCAACCTGAGACATCAGCCCTTCCGAAATGCAATTTCACAACATAAAATTGCATCAAAGAGGCTGACCATGAAAAAAACCGATCCGTCCAGCGCCCCAGCCGAACCCAGTGTTCAGGTCATCGGCCGCATGTTCACCCTGCTGGAAATCCTGGCGGGACGAGAAGAAGCCGTTTCGCTCAAGCAAATCAGCGAGAAGTCGGGGCTGCACCCCTCCACGGCCCACCGCATCCTCAACGACTTGGCCACCGGGCGCTTTGTAGACCGTCCTGTGGCGGGCAGCTACCGACTGGGCATGCGCTTGCTGGAGCTGGGCAATCTGGTCAAAGCCCGTCTGAGCGTGCGTGACGCAGCGCTGGTGCCCATGCGCGAGCTGCACAAGCTGACCCAGCAACCCGTGAACTTGAGCATGCGCCAGGGCGACGAAATCATCTATGTTGAACGGGCCTACAGCGAAAGATCTGGCATGCAGGTTGTCCGTGCCATTGGCGGGCGGGCGCCCTTGCACCTGACGTCGGTTGGTAAGCTCTTCCTGGCTTTTGACGACCCGCAGCGCCTGCGGGCCTATGCCACCCGAACCGGACTGCCCGGCCACACGCAAAATAGCCTCACGCAGCTGCCGCAGTTAGAGCGTGAGCTGTCCAAGGCACGGCAATACGGCATTGCGCGAGACAACGAAGAATTAGAGTTAGGGGTCCGCTGCATGGCCGCCGGCATTTACGACGACCAGAACAAACTGGTGGCTGGCCTATCGATTTCGGCGCCAGCCGATCGGCTTGATGAAAGCTGGTTGCCCAAGCTGCAGGCCACCGCGCAAGGAATTTCCGTGGCGCTGGGCTGCAAACAGTTTGGCGCTTGAGCCTGCAAGAGCGCCTGGGCGCTAGGCTGGGTTAGCCGTCGACCAATTTGATGGGGTCGCTCGCCTTCACTTTTTGCAGGGCCACGGGCCGTGATTCGACCCAGCGACGAACGCGCTCGGCATCGGCCACCCGGCTGAGCTTGCCAGCCGAATCCAGGAACACCATGATGATTTTTCGCCCGGCAATCTTGGTCTGCATGACCAAGCATTGACCAGCCTCGGAGATGTATCCGGTCTTCTGCAAACCGATGTCCCAAGCCGGATTTTTCACCAGTCGGTTGGTATTGTTGTACTGCAAGGTCTTGCGGCCCACAGCGACCTGGTAGCCCGTGGAAGTGGACAACTCACGCAGCGTGGCGTCGCCATGTGCAGCGTTTACCAACGTAGCCAGATCTTGTGCGCTGGATTGGTTCTTGCTAGACAAGCCTGTGGGCTCGACGTAGTGCGTGTCGTTCATGCCCAGCAGCTTGGCTTTGGCGTTCATGAGAGACACAAAACCGGGCAAACCACCTGGGTAGGTGCGGCCCAGGGCATGCGCAGCGCGGTTTTCGCTGGACATCAAGGCCAGGTGCAGCAACTCACCGCGAGTCAGTGAGGTGCCGACGCGCAGGCGCGATGAACTGCCCTTTTCAGTATCCACATCGTCTTGCGTGATGGTGATGACTTCGTCCATGGGCAGTCTGGCGCCGCTGATGATCACGCCGGTCATGAGCTTGGTCAACGAGGCGATGGGCAGCACCGCATGATCGTTTTTGCTCAGCAAAACTTCGCGTGTGTCCTGGTCAATGACCAGAGCCACACTGGATTTGAGGGCCAGCGGATCGGCAGAACCGTGCAGCCCGGCCAGCTGACCATAAGACGGCTTGGCAGGCGCACTGGCGTGCAACGCAGCAGATTTGACGCCTTTCGCCTGCTTGAGCGGTTTGGTCTGCTTAACCTGTTTGCTTGCTTTGGCCTTTTTAGTGACCGGTTGGCTTTGGGCGCCTGCCTGAACAGCCGTAGCCCCCAAAGCCACGCCAAGCGCCAACAAGGCCATGTTTTTTGAAATGCGGCGCAAAAAAATAAGAGGCATGGGGTCAGGATGGCAAAAAAATGTCAAACAAGCCTCAAGTGTATCCAACAAGAAAAACTCATGCAATATCAAAAACTTGCATAAGTTTCCTCATCTAATCGGGGGATTGAGCAAAACAAAGCCCATTACAACTGTCCTGGGCTGAGTTTTTAGGCTAAGTCTTTGATTTTTAGGACTTATCCTTGAGCTGCCACTCGGTCTGATTTGCTTTGCAGCTTACTCAGCGCGCTCAGATAGGCTTTGGCCGAGGCCACCACGATATCGGGGTCTGAACCCACGCCATTAACTACACGCCCGCTGTTTTGCAGGCGAACCGTCACCTCGCCCTGGCTTTCGGTCGAGCCGCTGATAGCGTTCACGGAATAAAGCACCATTTCGGCGCCGCTTTTCACGTGTTTCTCAATGGCTTTGAGGGATGCGTCCACGGGCCCATTGCCGTCAGACTCACCGCGTACTTCTTTGCCAGCCACGGTGAACACCACGCTGGCCTGCGGACGCTCGCCGGTTTCGCTGCGCTGGGAGAGCGACACAAAACCAAACTGCTCGCGCTCTTGCATCACGCTTTCGTCGCTGACCAAGGCCAGAATATCTTCGTCAAAAATCTCGCTCTTGCGGTCAGCCAGTTCTTTGAAACGGGTAAAAGCCAAATTGATATCGGTCTCGCTTTCCATTTGCACGCCCAGGTCTTGCAAGCGTTGCTTGAAAGCGTTGCGGCCGCTGAGCTTGCCCAAAACCATCTTGCTGGCGGTCCAGCCCACATCCTCGGCGCGCATGATCTCGTAAGTCTCGCGGGCCTTGAGCATGCCGTCTTGGTGAATGCCCGAAGCGTGCGCGAAGGCATTGGCCCCAACCACGGCCTTATTCGGTTGCACCACGAAACCCGTGGTCTGGCTGACCATGCGGCTGGCCGCCACGATGTGCAGCGGGTCGATGTTCATGTCCAGGTTGAAATAGTCGCGGCGGGTTTTCACAGCCATGACGATTTCTTCGAGCGAGCAGTTGCCCGCGCGCTCACCCAGGCCATTGATGGTGCACTCGATCTGCCGGGCACCACCGATCATCACGCCAGCCAGGGAATTGGCGACTGCCATGCCCAAGTCGTTGTGGCAATGCACAGACCAAACGGCTTTATCGCTGTTGGGTACGCGCTCGCGCAAGGTCTTGATGAAGTTGCCGTACAACTCAGGCACGGCATAACCCACGGTGTCGGGCACGTTGATGGTGGTCGCACCTTCGCCAATCACCGCTTCAATCACACGGCACAAAAAGTCCACGTCGCTGCGGTAGCCGTCTTCTGGACTGAACTCCACGTCCGCCACCAGGTTGCGGGCAAAGCGCACCGACTGCTTGGCTTGTTCCAAGACCTGTTCGGGTGTCATGCGCAGCTTTTTCTCCATGTGCAGCGCGCTGGTGGCAATGAAGGTGTGGATGCGGGCGGAGTTGGCGCCCTTGAGCGCTTCGGCCGCGCGGGAGATATCGCGGTCATTGGCACGCGACAAGGAGCAAATGGTCGCGTCCTTGATGGCGTTGGCAATCGCCTGCACCGCTTCAAAGTCGCCGTTGGAGCTGGCAGCAAAACCAGCCTCGATCACGTCCACCTTCAGTCGCTCGAGTTGGCGGGCGATGCGCAACTTCTCGTCCCGCGTCATGGACGCGCCAGGTGACTGCTCGCCGTCGCGCAAGGTGGTGTCAAAAATGATCAATTTGTCGGTCATGCTCAAATCCCGTGGGTGAAAGGGTCGTCGAAATTATAAAAACCAGCAGCCCAATGAAAAACGGCCCGCTGCTGGTGCAAACGGGCCGTTGACTGGATACGCGTGCGCGCTACTGTCTCCGCCCGTAGGAGGATAGAAGTAGCGACAGCGACGACGTGTTCATGGCTGACAATGTATCACAACCGTTGGCTTATTTGTGCAGCCCGCGCTCGTCGGGCTCGTCGGTAGATGTCGAGATCACGCTGGTTTGCAGGCCTTTGGCCTTGCGCCAGATATAGAGCACGTAGCCCGAGAAGCCATACACGACGAACAAGCCAAACATCACCGTCGGCGGGTCGATGTTGATGGCAGCGATGCCCAGGGCGATCAACACAATCACAGCGAAAGGCACGCTGCGCTTGAAGCTGATGTCCTTGAAACTATAGAAAGGCACGTTGGTGACCATGGTCAAGCCGGCGTAGAGCGTGAGCGCAAACATCCACCATCGCACATCCTGGCCTTTGACGCCCGCTTCGGTCATGAGCCAGATGAAGCCCGCCACCAAGGCCGCCGCCGCAGGCGATGGCAAGCCCTGGAAAAAACGCTTGTCGACCACTGCGGTATTGACGTTGAAACGCGCCAAGCGCAAGGCGGCGCAAGAGCAATACACAAAGGCAGCAATCCAGCCCCAACGGCCCAGGCTGGTCAAGGCCCACACATAGGCGATCAAGGCAGGGGCGGCACCAAAGGACACCATGTCGGACAGCGAGTCCATCTGCTCGCCAAAAGCGCTCTGGGTGTTGGTCATGCGGGCTACGCGGCCGTCCAAGCTGTCCAGCACCATGGCGCAAAACACACCAATCGCGGCCTGGTCAAAACGACCGTTCATGGCCATAACGATGGCGTAAAAGCCGCCAAACAAGGCGGCCAGCGTGAACAGATTGGGCAGGATGTAGATGCCCTTGCGGCGCTTGTGCGTCAGCACGCCTGCGCTGGTGTCAACGTCGGCGCCATCATGCATAGCGGGCTCCTGTTGGGGCAGGCAGGGCAAAAGTCTGAGGCGGGCAATGCTTGATCATGGGGGTGAGGATACCAAACGGTCAAAAAAGCAAAACAAAAAGCCGCGCAATCGCTTGCGCGGCTTTGTATGAACAGACATCCGGCCAAGGCCGGATCAGCTCATCAGTTGCGGGTCTGGTCGACCAGCTTGTTCTTGGCGATCCAAGGCATCATGGCGCGCAGCTGGGCACCCACCACTTCAATGCTGTGGTCAGCCGTGTTGCGGCGGCGAGCCGTCATGCTTGGGTAGTTCAGGCGACCTTCCTGGATGAACATCTTGGCATATTCACCGTTCTGGATGCGCTTGAGCGCGTTGCGCATGGCCACGCGCGACTCGGCATTGATGACTTCTGGGCCGGTCACGTACTCGCCGTACTCGGCGTTGTTCGAGATCGAGTAGTTCATGTTGGCGATGCCGCCTTCATAGATCAGGTCAACGATCAACTTGAGCTCGTGCAGGCATTCGAAGTAAGCCATTTCTGGGGCGTAGCCGGCTTCGACCAGGGTCTCGTAACCCATCTTGATCAGCTCGACCGCACCACCGCACAACACGGCTTGTTCGCCGAACAGATCGGTTTCGGTTTCTTCTTTGAAGTTGGTCTCGATGATGCCGGCTTTGCCGCCACCATTGGCCATGGCGTACGACAGAGCCAGGTCACGGGCCTTGCCGCTCTTGTCTTGATGAACGGCCACCAGGTGGGGCACACCGCCGCCTTGGCTGTAGGTGTTGCGCACGGTGTGGCCAGGGGCCTTGGGCGCGACCATCCAGACGTCCAGGTCAGCGCGTGGCACGACTTGGTTGTAGTGCACGTTGAAACCGTGGGCAAAGGCCAGCGAAGCGCCTTGCTTGATGTGGGGGGCGACGTTGTTGGTGTAGACCTCGGCGATCATTTCGTCGGGCAACAAGATCATGACCACATCGGCAGCTTTCACAGCATCGTTGACTTCCATGACGGTCAGGCCGGCTTTGCCAACCTTGTCCCACGAGGCGCCACCCTTGCGCAGACCGACCACGACTTTGACGCCGCTGTCGTTCAGGTTTTGCGCGTGCGCATGGCCTTGCGAGCCGTAGCCCAGAATCGCCACGGTCTTGCCTTTGATCAGGCTCAGGTCGCAGTCTTTGTCGTAGAAAACTTTCATTCTTATCTCCGGATAGGTTCTGGCGAAAACGCCCTTCGACAGGCAGAAGGCGAACGGTTAACGCATATCGCCACAAAGAATCCGTTCGCGCCCCGCCTGTCGAAAACGCGCGCACGGACAGCTGAAAATTTAAACCCGCAGGATTCTCTCACCCCGGCCAATGCCGCTGGAGCCGGTACGCACGGTTTCCAAAATAGCGCTGCGGTCAATCGCTTCCAAGAACGCATCGTTCTTGGACTGGTCGCCGGTCAACTCGATGGTGTAGCTTTTCTCGGTCACGTCGATGATGCGACCACGAAAGATATCGGCCATGCGCTTCATCTCTTCGCGCTCTTTGCCCACGGCACGCACTTTGACCATCATCAACTCGCGCTCGGTGTAGGCGCCTTCGGTCAGGTCCACGACCTTGACCACTTCGATCAGGCGGTTCAGGTGCTTGGTAATTTGTTCAATGACATCGTCAGAGCCGGTGGTCTGGATCGTCATGCGCGACAGGCTCGGGTCTTCAGTCGGGGCGACCGTCAGGCTCTCGATGTTGTAGCCACGGGCGGAAAAAAGACCGACAACGCGCGAGAGCGCACCCGGTTCGTTTTCGAGAAGGACTGCAATGATGTGTTTCATGAGAAAGATTCCTCTTTTCGCTGCCCTCCCCCGCTCACGGTAATGGGCGGGCTTGGCAGGCAATAGATTCGTCAGGAGTCGGACTTTGGCCAAGCAGGTGCCCTGCCAAAGTCCGCGCGAAGAGGAGCGCGCTGGTCGCTCCGAAAGAGTTCAGGGGAGCGAGTTAGAGGTCCTCGCTGCCCATCAACATTTCCGTGATGCCCTTGCCGGCTTGCACCATCGGGAACACGTTTTCGGTGGGGTCCGTGCGGAAGTCCATGAACACCGTGCGGTCCTTGAGCTTGCGAGCCTCGCGCAAGGCCGGCTCCACATCCTCTGGTCGCTCAATCAGCATGCCCACGTGGCCATAGGCTTCGGCCAACTTCACAAAGTCGGGCAGCGCGTCCATATAGCTGCTGGCGTAGCGGCCGGCGTATTCCACCTCTTGCCACTGCCGCACCATGCCCAGGTAACGGTTGTTCAGCGACAAGATCTTGATGGGCGTCTTGTACTGGAAACAGGTCGACAATTCCTGGATGTTCATCTGCACCGAGCCTTCGCCAGTGATGCAATACACCTCACTGTCAGGCTTGGCCAGCTTGATGCCCATGGCATAGGGGATGCCCACGCCCATGGTGCCCAGGCCGCCGGAATTGATCCAACGGCGCGGCTGGTCAAAGCGGTAGTACTGCGCGGCCCACATCTGGTGCTGACCCACATCGGACGTGATGTATGCATCAGCGTCCTTGGTCATGTTCCACAGCGTTTCGACAACATACTGCGGCTTGATCACGTCGGACGAACCCATGCTGTACTTCAGGCATTCGCGCTTGCGCCAGCCTTCGATGGTGTCCCACCAACTACCCAAGGCGTTGGCATCAGGCTTCAGACCCGATTCCTTGATCATGGCGATCAGCTCGGTCAGCACGTCCTTGACGTCACCCACGATGGGCACATCCACCTTGACACGCTTGGAAATGCTCGACGGATCGATGTCGATGTGAATGATCTTGCGCTCGTTCTGCGCGAAGTGCTTGGGGTTGCCGATCACGCGGTCATCAAAGCGCGCGCCCACGGCCAGCAACACGTCGCAGTTCTGCATGGTGTTGTTGGCCTCAAGCGTGCCGTGCATGCCCAGCATGCCCAAAAATTTCGGATCGCTGGCCGGGTAGGCGCCCAGGCCCATCAAGGTATTGGTGCAGGGGTAGCCCAGCATGTCCACCAGGGTGCGCAGCTCTTGCGAGGCGTTGCTCAGCAACACGCCGCCGCCGGTGTAGATGTAGGGCCGCTTGGCCGTCATCAGCAATTGCAAGGCCTTGCGAATTTGTCCGCCGTGGCCCTTGCGCACCGGGTTGTAGCTGCGCATCTCGACCGTGGCGGGGTACTCAAAAACGCACTTCTTGAAAGACACGTCCTTGGGAATGTCCACCACCACCGGACCAGGTCGGCCGGTGCGCGAAATATGGAAGGCCTTCTTGATCGTGGCAGCAAGATCGCGCACGTCCTTGACCAGGAAGTTGTGCTTGACGATGGGCCGGGTGATGCCGACGGTGTCGCACTCTTGAAAAGCATCCAGACCAATGGCGTGCGTAGGCACCTGGCCGGTGATGATCACCATCGGAATGCTGTCCATGTAGGCCGTGGCAATGCCGGTGATCGCATTCGTCACGCCGGGGCCGGAAGTGACCAGGGCTACGCCCACGTCACCCGTGGCGCGGGCATAGCCGTCAGCCGCGTGCACGGCCGCCTGCTCGTGGCGCACCAGCACATGCTGAATCGTGTCTTGCTTATAAAAAGCGTCGTAGATGTAGAGCACTGCGCCACCGGGGTAGCCCCAGATGTGCTTGACCTTTTCGGCCTGCAGCGAGCGCACCAGAATTTCGGCGCCCATGAGCTCTTGAGATTTGTCTTGCTGCGATGCAGCTGCCGCGGAAGCGAGTTCCGCCTTTGAGATTTCCATGATGAACCTTTGTGAATTTCTCTAACGAAATACCTTGGGTGCCGCTTCGCCCATTCTTTTGGAACGGCGTCGCGACTTGAGGCCAAAACCATGGGCAGATTCATATTCCGCCGGATCATGACCCGTTTGCCTTTTGACTTGCAACCTCGGATTATGACATCCCGGCTGTGCTCCCCTCATCCCCTTGCTCAATGCCGCTTCCCTGGTGCGATAATCCGGCCGCCCTCAAGCTCACCCGTACCAGCCAGCAGCCCCATGATGCTGCGCACGACCCGAGACAACCGGAAAAACAAACCGTTGGCCACCGAACAAGAACTCTCCGACTTCCTCAAAAGTGTGGAAAAACGCGCTTTCAAGCGCAGCGTTTACCACGTTCGGGACGACGAGGCGGCGCTGGACATCGTTCAGGACACCATGATGAAGCTGGCTCAGCATTACGGGGACAAGCCCGCGGCTGAGCTTCCCATGCTGTTCCAGCGCATCCTGTCCAACAACACGCTGGACTGGTTCAGGCGCCGCAAAACGCGCAACGCGCTGTTTTCGAACATGAACGACTTCACTTCCGACTCGGAAGAGAGTGATTTCGATCTCTTGGAAACCCTGGAAAGCCTGTCAGACTCTGAAGCGACAGAAAGCGCGCAAGACTCCACAGAGCGGGCACAGATCATGCGTGAAATCGAAGAACAGGTGAAAGTGCTTCCCGGCCGTCAACGAGAAGCCTTTCTGATGCGTTACTGGGAGGAGATGGACGTAGCTGAAACGGCTGCGGCCATGGGCTGCTCTGAAGGAAGTGTCAAAACACACTGCTCCAGAGCGGTTCAGGCTCTCAGCAAAGCCTTGAGCGCCAAAGGATTTAAACCATGACCAACCCTCTTTCAAGCCGCCCAGACATCCTGCAAGAACGCCACGGGCTCAAGCTGGCCTCGTATTTGACCCTGGCCGCCTCTGAATTGCCCCACGACATCAGTGAGCGCCTTCGGGTGGCTCGGCAGCAAGCTGTCAGTCAACGCAAGTCCGCCGTGGTGCGTGCAGCGCCGGCTGTGGCAGTCGGCGGTGGTGCAGCCGCACTGCATTGGGGCGGTGAAGAGGGCCTGGGCTGGTGGGGTCGTGCTGGAGCCTTGGTGCCACTGATCGCGCTGGTGGCTGGTTTGCTCTTCATCAACGCCCAGCAAAACGACAGCCGCGCCCGAGAATTGGCCGAAGTGGATGTTGCTCTGTTGACGGACGAGTTGCCGCCAGCCGCTTTTGCCGACCCTGGCTTTATCCAGTTTCTCAAAGCAGACCTCTGAGCCGGTTCGAGCTTTCGCACCGCCCAGCCTGTCCATGACTACCCGCCCAGCCAAGCCCACCCCCTGGAGTATTTCAAGCAGCCTGCCTGGCTGGTTAGTGCGCGCCATGGTGGTGCTGTCGGCAGTTGTTGCCGGTTCGGCGTGGGCGGCGGAGAGCGGAGCCAGTCAAGCCAACAAGCCTGCCACCACGGCGGCGAGCCCAGCCAACGCAGCGCCAAGTCAGCACGGCTGGAAGAGACTCAGCAGTGCTGAGCAGCAGGCGCTCAAGCCTTTGGCTTGGTCCTGGGACGCCATGAATCCAGGCCAGCAGCGCAAATGGCTGGAAATCTCGAAGAATTACCCCTCCTTGTCGCTGGCAGACCAGACCAAAATGCACGCACGCATGAGCGAGTGGGCATCGCTGAGCACGCAAGAGCGTGCTCAGGCCCGGCTTAACTTTGGCAAAACGAGCGAGTTGTCCAAAGAGCTCAGCGCAGCAGAAAAGCGCGCGAAGTGGGAAGCCTATCAAGCCCTTCCCGCTGAGGAAAAACAGAAGCTGACTGGAAAAGCCGAGCGTAAGCACTTGGGCGCTGCACCGGCGACGCAACCGGTCTCGCCCCAAAAACTGGCGGGCCTACCTGCGGCACCCAAAGTCAGCGCCAAGCCCAAGACAGACGGCTTGACTCCCTTGCCAGCAGTCGGCCCCGCCACAGGTGTTGCCGCAAAGGCCCCGGCCGAGCCCAACGCCACACCCTGACCCCATTGCCCCCCCTACCCTGCCCTGATGGCTCCGGTGTCAAGCAGATCGGCTGACCATGATTGAGATGAACACCCCCTCCCTGCGCCGACGCATGGCTTGTTGGCTGTACGAAGGCATGTTGCTGTTCGGCGTGGTATTCATTGCCGACTATCTGTTCAGCGCCTTGAGCCAGACCCGCCATGCGCTGGACAACCGCCACGGGCAACAGGCGTTTATATTTTTGGTGCTTGGCATTTACTTCGTCTGGTTTTGGGCGCAAGGCCAGACCCTGGCCATGAAGACCTGGAACATTCGCGTAGTGGACCAGCAGGGGCAGCGCCTTAGCCAGCAGCGGGCCTTGTTGCGTTATGTGCTGAGCTGGCTGTGGTTTTTGCCACCGCTGGTGGTCAGTTGGCTCTGGAAGATCGACGCCAAGCAGGCCATTGTGCTGATCTTCGGCTGGGTCGCGGTGTGGACCATCCTGGCACGCTTTCACCCGAGCAAGCAGTTTCTGCATGACGCCTTGGCCGGCACCCGGCTGATCACGTACAAAGTCCCGCCAAGGCCGAGCCGCAAAACTTCAAGCTCAACTTGAGGCAAGCGCCGGACAGCCAGTGAGTCGCGGGGGCTGAGTGACAATCGGCTCATGCCTGAACTGAAGACCTCCCCATCACCCCTGCACGACCCCGCGGTCAACCCGCAAAAGCAGCGCACCGGCATCAACCGGGTCTGGCATGCGGCTGGCTATTCACTGCAGGGCCTGAACGCTGGCTGGAAAGAGACTGCTTTTCGGCAAGAGGCGATCGCCAGCTTTTTCTTGGTGCCCGCAGCCTTTTGGCTGGGCCGCAGCTGGACGGAAGTCGTGCTCTTGATCGGCACCGTCGTGCTGGTGTTGGTGACCGAGTTGCTCAATACCGGCATCGAAGCCGCCATTGACCGCATCGGCCCCGAGTGGCATGAGCTGTCCAAGCGGGCCAAGGATGTTGGCAGCGCGGCTGTGCTGCTGAGCTTGCTGCTGTGCGGCGGCGCCTGGGCTTCATGCATCTATGTGCGGGCAGTGGCATGAAGCCCGCCTTTTCACTTTGCGTTTATTGCGGGTCTCGACCGGGCATTGATCCGCTCTATGCCGACTCGGCTCGCGCCGTCGGACGCTGGATCGGCGAGCACGGCGGCCAGCTGGTTTACGGTGGTGGCCACAACGGGCTGATGGGCTTGATGGCAGACGCCGCATTGGCTTCGGGCGCGCAAGTGGTGGGCGTGATCCCCAAGGCCTTGGTGGAAAAAGAATGGGCCCACACCGGCTGCACCGAGTTGCACGTGGTCGAGAACATGCACGAGCGCAAACGCCTCATGGCCGAACGCGCCGACGCCTTCTTGGCTTTGCCCGGGGGCATTGGCACGTTTGAAGAATTTTTTGAAGTCTGGACCTGGCGCCAACTCGGCTACCACGACAAACCCATTGGGCTCTTGAACATGAACGGCTACTACGACGGCTTGTTGGCTTTTTTAAGCCAAACCGTGCAGCAGGGTTTTGTGAATGAGTGGCAGATGGGCCTGATGCACACGTCAGACCAAGCTTTGGAGTTGCTACCGAAATTGGTCGAGGCGGCTGGCCTCAACCAGACACCACTGCAGCAGGACCGGATTTAAGCTAACCGCCCCGCGCCGGCTCAGACGGCAGCTTCGTCTTCCTCGCCGGTACGGATACGCACCACGCGCTCGACGGCGGTGATGAAAATCTTGCCGTCACCGATCTTGCCGGTGCGCGCTGCGCGCACGATGGCATCCACGCAGCGGTCCACGTCCTCCGACTTGACCACCACCTCCACCTTGACCTTAGGCAGAAAGTCCACCACGTACTCGGCACCGCGGTACAGCTCGGTGTGGCCCTTTTGACGGCCGAAGCCTTTGACTTCCGTAACGGTCAGACCGGTCACGCCGCATTCAGCCAGGGCTTCGCGGACTTCTTCGAGTTTGAAGGGTTTGAGGACGGCAGTAATTTGCTTCACGGGGCTCTCCATTGATCCAGTTTGATGCGGTATTTTCGTTCAGTTCAGGCGCGGAACCGGCTGGTCACAGGATAGCGCCAATCCTTGCCGAAACTGCGGTGGCTAACCCGGATGCCGATGGGTGACTGGCGCCGCTTGTACTCGTTGATCTTGATCAGGCGCGTCACGCGCTCGACCACATGACTGTCAAAGCCCTCGGCGACGATGTCTTCAATCGCTTCGTCGTTTTCCATGTAGCGCTGCAAGATCGCGTCCAGCACCTCGTACGGCGGCAGGCTGTCCTGGTCGGTCTGGTCGGCGCGCAACTCGGCGCTGGGCGGGCGGGTGATGATGCGCTCAGGAATCGGCTGCTGGCCGGTACCGTAAGGGTCGTTCTGGTTGCGCCAAGCAGCCAGCTTGAAAACCGTGGTCTTGAGCAAGTCTTTGATCACCGCAAAGCCACCGGCCATGTCGCCATAGAGCGTGCAGTACCCCGTCGCCATTTCGCTCTTGTTGCCAGTGGTCAGCACGATGGAGCCGAACTTGTTGGACAGCGCCATCAAGAACACACCGCGTATGCGCGCCTGGATGTTCTCTTCGGTGGTGTCTTCGGGCAAGCCCTTGAACTCTCCGGCCAGCGAGGCCTTGAAAGCTTCGAACTGCGGGATGATGGACATCTCGTCGTAGCGGACCTTCATGCGCTCAGCCATGTCGCGAGCATCAATCCATGAAATGTCGGCCGTGTACGGCGAGGGCATCATCACCGTGCGCACCTTGTCAGCGCCCAGCGCATCCACCGCAATCGCTAGCACCAGGGCCGAGTCAATGCCGCCTGACAGGCCCAGCAACACGCCGGGGAATCCGTTTTTGCCAATGTAGTCGCGCACGCCCAGCACCAGGGCGTCCCACAGATCCGCCTCGGCGCTTCGTTCTGGGCAGATTTCCCCAGTCAACATCAGTCCACCGCCTGAGCCACGATGCGCCTGCACAGAAAACGCCGCCTCCTTGAAGCTTTCCGCCCGTCCCGCCAGCTCCCCGCGGGCCTGCACCGCAAAGGAATGGCCTTCAAACACCACCTCGTCCTGCCCACCCACCAGATGGGCAAACACCAGCGGCAAGCCCGTGGCCAGAGCCCGGCTGCACATCATGAGCTCCCGTTCGCGGCCTTTGCCCGCATGAAATGGCGAAGCATTGATCACCGCCAGCAACTCAGCACCGGCGGCTCGCGCTAGCTCGGCCGGCTCGTCAAACCAAGCGTCTTCACAGATCAGCAAGCCCACCTTCACCGCATCAGCGCCCTCGCCCACCTGAAACACACACGTGCCGTCGCCAGGCTGAAAATAACGGCGCTCGTCAAACACCTGGTAGTTCGGCAGCTCGCGCTTGGCATAGGTGTGCAGCCGCCGGCCTTCGCTGAGCACATGGGCCGCGTTGTGCAGATGCGGCACACTCACGCTGCGGCCTCGAAAGCCCGCAGCCGCCGGATTCAGGCTGGGGCTGCCCACCACCATCACCAAGCCTTTTAACCCGGCCAATTCATGGGCCACCCAATCCACGGCATCATCACAGGCTTGCAAAAAGGCCGGGCGCAAGAACAGGTCTTCCGCCGCGTAACCGCAAATGGCCAGCTCGGGGGTGAGCACCAAGCGTGCGCCGTCGGCATAGGCCGTGCGGGCCGCATCGACCATCTTGCGCGCATTGCCCGCCATGTCGCCAACGCAAAAATTCAATTGGGCCACGCAGATCTTGAGAGTCATTTGAAAGTCATGCCAAAGAAAAAACCGACAGAGCCCCGAGCGGGGACGCCGCAAAAACCTCGTCAAGAAGGCCGCGCCGTGTCTGAAGACGATTATGTCATTGGGGTGCTGGACTCTCCCCTGGCCATCAGTGCCGAAGACTGGAACGGCCTGCTGGCCCGGCAGCCAGAAGAGACTCGCGCCAACCCTTTCATGCAGCACGCGTACCTGGCCGCCATGCACACCAGCCAAAGCGCCCAGCCGAAGACCGGTTGGACGCCGTGCTTCGTCACCCTGCGGCAAGGCCAGCGCCTGGTCGCCGCCTGCGCGCTGTACCTCAAAAGCCATTCCTATGGCGAGTATGTGTTTGACTGGGCCTGGGCCAATGCCTATCAGCAGCACGGCTTGGCCTACTACCCCAAGGCGGTGGTGGCGCCACCGTTCACCCCCGTGCCAGGCCCTCGCCTTCTGGCGGTCGATGCGCCCAGTCGGGTGGCACTGGTGCAGGCCTTGACGCAGTGGTGCGCCGAGCAAGAGCTGTCGTCCCTGCACATCTTGTTTGCGTCACCCGACGATGTAGCCGCCTGCGAAGCAGCCGGTCTGATGCTGCGCCACACTGTGCAGTTCCATTGGTCCAACCAAGGCGCCGCTGGCCCGTTCGCCAGCTTTGACGAGTTCTTGAGCTCACTCAGCCAGGAAAAACGCAAGAAAATTAGGCAAGAGCGCCGCAAAGTGACTGACGCTGGCGTGCAGTTCCGCTGGTCAAAGGGGCGAGACATCAGCCCTGCGGACTGGGACTTTTTCTACCACTGCTACGAGCGCACCTATTACGAGCACGGCAATGCGCCCTACCTCAGCCGCGCTTTTTTCCAGGCCATGGCAAACGATATGCCCGAGAACTGGTTGCTGTTCATTGCCGAGCGAAATGGCCAAGCCATGGCCAGCAGCTTGATCGGGTTGGACGGCACGGCCGCTTATGGCCGCTACTGGGGAGCATTGGAACGCGTGGATTGCCTGCATTTTGAAGCCTGCTACTACCAGCCGCTGCAGTGGTGCATTGAAAACGGTTACGCCCGCTTTGAAGGCGGCGCCCAGGGCGAACACAAGATGGCGCGCGCCCTGTTACCGGTCAAAACCACCAGCGCGCATTGGCTGGCCCACCCTTCTTTTGCGGACGCCGTCGAGCGTTTTTTGGAACGCGAGGGACAAGGCATTCAAGCCTATATGAGCGAGCTGGAAGGCCGCAATCCGTTCAAGCGGATAGAAGGCTAAGCGCCGAACTCAGCGCCAAAACTTAGCGCCATTGGCTCAGCGACAGTAGAGCAGCGCCGTGGCTGTTCCCAGCAACACGGCCAAGGCACTCAACCAGGCCACACGGCGATTCAAAGCTTGCACGCTGGCCACCAACTGGCTGTTTTGCTCGGCCAAAGTGTTGATGAGCTCGGACGACTCTTGCAGGCGCTGCGCAGAGTCGCCGACCTCGACCTGCAGTTCACGGACCTGAGCCTGCAACTGAGCCAAAGGATCCATCACTGTCGGGCTATCGCCGGCTTCTGGCTCGGCAACCGGCACAGCACCGGCGAAACCGGACGCCCGGGCCGATTGCCAGAGCTTTTTGGCACCTGCCGCCACCTTGGGCGCGTTGCGCACCACATCAGTCCAGGGCACGTTCTGCAGCACTGTCATCCAACCGATCGCCATCTCGTGTTCCTTTAAAAAAGCGTCGAGTCATGCTACCCCAGCCGCAAAAACCCTGGACTCCGGCCTGGCTGGCAAGCGGCCAAGGGGCTGGACTACAGCCGCGGCCACCGCACCGTCCTAAGTTTCAAAGGCTCTTCAACCCTTAGGAGGACTCCCCATGGACGACGCCATCACCAGCATGCAGGACTGCATCCAGGCCTGTACCGAGTGTGCCCAGACCTGCCTGCAAACCGCCATGAACCACTGCCTGGAATCGGGCGGCCAGCACACCGAGCCCAGCCATTTCAGGCTGATGATGGACTGTGCCGAGGTTTGCCAAACGGCGGCTCGGCTGCAACTGAGCAACTCCGAGTTTTCCGAGGAGTTCTGTGCACTGTGCGCGGAAGTCTGCGCCGCCTGCGCCGACAGCTGCGAAGAACTCGGCGATATGGATGAGTGCGTTCGCGCTTGCCGGGACTGCGCTCGCAGCTGCGAGACCATGTCCGGGATGGCTTCCTGAAAGCCCATAAAAAAAGCGTCTGACCTTAGCGGGCAGACGCTTTTTTTGCAGAAGATTCAGCGCCGCCTTTGTAGCGGCAGCTCAAAGAAATCTCAGGCGTTGGCCTTTTTGTAGTTGGCCATGCCGTCCGCAATTTCCTTGCGGGCGGCGTCAGGGCCTTCCCAGCCGTTGACCTTGACCCACTTGCCCTCTTCCAGGTCTTTGTAGTGCTCAAAGAAATGGGCAATGGTTTTCAAGCGCAGGGGGTTCAAGTCCTCGGGCTTTTGCCAATGGGTGTAAATCGACAGAATCTTGTCGGTGGGCACGGCCAGCACTTTGCCGTCTTCGCCGGCTTCGTCCGTCATTTTCAAAATGCCGATGGGGCGGCAAGTCACGACCACGCCAGGAATCAGGGGCACGGGCGTGATGACCAGCACGTCAACCGGATCGCCGTCGCCGCTGATGGTTTGCGGCACATAACCGTAGTTAGTCGGGTAATGCATGGCCGTGCTCATGAAACGGTCCACAAAAATGGCGCCCGACTCTTTATCTACTTCGTACTTCACCGGGTCCGCGTTCATGGGGATTTCAATGATCACGTTGAACGTATCGGGCGCATTCTTGCCGGGGGAAACCTTATCGAGAGACATGAGTTTTTCTTTGAAGAGTGATGGTGAAACGGGAGAAAGTGTTCAGAACAGCCCAGAGAAAGACGGCCATCCGAGTCGGGATTTACCCGCATTTTACTGATGCAGGGCTTACTCCCTGCTCAGCACTGATGTTTTAGCGGTAAATTGGGTCCGTTGGCCAATCGTCCCCCGGTTCAGCGAACGGAGGTTGAGGAAGCAACGCTAGGCGGTGTAGCCGATGCGTTGCACCGAATCCCTGACGTTTAAAACTGGAGGAACTCTCTATGCTTGGCAACTCAGCGCTTTACCTTGCGCTCATCTGTGGGCTGATCGCCGTGGCTTACGGCTTTTGGGCTCGCAGCTGGATTCTGTCGCAAGACGCGGGCAACGCCCGCATGCAAGAAATCGCCGCTGCGATTCAAACCGGCGCCGCCGCCTACCTCGCCCGCCAGTACAAAACCATCGCCATCGTCGGCGTGGTGCTGGCGGTCTTGATCGGCGTTTTTTTGGACGGTAAGACCGCCGTCGGCTTTGTGGTCGGTGCGGTCCTGTCCGGCGCCTGCGGGTTCATTGGCATGAACGTCTCGGTGCGCGCCAACGTGCGCACCGCCCAGGCCGCCACGCGCGGCATTGGCCCCGCGCTGGACGTGGCTTTCCGGGGCGGCGCCATCACCGGCATGCTGGTGGTGGGCTTGGGCCTCTTGGGCGTGACCGGCTTTTACTGGTTCCTGGTGGGCAACGGCAACCACACGCCTGACCGTAACTTGGCCGCGCTGCTCAACCCGCTGATCGGCTTTGCCTTCGGCTCGTCGCTGATCTCCATCTTCGCGCGCCTGGGCGGCGGTATCTTCACCAAAGGAGCTGACGTGGGTGCGGACTTGGTCGGCAAGGTCGAAGCCGGCATTCCGGAAGACGACCCGCGCAACCCCGCCGTGATTGCCGACAACGTGGGTGATAACGTGGGCGACTGCGCCGGCATGGCCGCCGACTTGTTTGAAACCTACGCCGTCACGCTGATCGCCACCATGGTGCTGGGCTCGCTGCTGGTGGCATCAGCGCCGCTGGCCGCCGTGGTCTACCCGCTGGCGCTGGGCGCGGTGTCCATCGTCGCCTCCATCATTGGCTGCTTTTTTGTCAAGGCCTCGCCCGGCATGAAGAACGTCATGCCCGCCCTGTACAAAGGCTTGGCCATTGCAGGCGGCTTGTCGCTGGTGGCGTTTTACTTCGTCACCACCTGGCTGATGCCCGACAACGCGATCACCGCCACTGGAAGCCAAATGAAGCTGTTCGGCGCCTGCGCCGTGGGCCTGGGCCTGACGGCTGTGCTGGTCTGGGTCACCGAGTACTACACCGGCACGCAATACGCCCCAGTGCAGCACATCGCGCAGGCCTCGACCACCGGCCACGGCACCAACATCATTGCCGGCCTGGGCGTGTCCATGCGCTCGACCGCCTGGCCGGTGATCTTTGTGTGTATCGCCATCTTGCTGTCGCACCAACTCGCCGGCTTGTACGGCATTGCGATTGCCGCCACGTCCATGTTGAGCATGGCAGGCATCGTGGTGGCACTGGACGCTTATGGCCCGATCACCGACAACGCCGGCGGCATTGCCGAAATGGCCGAGTTGCCCGCCAGCGTGCGCGACATCACCGATCCGCTGGACGCGGTGGGCAACACCACCAAAGCCGTGACCAAAGGCTACGCCATTGGCTCGGCCGGCCTGGCCGCGCTGGTGCTGTTTGCCGACTACACCCACAAGCTGGAAAGCTACGGCAAAGCCATCAGCTTTGACTTGTCAGACCCCATGGTCATCGTTGGCCTGTTCATTGGCGGGCTGATCCCCTACTTGTTCGGCGCCATGGCCATGGAAGCCGTAGGCCGAGCGGCCGGTGCGGTGGTGGTCGAGGTGCGCCGTCAGTTCCGTGAGATCAAGGGCATCATGGACGGCTCGGGCAAGCCCGAGTACGGCCGCGCCGTGGACATGCTGACGACTGCTGCCATCAAGGAAATGATGATCCCTTCGCTGCTGCCCGTGGTCGTGCCGATTGCGGTCGGCCTGATCCTCGGCCCGAAAGCGCTGGGCGGTTTGCTGATGGGCACCATCGTCACCGGTTTGTTCGTCGCCATTTCCATGTGCACCGGCGGCGGCGCCTGGGACAACGCCAAGAAATACATTGAAGACGGCCACCACGGCGGCAAAGGCTCAGAAGCGCACAAAGCCGCCGTGACCGGTGACACCGTGGGCGACCCCTACAAAGACACCGCTGGCCCGGCCGTGAACCCGCTGATCAAGATCATCAACATCGTGGCGCTCTTGATCGTGCCCTTGATGATGCAGTTCCACGGTGGTGCCCCGACCATGCCAGCGCCTGCAGTCAGCAACCCACCGGCCAGCAGCGCGCCCGCTGCAGGGCCGTCCATGGCCCCGGCTGCGGTCATGCCAGCACTGGCACCTGCGGCGAAATAAGCTGAAACCGCTCTTGCAAGGAAGGCCCGCTCGGCGGGCCTTCTTCTTTGGGCCGCCCTGACAAGCGCACTTTCGCGTGGAAAATAAAGCCATGCAGTTCAATTACATCGGCAACGCGCCAACGCCCTCCGCCAGCGGCCTTTTGATTCCCGTCATCGACCCTTCCGACGGCCAGACCTTTGACCAGTTGCAACGCAGCCAGGCCAGCGACATTGACCAAGCCGTGCGCGCGGCACGCGACTGCCTGCAAACGGTCTGGCATCGGCGCAGCGCCGCAGAACGCGGCCGGCTGCTGATGCGCTTGTCCGCCAAGGTGACTGAGCATTTGGACGAACTCACTGCGCTAGAGCAGCGCGACTGCGGCAAGCCCACCCAGCAAGCCCGCGCGGACGCGGTGGCCCTGGCGCGCTACTTCGAGTTTTATGCCGGCGCCTGCGACAAGTTGCACGGCGACACCATTCCCTACCAGGACGGCTACAGCGTGATGACCTGGCGCGAGCCGCACGGCGTGACGGGCCACATCATCCCATGGAACTACCCCATGCAGATCTTTGGCCGCAGCGTGGGCGGCGCGCTGGCGGCTGGCAATGTCTGCGTGGTCAAACCAGCAGAAGACGCTTGCCTGTCCTTGCTGCGCGTGGCCGAACTGGCTGCCGAAGTGGGCTTTCCGGCCGGCGCCATCAACATCGTCACCGGTTATGGCCATGAAGTGGGCGACGCACTGGCTCGCCACCCCGGCATAGACCACATCAGTTTCACTGGCAGCCCAACGGTCGGCACCTTGATCCAGCAAGTCGCTGCCGAGCGTCATTGCCCCGTCACGCTCGAACTCGGCGGCAAGAGCCCGCAAATTGTGTTTGCCGACGCTGACCTGGATCTGGCCGTGCCGACCTTGGTCAACGCCATCATTCAAAACGCTGGGCAAACCTGCTCAGCCGGTTCCCGGGTGTTGATTGACGCTGCCATTTACGAGTCCCTGCTGGAGCGTCTGGGCGCGGCCTTTGAAAAGCTGCGCGTCGGCCCCGCCGCCATGGACCTGGACTTAGGCCCGCTGATCCGCCAAAGCCAGCAACAACGCGTCTGGGATTTTTTGAGCGACGCTCAGGTGGCCGGCATTCCCATGGTCGCGCAAGGCCAGATCGTCGACGAGGCGCCCGAGACCGGCTTCTACCAAGCCCCGACCTTGCTGCGCGACGTGCCGCTGATGCACCGCTTGGCGCAAGAAGAGGTGTTTGGCCCGGTGCTGTGCGCCATGTCATTTCCCAGCGGCGACGAGGACGAGGCCGTACGCATGGCCAACGCCACCCGCTTTGGCTTGGTGGCCGGGGTGTGGACGCGTGATGGTGGCCGCCAGTTCCGCATGGCCAAGCGCCTGCAAAGCGGGCAGGTCTTCATCAACAACTATGGCGCGGGCGGCGGCGTGGAGTTGCCGTTTGGCGGCGTCAAATCCTCCGGCTACGGCCGCGAAAAAGGTTTTGAAGCCCTGCACGGCTTCACCACTTTGAAAACCGTGGCTGTTCGCCACGGCTGAACTTTTAAAAACGAAAAGACGATCAAGAGAAGGAAATGGCCATGCGCATCAAAGACAAAAGCATCATCGTGACCGGCGCCGGCAGCGGCATTGGCGAAGGCATTGCCAAGCGCCTGGCGCAAGAAGGCGCGCACGTGCTGGTGAACGACATTCAAGCCGCCAGCGGTGAAAAAGTAGCTGCCGCCATTCGTCAGGCCGGCGGCCAAGCTGTGTTCATGGCGGGCGACGTGACCCGCTCGGACGACATGCGTCAGCTCGTGGCCCAGGCCGTGCAGCACTTTGGCCGCCTGGACGTGATGGTCAACAACGCCGGCTGGACGCACCGCAACCAGCCTGCGCTGGAGACCACGGAAGAAGAGTTCGACCGCTGCTACGCCGTCAACGTCAAAAGCATTTACCTGTCCACGCTGCATGCGGTGCCGGTGTTTCGGGCGCAAGGTGGCGGCAGCTTCATCAACATTGCCTCGACCGCTGGCGTGCGGCCCCGTCCGGGCTTGTCTTGGTACAACGGCAGCAAGGGCGCGGTCATCATCACCAGCAAGTCGCTGGCGGCAGAACTGGGGCCAGACAACATCCGCGTGAACTGCATCAACCCCGTCTTCAACCCCGACACCGGTTTATCGGCCGAGTTTGCGGGCGGCACGCTTGACGGCGAAGAGGGCCAGGCCCGTCGCGCGCGCTTTCAGTCCAGCATTCCGCTGGGCCGCTTTTCCACCGCGCTGGACGTTGCCAATGCGGCGCTGTACCTCGCCAGCGACGAAGCGGCGTTCATCAGCGGCGTGTCCATTGAGGTGGACGGCGCACGCTGCGTTTAAGCCGAACCAGCCCGCGGAACCCCCACCTCAGCAGGGCCAAGCGCCTGGGCTGCGGCTGAGGCAGCCCCACTAGGCGAAAATCCGACAGCTACGATGGCGCACCTCATGACCAAAACTACTATTTCACCCGCCGAGATCCGTTACGCCAGCCGCGTGCCGGTGGTGCCGCCGCAGCTGCTGGCGCCCAGCGGCGAGCTGATGGACCAACGCGGACGGCCGCTGCGGGACTTGCGTATCAGCGTGACCGACCGCTGCAACTTTCGCTGCAGCTACTGCATGCCGCGCGAAGTCTTCGACAAGGACTACGCCTTCCTGCCCCAAAGCTCGCTCTTGAGCTTTGAAGAAATCACGCGCTTGGCCCGGCAGTTCGTGGCGCACGGTGTGGAGAAAATTCGCCTCACGGGTGGCGAGCCACTGCTGCGCAAGAACATCGAGATATTGATCGAGATGCTGGCCCAGCTCAAAACGCCAAGCGGCCAGCCCTTGGACATCACGCTCACCACCAACGCCTCGCTGTTGGCCAAAAAAGCGCAGAGCCTGAAAGACGCCGGCTTGCAGCGCGTCACCGTCAGCCTGGACGGGCTGGACGACGCCACCTTCCGGCGCATGAACGACGTGGACTTTCCGGTGGCCGATGTGCTGGCCGGGATTGAAGCTGCGAAGCGTGTGGGCCTGGCCCCGATCAAGGTCAACATGGTGGTCAAGCGCGGCACCAACGATGCCGAGATCGTACCCATGGCCAAGTACTTTCGCCATTCCGGCGTGGTGCTGCGCTTTATTGAGTACATGGACGTCGGCGCCACCAACGGCTGGCGCATGGACGAAGTGCTGCCTTCGGCCCAGCTGATTGAGCGACTGCAAGCCGAGTTTCCGTTGTTGCCCCTGGGCGCGCAAACCCTGGGCGAAACCGCCGAACGCTGGCGCTACGCTGATGGCGCGGGCGAGATCGGCGTCATCAGCAGCGTCAGCCATGCGTTTTGCGGCGACTGCAATCGCGCTCGCCTGTCCACCGAAGGCAAGCTCTTCCTGTGTCTGTTTGCCAGCCAGGGGCATGACCTGCGCAGTCTGCTGCGCGGTGGTATGTCCGACGAGCAGATCGCCGCGGCCATTGCCCCCATTTGGCAGGCCCGCAACGACCGTTATTCCGAACTGCGCGCTGCTCTGCCCGCTGACACCCAACCCGCTCCAGGCGCCAAGCGCGTCGAGATGAGCTACATCGGCGGCTGAACACCCATGATCCACACCTCTGACATCACCGGCCTGATCCTCGCAGGCGGTCGCGGCTCCCGCATGGGCGGGGTCGACAAAGGCCTGCAAAACTTCAACGGTATTCCCCTGGGCTTGCACACCCAGATGCGCCTGAGCATGCAAGTCGGCGAGCTGATGTTCAATGCCAACCGCAATTTGTCGGCCTATGAATCATTTGGCGCGCCGGTCTGGCCGGACGCGACCAGCCTGGGTGAATTTGCAGGACCGCTGGCTGGCTTCTTGACCGGGCTGGAACGCTGCGAAACGCCGTACTTGCTGACCGTGCCTTGTGACACGCCGCTGTTCCCACTGGACCTCGTCGAGCGCCTGGCCCAGGCCCTGGACCACAGCGGCGGCGAGATCGCCATGGCCGCCGCCCCGGAAGAAGACGGCCAACTGCGCCCCCAGCCCGTGTTTTGCCTGCTGCGCGCCGAGTTGCTCGACAGCCTGGTGCGCTTCACCCACGGCGGTGGCCGCAAGATCGACGCCTGGACCGCCCAGCACGCCACCACGCTGGTGAACTTTGACCAACCGGGTGACGACTCCCGCGCCTTCTTCAACGCCAACACCTTGGCCGAGTTGCACCAGTTGCAAACAGGCTCCACAGCCCAGCGACCTGCCGCATGAAAAGCATTGCGGAGATTGCAGCCACCCTGCAAGGCTATGACCCGCAAGCGCTTTCGGCTGACGGTGTCGCAGACTTTTTAAAGGCGCTGGTCAACCCGGCTCAAGACACGGTGGAGTTGCCCTTGGTCCAAGCCTTTGGCAAGGTCCTCGCGGCCGATGTGGTCGCCCCCTTTGACGTGCCGCCACATGACAACTCGGCCATGGACGGCTATGCCTTTGACGGCGGAGCCTTGGCATCAGGCGACGCACTGCCACTGCGGGTGGTCGGCATGGCGCTGGCCGGCAAGGCTTGGCAAGGCAGCGTGGGTCCCGGCGAGTGCGTGAAGATCATGACAGGCGCCATCATGCCCGCTGGGCTGGACACCGTGGTGCCGCAGGAACTGACCAAACCGCTGGAGCAAGACGTGGTCGAGATTCCCGCACACGCCTTGAAGCCCGGCGACAACCGCCGCCTGCGCGGTGAAGACCTGGCCGTTGGCAAGCCCGCGCTCAAGCGCGGCGAGCGGCTCACACCCGCACGCATGGGCTTGGTGGCCTCGCTGGGTCTGGCCCAGGTCCAAGTGTTCAGGCCCTTGCGCGTGGCCTACTTTTCAACCGGCGACGAAATCTTGTCGCTGGGCGAAGCGCCGCGTGAAGGCGCGGTCTACGACAGCAACCGCTACACGGTGATGGGTATGTTGCAGCGCCTGGGCTGCGAGGTGGTGGACCTGGGCGTGGTGAAAGACGATCCGGCCCAGCTTGAAGCGGCTTTTCGCTCGGCCGCCCAACAAGCCCACGCCATCATCACCTCGGGCGGTGTGAGCGTGGGTGAAGCTGATTTCACCAAGGCCATGATGAAAAAGCTGGGCGACGTGGCTTTTTGGCGCGTCGCCATGCGGCCGGGCCGGCCCATGGCGGTGGGCCGACTGGACAGCACGTCTGAGCGCCCCGGAGCGGTCTTGTTCGGCCTGCCCGGCAATCCCGTGGCCGTGATGGTCACCTTCCTGGCCTTTGTCCGCCCGGCCCTGCTTCAAATGATGGGTTGCACCGACCTAGCGGAGCCGCTGCTCAAATCACACAGCCAAGAAGCCATGCGTAAAAAAGCAGGCCGCACCGAGTACCAGCGCGGCTGGGTGTCGACCGCAGCCGACGGCACCCTCCAAGTACGCACCACCGGCAACCAGGGCTCAGGCGTGCTCAGCTCCATGGCCGAGGCCAATGGCTTGATCGTGTTGCACCACGGGCAGGGCAACGTGGCCGTGGGCGACGTGGTGGACGTGATGATGCTGGGCGGGCTGATTTAAATACCCGCACGACGCCCAGCAAAAAAGCCGCCCTCGCCTTTCGGCTTGGGCGGCTTTTTTGCTCAGAACGAGCCGAATTATTTGGCGATCAGCTCATCGGAGCCATGGGCCGCGTGTCCACCTGATGGCGCCTCATGGGCCTCTCGCGTATTGGCGCCGGGAACCGCCTGGCGTGCAAACAGCGAATACATGGTGGGCACCACAAAAATCGTGAGCAAGGTGCCCAAGGACATGCCGCCCACAATCACCCAGCCGATTTGGATGCGGCTTTCGGCTCCGGCCCCGGTGGACAGTGCCAGCGGCAAGGCCCCTAGCACCATGGCGCCGGTAGTCATCATGATCGGGCGCAGGCGCTGGGCCGAAGCTTTGACGAGTGCGTCCACCATGTCCATCCCCTGAGCGCGAAGCTGGTTGGTGAACTCGACGATCAAAATGCCGTGTTTGGTGATCAGCCCGACCAGTGTGATCAGGCCAATTTGGGAATACACGTTGAGGGAGCCTCCCGACCACTTCAGCGCCATCAAGGCGCCAATCATGGACAGCGGCACAGACACCATGATCACCAGCGGGTCCACAAAGCTTTCAAACTGAGCCGACAAGACCAAGAAGATAAACACCAGCGCCAGCACAAACACAATCGCTAAGGCGCCTTGCGAGTTGCGGAACTCGCGCGACGTGCCGTTGAGGTCGGTGCTGTAGCCGGTCTTCAAAATCTTGGCGGCCGTGGCGTCCATGAACTTGAGCGCTTCGCCCAGCGAATAGTCGGAGGCCAAATTGGCCGTGATGGTGACCGAGCGACGCTGACCAAAGTGGTTCAGCTCTCGAGGCGACACGCTTTCGCGCACCTTGACCAGAGCCGAGAGCGGCACCATCGCGTCATTGCGGCCGCGCACATAGATGCGGTCAATGTCGTCGGGCGTGTTGCGGCCGCTGGCCTGGGTCTGCACGATCACGTCGTACTGGTCCGCGTCACGCTTGTAGCGCGTCACATTGCGCCCGCCCAGGAGCGTTTCAATGGCCCGGGCCACCACATCAACACCAACGCCCATGTCCGCCGCCTTGTCGCGCTCGACTTCAATGCGCAACTCGGGTTTGTTCAAGCGCAGGTCCACGTCGGGCGAAACGATGCCCGGGTTCTTGGCCATTTCGTCGAGCATCTGCCGCACCACGCCGTTCAGAGCCTGGTAGCTGGCCGAGGTTTGGATCACGAAATTGACGGGACGCTCACGAAAGCCTTGGCCTAACGAAGGCGGCGTGATGGGGAACGCCGTCACGCCCGCCAAGGCATTGAACTTGGGCTGCAGTTCCTTGGCCATGTCCAACGTGCTGCGCTTGCGATCGTCCCAGTCCACCGTGCGGTACACCACGCTGGCCTGTGCGACTGTCGGGTTGCCGGTACTCGAAAAAATACGGTCGAACTCTTTGAACGGCTCGCCCATTTTTTCCAGCGCCTGGGCATAGCGGCTGGTGTATTCGAGTGTGGCGCCGTCCGGGGCGTTCACGTTAGCCAGGATCACGCCGCGGTCTTCCATGGGCGAGAGCTCTTGCTTCATGGTCGGGAAAATTAGCAAGATGGCGCCGCCGCTGATCAGCATCACCGCCACCACCAGCCAGCGCGCCTGCAGTACCCAACTCAGCACGCGCCCACCCAGGCCGGCGCCCGGTTGGGGTTGCCAGCGCGTACCCACCACCCAGCGCAAGGCCCGGCCGTAACGATCAGCAATGCCGGACAGGATGGTTTCCATGCCCCGGTCAAAAAAGTTGGGCTTGGGGTTGTGGCGCAGCAGCTGCGTACACATCATGGGCGTGAGCGTCAAAGCCACGAAGCCCGACACCACCACCGCGCCCGCCAAGGCCAAGGCGAACTCCACAAACAGGCGTCCCGTGCGGCCAGGCGTAAAAGCCAGCGGGGCATAAACGGCCACCAGCGTGGCCGTCATGGTGACCACCGCAAAACCAATTTCCCGAGCGCCTTTGATGCCGGCTGAAAACGGGTCCATGCCCTCTTCAATATGTCGGTAGATGTTCTCCAGCATCACGATGGCGTCGTCCACCACCAGGCCAATGGCCAGCACCAACGCCAGCAGCGTCAAGGTATTGATGGTGAAGCCGGCCAGCGCCATCAGCGCAAACGTGCCGACCAAGCTGACGGGAATCGTGACGATGGGAATCAACGAAGCACGGAGCGTGCGCAGGAACACAAAAATCACCAGCGCCACCAAAATCACGGCCTCGGCAATGGTGCGGTAGACGTTCTTGATGGAGCGGTCAATAAACACTGAGTTGTCATTGGCCACGTCAATCAGCATGTCCGCTGGCAAGTCCGCCCGGAGCTTGGGAATCGCCGCCTGCACGCCCTTGGACAAGTCCAGCGGGTTGGCCGTGGCTTGGCGGATCACGCCCACGGCCACAGCCGAGCGGCCATTCAGGCGCACAGAGGTGCGCTCGTCAGCAGCGCCTTCTTGCACACGGGCGACGTCTCGGATCTTCACGGGAAAGCCGTTGACGGTCTTGACCACGATGTCGGCAAATTGGCCGGGGCGCACCAGGTCGGTCTGCGACGTCACGCTGAATTCGCGCTGCTGCGATTCAATGCGCCCGGCCGGCAACTCCAGGTTGCTGCGGCGAATGGCGTCTTCCACGTCTTGCGTGGTCAGCCGGTAAGCGGCCAGGCGGTCGGTGTCCAGCCAGACGCGCATGGCGTATTTGCGTTCGCCAAAAATGCGCACATCGGCCACGCCGGTGACCGTCTGAAAGCGCGGCTTGACGATGCGATTGACCAGGTCATTGATTTGTAGCTGCGTCATGGATTCGCTGGAAAAGGCGATCTGAATGACAGGAAAGGCGTCGGCCTCGACCTTGGCAATGACCGGCTCTTCAATGGCCTGCGGCAAGCGGTTGCGCACGCGCGATGTGCGGTCGCGCACCTCGGCAGCAGCCGAGTCGGCATCTTTTTCGAGCCGGAAACGCACGCTGATCTGGGCTTGGTCGGCGCGGCTGATGGAGGTGATCACGTCCACCCCGTCAATGCCCGCAATCGAGTCTTCCAGCGGCTTGGTGACCTGGGTTTCCATGACCTCTGCCGAGGCGCCCGGGTAGCGCACGCCCACCGTCACGACGGGCTCGTCGATCTTGGGGTACTCACGCACGGTCAGGCGGTCAAAGCTGACCGCGCCAATCAACACGATCAGCAGCGACAAGACCGTGGCAAAGACCGGGCGGCGTATGGAGACTTCAGCGATTTGCATGAGCGGGCATTCTGATGATCAAACGAGGGGCTGACGCGCCACTCAAGCGGGCGCTGCGCCGGAGGCCGCTGGCGGGCGTGCGCCTGGCGCACTACCGCGCCGGCCACCACCCGAACCACCGGCGCCAGGCTGGCTCCCTGCCGCTGGCAGACCCGCCATGCCGGCCAGACAGGGGTCCGGGCCTTCCAACGGTGGCAAGGCTGGTGGCGCTTTGCCGCCGCCGGGTTTACCAGCACCAGGTCCAGCGGCCTGGGCGCTGGCACCGGAGCCACCGGCAGCGGCGGCCGGTGCTGCGCCGGGACCGCCTGAAGCTGGGCTGCCAGGACCACCCGCGCCCGCACCGGCGCCACCTGCACTTGGACCACCTAGACCACCAGGGCCGCCGGCGCCGCCCGGCCGCCCGCCGGCTGGAACTTCCAGCACACGAACCGCTGTGCCGTCTTTGTTCACACGTTGCTGCCCGGCCACCACGATGGTGTCACCGGGCTCCAGGCCTTCCAAAATTTCAACTTTGCCGGGTGTGCGCAAGCCCACCTTGACCTCCACACGCTGCGTCACTTTGGACTGGCCGTCCGGCCCGTCGATCAGTTTCACGACGAATTGCTTGCCAGCTTGCGGGACGATGGCTTCTTCGGGCACCACACGAGCGTTGTCCCGCTGGCCAAACACTGTGGACACGCGGGCAAACATACCGGGGCGAAGCTGCATGCGGCGGTTGTCAATACAAGCGCGCACGCCCAGCGAACGGCCATTGGCGTCGATCAAGGGGTCTATCGCCTGCACCAGTGCCGTGAACTTGCGGCCAGGCAAAGCGTCCATGTCGATCACAGCGGTCTGACCACGCTTGACCTTGGTCTGAAAGCGCTCAGGCAAGCGGAAGTCAACAAAAATTGCTTCGATGTCTTCGATGTTGACGATGTCAGCACCGTCCTTGAGGTAATCGCCCTGGTTGACCAAACGGATACCGACGGTGCCGTCAAAAGGGGCGATGATTTTCAAACGCGCAGCCGTCGCCTGGGCCAGTGCCAGCTTGGCCTGGGCCACCTGCAAGCTGGCCACGCTCTCGTCTACCGTGCGGCGGCTGATGAAGTTTTGCGCCACCAACTCGTCGTTTCGTTTGGCGTTGGCCTGCGCAATAGAGAGCTCGGCTTGTGCTTGCTGGACTTGCGCCACTTGCAACTGGTCGTCGAACTGCACCAACAGCTGGCCTTTGCGTACCCGCTCGCCGTCGCGGAAATTGAGCTGGCTGATGCGGCCGCTGACTTCAGGCCGCAACATCACGCCCTGACGCGAACGCAGCGAGCCGACGGTCTGGGTTTCGTCGAGCAGCTTGGTGACCTCGACCTTGGCCACTTCGACCGATGGCTTGCCGCCACCGGCGCCAGCAGCTGGCGCTGCGGCGGGCGTGGCTTCAGCGGCCGTACCGCCCGCGCCCTGCTTGTTTTGGTACCACCAAGCACCGCCCGACAAGGCGGCAATCACCAACACCGCGGTCGCCCGATAAACTGCTTTTGAAGCCATAAAACCTGCGAAAAGAAAAGAGAGTGCCCAGCACCAGCCACCCTCTTTATTTGTATAGAAGAGTTAACTTGCCAATGTAACCGTTGAGCCCACGGCCAGTGCGCCCCCATCTACGCGGTTCCACGTACAAGCAGCCCCGAATCAGGGTAATCACCGAGGCGCTAACCGCACCGGTTGGAGCGCCTAACCGGCCAGCTTGGCCTGTCGTGCCGCCGACAAAGCCATGTCCACGCCCTGATTGGCCAGAGCGTCGGCCCGCTCGTTGCCAGGATCGCCCGCATGGCCGCGCACCCAACGCCAATCAATGCGGTGGCCTGACGTGCTGACCAGCGCGTCCAGCCGCTGCCAGAGGTCGACGTTTTTAACGGGCGCTTTAGCCGCTGTGCGCCATCCCCTGGCCTTCCAGCCGTGGATCCATTCCGTGATGCCTTTGCGCACGTATTCGCTGTCCAAATAAAGCACCACCTGGCAGGGACGCTTGAGCGCCGACAAGGCTTCAATCACGGCCATGATCTCCATGCGGTTGTTGGTGGTTTCCAACTCACCGCCAAAAATCTCCTTGGTGCTGCCGCCAGCGCTGAGCAGAGCGCCCCAGCCGCCGGGGCCGGGGTTGCCTTTGCAAGCGCCGTCGGTGTAAATCACCACGGGATCGGCAGCAGTTGTGTCTTGAATCATGAGGGACCTGTGAAAACAATGGGTAAAGCGAAGGTAAGAAAAAAATCCGCGCAGCAGCTAGGCCGACTCAAGGTGCGGTGGGCGGGCCGCTGCGGCTCACGGGGGGAGCCTCGCGTCGCACCGCTACCGCCGTTGCGCTGGCCCGCTGACGGCGCGTGCGCCAAGCCGGCTCCAGCAAGCGCATGCCGCGCACCCGCTTGACCGCCACCAAAAAATAAACCGCGCCGAAGATCGGCCACCAGCGTGCGCCGGCTGGGTCCATCCAGCCAAAACGCTCCAACCAGCGCGGGTTGTTGATGGCCGGCCGGTAGCAACCAAAATGCGCCGACTCGACTTCAAAGCTGAGTAGCCGCAGCCAGTCGCGCAGGCGCCAATAACCGATGAACTCCCCGTTGTCAGGCAAAAACAATTCGCCAAACCCCAGCCGCTGAGACCAATGCCCGCGCTGCTGGCGCAGGCCCCACAAACTGGCGGGATTCAAACCGCTGATGATCACCCGGCCCTCGGGCACCAGCACCCGCTCGGCTTCACGCAGGGTGGTGTGCGGGTCGACGCTCAGCTCCAGCGTGTGCGGCAACACCAGCAAGTCCAGGCTGTTTTCGGCAAAAGGCAGGGCCGCTGAATGGGCAAGCAAGGCCGGGCGGGCCGCAGCGGTGGTCAAACCGGCGCTGGCGTCTTTGGCGTCGGTAGGGGCCACTGAGCCCCTTGGTTGCAGGGCCACCACCTCGTCCAGGGCCAGCCATTGGTGCGGCATTCGGTTGGCCCGAAGCGCGTTCAGCTCGGGCAGCCCCAGTTGCAAGGCGTGGTAGCCAAAAACGTCGCTGACGGCGCTGTCATAGCGCGCTTGTTCCCAAGCCAGCAGGTACTGCCCGGGGGCGCTGTTGAGCCACTGCGTCAAACCTATAATTTTAGAGCTCATCGACCTGCCTGTTTTTTCAAAATGTTTCAGCCCTGAGACCTGGCTGGGCAGGTCGTCAGGGTACGGGCGGTTGGCCTGGCCCTTTCGTCTCGGCCTGGGATCATGGTGATCTTCAGCCAACAATTCTAGTCATCCACCCCGGCTCTGGCCTGCTTGAACAAGCGCTGTCCGGTACCCAAGCCCCGGCTTAAGCGGCCCCACCCCTGAGTTGTCCCCATGAACTTTTTTGCTTTGCTGCCGAGTCGCCTGATTAGCCTGTGTGGAGTGGGCACGCTCTTGCTGCTCACGGCCTGCGCCACCGCCCCTGGGCCGGCCGCCCCCACCAGCGCCCAGCTGGACATAAATGCCAACACGACTGTTGAAGCCCGCCCGGCGCCGATGCCGCCCAGTGGACCTGTCCTGGCCCCTGTTGCACAACTGCAAGCCGTACCGCTGCGCCCCAACGATGGCCTGAGCGTTGCGCCCATGGAGGCTCCCAAAGAACTGTGGGACCGGATTCGCCGTGGCTTTGCCATGCCAGACTTGAAAAATGAACTGGTCACCGACCGCGAGCAGTGGTACGCCAGCCGGCCTGACTACATCCAGCGCATGACCGAGCGTTCGCGCAAGTACCTGTTCCACATCGTTGAAGAACTCGAAAAGCGCAACATGCCCACCGAGCTGGCCCTGCTGCCCTTCATTGAAAGCGCCTTCAATCCGCAAGCCGTGTCCAGCGCCAAGGCCGCTGGCATGTGGCAGTTCATGCCGAAAACCGGCACCTATTTCGACCTCAAGCAAAACATCTTCCGGGACGACCGCCGCGACGTGCTCGCCTCCACCCGCGCCGCCCTGGACTACCTGCAAAAGCTGCACGGCATGTTTGGCGACTGGCACCTGGCGCTAGCGGCTTACAACTGGGGTGAAGGCAGCGTGGGGCGGGCGATTGCACGCAACAAAAAAGCGGGCTTGCCCACCACTTATCTGGACTTGAACATGCCCGCCGAAACCCGGCTGTATGTGCCCAAGCTGCAAGCCGTCAAGAACATCGTGGCGGCGCCACAGGCCTTTCAGACCGAGCTACCGCTGATTGAAAACCACCCCTACTTTCAAGAAGTCGAGATCACCCGGGACATCGACGTGGCGCTGGCCGCTCGCCTGGCCGACGTCAAGCTCGACGACTTCAAGGCACTTAACCCCTCCGCCCATCGCCCGGTTATTTTGGCAGCTGGCACCAAGCAAATTCTGCTGCCCTGGGACAACGCCAAAGTCTTTCAGCGCAACTTCGAGGCCTACACCCTGGGCCAGTACGCCAGCTGGACCGCCTGGACCGTGCCCAAGACCATGAACCCGGCCGAGGCGGCCAAGCGCACCGGCATGAGCGAAAGCGACTTGCGTGCCGTCAACAACATCCCGCCGCGCATGGTGATCAAGGCCGGCTCCACGCTGCTGGTGCCCCGCTCGGCCAAGATGGCCAGTGACATCAACAGCGACATTGCTGAAAACGGCCAGATGTCACTGGCGCCCGAGCAGGTCACGCGGCGCACCACCGTCAAGGCCCGCAAGGGCGAGACGGTTGCCACCCTGGCCAAGCGCTACGGCGTGGCCACGCTCAACGTGGCCGACTGGAACAAAGTCACCGCCCACAGCACCTTTGCGACAGGACAGCAGGTGGTCCTGTTTTTACCGGTTCAAGCGGCCAGCAAGGCCAAGTCAAAAGGTCATGGCAAAAGCCACAGCAGTGCCGCCAAACCGGCGGTGAAAGCCAAAGCCAGCGCTAAAAAATAAGGCGGCTCTTCAGTCGGCTCTTTATTCGGTAGGTGGGGCGCTCAAAGGCCGCGGGCTGAGCACTTGCGCGGCCGCCACCCCCACCAAGGTCAGCGCTGCCCCCAGCAGCTTGATCGGGGTGAACTGCTCACCCGTCAGCCACCACGCCACCAAACCCGCCACCGGTGGCATGAGGTACAGCAGCGGCGCCGAGCGCGCCACGCCGCGCACCGCATTAACCCAGCCCCAGACAATCCAGCCGACAAAAGACGACATCACCACGGCCCAGAGCAACATGGCCCACAGCGTCAGCGACAGGTTGGACCACTGCCCCGACAGAGCCGCTGGCCAAGACACGAGCAGCACAGGCGGGCTGCCCAGCAAAGTCGCGTACGCCATGGTCACCGCGCCGCCATGCCGCTCGATCAAAGGCTTGGCCGACACGGTGTAGAACGAAAACAAGAATGCAGCCACCAGCAAAGCCAGGTCGCCACCGGTCGCGGCCCAGTTGCCGCCCAGCAGCTTGTCCGACAGAAACACCAAGATGCCGACCAAGGCCAGGCCTACCGCCAGCAACTGCGGACGGTGCAGCGCTTCCAAGCCCATGAAGCGCAGGATCAGCAAGGTGAACAAAGGACCTGCGGCCAGGATCAGCGAACTGGAAAACGCGGTGGACCAGTGAATGCCGTAAGTCACCAAGCCAACGTGCAGCAAGTGCCCAGCCAGGCCCAAACGCGCCAAGGCCCATAAGTCGGCACGCGAGACTTTGGGGAAACGCCAGCCGAACAAACCCACCAGCAGAATCAGCGCACAAGCAGGCAGGATCAGGTAGCGCACAAACAAGAATGCGCCCGGGCCAATGGCCGCGAAAACCAGCTTGAGCAAGGAAAAGTTGACGCCCCACAGCAAGACCAAGACCAGGGCAACCGTCAGGGAAACTGCCGGCGAGCGCCAGCGCCAAGCCGCAGGGGATAAAGACGATGGGGAGGCGGCAGACTCAGGCGGCGTGGAACTCATAAGCCCGGCGATCCTAGCGCACAGGAGCAGCCGCAAGCGCTCAGGCCCCTCTGCCCGCTCTGCCCTGCCTGCGCCTTAAACCTTGAAGCGCTCCTTGGCGCGGCGGGCAAACTCGTTGGTGTAGGTCTTGCCCAGGCTGAGCTTGTCCACGCTGACGCTGGCATCAAACTGAGCCAGCGCCTTGAGCACAGTTCGCCCACCGTCTTCGGGGAACATGCCGTCCAGCGCAATGGATTCGCGCACCTTGTTGAAGGACGCCAGGTACAAGGCACGGTCGCCCAGCAAATAGGGCTCGGGCACGGTTTTGATGATGTCGCCCGGCCCGGCCGTCTGCAGCCATTTGAGTCCGTGAACAATGCCGCTTGCCAGCGCTTGGCAGGTGTTGGGATGGCGCTGCACAAAGGCCAGCGGTGCGTAAAGGCAAGCGGCCGGCATGGGGCCGCCAAACAAATCCAGCGTGCCCTTGACGGTCCGTGCGTCCGAGACAATCTTGACCTCGCCTTTTTGCTCCAGCATGGTCATCACCGGATCCAGGTTGCTGATGGCGTCCAGCTGGCCACTGCGTAGGCCGGCCAACGCATTGCTGGAGGTGCCCACCCCCACAAAAGTGACGTCACCCGCCTGCAAACCTGAACGCGCGAGCACCCGACTGGCCACCAGCTGCGTGGCAGTACCCGAGGCCGACACGCCAATTTTTTTACCCTTGAGCTCGGCCACTGACTTAAAGCCTGGCAAGTTGCGGTTGGACACCCCGAAAGCAATCGGCGGTGTGCGGCCTTGCAGCACAAAGGCCTGCAACATTTGGTTGCGCGCCTGCATCAAGATGGTGACCTCGTAGTCACCGGCAGCAATGTCAGCGGCGCCGCTCAGCACCGCCTGGTGCCCTCGCCCGGCCGGCAAGTCGATGATCTCCAGCTCCAGCCCTTCTGCGCGGAAGTAGCCCAGTTGCTCGGCCACGGTCAAGGGCAAATGCTGAAACCCTCCCTTGCCTTCCACCGCCAGCACGAGCCGTGATTTTTCAAGCTTGGGGGCCGCCTGAACGAAGGGGAAAGCCAGTGCAGCGCAGCCGGCCACACCCACCTTGACAAAGCGGCGGCGAGACGCCAGCGCTTGTCCTGAAAATGGCGGTTGAGAAAGCTGTTGAGGAGGCTGCATGGTGAGCCTTCAGCATAGCCAGCGAGGCTGAAAACTGCATCGGGGTGATCCCCGTCCGGGTTTTTACCCAAGCGTGTCGTCGCTTGTGCCTCCCGGCTGTTGGGCTATGCGCCGCTCAGCGTAAGGGCAGCAACAAAATGCCAATATTGACCAGCAAGGCCAAGCCCCAGACCACGCTGCGCATGGCGGCCTTGTCCGTCACATAGCAATACACATAAGCAGCGCGTAGCACCACAAATCCCACGGCCAAGGCGTTGAGCCAAGCCTGTTGAGCTTGCAACTGATGGGCTACCAGGACCGCCGCAAAAAAGAAAGGCAGTGCTTCAAAGGTGTTGGCCTGCGCGTTGTTGGCCCGCGCGCGCCAATCGCCCTGTTGCCCCAGCCATGCCCGGGGGTTGTGGTTGTCATAACCGCCGTCACGGCGGGGGCGGCTCATCATGCCGGACTTGGCAATGCCGGCACACACAATGGGCATCAAGGCCATGATGAGGAGGGTCCAGTGGGCAAGGGTGAAGGCAGGTGCGGACATAGCGACAGCTTTCTTAGTGTTATGAATCTCAGCGGCGTCTGATCAGCGCCGGTCCACCAGGGCATGCGCAATCGTGCCCAGGTCCACGTATTCCAACTCGCTGCCCACCGGCACGCCCCGCGCCAGGCGCGTGACCTGCACGCCGCGCGCCTTCAAGGCCTGGGCCATCACGTGGGCCGTGGCCTCGCCTTCGGCCGTGAAGTTGGTCGCCAAGATCACTTCTTTGACCTCACGGGCTTCGGCCGGTAATACCTCGCCTTGCGAGTCTTTGGGCGCCACGCGGTCAAACAGCTTTTGCAGGCCAATTTCGTTGGGGCCTATTCCGTCCAGCGGACTGAGTTTTCCCATCAGCACAAAGTACAGGCCCTTGTAGGCCAGCGTGCGCTCCAGGGCAGCTTGGTCAGCCGGCGTTTCCACCACGCACAACTGAGTGGCATCGCGCTGGGGGTTGGCACAGGTGCTGCAAATGTCGTGCTCGGTCAGCGTGTTGCACAAAGCGCAGTGCTTGACGCTGTTGACCGCATGTTCCAGCGCACGCGCAATTTGCAGCGCGCCTTGCATGTCGTGCTGCAGCAAATGAAAAGCCATGCGTGCGGCCGATTTAGCCCCCACGCCGGGCAGGCGCTTGAGCGCCTGGATCAGGCCTTCGACCGCGTGGGTATCAGCCATGCCGGCCCTTTGCCAACGGACGCAGCGAAGCGATGAAAAAAGTCAAAGCAATCAGAACGGCAGCTTCATGCCACCGGGCAGACCCGGCATGCCCGCCGTGAGCTTGCCCATTTTTTCCTGGCTGACTTCTTCGGCCTTGCGTACGGCGGCGTTGAACGCTGCAGCGACCAGGTCTTCCAGCATGTCTTTGTCATCGGCCAGCAAGCTGGGGTCGATCTCGACGCGCTTGACCTCGTGCTTGCAGGTCATGGTGACTTTCACCAAGCCCGAGCCGGACTCTGCAGTGACCTCGATGAAAGCCAGCTCATCCTGGGCCTTTTTCATGTTGTCCTGCATGGCCTGGGCTTGCTTCATGAGGCCGGCGAGTTGTCCTTTGTTGAACATGTGAAATCCTTGGAGGGGGTGCTAAAAATGAAGGACTGAAGCGCGCTGCCGGCTAAAACGGCAGCGGCCTCGTAAAACCGGGCTTGATCATATCGGCTTGACCGCCGCCGGGGCCAGCGGCTTGACACTGCCGGGCACGATACGCGCCCCCCAGTGGCGGATCATGTCCTGCACCAGCGGGTCATTGGCAATCGTCTCTTCGGCTTGGCGCTGGCGGGCCAGCTGAGCCGCATTCAGGCGCAGCGCAGGCGTGTCGTTGACCGGGCCGACCGTGATGGTCAAGCGCTGAAGAGCGACATCCCCCAGCCCCTGCAGGGCCAGGCGCAATTTGTCGCATGAAGCCGCATGGTTGAGCGATTGGCTCTGCACTTGCAGCGTCCACTGCTCGGCATTGGTGTCTTGCGCGAGCAATTGGGACTGCAAAGCCAGTTCGCGCACCAGCGCCGTGACCAACTCAGCCTCCAGCAAGGGGCCTACCAAGCCAGCCCATACATCGCCCAGCGGGGTCAGGACCAGCTCGGGCGCTGCAGGGGCGACGGGTGCCGCCGCCCGGCTGGGCGGCAGAGCGGCTTGGCGGAGCATGTCGTCGGCTGGGCCTTCTTGGCCCAAGTCGGCTTCGTAAGGGGCGTCATCACCGTCGTTTTGATCCTCGTTCTGATCGGCGTAGTCACCGTCGTCTTGAACTGGAGGCTCTTCGTTGGACGGCTGGGACGCCGCAGCAGGTTCGAGTTGTTTTGGCGACGCGGCAGGCGCTGGCGCAGCTTCGGGCAAGGCTTCCCAGGGCGGTACGGTTCGCGCCACGGGCGCTGCAACAGGAGTTGGTGCACGGGCCGGGGTGGGCGCAGGAACAGGCACAGGGGCAGCTACGGCAGGCGCCGGTCTAGGTGCCACCGGCGCTGCGGCGGAGGCACGGCCTATGGCGGCCGCAGGTTCAGGCTGCGGCTTTTTTAAGGGCTCGACGGCGCTCCCCGCCTGTGGCTCGGTCGGGGCACGGGCTGCCGAGCTGGCAGCGGGCTTGAAAGCCAAGAGCCGCAGCAAGACCATGGTCAGCGCGGCGTACTCGTCGGGGGCCAGACCCAGCTCGCCCCGGCCGTGCAGGCACAGGCTGTAAAGCAGCTGGGTTTCGTCGGCGGGCAGGCTGTGCGCCAGGCGGGAGGTTTCCACCGCGTCAGGGTCCGTGTCGCCGCCATCCATGCTGGGCACGGCTTGCAACACGGCCATGCGTTGCAGCACGCCAGTCATTTCTTCCAGGGTGGACGCTGCGCTGAGTCCGTTCACGCGCAGCAGTTCTACGGTTTCGACCACCGTGCGGCCGTCGCCCCGCGCCAAGGCGTCCAGCAGCTGGAACACATGGCTGCGGTCCACGCTGCCCAGCATCTGTCGCACGCCGGCTTCGTCGAGTTGGCCAGAGCCAAAGGCAATCGCCTGATCGGTGAGGGAGAGCGCATCGCGCATGGAACCGCGCGCGGCCCGTGCCAGCAAACGCAGGGCCTGCGAAGCAGCGGGAACGTTCTCAGTGCCCAGCACCTGGGTTAAATGCTCGTGAATGGTCTCGGGCGCCATGGGCCGCAAATTAAATTGCAGACAGCGCGACAGCACCGTGGCCGGCACCTTTTGCGGGTCGGTGGTGGCCAAAACGAACTTGAGGTACGCGGGCGGCTCTTCCAGCGTCTTCAACATGGCGTTAAAAGCCGTGTTGGTCAGCATGTGGACCTCGTCGATCATGAAGACCTTGAAGCGGCCGACCACCGGCTTGTAGACCGCTTGCTCCAAGAGCTGGGCAATTTCGTCCACCCCGCGGTTAGACGCTGCGTCCAGCTCGGTGTAGTCCACAAAGCGGCCGGTGTCGATATCCGTGCACGCCTGGCAAACGCCGCAGGGCGTGGCCGTGATATCGCCCTGCCCGTCTGGCCCGGTGCAGTTCAGCGACTTGGCCAGGATCCGCGACACCGTGGTCTTGCCCACGCCCCGGGTGCCGGTGAACAAATACGCATGGTGCAAACGCTGGGTTTGCAAGGCATTGCCCAGGGCCTGCACCACATGCGACTGGCCGACCATCTCAGCGAAATTTTTCGGACGGTATTTGCGGGCAAGAACGAGGTAGGACATCGAGCCATTCTAAAGTGCCAGAGGTGGCCAACTCGACAGCAACGGCTGTTCCGTCAGCCCATTGCCCTGCAAAAAACCTGCTCGCTTGAGCGGTCTAGCGGCGAAGAAGCTGCTGCCCAGCCAGACGCTCCCTTACAATAGCCGGTGACGGGCCTTCCCGCATGGTGAAGCGGCCAACCGGGTCAGGTGGGGAACCAAGCAGCCCTAACTGCGGAGCCAGTGCCGGGGTCAGGCTCGTCACCTTTTTTCTTTCAGAAGTGAGCATTCATGCGGGTTCCCAAAGGGACCGCTTAAAAAGAAGGCACTTCTGTAACACCTGCCTGTAAAACCTCAGTGTCACGTTGATCAACCAACGTGGAGCCAGCATGGCACTGACAGGACTATTCCAACGCGGCAGCAGCTACTACCTCCGGGTGGTCTTGCCTCTGCTCCACCCGCTTCAGACCAAGTACAAGAACGGCGAGTTCGTCGTCTCCCTTGGCCCCTGCTCCTACCGCGAGGCTATCCAACGGGGGATGGTTCGACGGATTGGAGTTCTCTGCGGGGCAAGCCCTTACGACATCCAGTTGGAACAATCGTCGTTTGGTCAGGCTGCAAGCAAGTCTCTTAAGCACTCGCGGCGGGACGTAAACGGTCTGTGGACTCCGAGTAAGTCAAGGTCAAAGGACACGGTCAGCGCATGCCTGCGCGCCGCCTGACTGTATGAGGAATTCACTGGCAGTCTTCCCATTGAGAATCTGACTCGCGAACTTGGTTTCCTGATGTGTGTGGGCCCTTATTTGACGCAGCGATGATCAAAGGGCGACCTTCGGTAAGCACTATATAGACACAGCAAGGCCAACCCTGAAATGCCTGTGGTAATGTCGATTCATAGTTAAGGAGACTCAGGTGCTAATTAAACGAATAATTGAAGCAACCGAAAAATGCTTCTTGGTCATCATCGCCCTCTTCACGGTGGGAGCGATGGCACAAGAGGTTATGTTGTTAATCGAGCAGCGTAGCGTTGCGCTGAAGGATCTTCTACTGATGTTTATTTACGCTGAAGTACTTGGGATGCTTGGGGCCTTTTACAGCAGTCACAGAATCCCAATTACGATTCCTTTGATCATCGCCATGACGGCCTTGAGTCGGCTGATCATCCTTCAGGGCAAGGATGGCGACCCTTCAATCTTGTTGTACGAAAGCGGTGCCATATTGATGATTGCGGTCTCCTGCTGGGTGATAAGTCAACTGAGGGACCGCGACTGAAGTGGTCAATTAAGCTGAGAAGACATTAGAAATTCGATAAGATCAATTCATCATTGGACGTAAGGAATCATATGACCACCGTTAAAACCTGTCTGGAACAAAAACCACAACCCATGGTTACGGTGAGCGTGAAGCCAGATGAAAAAGTCGTCGCTGCATTGCAACTCATGCGAGACAACCGTGTAAGAGCCGTTCTGGTCATAGACTCAGGGACGTTGGAAGGGATTATTACTCAGGGCGACTGCGCCATTAAAGTGCTGCTGCCAGGCTTAGATGCCAAGCAGGTGCTGGTCAAAGAAGTCATGACGAAAAACCCTGTGACCGTCAAGCTTCAGGACCCGATCGAGGCGTGCACGGGCCTGATGGCTTCCCGTAATTTCCGCCATCTGCCGGTGGTGGAGGCAAATCAAGTTGTCGGCGTAATTTCGATAGGCGATGTTGTCAAAGACAGTATTCGCCAGATGGGTCAGCAGATCGGTTTCCTAGAGACCTACATCAAAGGGCACAGCGCAGGCCTTCCTTAACGATGTTTGGGTTTTTACTCGTAGCTCATGCGAGTAGGGTCTAGGGGCGGCTCTGATCCAGACCATCGAGACCACGCGCTCGCCCTGAATCCCAGGCCGCTTCGGCAGAGGCAACGGCTTATCGCAGCAACTCTTCAATCGCCGCCGTGGTGTTGGCCGCGTGTTCTGCGATTTGCGCTGACATGAGCGCCAGCGACGCCAGCGGGTACGTCCCGCTCACCACGTTTTTGTAAGCCACTTCGGCGCCCAGGGCTTCGCTGCCCAGGCCCTCCAGGGCGGCAACCACGCATTCTTCGATGCTCGCCAAGCCGGCGTCGCCGTACAGCGTTTCGCCTTCTTGCGTCACCCGGTACTCGAACTCGCCACGGGTGAATTGGTCAATGTGAAAACGAACGATCACGACGGAATTCCTTGTGTTTCTTGTAAAGCGGGCGCAGCCGTCAAACCGAGATGCTGCAAAACGCCCTGCCCGGCTCGCCGGCCACTGGCCAGGCAAGCAGTGATGAGATAGCCGCCTGTGGGCGCTTCCCAGTCCAGCATTTCGCCAGCGCAGAAGACGGCCGTTTCTTTAGCGGGAAGTGCCAGTTGCAAGTGCTCGGTGAGCGCCCCAAAGCGCACGCCACCCGCACTGCTGATCGCCTCGTCAATGGGGCGTGCCGCCTTCAATTGCAGCGGCAACGACTTGATGCCTTGCGCCAGTTGCACCGGCTCGTTCCACACCGACTTGGGCAGCAGCTCGTGCAGCACCGCCATCTTGATGCCGTCCAGCTTGAGCCGGCTTTTCAAGTGGCTAGACCAAGAGCGCGAGCCGCGCGGATGCCGCACCTCGGCCAACACCTTTTCTGACGTCTTGTCCGGCAACAAATCCAGCCGCAAGGTGGCGCGGCCCTTACTTTCAATCTCATCGCGTAGCAATGCCGATGCAGCGTAAACCAGGCTGCCTTCTACGCCCGTGGCGGTAGCCACAAACTCGCCCTTGCGGCTGAAGTGGCGGCCTTGCGAATCGGTCACCTCGATCGCCACCGACTTGAAGGGCTGACCGGCAAAGCGGCTAGAGAAATGCTCGGACCAGCCGACAGAGCCGGCAGCTCCCCCTGCAGATTCTGGACGGGGCGCGACATCAAAACCGCAATTGCTCGGTCGCAGGGGCGCCACCGGAACGCCGCGATCAGCCAACAGGCTGACCCAAGCGCCGTCAGAGCCCAGGCGCGCCCAGCTACCGCCGCCCAACGCCAGCACCACGGCTTGGGCATGGACCTGCACCGGACCAGCAGGCGTTTGAAACAGCAAAGCGCCGTCTTCAGCCCAGCCCTGCCAGCGGTGGCGCATGCAAAAGCGCACGCCGGCCACCCGCAGGCGTTGGAGCCAGGCGCGCAGCAAGGGCGCTGCCTTCAAGCTGGTGGGGAACACGCGGCCCGACGTACCAATAAAGGTCTCCACACCCAGCCCTTGTGCCCAGGCGCGCACTTCGGCGCTGCCAAAGTCCTGCAGCCAGGCGCTGACTTCGGCGTTGCGCTCGCCGAAGCGGGTGTTGAAGTCGGCAGTCGGTTCGCTGTGCGAGAGGTTCAAGCCACCCTTGCCTGCCAACAGAAATTTCCGGCCTACGGACGGCATAGCGTCGAAGAGCTGAACGGCCATGCCAGTGCCGGCCAGTGTCTGCGCCGCCATGAGGCCAGCCGGACCACCGCCGATAACAGCCACCAGCGGGGCTGTGCTTGAAGCAGGGGATGGGGTCAAGAAAAATCCAGAACGTTGCGAGATCGAAAGAAGGAATCGCCGACCTGCGCGGGCCGGAAGAGCGTGGATTATTGCAGTCTGCCTGGCGGGGAAGAACCGGGCGCCGGCGAGGGGCTTAGCGGTTTCTACGATCGGGGGTGTCTTGGGGCGAGCCAGCCCTCACCCCGGCCCTCTCCCAGAGGGAGAGGGAGTCAAGCGGGGAAGCTAGGTAAGAGGCAAACGCTCACAACTCAATCAACGCGCCGCTCGCCGTCAAAAATGCCGCCTTGACTGTCTGTCCAGGGTGAATGGCTTGAACGGCGTCGCGGTAGCCTTGCATTTGCGCGCGCAGCTCGGGCTGGGTCTGCGGGTCACCGCGTGACTTGTAGTCCAGCACCCACCAGTGACCTGCGTGGCCGGGGTCTTGGCGTTGCACCAGGCGGTCCAAGCGCAGCACCTGGCCGGCGTGGGCCAGCTCTACTTCGTTGCCCTGCCAAGCCACCACAGCCGGGTTCCAGGCCCAGGCGCCCTGCCCGTTCAAAATCCGCTCGGCTCCCTGCAGGGCTTGCTGCGCTTGCTGTGGGCTGAGGTGAAACTCGCGCGTGACCGCCTGCACATGCACAGCGCTCAGCGCTCCCCACTCCAGCAAGCGGTGCATGGCCAAACCAATGCGGGCCAGAGAAGAGTCAGCGGCCATCACAGGCTCGGGCAACTGCAAGCGGTGCTCGGCGGGCAAGGTTGGCAGGCAAGGCAGGTCAAACGGTTCATCCAAACCCACGGCTGCCGGGGTGGAGGCCAGCGGCACGGCGTCTTGTTCTATCAAGGGCTGCAAGCGTTGCCACCAGCTGCCCGGCGCTTCGCGGTGCGGCGTGATCGACGACAGGGCCAGCGTGTGCTGGGCGCGGGTCAGCGCCACATAGAGTGCATTGAGTTCTTCGCGTTGGCGGGCCTCTTGCTCAACAGTCAAGGCCGGCACACAGCAAGCCGGGGGCCGGGCTTCGGTGAGCAAAAACACAAAGCGGTCAGGGTGCGCGGCTTCGCCCGGCCAATCCACCAGCACGCCCATGCTGTCGGCGCTGCGGGCAGCGCTGTCGGTGTCCAGCAGCAGAACCAGCGGCGCTTCCAGTCCTTTGGCACCGTGGATGGTCAGCAGGCGCACGGCGTCTGGATCAACTGTGGCCGGGGCTTGCACCCCGCCCGCCTTGAGCGCTCGCACCAAGGCATAAGGCGTGACGTAGCGGCCGCCGTCGTGCTCCAGCGCCACAGCCAACAAGGCATTCAAGTTGGCCAGAACGGCTGCGCGCTGGGTGGCGGGCGCTGCAGCGGCGAAGCGGGCCAGCACATCGCCGTCGCCGTAAATCGCCTGCAAAGCGTCATGCGGCGGCAGGCTGTGCACCCAGCCCTGCCAGCGTGCCAGCCGGGGGCCGATGGCCGTCAGGCTCTGGGCCGGGCCACCGTACAGCTCGGGCGCACTGGCTTTGTCCAGTTGCAGCAAGTTGTACCAAGACAATTGAAGGCGCTGGCGGGCCAAAGCCAGTTGCACCAGCGCGGCGTCGTCCACCGCAAAGAGCGGCGAGCGCAGCACGCGGGCCAGCGACAAGTCGTGCTGGGGCGACACCAGCACGTCGAGCAAGGCCACGATGTCTTGCACCTCGCAGCAGTCGATCAAGGCGGTTTTTTCGCCGACCTGGGCCGCAATGCCCAAGGCGCGCAGTTCGTCTTGCAAGGGCAACAGCCCGGCGCGTTTGCGCGACAGCACCATCAAGTCCGAGGGCTTCAAACCTTGACTGCTTATTTGTCCCTGCAACCAAGCGGCGGCTTGCCGGGCTTCGAGCGTGCGCAAGGTGTCTTCAGGCACTTCGCGCGGCGTGCTCAGGCTGTCGCGCCATTCAGCTGCGGCATCAGTCTCGGGCGCTGCCAAGCTGCCCCGCTCAATGGCGGGCAGTCGCAGCAAACGACCGGGCAGGTCTGAGCTGGTGCTGTGCGCCCGAAAGCCCGGGTAGCCGTCGTTCTGGCTGGCCTGGGTCATGGCGGCGTTGACCGCGTCGATCACGCAGCGCGCATTGCGCCGGGTGTGGTCGCAGCTGAGCAAGTCGCCGTGCAGCCCTTCGCGCACAAAGGCCTGCGCCGCCTTGAAGACCTGCGGCTCGGCGCGGCGAAAGCGGTAAATGCTTTGCTTGGGGTCGCCCACGATGAAGACGCTGGGCGCGCGGCCCGCCCCGGCATAGCTGTCCAGCCAGGCGCGCAGGGCCTGCCACTGCAAGGGATTGGTGTCTTGGAATTCGTCGATCAGCAGATGCTTGACGCGAGCGTCCAGCTTTTCCTGCACCCACCCCGACAGGACCGGGTCGCCCAGCATGGTCAGCGCGGCGCGCTCCACGTCGTTCATGTCGACCCAGCCGCGTTCGCGCTTAAGAGCATTGAACTCTTCCAGCAGGGCGCGGGTGAGGCGCGTCATGCGTTGCTGATACAGCCAGGCCTCGTGTTGCTGGCGGGCGGCTTGCACCTTGAGCAACAAGTCCTGCGCTTCGCGCACGGTTTCAATGTCAACGATTTTTTTGCCAAAAGCTCGCGGTTTGCCGTCCAGTGTGAGCAAGGCTTTGAAGACGCCGTCTGCCCGGCCCTCCGTCAAAGCGCGCTCGAGGTCGCTCCCACACGCGGCAAAGCTAGGTGCACTGGCCCGGCCCAAAATGCCCGCAGCTTGCATGAGCAACTGTTGCGAGGGCGCTTGCGTCAGCAAGTCATCGGGCTCGTCCAGGCCCGCGAAGTGCGGGAACTGCTCACCCATGGGCAGCACCGAGCCCGCCAGCACGCCAGCCGCGTCGGCCAAGAAAAACTCCACACGCTTGTCTAGAGCCGCTTGCAAGGCTTTGTCGGCTTGAAAGCGGCCGTACTGGCGCACCACGGCTTCAAAGTCGGCTTTCAAGTCGGCATCTTGCAGCAGCACGGCATAAAAGCGGCGCCAGAGCAAGGCGCGAGCAGGCGCGTCGTCTTCCAGCAGTTCGTAATGCACCGGCAGGCCCATGCCTTGCAACACGGCCACCGGCGCGTTGCGCAAGAGCGCCGCAAACCAGCTGTGGAAGGTGCGGATCTGCACGGCCCGCCCGCTGGCCAGCACCTGTGCATACAACCCAGCGAGTTGTTCGCACAGGCGCTGCGCATGGGCGGCATCTTGAAGACCCGGCACACCGCGCATTTGCAGTTGCACCAGCAAGTCTGCTGGCTTGGCGCGGGCGAATTCGGCCAGCCAGTCATAGAGACGCTCACGCATTTCACCCGCCGCGCGGCGCGTGAAAGTAATCGCCAAGATCTCATGCGCCTGGCACGGCGACTCGGTGTCCAGCAAGGCGCGCACCATGCGCGAGACCAGCATCCAGGTTTTGCCAGCGCCGGCGCAGGCCTCGACCGCCACGCTGCGGCGCGGGTCGCAGGCAATGGCGTAAAAGTCTTCGCTGCTGACGCTCTGGCCGTTACGTTCGTAAGCGGCGCTCATGCGGCCACCTCCGCGCTGTTTGAGTCCATCCGAAAGTCTTTGCGGCACAAACCGCGCGCGGCGCAATACGCGCAGGCCTGCCCCTCGCCCAAAGCCGGCAGCGGCGCGCCTTCGGCAATGCGCGAGACATCGCTCAAGATGCTCTCCATGAGTTGTTCGCGCAGGGTCACGATGTCTTCTTGGGCATAGGTGCGGGTGGGTTCTTTTTCGCCCAGGTTGACGTAGGCAGCGGTGAGCGTGTCGTCTTCCACCAGCGCGGCGTAAAACGCTAGCTGGGTATCTTCTTGCGGAGACTTGACCCGGTCTGAGGTGACGGTGCGCGCCTCGGTCTTGTAATCAATCACCAAGGCCTGCCCATCGGCTTGGCGGTCAATGCGGTCTATCTTGCCAATCAGCGTGACCGGGCCCAGGCCCACTTCACGCCAGGCTTCCGCGTGCACAAACTGTGCGCCCTCGGCTTCATGGTCTTGCAGCCAGGCCAAATAGCCTTCGCGCACGCGCGGCCAGGCGGCAGCGAAGGGCAAGAACTCGCTGTCTGACAAGCCTTGCTCCTTCGTGGCGCGCTCAGCTGCGGCGTCTATCAACGCCAGTGGCTCGGCTTCAACGCTGGTCGGCTGCGCTTGCAGAGCCTCGTGAAAATGCCGCAGCACCGCGTGCAGCCAATTGCCAAAGTCACGCTTGCCCAACTCGCCATCCAACTCGTCGGCCTCTTGCAACTGCAACTGGCGCATGGCAAAAAACCGATACGGGCAACGCCGCAGGTCTTCATAGGCGCTGGCCGACAAACGCGTGACAGGCAAAGCCTGACCATTGGGCGCAGGCCGTGGCATGGGGGCGGGGCTCAGCGAACGGGCGGCGCGTGAGTCTTCGGCCTTCACCGTCTGGGTTTGCTGCAACTGCAGGGCCTGCACCAGGCTGCTGGGCATGATGCGCTCGCCCGCGTCAGCGGTGCGCCACAAAATATCCAGCCTAGAAAACTGCAAGGCATAGTCCCAAGCAGCCTGTGCCGAGGCGGCCAATTCCTCGCGCGTAGGCAGACCGAGCAACAAACGCTGCGCGGGCGTCCAGGGGCCGGGCGGCTCGGGAGAGGCCTGCAGGCGGATCTCGTCGGCGCCGGGCAACACCACGGCGTTGACGCAGCGCCCCAACAACTGGCTCAAAGGCAAGATCACCACCTGGGCTTGCGGCGGGTGCACCGGCGAAAAGCCAGCTTCTTCCACGGTCTGGCTGACCCAGCCGGTGAAGTCGCGCAGGCTCATGCGTTCGCTCACGTTTTCAAATTCAACTTCCTGGCCGTCTTGCAAGCGTGTGCCGTCCAGCAAGGACTGACCCGCCACATCGGTGACCAAGGCGTCCCATTGGCCGCTGTGCCGCAGCACCTGGCGCAGGTCGCGCAGCCACGTGCTCAGGGGCCGACTTTTTTGCAAGCTGTCGATCCAGGGTTGCACCTGGGCGGCCAGAGCGGCGACTGGCTCCAGTGACGATGGCCGCTGCGCCCACTGCCGCACCCCTGCTCTGCGCAGTGCGGCTTCGGCAGCGGTCAAGGTCTGTGCGGGCACGCCTGGGGCGTTCTTCAGCCAAGCCAGCACTTGGTCGGTCGATGCGTCCCAACTCAGGGCGCGCAGCAAGGCCATCACGCTGGCGGCGGCGCGGGTGGTGGACAACTTCCAGCCGGTTTCGTCGCGCAGCACCACGCCTTGCTCGTCCAGCAAAGCGCGGATGCGGCGGGTCAGCACGCGGTCTTGCGCGATCAGCGCGATAGGCGCCCTGCCCTGGGCCAAATGCGCCAGCACGCAGGCAGCAGCGCGGTCGGCTTCTTCTTGCCCGTCGGCGGCGCTTTGCAGCAACACGTCGCCACGCGGCTGCGCAGGGCCGGCCAGTGGCAGCCTGACGCACTGCTCACCAAATCGGGCGGCCAAGGCTTCAGCCAAAGGGTCCGCCTGAAAACCATCGAGCACGATCAACAAGTCCGCCTGCGCTTCAAACAAAATATCGGTGGGGTAACGCGAGGCGGCCGCCCAAGCCAGGGCCAGTTGGCTGACTGCCGCTTCAAATACCAGGAGCGAAGAGTCCAGGCCCTCAGTCAGTTCTTGCGACAGACGGCGGCCCCAATCCGCGCGGCGCTCAGGTGCCACGGCAGCAGCCACCCGAGCCACCGACCAGGCCGCTTCAACCAAGGCGCCTGCCAACACGTCCTGGTGCGCGCCCAATCCCGCACGCGCCAGCCAGCGGCAGGCCGCCAGCCAGTCGCAAGCCATGTCATGGCGAATGTCGTCCACGCCCGGCGTGGCCGGTCCGCGCGCAGCCTGCAAGCTGGTCGCCCAGTTGTGGGTGGTTTCAAAGCGCGGCATGAACGATGCGCCAGCGCTGCCCGTGGCCCAGGCGCTCTTGGCCTGCTGCATGAGCTGGGCGTACGGGACCAGCACCACGCAGCGCGACGGATGCACGCCGCGTTGGCCCAGCAGTTGGCCCATCTCTTGAACCAGGGCTGACCAGCGCTGCTCGCTGAAGGGAGAAAAAGACAAGTTGTGATCCAAAAAGTAAGGGGCTGGGGCGGGCTGCCTATCGCCGCCATAGCCCGTTAGCGGGGCAGCTCGACGGGCGGCGGCTGGCAGTTTCTGCCACAATGCCAGGGACTTTAGCCGTAACTTGAACCCTCTTTCGAAGGAGCCATCATGGCCAGCGAACTGATCAAACATACCACCGACGCCACCTTTGAAGCGGACGTTTTGAAATCCAGCCAGCCCGTGCTGGTGGACTACTGGGCTGAGTGGTGTGGCCCTTGCAAAATGATCGCTCCTATCCTGGACGAAGTGGCCACCGGCTACAGCGGCAAACTGCAAATCGCCAAGATGAACGTTGACGAAAACCGCGACATTCCCGCCAAATTCGGCATTCGCGGCATTCCCACGCTGATGCTGTTCAAAGACGGCCAACTGGCTGCCACCAAAGTGGGCGCCATGAGCAAAGCCCAGCTGACCGCCTTCATCGACCAGCAACTGGCCTAAAGCCGGATTGAGCCGGGCACTCCCCGGCCCTCCTCTTTAAAAAGCGCGACGACCTCGCGCTTTTTTCATGGGCTCGCCTCTTGAAGAAGCCCTTTAGAGGCCACATTCGAGCTCAACAAAAGCGCCAGATTTCTCTGTCATAATTCGCTCCATTCGCTGCCCAGCCTTCTCGACTGAGCACCCCGAACCCGGTTGGTGAAGCCCTAGGCCTTCGCCCGGCTCTCCTCCCCAACCTCCCCCCGTTTTTTCAAGTGAACTCCCTCGGAGTTCCGCATCACGCAGGCAATCCCATGCACTTAAACGAACTCAAGGCACTGCACGTGTCTGAAGTCCTCAAGCAAGCCGAAGCCCTTGAGATCGAAAACGTCGGCCGTATGCGCAAGCAAGAGCTGATGTTCGCCATCATCAAGAAGCGCGCCAAGACCGGCGAGACCATCGTGGCCGATGGCGTGCTGGAAGTGCTGCCCGACGGCTTTGGGTTCTTGCGTGCCCCGGATTCGAGCTACACCGCCAGCACGGACGACATTTACATCAGCCCCAGCCAGATCCGCCGATTCAACTTGCACACCGGCGACATGATCGAAGGCGAAGTGCGCACGCCCAAAGATGGTGAGCGTTACTTTGCGCTGAACAAGCTCGACAAGATCAACGACGGCGCGCCCGAGGCGAACAAGCACAAGGTGATGTTCGAGAACTTGACGCCGCTGTTCCCACGCGAGCAGTTCAAGCTGGAACGCGAGATCAAGGCTGAAGAAAACCTGACCAGCCGCATCATCGACATCATTGCCCCCATCGGCAAAGGCCAGCGCGCCTTGCTGGTGGCGCCGCCCAAGTCCGGCAAGACCGTGATGATGCAAAACATCGCCCACGCCATCACCGCCAACTACCCCGAGGCCGTGATGATGGTGCTGCTGGTCGACGAGCGCCCTGAAGAAGTGACCGAGATGCAGCGCAGCGTGCGCGGCGAAGTGATCTCTTCCACCTTTGACGAGCCTGCTGCACGCCACGTGCACGTGGCTGAGATGGTGATTGAGCGCGCCAAGCGCCTGGTCGAACTCGGCAAAGACGTGGTCATCTTGCTGGACTCCATCACCCGCCTGGCCCGTGCCTACAACAACGTGCTGCCTTCATCAGGCAAGGTGTTGACCGGTGGTGTGGACGCCAACGCCCTGCAACGCCCCAAGCGCTTTTTTGGCGCGGCCCGCAAAATTGAGGAAGGCGGCAGCCTGACCATCATCGGCACCGCGCTGATCGACACGGGTAGCCGCATGGACGAGGTGATCTTTGAAGAATTCAAAGGCACCGGCAACTGCGAGATCCACTTGGACCGCCGCCTGTATGAAAAGCGCGTGTTCCCCGCCATTCACCTGAACCGCAGCGGCACCCGCAAAGAAGAGCTATTGCTGGCCCCAGAGATTTTGCAGAAGTCACGCATCCTGCGCCAGTTCATGTACAACATGGACGAGATCGAGTCCATGGAACTCATGCTCAAAAACATGAAGGCCACCAAGAACAACCACGAGTTCTTCGACATGATGCGACGCGGCGGCTGAACCCCAGCCATCCGCACGAAACAAAAAAGCGCTTCATCCGAAGCGCTTTTTTTTCGCCCTCTAGTTTTGCGGCGTGACTTCCAGCGGGCTCAAATCAAAGCCCTTGGCTCGCAAGCGCTCCAGCAAGTTTTTATAAGCCACCGGGTCAACCTTCGGCGTTCTGGACAAGACCCAGAGGTAGTTCCGCTTGGGCTCACTGACCGCTGCCAACTGGTAGTCGGCGTCCAGATCAATCACCCAATAGTCGCCCCACACCAGCGGCACGAAAGACAGCCAGGCCGGGGCGAATCGGACCTCCAGCTTGGGCGAATTCGCCGGGCCAATTCGCCTGGCCAAGCCTTCCGCTGAAATGGTTTCTCCACCGGCCGTCTGGCAACGGTTGATCACCTGCACCGTGCCGGCCGGCATCAAGCGGTACTCGGCGCGAGTGCTGCTCGCGCACTTACGCTGGAACCAGTTGGGGAACTTGGCAATTTCATACCAAGTGCCCATGTAGCGCGGTACGTCAAGTGCGGCCACTGTTGTCAAGGCTAATGGGGCTTTCGCCTCACCGATCGGTGCCGGCTCGGTGGCAGCGGCGGTCAGGCCGGCGAGCGCTACACCGGCCGCCAAAGCAGTGAGTCTTGCGAACTTGAAGAAACGGTTTTTGAACATAAGAATCTCCCTAGAACGTGCGATGCGGTTCAGTTCATGCGTCACAGTGCATTAGACAAGGCCCGAATCTCTTCAGCGCTGTAGCCCAGCTCCCCCAGCAGCTCTGCGTTGTGCTCGCCCAGCTTGGGGGGTGAATAACGCACGCCCGGGCGCTGGCCGTCCAGCTTCAAGGGCAGCAAGACAGCGCGGGTTTGGCGGCCATCCGGCAGCTCGATGGGGGCCAAGCCGCCGGTGGCATTGAGGTGCGGATCGTCGAACAAGTCTTGCGGTTGCGTGATGGGGGCAAAAGGCAGCGCGTGCTTTTCAAACACGGCGCTGATGTCCTTGGCGCTGAACGCCGCCATGCGCTGGCGCAGCACGGGCATCATCCACTCGCGTGCGCTGACCCGGTCGTTATTGCTTTGCAGGCGTGGGTCATCTTTCAGGTCGGCAAAGCCAAACGCATCGCAAAAAATCACCCAGGCCGTGTTGCTGACCACGGCCAGGAAAATCTGTTCGTCGTCCTTGACCTTGAACACGTCGTAAATCGCCCAGGCCGAAATACGGGCGGGCATGGGTGCGGCAGGCTTTTGCGTGACGGCGAACTGCAGCATGTGCTGCGCCACCAAGAACACATTGTTTTCAAACAAGGCGCTTTGCACCTCTTGGCCCACCCCGGTTTTGTCGCGCTGGGCCAGGGCGGCCATGGCGCCAATGGCGCCGAACATGCCGCCCATGATGTCGTTCACGCTGGTACCCGCCCGCAAGGGGTCGCCGGGGCGCCCAGTCATGTAGGCCAGGCCGCCCATCATCTGCACCACTTCGTCCAAAGCCGTACGGTGTTCATACGGCCCAGGCAAAAAACCTTTGTGGCTCACATAGATAAGGCGGGGGTGCAGGCGTTTAAGGCTGTCGTAGTCCAGGCCCAGCTTTTTCATCGTGCCGGGTTTGAAGTTCTCGCTGACCACATCGGCCGTGGCGATCAGGCGCAGCGCCGCCTCCATGCCTTCTGGGGTTTGCAGGTCCAGGGCCAAGCTTTTCTTGTTGCGGTTGAACATCGGGAAAAAGCCCGCGCCCGAACCCAGCAGCTCACGCGTGGAGTCGCCCTTACGGCCGTGCCCAATCGGCTCGACCTTGATGACCTCAGCCCCTAGATCCGCCAGCACCATGCCGCAGGTCGGCCCCATGACCATGTGCGTGAACTCGACCACGCGCAGGCCCTCATACGGCAAGGACTGAGGCAAAGGGAGTGCGTTCGTCATGTCAAAGTTCCTGTGTCCAACCCTTGGGCCAACCGGCCTCAGGCGTCATGCCGTAAATCGTCTCGCCGGGCAAACCGCGCTGCAAAGGCGCACGGGCGGCCAGCAATTTGTCTAACTTCACCCCGGTCTTGATGCCCATGGCTTCAAACATGAAGACCAGGTCTTCTGTGACCACATTGCCTGAAGCGCCAGGCGCGTAGGGGCAACCGCCCAGCCCGCCTTGAGAGCTGTCAAAGGTGGTCACACCCACGTCAAAAGCGGCCAGGCAGTTGGCCAGACCCAAACCCCGCGTGTTGTGCATATGGGCAGCGCCCGAGCGATCGCCAATGGCGGCACGCAGCTTGTTGAACAAGCGGCGCACCTGGGCAGGGTTGGCCATGCCCGTGGTGTCAGACAAGCCCACTTCGTCCACGCCGGCTTGAACCAGCTCACCGGCCAGCCACAGCACGTCCTCGTCAGTCACCGCGCTCTGGAGCGTGCAACCAAAAGCCGTGGACAAGCCCGCCTCCACCTTCACCTGCGGCGCTTGCTCATTGCGCAAGGCCATGATGCTGCGCACTTGCGCCACCATGTCGACCCGGGTCTTGCGCACGTTCGCCAAGGAGTGGGCTTCGCTGGCGGAAACGGGAATCGTCAGCTTGTGAACGCCAGCGGCCAGTGCTGCTTCGGCCCCTTTGAAGTTCGGCACCAAGGCCATGACGGTCAGCCCGGGCAAGGTCAGCGCGTGGCGAACCACCTCGGCCACGTCGGCCATTTGCGGCAGCAAGGCCGCAGGCACGAAGGAGCCGACCTCGATCTCGCGCAGGCCCGCCTGGTAAAGCGCGTCGATCCAGGCCAGCTTGTCGGGCGTGGGCATGGCTGCCTTGACGCTTTGCAAGCCGTCTCTAGGCCCGACCTCACTGATCAGCACCGCAGGTTGTGTTGTTTGACTTTTCATAGTTGTTCTGTAAGATAGAACTCAGTTTTGCAGGTTAGAACAAATCATAGTGCTGCCGGCTCGGCAATGTCAAATCCCAGGAAATCAACATGCCCCGCAAATCGTCCATCGTTTCACTCGCCGACGAACAAGCCGCACCCGGCGGCGCGGCGGCTGTGGACCGCGCACTCAGCGTGCTGTGCGCGTTTGGTGAAGGCGACCGCGCCTTGAGCGTGACGCAGTTGGCCGAACGCACACGGCTGTACAAAAGCACCGTCCTGCGGCTGCTGGCCTCTCTGGCGCACGCGGGCTTGCTGCGCAAAACTCCCGAGGGCCTATGGGCGCTGGGCTCACAAATTTCTCGGCTGGCGGCGGTTTACACGGCTTCTTTTTCTTTGGAAGACGTGGTGCTGCCGGTCATGCGGGCATTGGTGGCTAAAACCGACGAAAGCGTAGCTCTGCATGTGCGCGAGGGCGAGCAGCGGCTGTGCCTGTTCCGCGTGGACTCACCGCAGTTGCTACGAGACCACGTCAAAGTCGGTGACTTGCTGCCGCTGGACAGGGGTGCAGGCGGTCGGGTGCTGATGGCTTTTTCGGGGACCAAAGGCCAGCTGTACGAAAAAATCCGCCAAGACGGCTACTTTCACGCCACGGGCGACCGTATACCCGGGCTGGTCGGCGTGTCTGCGCCGGTGTGGAAATCTCCGGGCGAGTTGGTCGGGGCGCTCTCGCTCACGGTGCCTGAAGCAAGGTTCCACCCAAGGTTCGTCACAGAGCTGCGGGATGCAGCGCAAGCCGCCAGCCAAGCTTTAAGCGGTTAACCCAACCCGGCCCTAGAAAGGTCGATGCAGGCGCGCACCCGCCACAGGCATCTCTGCGCTAAGGATGTTGCCGTGGGTGGAGTCGGTGCAAAAGACGCTGCGCCGGTCAGGCCCGCCGAAAGCGAGGTTGGTCACCGACGAACCCGGTGTGCCCGTCAGCACTTCTTCAGGCTCGGCGCGGTGGCCCAGCACCCACACATAGCCCAGGCCGGGGTTGGCCACCAGCAAACGGCCGCTCTCGTCCATCGCCAAACCATCGGGGCCGCTGGGTCCGTAGGAGGTGAAGAACTGGCCGGCCTTGGAGACGCTGCCGTCGGCCAGCAGCGGCATGCGCCAGACGCAGTTGCCACGCGTCGCGGCAACGAATAAAAAGCGCTCGTCCAGCGACAGCACCACGCCGTTCGGGCTGGGCACGTTGGACAGCAGCAAGTCCAGCCGGCCATCCACGCCCAGGCGATAAACACGGCCGGTGGGGTCGTGCAAACCGGTCTGGCCTTGGTCGGTGAAGTACAAATTGCCGCGCGAATCGAACACCAGATCGTTCACGCCCTTGAAGCGCTCACTGTTGCGCCGCTCCAGGTAGGGCCGCGTCTGGCCGCTTTGAATGTCCAGCGCGACCAAGCCGTTTTTGTAGTCGGTGACCAACAATTCGCGCTGGCTGAGGAACTTCAAGCCATTGGGCTCGCCGTCCCACTGGGCCACCAGGTCCCACTCGCCTTGCGGGTCGACGCGGAACACCCGGCCAAAGGGAATGTCCGTGACGAACAGGTTGCCGGCCTCGTCAAACACCGGGCCTTCCAGAAACGAGTCCGCCAGCCTGCCGCCCTGGTTCACGTCAGCCCAAAGGCTGCGCACGCCGGTGCGGCGGTATTTGTCGGGCATGGAGGAAAACACCTCCAAGCTGCGAACGACGGGCTGGCGTAGCAAGAACATGGCGGCGATTATTGACGTTCAAACGCGGTGTTGGCCGCGACCTTGCCCCAGGCCTCGGTGCTGTCCTTAAGCACACGGGTGAACGCTTCAGAGCCCACCTGGCGCGGCTCGGCACCCATGCCTTCGGCAAAGGCTTTCATGTCGGGCGTGGCCATGGCAGTGGCGATTTCCTTTTGCAAGCGTGCCAGCACGGCCGGCGGCGTGCCCTTGGGCGCCCACAAGCCAGTCCAGTTCAAGACGCCGCCCCAAGGCACACCCGCCTCGGCAAAAGTCGGGACATCGGGCAAGGAGGCCAGACGCTTGTCACCACTCACAGCCAAGAGCCGCAGCTTGCCGCCTTTGACGTTGCCCATCAAGCCGGTGGTCGATGCGATCTGCATGTCGATGGTGCCCGACAGCACGGCCTGGGTGGCTTCGGCTGCGCCTTTGAAGGGCACGTGCATCAGGTTGGCGCCGGCGGCAATGCCCAGGGCTTCGCTGGCGAAGTGCGGTGTGGTGCCAGGGCCGCCCGAGCCGTAAGTCACTTTGTTGGGCTGGCTCTTGGCCTGAGCGACCAGTTCACGCAAAGTCTTCAGGGGCGACTGCGCGTTAACGGCCAGGGCCATGGGCGCAAAGACATAGGCGCCCACGGGCACCAAGTCAGCGCCGTGGTCGAAGGGCAGCTTCTTGAAGATATGCGGCAAGAGGGAATAGGTGGTGTCGTTGGCCATCAGCGTGTACCCGTCGGGCTCAGCCTTGACCACCTGCTGCGCGCCGATGGTGCCGGTCGCACCGGCCTTGTTTTCGACGATGAAGCTCTGACCAGTTTGCTCAGTCAGCTTTTGCGCCATCTTGCGCGTGACCACGTCCACCGCACCGCCGGGGCCGTAAGGCACCACAATCTTGACAGGTTTGGAGGGCCAGGTGTCGGCGAAGGCAGACGGCGCCAGGGCGGCCAGCACAGCGCTCAGGACAAGCAGACGACGGGGAAAAAAAGTAGGAGAGGTCATGGTGTGATGAGAAGTGTTAAGCGGCCACGCTCGGCCGGGTTCCAGGTCTTTGCTCAGGGTTGGGTTGGCAAGCTGGCGCACGTCAGGCTACTTGAGCGGCGGACTGCTGCAACACGTCCAGTACATTGCGCGCCGCGCCCAGTCCCATGTTCACATAAGCATCGCTGGTGACTCCGCCAATGTGTGGGCTCAGCAGGATGTTGGTCACGCCATGGTAGGGATGTGGCGCCGCCATGGGCTCGACCGCAAAGCTGTCCAGAGCGGCCATGGCCACCTGGCCACTGGCAACAGCAGCGAGCAGTGCCGCTTCATCCATCAAGCCGCCCCTTGCGGTGTTGACCAGCAGCACGCCGCGCTTGCAGGCGGCCAGCGTCTGGGCGTTGACCAGAGCGCGGTTGTCGTCGGTCAGCGGGCAGTGCAGCGAGATCGCGTCGGACTCGCGCCAGATCGTGGCCAAGTCCACGTTGCGAATGTAGTCCGGCAGGTTCTTGGCGTAAGGGTCAAAGCCAATCACTTGCATGCCCATGGCGTCGCACATGCGGGCAAAGCGCTGGCCAATCGCGCCCAAGCCAACGAGACCAATCGTGCGGCCATGCAGTTCCAGGCTTTTGTGCGTGGCCTTGTCCCAAAAGCCGGCGTGCATGCGGGCGTTGAGATGCACCACCGACTTGGCGCAGGCCAAGAGCAAGGCGAGCGATTGTTCGGCCACGGCGGCGGCGTTGGCGCCGACGGCGGCTCGCACCTCAATACCGCGAGCCTGGGCTGCCACTTTGTCAATGGTGTCGGTGCCGCTGCCGTGCTTAGAGATCACGCGCAGCGACGGCGCGGCGTCCATCACCTCGGCGCCCACGGCGCCGTAGCGCACGATGATGGCCACGGGGTCATGCTGGCCGCACAGCGCCACCAGGTCGTCCTTTTGTGGCGTCTTGCCGGCATAAACCACGTCAAAGCCAGTGAGTAACGCCAGCGCCTGGGGCGCTAGGTCGGCGCCGGTGACGATGACGGTGGGCTGGCTCACAGGCTTTCCCCGGCTTTGAGCACGCCAGCCGTTTGCAGTGCGGACTGCAACCAAGACGCGGCCGTGTTGCCCTGCTTGATCTGAGCAATGCGCTTGGCTTCGTCTTCGACCTTCTTGTGGGCCAGCGGGATCAGGCCGGGCAGTTTGGCACGCTCAACAACGACCACGCCATCAGCGTCGGCCAAGATGAAGTCGCCGGGGTGCACGGTGACGCCGCCACAAGTCACCGGGTGGCCAATGCGCCCGCCCATGTTCTTGGTGGGGCCGTTCGGATTGGTGCCGACTGAAAAGACCGGGAAATCCATTTCATCCAGTTCCAGGCTGTCACGCAAGGCGCCGTCCATGACCACGCCCGCAATGCCAAGCTGCTTGCAGGCGGTGATCATGATGGTGCCCATCAGCGCAGAGGTTTGGTCGGCCTTGCCATCAATCACCAGCACGTCGCCGGGCTTGGCCAGCGACATGGCGGCATGGATCATGAGGTTGTCGCCGGGACGAACTTCCACGGTGAAGGCCGGGCCGGCCACCTTCATGCGCGGGCGCAGCGCGGCAATGCGGCCATGCATGGCGCCACGGCGGCCGGCTACGTCCGCCAGGATGGCGGCCTGGAACTCGGCGGCCTGGGCCACCAGTTCGGGGGAAATACGGTCGAAGTCGCGAATGATGTCTTGGTTCATGGTGTCGTCTAGTCCAGGAAAATTAAAAAAAAGCTCAGTCGGCCTTGGCGCCAGACTCTTTGACCACGCGGCCCCATTTGGCGATGTCGGCGCGAATCAATTTGGCGAATTGGTCGGGCGTGCCGGGTGTCAAGTCCAGGCCTTGGTCTTCGAGCTTTTTGCGCAGCTCAGGCGTGGCCAGGGCTTTGTTCAGCTCCGTGTTAACCATGATCACCACACTCGCGGGCAGCTTGGCCGGGCCTAGCAGACCAAACCAGGTGACGGCTTCAAAGCCCTTGTAGCCCGACTCGGCCACCGTGGGCACTTGCGCCAGGTCATCGGTGCGCTTGGCCGACGTCACCGCAATGGCGCGCAGCTTGCCGCTCTTAATATGGCTGAGCAAAGTGGGCACGGAGGATACGTAGAACTGCACTTGCCCGCCCATCACATCGGTCAGGCCCTGTGCTGCGCCCTTGTAAGGAACGTGGGTCAGCTTGACGCCAGCTTCGCGCTGGAACAGCTCTGTCGCCAAGTGCGCCACCGTGCCGTTGCCTGAAGTGGCGTAGTTCAGAAAACCAGGCTGTGCTTTGGCGGCAGCCACCACGTCGGCCAGCGTTTTGTAAGGGGAATTAGCAGCAGTCACGATGACCAGCGGCGCATTGCCAATCAAACCGATCGGCGTCAGGTCGTTCACCGAGTCGTAAGGCAGCTTGCTGAACAGCGTGGCGTTGATGGCCAGGTTGCTGGTCTGGCCCACCACTAGGCTGTAGCCGTCTGCCGGTGCCTTGGCAGCCGCGTCAATGCCCAGGTTACCGCCCGAGCCAGGCTTGTTGTCAATGATGAAGGTCCACTTTGTCGATGTGGCGATTTTTTGCGTCACGTCACGGGCGACGATGTCGGTGCCGCCGCCGGGCGGGAAAGGCACAAACACCCGGATCGGCTTGGCCGGCCACGCGTCAGCCACGGCCACCAGAGGTGTGATGGCGATCAGAGCGGCGAAGGCTGCGGCGCTGCGGCGCGAGAATTTGATGTTCACGGGTTTGTCTCCGGAGGTGGGCCTTGGGGGCTGTTGTGTTTCGGAATGCAGAAGGACTTTAGGCGGGTCTTTCACTCAATGCAATGCCGCTTCACACAGTGAAAGACATTTCATGCCGCGCAACCCCACTGACCCGACCGCCACGCCACCAGACGCCTCCGCCAAGGCCGCCGACGGCGGCGTAATCGCCGTCACCCGCGCCTTGCAGGTCATGGAAGCGTTTCGCATTGGCGAACGCCAGTTGCCGCTGGCTGAGCTGAGCCGTCGCACCGGCCTGCACAACACCACGGTGCTGCGCCTCGCCCGCACGCTGGCGCTGAGCGACTTCATGGTGCAAAGCGAGGGCGGCCAGTGGCGCCTGGGGCCGGCAGCCGGCTGGCTGGGCGCGCGCTACCAAGCCGGTTTTGATCTCAACAACGTGGTGCAGCCCACACTGCGGTCCCTGTCGGAAGCGACCCAGGAAAGCGCCTCGTTTTACGTGCGAGAGGGCGACGAGCGGGCCTGCATTGCCCGGGTGGAAGGCCCGCAATCGGTGCGCCACCATGTGCGCATTGGCATGCGCCTAGCGCTCAACTTGGGCGCCCCAGGGAGGGTGATCCTAGCTTTTTCGGGCGAACCGGGTGAGGTTTATGAGGCGATTCGGCGCTGTGGCCACCATATTTCCATGGGCGAGCGCGAGGCCCAGGTGTCCAGCGTCTCGGCGCCGGTGTTTGGGCTGAACTGGCGCCTGCTGGGCTCAATGTGCATTTCGGGACCTTCGGCCCGGCTCGACCATGCCAGGCTCTCGGCCCATGCCCGCACGGTGATGGACGCGGCCAATCGCCTGTCCTATGCGCTCAATGGCAGCAGCTCCGATGACACGCCCAGGGTGGTCTCCACCTGGCACCCTTGAGGCCGTCCGGCGCCATGGCATAATCTAGGGCTCAGCGGAAAGTGCCCAGGACAGGCTTGTGTGGCTCCCGCAACGACTAAGGAATAGATCGATGAAAGACGGCATTCACCCCAACTACCGCGAAGTTTGCTTTTTGGACTTGTCCAACAACTTCAAGTTCGTCACGCGCTCGTGTGTCAACACCAAAGAAATGGTGAAGATGGAAGACGGCCGCGAACTGCCGCTGTACAAGCTGGACACCTCCAGCGAATCGCACCCGTTTTATACCGGCACGCAAAAATCCGTGGACAACATGGGGGGCCGTGTCGAGCGTTTCCGCAACCGTTTCGGCAAGACCCCTGCCAAAGACGCCGCTGCCGCCTAACCAGCTGCAAGCGCTTTTTGCGCAACGCCAAGAAAGCAGCCTGACCCCAGGCTGCTTTTTTTTTGCCAGCCGCGCACCCCGTCTTGTTGTGGCCTCCGCTATTGTTTATGCTGAGCCGACCTTCCTGAGCCTTCCTTGAACCAGCCCTCCCCCGCCATCATTGCCCAATCTGCCGTGCGCCGCCTGCCGCGCCTGGCCTTGCTGCTGTTTTGCGCGGCCTACGTGTTGCCCGGGTTTGTGGGCCGCGGCCCCTGGAAGAGTGCCGACATCTCGGCCTTTGGCGTGATGCAAGACTTGGTGGCTGGCGCCGTAGGCTGGCTGCAGCCGCAGCTGCCCAGCCAAAGCGGCGGCTACGACAGCCTGCTGCCCTTTTGGATGGGCGCATGGTCCATCAAGCTGCTGCCCTTTTTAGACGCCGCTCTGGCCGCCCGCCTGCCCTTTGGCCTGCTGCTGGTGCTGGCGCTGACTAGCACCTGGTACGCCACCTATTACCTCGCCCGCAGCCCGCAGGCGCAGCCGGTGGCTTTTGCCTTTGGGGGCGAAGCCTCGCCCGTGGACTACGCCCGCGCCGTGGCCGACGGGGGGGTGTTGGCGCTGATTGCCTGCTTGGGCATGGCGCAGCTTTCGCACGAGACCACGCCGGCTCTGGCCCAACTCGGTTTTACCGCCCTGCTGCTTTACAGCCTGTCGGCCGGGCCGCACGCTCGGGGTGAACGCCGGGGCCTTCACAGCTTGGCCTTGGTGCTGGGCATGGCCGGCTTGGCGCTGAGCGGCGCCCCCGCCGTGGCCTTGCTGTTTGGCCTGGGCGCCTGGGTGATCGAGTTACTACAGCCCACGCCAGCGGCTCACCAGGTCAAGGCCAACCGAAGTGCCTGGATGGGCTGGCTGCTCTTGGTCACTTTGGGCGTGGGCCTGCTGGCTTACCTGCTGGGGCTGTGGCACTGGCGCATTGACCTGGACGCCCTGAGCCGCACCGCGAGCAACAAGGACAGCGGTGCGATGACGCGCCTGTTTATGTGGTTCTTGTGGCCGGTCTGGCCGCTGGCTTTGTGGACCCTGTTTCGTTGGCGCCGGCAGGTGCTGAGCCGGCACATCGCCCTGCCCTTGTGGTTTGCCGCCGTTGCCGTGCTGTCCACCCTGCTGACCAATGCGTCGGACCGGGCCTTGCTGCTGGCTTTGCCAGCCCTGGCGGCGCTCGGGGCTTTTGCGCTGCCGACCTTGCAGCGCAGCGTGGCATCGCTGATTGACTGGTTCGCGCTGCTGTTTTTTACGGGCTGCGCCATCACCATCTGGGTGGTCTGGCTGTCTTTGCAGACCGGCGTGCCCCGGCAACCCGCGCTGAATGTGGCGCGGCTAGCCGCTGGCTTTGAGCCCAGCTTTTCGCTCCTGGCCTTTGCGGCCGCACTGGCCGCCACGCTGGCTTGGGCCTGGCTGGTGTACTGGCGCACGGGCCGGCACCGAGCAGCTGTGTGGAAGTCACTGGTGCTGCCCGCTGCGGGCACCACGCTGTGCTGGCTGCTGCTCATGACGCTTTGGTTGCCGCTGCTGGACTACGCCCGCAGCTATGCGCCGCAGGCCAAGCAAGTCGGCAAATGGATACAGCCTCAGCAGGCCTGCGTGCAGATCCATGGCCTCAGCCAAGAGCGAGCCACGGCCTTGCGTTACCACGCTGGGCTCAAACTGCAGACAGCAGCTGCGAAATCTGATTGCCCATACTTGGTGGTCGACAGCGACGCGCAGGCCAGCTTGCGCCAGCGCCTGGACATGAACCAGTGGCAGTTGCTGGGCATGGCCGCGCGCCCCACCGACCGCAACGACAACCTGCTGGTTTTCAAGCGCAACGCCGCCACGCCCGCGCCCTCGCCGGCCTCTCCGGCCTCCCCGTGAGCGAACTCAAGATCGTCAGCCAGCACGCGGGCACGGTGCTGGTCGGCCAACTCGCCATCATGGCGTTTGGTGTGGCCGACACCGTGATCGCCGGGCGCCACAGCGACACCGCACTCGCCGCCCTCGCGGTGGGCTCGGCCATCTACATCAGCGTTTATGTGGGCCTGGTCGGCATCATCCAGGCCCTGCTGCCCATCTGGGCAGAAATGCGCGGCGCCCGCCGTTACGAAGCCGTGGGCCAATCGCTGCGACAAAGCCTGTATTTGTGCGGCGCCATCAGCGTGGTCGGCATGGCCGTGATGCTGCTGCCCGGCCCCTTGCTGCGCTGGGCGCAGGTGCCCGAAGCCATGCGTGCCGAGGTCGAACATTACCTGGCGGTGCTGGCTATCGCGTTTGTGCCGGCGCTGCTGTTCAGGCTGTACAGCACGCTGAACCAGTCGCTGGGCAAACCGCTGTTGGTGACCTGGCTGCAAGTGGGCGCCTTGGCGGTGAAGATTCCGCTGTCGATCTGGCTGGTCGGTGGTGGCCTGGGCATGCCCGCCTTGGGTGCAGCCGGCTGCGCCTGGGCCACGCTGATCGTCAACTACCTGCTGCTGGCCGTGGCCGCCAGCTTGCTGCGTGGCAACAGCCTCTATGCACCCTACAAAATCTGGTCGGCCATAGAAGCGCCCAACTGGCGGCAGATTGGCGAGTTCGCCCGCATGGGTTTGCCGGGCGGCATGTCCTACATGGTCGAGGTCACGTCGTTCACCTTGATGGCCGTGTTCATTGCCCGTCTGGGCACCACGGCGGCAGCCAGCCACCAGATTGCCGCCAGCCTGACGGCCGTGCTGTACATGGTGCCGCTGTCGCTGTCGATCGCTTGCAGCGCCCGGGTGTCTTACTGGATTGGCCGGGGCGACCCGGCGCAGGCCCGGCGATTGGTGAAGATGGGCTTGATCCTGGCCGGCTCATTGGCTCTGACGCTGGGCGCTTTGGTGCTGTTGCTGCACACGCAGTTGCCGGCCTGGTATTCGCGCAACCCCGCCGTGGTGGCCTCGGCTAGCTCGCTGTTACTGTGGGTGGCTTTTTATCATGTGGCCGACGCATGGCAGGCGCTGTGCGCCTTCTTGCTGCGCTGCTACCGCATCACGCTGGCGCCACTGCTGATCTACAGCGTGGTCTTGTGGGGCCTGGGCTTGGCGGGCGGGTATTGGCTGGCCTACGTCGGTGGCGAGGTGCCGCTGTTGCCCGGTGGGCCTTGGCCAGCCACACAGTCAGCCAGCAGCTTTTGGGCGGCCGCCACCTGGGCCTTGGCTTTTGTGGCCCTGTGCTTCAGCGCCCTGCTCTGGCGCGCCACACGGCTGACGCGCAGCCCTCAGGCCTGAGCGTTTTCTAGCTGGGGAGCTTGCGCGGTTTGCGCAGCCCGAACGCGCGACGGCGGAAACACAATACAAAACCGTGAGCCCTGGCCGGGCTGGCTCTGAATTTGCAGCTCGCCGCCGTGGCGCTGCGCGACATGCTTGACGATGGCCAGGCCCAAGCCGGTGCCGCCCGTCTCGCGTGAGCGGCTGCGGTCCACCCGGTAAAAGCGCTCGGTCAGCCGCGGCAAATGCTCGGGCGCAATGCCTGGCCCGTTGTCCTGCACTGAAAACTCACCGCGCCCGTCTGCACCCGTGCGCCAAGTCACGTCCACCCGGCCAGGCGCCGGGGTGTAGCGCAAGGCATTGGTGACCAGGTTGGACATGGCACTGAACAGCTCGGTGTGTTCGCCAGCAATTTCCCAGTCGCCTTCTTGCGAGAACGTCAAAGCGTGCGCCATGGGCGCCAGCAAACCCGACAGGGCATGCGCATCGGCCTCACACTGCGCCAACAAGCCAGCCATGCCCAGCCATTCCTGGCTGCGCGGCAAGGGGCTGCCTTCTAGGCGCGACAAGGTCAGCAAATCCTGCACCAGGGTTTGCATGCGGCTGGCCTGCGTGGCCATGAGCGCCAGGTAGTGCCGGCGTTCTTCTTCAGCCAACGGCAGGTTTTGCAGGGTCTCCACAAAGCCGGCCAGCACGGTCAGCGGCGTGCGTATCTCGTGCGATACATTGGCCACAAAATCGCGGCGCATGGCCTCGGCCTGCTGCACCGCCGTGATGTCACGCGAGAGCAGCAGTCGCCGCCCTTCGCCGTAAGGGTGCAAGCGCACCGACAACTTGACGGGATGCGAAGCGGTGCTGCTACGCCCTTGCACCTGCACGTCGCTGGTGAAGTCCGCCGCTGACAAATAGCGGGTGAATGCCGGGTCGCGAATCAGGTTCGCCACGTACTGCATCAAGTCGCGCTGCACCTCAAACCCATACTGCTGCGTCGCCATCTGGTTGAACCACTCAATGCGGCCTTGCGCGTCCAGCAGCACCACGCCCGTGGGCGAGGCCTGCATGGCCAGCAAAAAATCGTCCAGGCGGGCCTGGCTTTGTTGCTGAGCTTGGTCGAGCTTGCGCAGCATGCGCTGCACCCGGTTGGCCATTTCAGCCCAAGCACCCAGGCGCGGCGCGCGAACTTCATCGGAACGGCCGGGCACTGGCGCCTGCTGCTGAACCGCCAGCCAGCGCTGCAGGCGCGCCATGGCCAGCAGGTCCAGCACCAGCCAGACGAAAGCGCCCAAGATGGCGCCCGGCCAATGCGCGGAGCCACCGACCAGCAACCGGCCTGCCGCCGCGCCGGCGACGAGGCACAGCAAAAAAAGAAAGACTCTGAAAATCATGGGACTGGTAAAAACCTAAGAGGCTGTTCAGGCTGATGCCGTTTTGATGCCCGCAGCCGAGAAGCGGTAACCCGCGCCGCGCACCGTCTCAATCATCATGCCCGCCGCACCCAAGGCTTCACGCAAACGCTTGACGTGCACGTCCACCGTCCGCTCTTCAATAAAGACTTGGTCGCCCCACACCTTGTCGAGCAAGGTCGTGCGGCTGTGCACCCGCTCGGGGTGGCGCATGAAGTGTTGCAGCAGCTTGAATTCTGTGGGTCCGAGCTTGAGGTCTGTGCCGCGAAAGGCCACCCGGTGCGTGCTGGCGTCCAGCGACAACTCACCGACGCGCACGGTGTCGCTAGGCGCCTCGGGCGCGCGGCGGCGCAGCACGGCGCGTATGCGGGCCATCAGCTCTTGCGTGGAAAACGGCTTGCTGATGTAGTCGTCTGCCCCGGCGTCCAGCCCTTCGACCTTGTCTGTCTCGTCACTGCGCGCCGTCAACATGATGATCGGCACGGCCTGGGTTTTCTCACTAGCCCGCCACTTGCGCGCCAGTGATGTACCGCTTTGGCCAGGCAGCATCCAGTCCAGCAAGATCACGTCGGGCAAGGCGCTGTCGATTTCGCGCTGGGCCGCTACACCGTCAAACGCCACGGTCGGCGCAAAACCGTTGTGCCGCAAGTTCACCGCAATGAGTTCAGCAATCGAAGGTTCGTCCTCGACCACCAGCACACGGACCGTCTTGCTCATCGAACGACCGAGTCCAACTTGTCCACAGAAGAATGGCGCACGTCTTCACCCATCACCACGAAAATAATCTGCTCGGCGATGTTCTTGGCGTGGTCGCCGACGCGCTCGATCGACTTAGCCAGGAACAGCAGGTCCAGGCTGGGCGAAATCGTGCGTGGGTCTTCCATCATGTAGGTGATGAGCTTGCGCAAAAAGCCGTTGTACTCGTCGTCAATCTCATAGTCCTTCTTGATGATGTCCACGGCCATGGTGGTGTCCAGGCGGGCAAACGAGTCGAGCGTTCTGCGTAGCATGGCCGAGACCAGGTCAGCCGCCAAGCGCAGCTCCGACGTCGGCAGGTTGCGCGGCGTACCGCTTTGAATGATGGACTTGACCATGCGCGCAATGCGAGCCACTTCATCGCCAGCGCGCTCCAGGTTTTGCGTGGTGCGCGAAATCGCCATCAAAAAGCGCAAGTCGCGCGCCGTGGGCTGGCGACGGCCAATGATGGAAATAATTTCCTGGTCAATCGAGACTTCCATCTCGTTGATGCGGCGCTCGTTGTCCAGCACTTGGTCGGCCGTTTCGGGACTCATGTGCAGCAAGGCATAGATGGCTTGATGCAGCTGGGATTCGACCAGGCCGCCCATTTCCAGCACATGCGTGGAAATGGAATTGAGTTCAGCGTCGAATTGGCTGGAGATGTGTTTGTCGCTCATGGTTTTCTTTCTTGTTCAATGCCGTCTTAACCAAATCGGCCGGTGATGTAGTCTTCCGTCTCGGTCGATTTGGGCTTGAAGAAAATCTGTTCCGTCGCGCCAAATTCCACCAGCTTGCCCAGGTACATATAAGCCGTGAAGTCGCTGCAACGGGCCGCCTGCTGCATGTTGTGCGTGACGATGGCAATCGTGTAGTCCTTCTTCAACTCATGCACCAGCTCTTCCACCTTGCCGGTGGAGATCGGGTCTAGCGCGGAGGTTGGCTCGTCCAAGAGCAGCACCGAGGGCTTGACCGCCACGCTGCGGGCAATGCACAGCCGCTGCTGCTGGCCGCCGGACAGCGACAAACCGCTTTGGCCCAGCTTGTCTTTGACCTCATTCCACAGCGCCGCCTTGGACAGCGCCCACTCCACGCGGTCGTCCATGTCGAGCTTGCTCAGGTTTTCATACAGGCGCACACCAAACGCAATGTTGTCGTAAATCGACATGGGAAAAGGCGTGGGTTTTTGGAACACCATGCCAATGCGGGCGCGCAAGAGGTTCAAGTCCTGCTTGGGGTCCAGAATGTTCTGGCCGTAAAAATTGATCTCCCCTTCCGCGCGCTGGCCGGGGTACAGGCTGTACATGCGGTTCATGGTGCGCAGCAAGGTCGACTTGCCACAGCCCGAGGGGCCAATGAACGCTGTGACGCGTTTTTCAGCAATATTCATACTCACGTCGCGCAGGCCCTGGAACTTGTTGTAGAAAAAGTTCAGGTTGCGCACTTCCAGCGCATTTTTAAGGTCAACGGCAGCAGCTTGGGTATCGGGCATGACAGATCCGGTTTTTTAGGAAATCTTGAAGAGCTTGTCGAAGGGGTCAGGACTGCGTCTTGTCGCGGAAGAACACCCGCGCCAAGATGTTGAGTACCAGCACGGCCAGGGTGATCAGCAGCGCGCCGCCCCAGGCCAAGCGAATCCAGTTGTCATAGGGGCTCATGGCGAACTGGAAAATCACCACCGGCAAGTTGGCCATGGGCTTGCTCATGTCGGTGTTGAAGAACTGGTTGTTCAGCGCGGTGAACAGCAGGGGCGCGGTTTCGCCGCTGATGCGGGCCACCGCCAGCAACAAGCCAGTGATCACGCCGCTCTTGGCCGCACGCAGAGTCACGTCAATCGAAACTTTCCAGCGGGGCGCGCCGAGCGCAAATGCCGCTTCACGCAAACTGCCAGGCACCAGGCGCAGCATGTTTTCGGTCGTCCGCATGACCACCGGCACGGCAATCAGCGACAGCGCCAAGCTGCCGGCATAGCCCGAAAAATGGCCCACGGTAGACACCGCAAGCGCATAAACGAACAGGCCCAGCACGATGGACGGCGCCGACAGCATGATGTCCGTGACAAAGCGGGTCAGGCTGGCGGTCTTGCTGGTGTCGCCGTATTCGCTGAGGTACATGCCCGCCAAAATACCCACGGGCGTGGACACCAGCACCGACAAGCCCACCATCAGCAAGCTGCCCACAATGGCATTGCGCAAACCGCCGCCTTCCGAGCCGGGCGCGGGGGTGTCGTTGGCAAACATGTGCCAGTCCACCGCGGCAATGCCGTTGCTCAGCAGGACGAAAAGAATCCACAAGAGCACGGCCAGGCCAATGGCCATAGCGGTCATGGACAGCGACAGGCCGACCTTGTTCATCAGGCGGCGCCGCGCGTAGAGCGAAGGATCGATTTGCATGGGGGTAGATTCCTGGGCGGTCGTGATCGGTGGCGCTGACTCAGCTGCCCTTGGCTTTGTCGCTCTGCGCCACCAGCACTTTGGCCAGCGCCAGCACGATGAAGGTGATCACGAACAGCAAAAAGCCCAGTGCATACAAGGCGGCAATGTGCAGGTCGGCGGCTTCGCCAAACTCGTTGGCCAGCGTTGAAGCGATCGAGGTGCCCGGTGAGAAAAGCGAGGTGGGCATACGGTTGGCATTGCCAATCACAAAGGTCACGGCCATGGTCTCGCCCAAGGCGCGACCCAGGCCGAGCATGATGCCGCCAATCACGCCTTTTTGCGTGTACGGCAGCACCACCTTGCGCACCACTTCCCAGGTGGTGCAGCCCAGCCCGTAGGCCGACTCGCGCAGGATAGGCGGCGTCACGGCAAACACGTCGCGCATCACGGCGGCCACAAAAGGCAGCACCATGAAGGCCAGCACAATCCCTGCCGCCAAGATGCCCATGCCGTTGGTGGCGCCGCCAAACAAGCCGCCGACCAGTGGCATGCCGCCCAGCAGTTTCTTCAGAGGAATTTGCAAGTAGGTGGCGAAGATCGGCGCAAATACAAACAGGCCGAACATGCCGTAAATGATGGACGGCACGGCGGCCAGCAGCTCAATCGCCGTACCCAAGGGGCGGCGCAGATGGGCGGGGCAGGTTTCAGTCAGAAAAACAGCAATGCCAAAAGCCAGAGGCACGGCAATCAGCATCGCGATACCAGCACTGGCCAAGGTGCCGACGATGGCAATCGCGGCACCAAAATTCTCATTGACGATGTCCCACTCGGCGTACCAGACGAAGGGCAGGCCGAACTTCTTGAACACCGGCACCGCGTTGATAAAGAGCGAGACGATGATGCCTGTCAGGGCCAGCAGCACCAACAGCGAAAAGGTTTGCGTCAGCCGGTGAAACACCACGTCCTGCCAACGCTGGCGCTTGGCAATGGCCATCATGTCTGAGTTACCCGTGTGCGACGGGTTCTCGACGGCGTTGAATTCTGAACTCATGGCGGCCCCAGCGTGCATGACAAAACCTCGATATTAAGCACTTGTACTCAAACGCCCCCAGGCGGCACGCTAGCCGAGCCGGCTGAGGGAGTTGGGCTGCGAACCTTACTTCTGAACCTGAGCCCAAACCTTGGCGCGGATTTCAGCAGTCAGCTTGTCGGGCAGGGGCACGTAGTCCAGCTCCTCTGCCATGGCTTTGCCGCTCTTGAAGGCCCAGTCGAAGAACTTCAGGGCTTCGGCAGAGGCTGCCTTGTCGGCGGGCTGCTTGTACATCAGGATGAACGAGGCCGTGCTGATGGGCCAGCTGTCGTTGCCCTTGGCATTCACCATGGACACGCCCATGCCCGGCACGCTGAACCAGTCCGCACTGGCAGCAGCTGCAGCGAAGGTCTTGTCATCAGGCTCGACGAACTTGCCGCTGGCGTTTTGCAGCAGCATGAAGTTCATTTTGTTTTTCTTCACGTAGGCGTACTCGACGTAACCCAGCGCGCCCTTGATACGGTTCACATTGGCGGCCACGCCTTCGTTGCCCTTGCCGCCCACCGAAGTCGCCGCTGGCCACTTGACGGCAGCGCCCTTGCCCACTTTTTCAGCAAAAGCGGGGCTGACGGCGGCCAGGTAGTCGGTGAAGTTAAACGTCGTGCCCGAGCCGTCCGCGCGGTGCACCACGGTGATGGACTCGTCGGGCAGCTTTTTGCCGGGGTTCAACGCGGCGATCTTGGGATCGTTCCACTTGGCAATAGTGCCCAGAAACATCTCGGCCAGCACGGGGCCGCTGATCCGCAACTCGCCGGGCTTGAAGCCGTCCAAGTTCAACACCGGCACCGTGCCGCCGATGATGGCCGGGAACTGGACCATGCCGTCCTTGTCAAGTTCAGCACCTGCAACCGGCGCGTCCGTCGCGCCGAAAGTCACGGTCTTGGCGCGAATTTGCTTGATGCCACCGGACGATCCGATCGACTGGTAATTCAGACCCACGCCGGTCTGTTTTTTGTAGGCTTCAGCCCACTTGGCATAAACCGGGAAGGGGAAAGTGGCACCGGCGCCGGTGATCTCGGCAGCCAGGGCGGCCCCCATGGCGAAGCTGGCAAAAGCCGCAGCAGCTACGGTTTTCAACAAAACGCGTTTGGTCATCATGGAATATTCCTTGAGGAAATGGAAAGGTAAAACAACAGAGACAAAGGCAGGCAAACTCGACAAGACGAACTCTAGAGAGCCTATGTGACAGCTCCGTGACAAAAATGACAACGCCGTGGGCTTATTTTTTGTCACTCCCCACACGCCAAGCCCGACCCTTCTGTGACAATTTCCTTGCTTTTCCCTTCAATTGATGCACGCAAATCACGCCTGCTGCAGTTTTTACGTCCGATATCACCTGATGCAAAACGGAACTCACCTGGCCGCTGTCGACCTGGGCTCAAACAGCTTTCGACTGGAAATTGGCCGGCTCGACCATGGCCTGATTCAGCGCACCGAGTACCTCAAGGAAACCGTGCGCCAGGGCAATGGTCTAGACGCCGAGCGCAATCTCAGCCAGGACGCCATGCAGCGCGGCTGGGACTGCCTGGCGCGCTTTGGCGAGCGCCTGTCTGGCTTCCGAAAGAACCAGGTGCGCGCTGTGGCTACGCAAACCTTGCGGGAAGCCCGTAACCGGGACGTCTTTATCAAGCGCGCCCAGCAAGTGCTGGGATTTCCGATTGAAGTCATTCCCGGCCGCGAAGAAGCGCGCCTGATTTACCAAGGCGTGGCCCACCTGCTGCCGCAGTCCAGCGAACGGCGACTGGTGATCGACATTGGCGGACGCTCCACCGAAATGGTGCTGGGCCAGGGCTTGCAAGCGCACACCATGGAGTCTTGGCGCGTAGGCAGCGTGGCCTGGTCCATGACTTATTTCGCGCAAGGCGTGTTCACGGCAGCTGCCTTCAAAGCCGCCGAAGTGGCGGCCAAAGCGGTGTTGGAAGACGCCGTCAATGCTTTCGACCCCAGACACTGGGACACCGCCTACGGCTCGTCGGGAACGGTCGGCGCAGTCAGCGATGTGCTGGCTGCTGCCGGTTGGCCAGCAGATCAAATCACCCGCGATGGCTTGGACTGGTTGCTGGACCGCTTGCTCAAAGCCCAGAGCGCCGAGCGGATCAAGCTCGAAGGCCTGAAGGAAGACCGCCGCGCGGTGGTGGGCGGCGGCGTCAGCGTGCTTCGCGCGCTGATGGACTTGCTGGGCATTGAAACCTTGCACACGGCCCAAGGCGCTTTGAGGCATGGGGTGTTGTACGACTTGCTGGACCGGGAGGAAGATCACACCGATTTACGCGGGAAAACGGTTCAGAGCCTGACGGAAAAGTTTGGCGTGGACAAGCCGCACGCTCAGCGCGTGAGTCGTGTGGCCCGGCAACTCCTGCCTATGCTGAACCAGCGCTCCAGCGAAGAATTCAACCGCTCTCAGCGCAAACTCAACTGGGCCGCCCAACTCCATGAAATTGGCGGCCATATTTCGCACCAGGAGCCGCATCGCCACGGCGCCTACATCCTGGCCCACGCGGATGCGCCAGGATTTTCCATGGACGAATTGCAGCGCCTGAGCCTCTTGGTTTTGGGGCACCGAGGCAAATTACGCAAGCTGGAAGCGGACTTTGAAGACATCGGCTTTGTGCAGCAACTGTTGGTGCTGCGCTTGGCCGTGATCTTGTGCCACGCCCGGCGTGACCCCGAGTGTCAAGGTCTGCAATTGCGGCAAAACGCCAAGACCTTCGAGTTGAAGCACAGCAGCGACTGGGCACTGCGTTTTCCGCAGTCCATGCACCTGCTGCGCGAGGAAGCTGACGCCTGGCAAAAAACGCCCTACGTCCTGCAATTGACGGCGACTTGATGTGAAACGGTATAAATCGTATAAACTGTTCAGCTTGATCCATCCTAAACACTGGAGAACTGAACATGATCCCTCGCAAAGCCACCCCAGCCAGCCCCACCGTGAAAGCCAAAGCTGTCGCCAAGCGCCCTGCGCCAGCCGGTAAGCCCGCTAGCAAATCGCCAGTTACCCATAAATTGACGGCGACCAAGAGCGCAGCGCCCATTACCCGTAAGACACCCAAGGCCGCGAACACCGCCAAGACGCCCCAGGCCAAGCAAACAGCCCCAGCGCCCAGCATAGACAAGGCCGCGCTGAAGCTGCAGGAAAAAGTCAAAAAGCCCAAACTGGTGCGGGACAGTTTCACCATTCCTAAGGCCGAATACGCCGCCATTGAAGCGCTCAAGCTACGCGCCGGTCAGCTGTCGACCAGCGCCAAGAAAAGTGAAATCTTGCGAGCCGGGATCAAGGCCCTGAGCGCCATGAGCGACACCGCCTTGCTGGCGGCCCTAGCGGCGGTACCTGCGCTGAAAACCGGGCGCCCCAGCACGGCAAAAGATTGACCTCAGAGCTTTGACTGCGGGGCTGCGCCAAGCCTGCCTTTAAGGGCGGGCTGAAGAGCGGCAATACAACCACTTGGCCGGCTGGCCAATTCACCAAAGCTAGGTCTTGCGCTGACCTTTGGCAGCCGCCGTCGGCTCACCCAGGCCGTAACGACCCATCAGCGCCGCCTGGGCGCTCTGCGCGCGACTGCGACTGCTGTTCGGAGCCCGCTCGTAACGCCCGTCACCTCGCAACACCCAGGCATCCTGGTTGTCCAGCAAATAAGGCACCAGGCACTCGTCCACAACCCTTTGACGCAGCACGGGGTCGGTCACCGGCCAAGCCAGTTCAACCCGGCCGAACATGTTGCGGTTCATCCAGTCCGCGCTGGACAAGTAAAGCGTTTCTTCGCTGCCAGCGCGAAAATAAAACACCCGTGAATGCTCCAGAAAACGGCCCACGATGGAACGCACCTGGATATTGTCCGTCACCCCCGGCACCTGCGCCGGCAGCATGCAGGCGCCGCGTACGATCAAGTCGATCTTCACGCCCCGCTGGCCAGCCTGGATCAGCGCATGGATCAGCCGCTCGTCGGTCAGCGCATTCATCTTGGCGATCAGCCGCGCCTCTTGGCCTTTGGCCGCCGCGGTGCCCAGCGAGTCGATCAAAGCCAGCATCTTGGCGTGCAACTGGAACGGCGCCATCAGCAATTGTCTAAGCTTGGGCAAGCGGCTTTGGCTGGCCAGATGAAAAAACAAGTTTTCTACGTCCAGCGTCAAGAGCGGGTTGCAGGTCAGGTAACTGATGTCGGTGTACAGCCGCGCCGTGCGCGGGTTGTAGTTGCCGGTGGACAAATGGGCATAGCGCTTGATCTGCCGGCCTTCCCTGCGCGTGATCAGCAGCATCTTGGCGTGGGTCTTCAGGCCCACCACGCCGTACACCACTTGCGCTCCAATCGATTCCAGCATTTCGGCCCAGTTGATGTTGGCTTCTTCGTCAAAGCGTGCTTTGAGCTCCACCACCACCGTGACTTCTTTGCCGCGCCGCACCGCTTCACGCAGCAACACCATCAATTCTGAATCGGCCCCGGTGCGGTAAATGGTCTGACGAATTGCCAGTACGTCAGGGTCATGCACCGCCTGGCGCAAAAAGCCCAGCACGCCGTCAAAGCTCTCAAAGGGCTGGTGAATGACGACATCACCCTTCTTGAGCCGCTCAAAGAAAGATTCCGATGGCAACAACTGCTGCGGGTAAGACGCCTTGAAAGGCGTGAAAAGGAGTTCGGGCTTATCGATCAGGTCAATCAGCTGCGTCAGGCGAACCAGATTGACCGGGCCATGCACGCGGTACAGCGCCTGCGGTGGCAGCTCAAACTGCTGCAGCAGCATTTGCGACAAATACTCCGAGCAACCGGCGGACACTTCCAGCCGCACGGCTTGGCCGTAATGGCGCTGCTCCAGCCCAGCGCGCAAGGCGGTGCGCAGGTTTTGCACATCGTCTTCGTCTACCGCCAAGTCTGAATTGCGCGTGACGCGGAACTGCGAGAACTGCAAGACGTCGCGCCCCGGGAACAACTCCGTCAAATGGGCTCGCACCACGCTAGACAGCGAGACAAATAAGCCGCGGCCACTGCCCTCTTTGTCGGGCATGGCAATGATGCGCGGCAACACCCGTGGCACCTTGACGATGGCAATTTCATTGGCACGGCCAAAGGCATCTTTGCCACCCAACCGCACAATGAAGTTCAGCGACTTATTCGCCACCATGGGGAAGGGATGCGCCGGGTCCAAGCCCACCGGGATCAGCAAGGGGCGCACTTCACGCGTGAAATAACCCTTGACCCAGCGCCGTTGGGCCTGGTTGCGTTCGCCGTGCGAAAGCACATGAATATTCGCGCGCACAAATTCGGGGATCAGCGTCTCGTTGTAAAGCTCGTATTGACGTGCCACCACGGCATGGGCTTTGGCCGACATGTCCGCAAACGCCAGCGCCGCCTGGCTGTTCTTGCCGCCCGGTACGGCCAAAGCCGCCAAGTGCGGCGCGACACGAACTTCAAAGAACTCGTCGAGGTTGGACGAAACGATGCAGACATAGCGCAAGCGCTCCAACAAGGGAATGTCTGAACGCGTGGCCAGGCTCAAGACCCGCTCATTGAAAGCCAGAATGCTGGCATCGCGGTTCAATAGTGTGGTGTCGGCCGAGATCGGACTTGCCACGGATTGAACGGCACCGGAAGAAAGAGACATGGGTGAAAACCTGAATTAAAGGGAGCCGGAGCGATAACTGCCGCGCTTGGCGCTCACTCTAAAAAGATTTGGTGACCGTTGTGTGACAGGACAAAAACGGCTGCGCGCTTCAGACCTGCTCGGCGAAATGCTTGCGATACCGCGCTGGCAAATCGGCAATGCGCATCATCATGGGCAAGTCCGCCGAGTTGAAGTCCGGGTCCCAAGATGGCGCGCCCAGCACCTGGGCACCCAGGCGCAAATAGCCCTTGATCAAGGCTGGCGGTTCTACGGGCAGCGTGTAGTCGATCCGGTCCAGGGGCAATGCCAAGCGCGGTGTGACATGCCATTCGATCGGCGCCAGATACTGCTCACGAACCTGTCGCCAGATGCTGGCCGCCGCATAACCGGTAGGCGTGCCGTGCAACTGCATGGGAATGCTGGCGCAGCCAATCATGGTGTCGAGCTGGTTGCGCGCCATGAACTGGGCCAGTGCGCCCCACAAAGCCAAGATCACGCCGCCGTGGCGATGATCCGCATGCACACAGCTGCGGCCCAGCTCGACCATGCGGCTTCTGAGCGTGCGCAGGCGCGTCAGGTCAAACTCCAATTCGGTATAGGTGCTGCCAATGCGCTGCGCCTGGGCGGGCGTGAGCACGCGATACGTCCCAATCACTTCCTGGCTGGACTTGTCGCGCACCAGCAAGTGTTCGCAGTAATCGTCGAACATGTCGATGTCGTGGCCCGGCACTTTGCCGGTGAGGCGCGCCCCCATTTCCTCAGCAAAGACTTGGTACCTCAGGCGTTGGGCCTGGCGTACCTCGTTGAGATGGCGCGCCCAGCTGACCTCAATACCGGCGGCAACTGGCTGAGCGTCCAGCCCAGGCTGCGCATGAGGTCGACGATGAAGTGACCCCCGTGGCAAAGCGATCATGGACAAGTCAACCATCGGGTTGGGCAGTTCTTTCATGGCATCTCCTGGGGTTGTGTGGGTGGCTGTAAAAGTTCAGGCCTGCAAGTTGTCCAGCCAAGGGCGCGACCCCGGCACAAATCGCAAACCGCCGGGGCTGGTGGCCAAAGCCTGGGCCGTGCGGCGCAAGATATCGACGACCACAGGGGACAGCTTCAGTGCGCCTTGCAGGCTCTGGCGGGCTGGCTCGCCTTTGGCAGATGAAGTGAAAGCCAGAAGGTCACATCGCTGAGTCATCACGGTCTCCTTGTTTGGGAATGCTGAGATTCTCAAAGTCGGCCGTGTCGCCAGCATGTCAATGGCGTGGCAGTTTCGTGACACGCCTCTACCCGTTCACCCTGAGGCCCTCGAAGGGCCTTCGCCAGTCCAGCTATCCACGCCGGATTCCTAAATGACCCTCATGCAACGCTGCCCTTGGTGCGAAGGCTTTGACCTGTACCGCCACTACCACGACACCGAATGGGGCGTGCCCTTGCGGGACGACCGCGCCTTGTTTGAGTTGATCAACCTCGAAGGCGCGCAGGCCGGGCTGTCCTGGTCCACCGTCTTGAAAAAGCGCGAGAGCTACCGCGCCGCCTTTGACCAGTTCGACCCTGAAAAATTTGCGCGCTATGACGAGCGAAATGTGGCCGAGCTGCTGGCCAACCCCGGCATCGTGCGCAACCGCTTGAAGGTGGCCGCGACCATCAGCAACGCGCAGGCCTTTTTGGCCTTAGAAGAAAGTGGCCAGCGCTTTAGCGAGTTTGTTTGGCAGTTTGTCGGTGGGCAGCCGATGCAACACCAACGCCAGAGCCTGAGCGAAGTGCCCGCCCAAACCGCCGAGTCAGACGCCATGAGCCGCGCCTTGAAAAAAGCCGACTTCAAGTTTGTGGGCTCCACCATTTGCTACGCCTTCATGCAGGCCTCGGGCATGGTGAACGACCACTTGGTGAGCTGCCATCGGCATGCGCCGCTGGCTAAAGCGCAGTAGCTGAGGCGAGCGTCAGGCTGCCTGGCGAATAGCCTCCGGCGACCTCATCGCCACCCGCAACAAGGTCTTGGCTGCCCCAGATGGTTCCCGGCGACCTTGCTCCCACTCTTGCAGCGTCCGAACGGAAACACCCAACAGTTCGGCGAACGCCGACTGGGACAGGCCGACCTTCATTCGGGCCTCCGTGGCCGCAGTGACCGCCACCTGTGTCACGCGCCCTTCGCCTCGCTTGGCTTGGCGGATGGACTCCAAAAGATCTAGCTCGAAGTCTGTCATTTCAGAGTCGTCAACTGTTTTGTCTTTGGTCACGACCTCACTCCTCATAAATTTGAGCCAAGTTCCGTAAAAAAGCTGGCGACAAGGTGTCGTGCTCGGCCTTGGCATAAACGGTCAACAACACCAGCTCCCCTTGAGCTGTGCGTAGCATGTAGATCACACGAACGCCGCCGCGCTTACCCATTCCAGGTCGAGACCACCGCACTTTTCTCAAGCCCCCGGTCGCGGCAATCACATCACCCGCATCAGGATGCTCAGCCAGCCACGCCACAAACTCGTCGCGCTCGTCGGCATCCCAAACTTTGGTGGCGTAGCGGAAAAAGACGGGCGTTTCAATGACGGTCAGCATGCTGCATCATACGTCATTGACGTATAACCGCAAGAAGACAATCGCACTCAACGTATCAGCCCATCGGCACCAGCGCAGGTGCTCAGCTGAGGGCTCGTCGAAAAAATACCCTCATGACCTCTTCCCGCCACCGCACCGTCATCTGCCTGGGCCTGGCCCAGACGCTGGCCTGGGCGTCGAGCTATTACTTGCTGGCCATGTTGGCGCATTCCATGGCGCGGGACTTGGGGGTATCTGAGCCTTTTGTGTTCGGGGCGTTTTCGCTGGCGCTGGTGGTGTCAGCCTTGCTCGGGCCGGTGGCGGGCAAAGCGATTGACCGGCACGGTGGGCGACCGGTGTTGATGTTCAACAGCCTGGTGTTTGCCGCCAGCCTGGCCGGCATGGCGCTGGCGCAGGGGCCGGTGGGCTTGCTGGCGGCCTGGGTGTTGATGGGTGTGGGCATGGCGGGCGGGTTGTACGAGTCGGCCTTTGCCGCGCTGGTGCATTTGTACGGCAAGCACTCGCGCGGGCCGATCACGGGCATCACACTCATGGCGGGCCTGGCCAGTACCGTGGGCTGGCCTTTGTCGGCTTGGCTGGAGCTGGAATACGGCTGGCGCGCCGCCTGCCTGAGCTGGGCGGCGCTGCATCTGTTGGTGGGCTTGCCGCTGAACAGCCTGCTGCCCCGGCAGCCGCAAGTTGAGGCAAACGAGCCTTCAAGCGACCCAACGCAACACAGTGAGGCCAGCGCCGCGCACCCCGCGCACGCCCCGCTGGCCGCCGACAGCCAACAGGCCCAACGCGCGGCCTTCTTACTGGCATTGGTGTTTGCGCTGACCTGGTTCATCAGCACGGCCATGGCGGCGCACTTGCCGCGCCTGCTGCAAGCCCAGGGCGTGCCGTTGGCGACGGCACTGCTGCTCGCCGGTCTGGTCGGGCCGGCGCAGGTGGCTGGGCGTTTGCTGGAGTACACGTTTTTACGGCGTTTTCATCCGGTGCTGTCAGCCCGGGTAGCGGGCGCGTTCATCCCCTTGGGCGCGCTGGCGTTTTTGATGATTGGTGTGCCAGCGGGCGCAGCTTTTACGCTGCTGCACGGCGCGGGCAATGGCGTGCTGACGATTGCCAAGGGCACTTTGCCGCTGGTGCTGTTTGGCACGCGTGACTATGGCTTGCGCCAAGGGCTGTTGATGGTGCCGGCGCGTTTTGCCCAGGCTTCGTCGCCTTTTTTGTTCGGTCTGGCGCTGGACCGCTTTGGCAGCGGCGCGCTGTGGTTGTCGGCGGGCTTGGGCCTGCTGTGTTTCGCCGCCCTGATGGCGCTGCCGGGGCCGCGCCCTGAACCAGTAGCGGCGCTGCCCGCCGGGCCAGATCAGCTGAGGTAGATCTTCTTGTGGATGCGGCGGGTCAACCACCACACCGCCCACAAGATCAGCGGCACCAGCGCGCCCACTGTGATCTCGGGATTCAGCGGCACACCTGCGCCCTTGAGCGCCTTGGCGGCATACAGCAGCAGGCTCACCACGTAGTACGAGATAGCGGCGATCGACAGGCCTTCCACCGTGGACTGAAGGCGCAGTTGCAGCTCTTGGCCGCGCGTGAGCTTTTCGAGCAGCTGCTGGTTTTGCACCTCGGTGGCAATGTCCACCCGCGTGCGCAGCAAAGCGCTGGTGCGCGCCACCCGCTCAGACAGCGACTGCAAGCGCTGCGCCGTGGCCGCCACCGTGGCAATGGCGGGGGACAGCCGCCGCTGCATGAACTCGCCAATGGTCTGCGTGCCGGGAATGGGTTGCTCACGCAATTCTTGAATGCGCTGGGCCACCAGCGTGTCGTACGCGCGGGTGGCTGAAAAACGGTAAACGTGTTCGGCCGTGGCCCGCTCCACGCTGGCAGCCAGGCCGACCAGGGTGTCCAGCAGTTCTTGGTCAGAGGCAGTTTTGTTTTCCAGCCGCGCCGTGATGTTGGCCAGCGAGATTTCAGCCTGGCTCAAGGTGGGGCCCAAGGTCTTGGCCACGGGCAGGCCGCGCAGCGCCATGAGGCGGTAGGTTTCCAGTTCGAGCAAGCGCTGAGAAATGCGGCCAGCGCGGCTGCGTGAGGTCTCAGGCGGGGCCAGCACCAAGATGCGTTCGAACCCGCTGGGCCGCAGCACAAAGTCGCTGACCGCCCAGGAGTGGCCGCGGTTCCCCAGTATCGAGGCCACCACGGTACCGCCGCCAAACCAGGTTTTGGCTTGCGCCATGGCGGCCTCGGGGGCGCTCAGGTCAGCATGCACCATGGCCAATTTGATAGCCGCAATCGTGCGGCCTGGAATGCCGCGCAGCCACTCAGCGGACACGGCCAGGCCCGACTGCAGGTCAGGAACTTCGCTGCCCAGGCCACTGTGGTCCGGCAGCGGCTGCACGATGGAGTAACGCGTGAACTCGGTGTGCCGCTCCCACTTGACGGTGTAGCCGTCCAGGCGCAGGCGCAAAAAGTTGGCGCTCAGCCGGTCCACGCCCAGGCCTTCTTGCCCCGGCAGCGCGCGCAAATGGGCGCATTCGGCCTCGCGCGTCACGCCTTCATTGAGCACGGCCACATAAACCACCAAGGCTGGCAAGCGGATGTGGGCCGTGGGCCGCGCATGCACCTCGTTGTGCAGGGCGGTGCGGTCTGCATCGTCGGGCGGCAGCAGGGATGAAGCGCGGGCGAGTATGTCCAAGTTGGCATTCGAGTTCATGGCACCATTGTGAGGTACAGACCTGACGGCCGGGAACCCCCGCCGTGGTCACTCCCCAAGGGGTTGAGCATGGGCATTTGGATTGAATTGGGCGTGTTTGCCGTGGCGCTGGCCTGGGGCCTGTGGCAGCTGCATGACGTGAAAAAAGCCCGCGAGAAAACGCAGGCCGACAAAGCCCGGGCGGCGGCGAAAACGGACGACCGCCAGCCCTGAATCGCGCGCCCGCCCCGGCGGCTTATTCGTACTATCCCCGCCCAGAGCGGGCGCTCGCCTGTGCAATACTAAAAACGATATGGCAACTACCTTTCCCTTTTCGGCCATCGTCGGGCAAGACGAGATGAAACTGGCGATCCTGATCGCCGCAATCGACCCCAGTATTGGCGGCGTGTTGGTACTCGGCGACAGAGGCACCGGCAAGTCCACCGCCGTGCGCGCCCTGGCCGCCCTGCTGCCGCCCATGCGGGCTGTGACCGGCTGCGCCTATGGCTGCGACCCCGCCGATGGCGCGCCCTGCTGCGCCGACTGCGCCGCCCAGCGCCAGGCCGGCAAAGCCCTCAAGAGCCACTTGACGCCGGTGCCGGTGATCGACCTGCCCCTGGGCGCTACCGAAGACCGCGTGGTCGGCGCACTCGATTTAGAGCGGGCGCTGTCGCAAGGCGTCAAGGCCTTTGAGCCAGGCCTCTTGGCACGGGCCAACCGCGGCTTTTTGTACATCGACGAAGTCAACCTGCTCGAAGACCATTTGGTCGATTTGCTGATCGACGTGGCCGCCTCGGGCGAAAACGTGGTCGAACGCGAAGGCCTGAGCGTGCGCCACCCTGCCCGCTTTGTGCTGGTCGGCAGTGGCAACCCGGAAGAAGGCGAGTTGCGCCCGCAGCTGCTGGACCGCTTTGGCCTGTCGGTCGAAGTCAAGACCCCGGACGACCTGGCCAGCCGGGTGGAAGTGGTGCGCCGCCGCGACGACTTTGAACGCGACCCGGTGGCTTTCACCGAGCGCTGGAAGAAAGAAGGCGAGCGCATTCGCAAACGCGTGCTGACCGCCCGCACTCGCCTGAACGACGTTGAATTCCCCGACGCTGCTCGCCAACGCGCCGCCCAGCTGTGCATGGCGCTGGGCACCGACGGCCTGCGCGGCGACCTGACCTTGATGCGCGCCGCCCGTGCCCTGGCCGCGCTGCAAGGCGACGCCAGCGTGACCGACGCGCATTTCCGGCAGATTGCCGCCCCGGCCTTGCGCCACCGCCTGCGCCGCAACGTGCTGGACGACGCCGGCTCCACCGTGCGCGTGGAGCGCGCCGTGGCCGAACTGCTGGGCGCATGAAGCCTGCGCCGGGCGCTGCAAGGGCAGGCTCTGCAGAGCGGGGCCACATGCCATTGGGCAACCACGATGTCCTGAACCAAGCCGTGCCCCTGGACGACGACGCGGCCCTGGCCTGCGCGCTGCTGGCCGTGGACCCGGTCGGCCTGGGCGGCGTGGCCTTGCGTGCGGGCGCTGGCCCTTGGCGCGACGCCTGGCTGGCGCTGCTGAACCGCTTGCTGCCGCGAGGCACACCCGTGCGCCGCCTGCCCCTGAACGCCAGCGATAGCGCTTTGCTCGGCGGGCTGGACCTGGCCGCCACCTTGAGCACCGGCCGGCCCGTGGCCCAGCAGGGATTGCTGGCGCAAGCCGATGGTGGCCTGCTGCTGGTGGCCATGGCCGAACGACTGCCTGCCGGCATGGTGGCTCACTTGGCGGCCGCGCTCGACATGCAGGAGGCCCGCCTGGAACGCGACGGCCTGACAGACAGCCGCCCTGCCCGCCTGGCGCTGGTGGCGCTGGACGAAGGCCTGAGCGACGAAGAACAACTCGCACCTGCATTGCAAGACCGGCTGGCTTTTGGGTTGCAGGCACCGGGTCGGGAGGCAGCTCCAAGCTTAGAAGCTAACAACCCATGGCAGGCCAGCGACATCGTCGCCGCCCGCGCCCTGCTCCCACGTGTGCAGGTCAGCGACCAGATCGTGCAAGCGCTGTGCGCCACGGCATTGATGCTGGGCGTTGACTCCCTGCGCGGCTCGCTCTTGGCGCTCCGCGCTGCGCGCGCCGCGGCTGCATTGGCTGGTCTGGACGAGGTGGACGACAGCCACGCCACGCTGGCTGCCCGCTTGGTGCTGGCACCGCGCGCCACCCGCTTGCCGCCCGCTGCACAAGCCCCTGAGGCTGAGGACACACCGCCAACTGAAGCCGATCAGCCGCCTGAGTCACAAGAGCCACCGCAGGATGCAGGCAACAAGCCTGACGAGTCACCGGACGAACAGAACGACGAACAGAACGACGAAAAGAGCGACGAACAAGCCCTGCCCAACGCCGAAGACCTGCAAGCCCTGATGGTGCTGGCCGCGCAAGCCGCCATTCCGCCGGGCCTGCTGGCCGCGCTGCAAGCCGGTCAAGCCTTGCGCCAAGCCGCAGCACGCGGCGGGCGCGTCGGCGCGGTGCAAAAGAACCAGCGGCGCGGACGGCCCATCGGCTCACTGCGCGGGGAGCCGCGTGCTGGTGCGCGCTTGCAAGTGCTGGACACCTTGCGCGCCGCGGCGCCTTGGCAAAAAATTCGTCAGCGGGATTTGCAGGCCAATGCGGCAGCCTCAGTGGGCAGTGCTGCATCGACCGGCGCTGCTACATCGGCGAGTACTGAAAAAACAAAACCCGCCGCGCCGCCTGTGCGCCGCATTCAGGTTCGGCGCGAAGACTTTCACGTCATGCGCTACAAGCAAAACCGGCCAACCACCACCATCTTTGCGGTGGACGCCTCAGGCTCGTCTGCGCTGCACCGACTGGCCGAAGCCAAGGGCGCGGTGGAGTTGCTGCTGGCCGACTGCTATGTGCGGCGCGACCGGGTGGCGGTGCTGGCCTTTCGCGGCACCACGGCTGAATTGCTGCTGCCGCCCACGCGCTCGCTCGCCCGCGCCAAACGCAGCCTGGCAGCTTTGCCCGGCGGTGGCGGCACACCGCTGGCCCACGGCATTGAAGCGAGCACCGAACTGGCCCGGCAAATCGCCCGCAGCGGCGACACGCCCGTGGTGGTGTTGCTGACCGACGGCCGCGCCAACATTGCCCGCGACGGCGCTCCGGGCCGAGGCCAGGCCGGTCAAGACGCCTTGGCTGCGGCTCGGCAGTTTGCCGCAGCGGGCCTGACGGCGCTGCTGATAGACACCTCACCACAACCCCAAGCCGTCGCCCAGGCACTGGCCCAGGCGATGGGCGCCACTTACGTGCCGCTACCGCATGCGGGCGCGCAAGGGCTGTCTCAAGCCGTGCGTTTGGTGTCGGGTCAGGCGGACGCGGCGGGAAGGGCGCGCTGATGAATGCGGGGCTGGACTGGGACCGCGACGGCGCCGACTGGCCGCACCGCGAGGCCAGCCAGTTTGTTGAAGCGGGCGGGTTGCGCTGGCACGTGCAACGCTGGCCGGCGCCACCGCACGCTGTGCTCGAAGGACTTCGACAAGCTCAGTCCGAACGGACTAAAGAAGCACTTCTTTCCTCGGTTCAACCTGATCCTCTTACGACCGCTCGCCCTGAGCCCGTCGAAGGACTCCGCCTGGCCCTGCTGCTGCACGGCACCGGCGCATCCACCCATTCCTGGCGCGACCTGGCCCCCTTGCTGAGTCAGCGCTTTCGCGTGCTGGCCGTCGATCTGCCGGGTCACGCTTTCACCGGCATGCCAGCAGCCGGTACGTCGGCACCACAACTCTCCCTGCCCGGCATGGCGCAAGCCGTGGCGCAATTGCTCACCGCGCTGGGCGAGCAACCGGCGCTGATCGTCGGGCACTCTGCTGGCGCCGCCGTGGCCGTGCGCATGGCCCTGGACGGCTTGGCCTCGCCACAACTGATCGTCGGCTTGAACGCCGCCCTGCTGCCCCTGCGCGGGCTGGCCGGGCAAGTCTTTTCACCGGTGGCCAAGCTGATGGCCGGTAGCGCCTGGGTGCCCAAGCTGTTCGCCCGCCACGCCAGTGACCCCAGCGTCGCCCGGCGCCTGCTGGAGAGCACCGGCTCTCAGTTGGACCAACGCGGCCTGGCCCTGTACGGCCGGCTGGTCAGCAACGCCGGACACGCCGCTGGCGCGCTGGCCATGATGGCGAACTGGGACCTGCAGACCTTGGCCGATGACCTGCACCGCATGCACACGCCGCTGGCCCTGGTGGTCGGCATGCAAGACCGGACGGTGCGACCGTCGCAGGCGGACCGCGTGGTCGGCTTGCTCGCAGCCGGGCACACGACCAGCATTACCCGCCTACCGGGCCTGGGACATTTGGCGCACGAGGAACAGCCCGTGGAAGTCGCGGCGCTGATTGAGCGGCTGTATGGGGCGCAGCGGTTGGACTAAAGCTGGGTCTGGAGCTTGGCCGGCTTCGTGAGTTGATCGACGGCGATACCCATCACCACGCCCTGCCCCCATCCCAGCCTTCCCCCAGAGGGGGAAGGAGCAAGAGCTCGGCGCCCTCAGACTGGTTCCTGGTCTTTAACAGCCTCGTGGCATCCCGCTTGCCATGCAGTACGGCATCAGGGCATCAGGGCATCAGGGCATCAGGGCAACAAGGCACAAGGCACAAGGCACAAGGCCAAGGTGGGTCAATTCCTGCTCCTTCCCCCTCTGGGGGAAGGCTGGGATGGGGGCTCGTCGATCAATGAGGCAGCAAGCGAGGGCAGCAGCGCTTGAGGGCTCAAGGCTGAATCTGATCAATCACCACCACCAAGCCGCCGCCCCGATTCGCCACCACGGCGGACCGACCCACCAGGTCACCTGTTTGCGGCATGGCCTGGCCGGAACGGGAAATGCGGGCTTCGATGATCACTTGCGGCACAGCCGACAAACGCCAATCGGCGGACATGGCCAGGCTGTCGTCCAGGGTGAAGTTGGCCGGAAAGCGCCCAGCCGGCACACGCAACACCGCCAACGGCAAGCGCGGCCCTTGGGCCGCCCTCGCGTAAACGAAAAGCGTGTCGCCGGGTTTGAGTTGCGATTGCAAGGCGGGCGCGAGTTGCACCGTGCCGCTCAGGGCAGCGGCAGAGGTGGCGGGTTTCGCCGGTGGTGAAGCCGGGGTATTTCCCGCCGAGGCGGCCCCTGCCATCATGGAGCCGCCCATGGGAAGCTTGGCCCCAGGCGTTTGGGACACAGCCGGCTGACCCGATGTCGCTGCTACTTTTTCGGGGTTCTTAGCGACGCTGCTTCCCGCTCCCAGTTGCTGGCTGGCTGCTGCGATGTTCCTGTCCAAGTCTGCGGCCAACTCACCCGCGGGCAGTTGGCGGCGGGCGCGTTGCCAATAGGCCAGCGCTCCGGCGGCATTGCCTTGCGCCATGGCGGCGTTGCCCGCCAGCATCAAGGCTTTGGGATGGTCCGGCTCGGCTTGCAGGGCGCGGGCAATCAAACGGGTGGCTTCGGCCTCTTGTTTGGGGTCTTGCAGCAAGATCAGCAGGTCGGCGCGGTCGGCCAGCAAACCCGCGTTGCGCGGCGCCAATTCAATCGCGCGTTGATAAGCCTTATCGGCTTCAGGGAAGCGTTGCAGCGCGGCGAGAGACCGAGCCAGCATTTGCCAGCCATCAGATGTGGCTTCAGAGGCCGGCATTTTTTCCAGCCGCTCGGCCATTTGCGCGACCATCGCTTCGACTTGAACCATAGACACGTCCGTGCCGGATGGCGAGGCTCCCGGCGCCAGCGGAGCCTCGGCTGCAGCCGCTGCCCGGGCAGCCGGGTTCAGGGCTTCGGGTTCACCCAGTCGCGCATACAAACCAGCGGCCAGCAGGGGCAGCAGACCGGCCACCAGCCAGGCAGTGCTGCGGCTTGCGCTGGCGGCGGGCGGCTTGTGCGCTTGGCTCTGACCTTCGGCGCTCGCATGGTCCTCCACAACGCGCCGCGCCAGCTCTTGCTGGGCCTGTGCCAGTTCGGCAGCGCTGATCTGGCCGCTGGCATGCTCGGCCTGCAGCTGGGCCTGTTGATCCCGCAAGATGGCCAGGGCCGAGCCATCGGAGCCGGTGGATTCAGTGGGCGAACGCCGAAGCAAGGCCGGCAACAGCAGCGCCAGCACCAAGCCGACCAGCCCCACGGCTAAAACGATGAAAAGCGTCATGGCTCAGCCCATGAATACACAGCCCTTGAACACACAGCCCTTGAACGCACCGCATTTGACCTCATGATTTCCTGCTTTCTTTGGGGCTTGCAGCGCTGGCAGCGCTGACCTCAACGCCCTGCAACAAGCGCTGCGCGGCTTCGAGCTGCTCTGGGCTCAACGCCTGGGCCGCGCCGTTGCGGCGGCTACGCAAATGCCACACCAAGCCGCCACCGCCGAGCAGCAACAAAGCAAAGGGGCCGACCCACAGCAGCGCCGTCAGTGGCTTGAGCGGCGGGCGGTAGAGCACAAAGTCGCCATAGCGCTGGGCCATGAAATCGAGAATTTGCGCTTGGCTGCGGCCTTGCTGCAGCTGCTCGCGGATTTGCTGGCGCAGATCCAGTGCCAAGTCAGCGTGCGAGGCGGCGATGGTTTCGTTCTGGCAGACCAGGCAGCGTAACTCTTCCGCAACAGCCATGACGCGCGCTTCCAGCGCAGGGTCGGCAGCGGCGGGTTGTGCTGGCTTGGGCCAGGCTGATCCCATGCCGAAGCTCGCCAGCATGACGGCCAACCCAATACGGCGCAGACGCTCAACCACCGAGTTGCCCCAGCAAAGGCAGCAGCGTGTCGCGCAAGGACTCAGGCGTGACGGCACCGATGTGCTTGTAGCGGATCAGGCCGTCGCGGTCGATCACAAAGGTTTCGGGCACGCCGTAAACGCCCAGCTCAATGCCCACGCGCCCGTCCGTGTCGGACAGCGATTGCCGGTAGGGGTTGCCGTAACGGCCCAGCCAGCGCAGCGCATCATCGCGCTTGTCTTTGTAGTTCAGTCCGATCAGTGGCACCTGGTGCTTGGCCGCAAAGTCCACCAGCACGGGGTGTTCGGCCTGGCAAGCTACGCACCAGGAAGCCCAGACATTGAGCAGCCAAACCTGGCCGCGCATGTCTTGCGGGCTCATGATTTTCTCGGGTGCTGCCAGCGTGTTGAGTTGAAAGACGGGCAGCGGCTTATTGACCAGCGCCGACGGCACCTCGCGCGGGTTGAGTTTCAAGCCCACGGCCAAAAAGCCGACCAGCAGCGCCAAACCGATCAGCGGCAGCCAATACAGGTTGATTCGTTTCATGCGCGCGCCCCTGCCGTTTGCGCGGCGGGCAGTTGGCGGTGAAGGCGGTAGCGCCGGTCGCGCACGGCCAGCAGGCCGCCCAGGGCCATCAGCACACAGCCCGCCCAGATCCAATTGACGAAAGGTTTGTGGTGCAGGCGCACGCTCCAGGCGGTGGTGCTGACCGGCTCGCCCAGGGCGATGTACAGGTCGCGCCAGGCGCTGCGGTCAATCGCCACTTCGGTCATGGCCATGCGGCTGGCGCTGTAAATGCGGCGCTCGGGCCGCAACACGCCGATCAGCTGGCCGTTTTGCGTGACGCTCAAGCTGGCTTCGGCCGAGCTGTAGTTTGGCCCTTGCAGCAGGCGCACTGCGTCCAGACGGAAGGTGTAGCCACCGGCCTCGGCCGTGTCGCCCACTTCCATGCGCACGTCGTTTTCGCTCTGCCAGGTGCCCACCACGGTCACGCCAACAATGAACACCGCCACCCCAAAGTGCGCCAGCAGCATGCCGTAATAGCTGCCGGGCTGGGCCGCCAGCCGCGCCCGCCAACTCGGCGCGCCATGGCCGCGCAGGCGCTCCAGCAAATTCAAAGCTGCCGTCAACGCGACCCAGACCGCCAACCACAGGCCCAGGCCCGTCAGCGGCGTCCAGCGCTCCAACAAGGCAGCGGCCAGCACGGCGCTGACCGCGCTCACGCCCACGGCCCAGCGCAGGCGCCGCGCCAGATCGCCCAGCTCGGCTTGGCGCCAGCGCGCCAGCGGACCTATGCCCATGAGGAAAATAGCCGGCGTCATGAGCGGCACAAACACCGCCGTGAAATACGGTGGCCCGACTGAGAGCTTGCCCAGGCCCAGCGCGTCAATCACCAGCGGGTAGAGCGTGCCGAGCAGCACGGCGGCCGTGGCCACCAGCAGCAGCACGTTGTTGGCCAGCAGCAGCGCTTCGCGCGACACCAACTCAAATGCGCCGCCCGTGCTCACCTTGGGCGCACGCCAGGCAAAGAGCGCCAGCGAGCCGCCCACCACGAAGGTCAGGAAAGCCAGGATGAACACGCCGCGTGCCGGGTCGGTGGCAAAGGCATGCACCGAGCTGAGCACGCCCGAACGAACAATGAAAGTGCCCAGCAGCGACAGCGAAAAAGCCAAGATGGCCAATAGCGCCGTCCACATCTTGAAGCCGCCGCGCTTTTCGGTCACGGCCAGCGAATGCATGAGTGCCGTCGCCACCAGCCAGGGCATGAAGGACGCGTTTTCCACCGGGTCCCAAAACCACCAGCCGCCCCAGCCCAGCTCGTAATAAGCCCAGAAGCTGCCCAGCGCAATGCCGACCGTCAAGAAGCACCAAGCCGTCGTGGTCCAAGGGCGGGACCAGCGCGCCCAGGCCGCGTCCAAGCGCCCGGCCAGCAAAGCCGCCACGGCAAACGAAAACGGCACCACCAGACCCACATAACCCATGTAGAGCATGGGCGGGTGAATCGCCATGCCGGGGTCTTGCAGGAGCGGATTGAGGTCACGGCCTTGCACGGCAGCGGGCAACAAGCGCGCAAACGGGTTGGAGGTGAACAGCGTGAACAGCAAAAAGCCAGCGCTGATCAGCCCCATCACGCCCAGCACGCGGGCCACCACGCGCTGCTCCAACTGGCGCGAAAAGGCGGCCACAGCCAAGGTCCAACCGGCCAGGATCAGCGACCACAGCAAGATCGAGCCTTCGTGGTTGCCCCACACCGCCGTGATGCGGTAGACCAGCGGCAGCGCGGTGTGCGAATGGTTGGCCGCCAGCTGCACCGAAAAATCGTGCACCATAAAGGCATGGGTCAGCAGGCCATAGGCCAAAGCGAGCAAGGCAAATTGCGCAGCCGCTGCCGGGCGGGCCAGGGCCATCCAGGCCTGGCCCGTGGCGTCCGTGCGCGTCGCGCCAGCCAATGGCAGCACGGCTTGCAGCAAGGCCACGGCGAGCGCCAGCATCAGGGCCAGGTGGCCGAGTTCGTAAATCATGGTTGCACCAGTGTCTTGGCTGCGGAAGGCGCAGCATTTTTAGCGGCCGCTTCCAGCGCGGCGGCGGCCTCGGGCGGCATGTAGTTTTCGTCATGCTTGGCCAGCACCTGGTCGGCACGGAACACGCCGTCCGCCCCCAACCGGCCTTGCGCCACCACGCCCTTGCCTTCTTTGAACAAGTCGGGCAGCAAGCCGGTGTAGACCACGGGCAAGGTTTTGGCCAGATCGGTCACGACAAAACGCACCGTGAGGCCGGCCGGATCGCGCTGCACGCTGCCGGCTTCGACCAAGCCGCCCACCCGAAAGCTGCGCTCACGCGGTGCTTCTTGCGCGGCCACCTGAGTGGGACTGAAGAAAAACACCAGGTTGCTGCTGAAGGCGTTGAGCACCAAGGCTGTGGCGCCGCCCAGCATGGCCAAGGCCAGCAACACGAACAGGGCACGGCGGTGACGGGCCTTCATGCTTCACCCCGGCTATCTTGTTGCAGTTGCCGCATCAGTTCGCGCCGGCGCGCTCGCAGCGCCAGGCATTCACCCAGCACCACCAGCGCACATATGCCGATCGAGCCCCAGATGTAAAAGCCATAGCCGTTGCGGCTGAAAAAAGTCGTCCAGTCCATGCCGCTCATGCCTGACCCTTTAAAACGTCGCGCGCCCAGCCGCTGTCAGGCTCACGTTCGAGCATGATCAGCCGCACCCGCCACAGCGCCGCAGCGGCGCAATACAGCCAGCAAGCCAGCGCCATCACCAGCATGGCTTGCAGCATGGGCGCGGCCATGCTGCTGCCCCGGGTGCTGACCGAAGCCCCCTGGTGCAAGGTGTTCCACCACTGCACTGAAAAATAAATGATGGGCACATTCACCACCCCCACCAGCGCCAGCAAGCCGGCAGCGCGGTCGGCGCGGCGCTGGTCGTCAATGGCGTGGTGCAAGGCCAAAAAGCCGATGTACAAAAACAGCAGCACCAGCTCCGACGTCAGCCGCGCATCCCAGACCCACCACGCGCCCCAAGTCGGCTTGCCCCACAGCGCGCCGGTCCACAGGGCCAGCGCGGTCATGAGCGCGCCGGTGGGGGCCAGGGCGCAAGCCATCATGGACGACAGGCGCGAGTTGAACACCAGCCCCGCCGCCGCCCAGCCCGCCATCACGACGTAAATCAGCATCGACATCCAGGCGGTCGGCACGTGCACAAAAATAATGCGGTAGGCCTCGCCCTGCTGCGCGTCGGTGGGCGCTACCCAGAGGCCCAGGTACAAGCCCCAGGCGGCCAGCAGCGCAGCCAGCACGGCAAACACCGCCGCCAGTCGCCCGGCCAGCGGGTAAAAACGCTGCGGGGTGGCGTAGTAAAACAACCAACGGTTCATGCCTTCATTCCACAGAAATCCTGAGAGCTGCCGCCGCCACAAAGGGCGCGCCCAGCAGGCTCAACAACAACACAGCGCCCAAGAGCGACAAATGGGCGGATACGCCCAGACCCGCCTGCTGCGCTTCGACTGCGCCGGCGCCAAAAATCAGCACAGGCACGCACAAAGGTAAGGTCAGCAAGGACAACAATACGCCGCCTCCGCGCAGGCCCAAGGTGAGCGCGGCGCCTATCGCACCAATCAGGCTGAGCACCGGCGTGCCCAGCAGCAGCGACACCAACAGAACCAGGGTCGCTGAGCCGGACAAGCCGAACTGCAAGGCCAACAACGGCGACAGCAGCGCCAGCAGCAAGCCAGAACACAGCCAGTGCGCCGCGATCTTGCCCAGCACCAAGGCGGGCAGTGAGTGAGCAGACAGCAAGAGTTGCTCCAGCGTGCCGTCCTGGTAGTCGTCTGAAAACAAACGCCCCAGCGACAACACCGAGGCCAGCAATGCGGCCACCCAGACGACGCCGGGGGCCATGCGCTGCAACAAGAGCGGCTCCGGCCCCACGCCCAGCGGAAACAGGCTCACCACCAAGGCAAAAAACACCAAGGCCGCGAGCGTGTCGCTGCGCCGGCGCAAGGCCAGGTGCAAATCGCGACGCAGCAAGCCGGTCAGGCCTGACAAAAAACCAAGCGACACGTCCCCGCCCTCCTGAGGTGGCACGGGTGTGACCATGACCGACGCCGCTTTCACAGTGCCAGCACCTGTTGGCTGGGGGCCCGGGCCAGCAGACCGTCCTGGTGGCTGGTCAGCACCAACAAACCGCCGCCGTTCAAATGGTCGAGCAGCACGCTTTCCAGCCAAGCGGCGGCGTGGCGGTCCAGGGTATTGAAAGGTTCGTCCAGCACCCACAAAGGCGCGGCCGACAGCAGCAGACGCGCCAGCGCGCTGCGCCGACGCTGGCCTTGCGACAGGCGGCGCACCGGCGTGTGCTCATGCCCGCGCAAGCCGGCCTGGCCCAGGGCCGCCAGCGCGTGAGCCTCGGTGCTGGGCTGGCCCGCCAAGAGGCAGGCGCTGCGCAGGTTTTCCAAGGGGGAGAGGTCGTCTTTGAGGGCTGCGGCGTGGCCCAGGTAGACCAGTTCGCAGCTCCAACCAGGTTGCTTGGACAGCGGCTGGCCCCGCCACCGCACCTCGCCCTGGCTGGGGGCCAGCAGGCCGCAGACCAGGCGCAGCAAGCTGGTTTTGCCAGCGCCGTTGTCGCCTTGCACCCGCAGCACTTGGCCGGGGGGTATGTTCAGGTTGAGGCCAGAGAAAAGGGGGCGGCCACCGCGTATGCAGGCCACTTCGCTGAGGGACAGCATGGGGGGCGATGGGCTCATGGCGGCGCTCATGCGGCCAGGTCGCAGGGCGCGCAGCGCAGTCGGCTGGCCGGCGCCTGGTGGTCGTCGGGCGGGTCGTTCAACGCCACAGCTTGCTTGCCTTCACATCCATTCCGCTTTTCTGAGATCAGTTTAGGTTGTCAACTTTATGTGACACTTATATCATCAGCTCGTCAGCGGGCCCACCCGAAAAACCCTGCTGGCGCCCCGTGAATGCCCCTTTGAACCACCCGACAAGGCCGCCCCGATGACCCGCTTTCCCGTGCTTTTTCCGGGCGGTTTTTGCCCAGGCTGTCACGCTTGAGCAGCGCTGAGCCTTGGTCGCCGGCCTTGCCGCCAGCCCCCGCCCGCCACTTTTGCACCGACTGCGGCGTCTCCCGCACGGCCGAGCCCAAGCGCTGCGCCACGGCTTGCCAGTTCATCCAGCCCAACTACCCGGCGCTCGAAAAAGCCGTGCATGGCCGCAGCCGCCACCTGCCCGGCCCGGGTGAGCCTGCCAGCGACGAGCTGTTTTTTGGCCCGCACCAAGCCATGCTGCAAGCCGCTTTGGCCCAGCCGCTGGCGGGCGCGCAGTGGACCGGCATCACCACTCGCATCGCTGAAAAGCTGTTGGCCAGCGGCCAGGTCGACGCCGTGCTGGCCATGGCCCCGCACCCGAACGACGCTTGGCGGCCGCACCCGGTGATCGTCACCCGGGCCGAAGACATGGCTCGCTGCCGGGGCATGCGGATGGGCTACGCACCGCTGATCGCCTTGGTCGAACCAGCGCTGGCCCAGAGCCACAAGCGCCTGGCGGTGATCGGCATTCCCTGCCAAATCTATGCGCTGCGCGCCCTGCAGGCCGAGCTGGAGCGGGATCACGGCCTGGAGGCTCTGTTCGTGATCGGCACGCCGTGTTCTGACAACACCACCACCGAGCGCTTTCATGAGTTTTTGGCGCTGATTTCGCCCGAACCCGAGAACATCACGTATCTGGAGTTCCGCGCCGACTACCACGTCGAGGTTCGCACCAAGGACGGCCAGGTGCGCGCCCTGCCCTTTTTGAGCCTGCCGCTGTCGCAGCTGCCGGGCGACTTTTTCCCCATGACCTGCCGCACCTGCGTGGACTACACCAACGTGCTCTCGGACATCACGGTCGGCTACATGGGCGGCCAGGGCCAGCAGTGGCTGCTGGTGCGCAACGCCAAGGGCCAGCAGTTGCTGGAGTTGCTGGGTGATGAGGTCAAAACCCAAGCGCCCGGCAGCGCGGGCCGCCGCGCGGGGGCCGTGAAGGGATTTTTGAAGAACGTCGAACGCGCCGCGGGCGGCCTGCCGCTGCGCCGCATGCCCAACTGGCTGCGTCCGATCGTCAGCTGGCTGATGCCACGTGTCGGCCCACGCGGGCTGGAGTTCGCAAGGGCCCGGGTCGAGATGAAGGCCCTGGAAACCATGGTCCACCTGGAGCGCGAAGCCCCGGCCCGCATGCAGCACATGGTGCCCGAGCACGTGATCCACTTGGTGCGGCCTTACCGCCCCAAGTGAGACTGACAGCCCAAGCGTCACAGGCCCGACAACAAAAAGCGGTAGGCTGCGCACGGATGAGCCGCCGTTTCGGCTACTTACAATCGTCGGCTATTGCTCAACCGTATGACTACCCTTGTCTTATCCCTGCCGCTGCCTGATGAGTCGGCCCCAGCCCTGCGCTTTGTGCTGAGCCAGGGCGCGACCAGCCAGACCGAGCGAGGTGCGAGCCTGGGCAGTGCGCCTTTGAGCCAGTTGCCCAAAGCCCAGGAAGTCGTGGCCGTGGTGCCGGCGGCCCTGCTGTCCTGGCATCAAATTAACTTACCCAAGATTCCCAAAGCGCGCTGGCGTCAGGCACTGGAAGGCCTGCTGGAAGAACAGCTCTTGAGCGACACCAGCGACCTGCACCTGGCGCTGGCGCCCAACGCCGCTGCCGGCTCGCTCACCTGGGTGGCGGTGTGCTCCAAGTCCTGGCTGCGAAACGCGCTGCAAGCCCTGCAATCCGCTGGCGTGGCCGTCAGCCGCGTAGTGCCCGAACACGAACCCTCGCCGGCTGGGCAGGCGCCCCGCTGGCTGCTGGCCGGTGCACCTGAAGCAGCCCGGCTGCTGCGCCTGAGCGATACCGGCGTGTTGAGCCTGCCGCTGGGCACGCCCAGCCCGCATTCACTCCAAGCTGCGCTGACGGCCTTGGCCCTTGGCACCGATGAAGCGCCTGGCGCAGCATTGCACTGCGAACCGGCGCTGGCGCCGCTGGCCGAGCGCACGCTGGCCCGGCCCGTGCCCCTGCAGTCTGCAGCGCAGACGCTGCTGGCGGCCGCGCAGTCGGAGTGGAACCTGGCCCAGTTCGAGCTGGCCAGCACCGGCAGCCAGCGCCTGCTGCAGCGGGCCGCCCAGCGCGGCCGCCAGTGGCTGCAAGCACCGGCTTGGCGCCCAGTGCGCTGGGGTTTGCTCGGTCTGCTGGCGGCGCAAGTGCTGGGCCTGAATGTCTGGGCCTGGCAAGCTGGCAGCCAACGCCAAGCCCAGGAAGCGGCCATGAAGACGCTGCTCATGCAGACTTTCCCGCAAATCAAACTGGTGCTGGACGCGCCGCTGCAAATGGAGCGGGAAAGCAGCGCCCTGGCCCAAGCCCGCGGCCTGCCCGGCCCCGGTGACCTGGAGAGTTTGCTGGGCGCGGTATCGGCAGCGGGCGGCCCGGCACCGAGCAGCATTGAATTCACACCGGGCGAATTGCGCTTGCAGGGCATGCCGGGCGCGCCCAGCAGCGCTGCAACCGGCCAGCTCGGCGCCTTGGGCTATGGCGTTCGCACCGAAGGCAGCCGCTGGATCGTCAAGCCGCTGACTGCAGGAACCCAGCCATGAGCCAGCCTGACAAAGCGGCTTTCTGGCACGGCGCGACGCAAGACCTGCGCGCCAAATGGTCTGCGCTGCAAACCCGTGAACGGCAATTGCTGGGCACCGCCTTGCTCTTGCTGGCACTGCTGGCGGTGTGGTCTGTGCTGGTGTCGCCCGCGCTCAAAGCCCTGGCCCAAGCAAGCCAGCGACAAGCTGCGCTGGACCAGCAGTGGCAACGCATGCAGACCTTGGCCGCGCAAGCCAAGGCCCTGAAAAACCAGGCTGCCGCGCCAGTATCCGACAGCCGTGAGGCCCTCAAGCAATCCCTGGCCCAATGGCTGGGCGGCTCTGCCCAAATGACCATTGCCGCAGATCGCGCCACCGTGACGCTGCAATCAGCGCCTCCCGAGGCCGTTGCCCAGTGGCTGCTGCAAAGCCGGCAAACCGCCCGCGCCCAAGTCGTGTCGGCCCAGCTGAGTCGCAACGCGGCTGGCCAGTGGGACGGCAGCGTGGTGCTGACCTGGCCGGCGCCATGAGCAAGGCCCTAACCCGTACGCGCCAAGGCTTGTCTGCCCGAGCTTGGGCACAAGGCACCCCCCCTTCAAGCGCCAAAACACGGCCAGCGACTTCGGCCTTGGCCCGTTGGGCCGCCGCAGGCGCTTTGCTGGGCAGCTTGGTCGCCGTGCTGGCTTTTGCCCCGGCGCATTGGCTGGCTCAGGCCGTGCAACAAGCCAGCGGCGAGCGCCTCGTCTTGAGCGAAGCACGCGGCACGATCTGGCAAGGGTCTGCCCAGCTGTGGCTCACAGGTGGAGCAGGCAGCCAAGACCGCGCCGCGCTGCCGCAGCGCCTGAACTGGCGTTTGAGCCCCGGCTGGACCGCCCTGACCTTGTCCCTGAGCGCAGACTGCTGCACCAACACCCCGCTCAGTGTGAGCCTGCAACCGCGCTTGACCGGCATGACGCTGCAAGTCACCGACGGCCTGTCCGTCTGGCCAGCAGCGGTGCTGGCCGGCCTGGGGACCCCCTGGAACACCCTGAGGCCACAAGGCCGGCTGCAGCTGAGCAGCCAAGGTTTGCAGGCGCAATTTGGTCAGGGCCGTTGGCAGATCCAAGGCAGTGCCGCTGTAGAAGCCCAAAGCCTGAGCTCGGCCCTGTCAACCCTCAAGCCCATGGGCAACTACCGCCTGAGCCTGCAAGCCGGCCCCTCCGGTGCACCCGCCACGCTGAACTTGAGCACGCTGGACGGCAGCCTGCAGCTCAGCGGCACGGGCGAAGTGGGCCAGCGCCTGCGTTTTACCGGCGAAGCCAACGCCACCCCGGGCAGCGAAGACGCGCTGGGCAACCTTTTGAACATCATCGGCAAGCGCCAAGGGGCGCGCTCCCTCATCACCCTGGGTTGAACCATGAACCGTCGTCACGCACCTGCTTTGCCATTTCACCGCCTGGAAGACCGCACAAAAGCGCCTTTTCCTGGGCGGCTGTCAGTGGCGCTTTGCCTGACAGCCTTGACCGCTTTGGCAGCCTTGGCACCGCTGGCGGCGTGGGCGCAAGCCGATGCCAAAGCCCCTGCCGCCGCCCCTAAAGACAAAAAGCAAACCAAGCCCGACGCCAAAGCCCCGCGCGCCAATGAACTGGTCACGCTGAACTTCACGGCCGCCGAAATCGCTGAAGTGGCCCGGGCCATGGCCGTCATCACCGGCCGCAGCGTGGTGGTGGACCCGCGCGTGAAAGGCACCGTCAGCATCAACAGCGACCGCCCAGTCACCAAGGCCGCCGCGTACGACCAATTCCTGGGCGCGCTGCGCTTGCAAGGCTTTGCCGTGGTCGAAACCGCCGGTCTGTACAAGGTCGTGCCCGAAGCCGAAGCCAAGCTGCAAGGCGGCGGCGTGACGGCCGACAGCGGCCCGGCCATCGGACCGGGCAACCAGATCGTCACGCAAATTTTCAAGCTCAACCACGAGAGCGCGAACAACCTGGTGCCAGTGCTTCGGCCCCTGATCAGCCCGAACAACACGATCAACGTCAACCCCGGCAACAACTCGCTGGTGATCACGGACTACGCCGACAACCTGCAGCGCATGGCCCGCATCGTGGCGGCGCTGGACATGCCCAACGCCAGTGACCTGGAGATCATTCCCCTCAAACACGCCATTGCCTCGGACTTGGTCCCGCTGCTGACGCGGCTGATGGAAACCAGCGGCACCGGCGCCGCTGGCCAAGGCCAGGCCGACACGTCTTACAAAACCGTGTTGTTGGCCGAGTCGCGCTCCAACGCCGTGATCGTGCGCGCAGCCAACCCGGCACGCGTGGCCCTGGCCCGCTCGCTGGTGCAAAAGCTGGACCAACCCGGCAACAGCGCCTTGGGCGCCAGCGGCAACATCCATGTGGTCTACCTCAAGAACGCCGACGCCACCAAACTCGCCGTGACTTTGCGCGCGGCCCTGGCCAGCGACAGCCGCAGCAGCACCGCCAGCGTAGGCAGCAGCCCTGTGAGCAGCAACCTCCCCGGCGCGCCAGGCGGGCAGACCAATGCCAGCGCACCCCTGGCAGCGTCGGCCCAACCCTCGACGGGCGGGCAGATCCAGGCCGACCCCTCGACCAACTCGCTGATCATCAGTGCCCCCGAGCCGCAGTACAAGCAACTGCGCGCCGTGATCGACCTGCTCGACGCGCGCCGCGCCCAGGTGTTTGTGGAAAGCCTGATCGTCGAAGTCAACGCCGACAAGGCCGACGAATTTGGCGTGCAGTGGCAAGGTGCGCTGGGCCGCAGCGGCGACCGCGTGATTGGCGCGCTGGGCACGAATTCCAACGTCGGCAATTCCAGCAGCGGCAACAACAACATCCTGTCACTGGCAGCAGGCCAAGGCAAGGTCACTCCCGGCACGGGCCTGAACATCGGTTTGTTCAACCGCACAGGCGGCGTTTACACCCTGGGGTTTTTAGCGCGCTTTTTGCAGGAGTCGGGTGACGGCAACATCTTGTCCACGCCGAACTTGCTGACCCTGGACAACGAAGAAGCCAAGATCGTGATCGGCCAGAACGTGCCTTTCGTCACCGGCCAGTACACCAATACAAGCACGGGCGGCAGCGGCGCGGTCAACCCCTTCCAGACCATTGAACGCAAAGACGTGGGCTTGACCCTGCGCGTGAAGCCGCAAATCAGCGAAAGCGGCACCGTCAAGCTGCAGATCTTTCAAGAAGTCTCCAGCGTGGCCGCCTCGGTCAGCAGCAGCGGCTTGATCACCAACAAGCGCTCTATTGAATCGAACGTGCTGGTCGAAGACGGCGCCATCGTGGTGCTGGGCGGACTGTTGCAAGACCAGTATTCGGGCAACCAAGACAAAGTGCCCGGCCTGGGCGATGTGCCGTTTTTTGGCAACCTGTTCAAAAGCGAAGCACGTTCGCGCAAGAAAACCAACCTCATGGTGTTCCTGCGGCCCGTGGTCGTGCGCGACGCGCAGGCCACCAACAGTTTGTCGCTGGACCGCTACGACATGATGCGCAACTTGCAGCAAAGCGTGCAGCCCGCGCCCAACGCGGTCATGCGCAACCAAGAAGCCCCGCTACTGCCTTCGGCCGTGACCACGCCCGGCAAACCGCTGCCTGCACCGACTCGCTGACACGCCGCCATGCGCTATCTGCTGCCTTACGCCTTTGCCCGCACCCACCAGTTGCTGTTGGGTGAAGCGGCTGGCCAACTCACGCTCTGGCTGCATGCTGGCAGCGACCAGCAAGCGCTGGGCGAGGTACTGCGCCAGCATGCAGGAGCGCCGCAAGCCGTGCAGTTAGAAACCTTGCCCGCGGCAGCCCTGATTCAGCGCATCAGCAGTGTCTACGCCCAAGGCGAGTCGAGTGCGGCGGCGGTGGTCAGCGAGGTCGAATCCGACGCCGACCTCTCGCGCATGATGCAGGAACTCCCTGCCGTAGAAGACCTGCTGGAAATGGCCGACGACGCGCCCATCATCCGCATGCTCAACGCGTTGCTGACCCAGGCGGCACGCGACGGCGCCAGCGACATCCACATCGAGCCTTACGAGCGGCATTCGGCCGTGCGCTTTCGGGTGGACGGCACGCTGCGCGAAGTGGTGCAGCCGCACCGCGCCCTGCACGCCGCGCTGATCTCGCGCCTGAAAATCATGGCCGAGTTGGACATTGCGGAAAAGCGCTTGCCGCAAGACGGCCGCATCAGCCTGCGCATTGGCACCCGCGCGGTGGATGTGCGGGTCTCGACCCTGCCCAGCGCGCATGGCGAGCGCGCTGTGCTGCGCCTATTGGACAAAACCGACAGCCAGCTCACGCTGCCGGGCGTGGGCATGCAAGGCGACACGCTGGCGCGGTTTGAGCAACTCATCAAGCAGCCGCACGGCATTATTTTGGTGACCGGCCCGACCGGCTCGGGCAAGACCACTACGCTGTATGCCGCGCTGGGCCTCTTGGACGCGGGCAGCACCAACATCATGACGGTGGAAGACCCGATCGAGTACGAGCTGCCCGGGGTTGGGCAAACGCAGGTCAATCCCAAGATCGACCTGGACTTTGCCAAGGCGCTGCGTGCCATCTTGCGGCAAGACCCGGACGTGATCATGATCGGCGAGATCCGCGATTTCGAGACCGCTCAAATCGCCATCCAGGCCTCGCTCACCGGCCATTTGGTGCTGGCCACCTTGCACACCAACGACGCATCGAGTGCCGTCACCCGCCTAGCCGACATGGGGGTCGAACCTTTCTTGCTCAGCTCCTCGCTGCTGGGCGTTCTGGCGCAGCGCTTGGTGCGCAAGCGCTGCACGGCTTGCCAAGGCGCGGGCTGCGGCGTGTGCGCGCAGACCGGCTACAGCGGCCGCACCGGCGTGTTTGAGTTGCTGGGGGTGGATGACAAGTTGCGCGAGCTGATCCACGAGCAAGCGGCCGAAGCCGATATTCGCCAAGCCGCATTAGCTGGCGGCATGCGTTTGATGCGCGAGGACGGCGAGCGACTGGTGGCCACTGGCGTGACCTCGCGCGAAGAACTGGTCCGCGTGACCCGCGACTGAACAGCCTGACAAAACCAGCATGCCCGCCTTTGCCTACGAAGCCCTGGACAGCGAAGGCCGCGCCACCAAGGGGCTGATCGACGCCGACTCACCGCGCTCAGCACGCAGCCTGCTGCGCACGCGCGGCCTGCTGCCCATGGAAGTCAACGCCGTGGCGAGCGACTCAAACAAAAACGGCACGCCCGGCCTGTCGCTGAACATGACGCTGTGGTCCACCCGTGTGTTTGGCGCCGCCGACCTGGCCATCTGGACCCGGCAGCTCGCTGGCCTGGTGACAGCCGGCCTGCCGCTGGAGCGGGCCCTGACGGCTCTCGCCGACGAAGCCGAAAAGCCGCGCCAGCAAGCGCTGATGGCCTCACTGCGCGCCGAGGTCAACGCCGGCTCCACCTTCGCCAAAGCGCTGGGCAATTACAGCCGCGAGTTTTCAGACACCTACCGGGCCGTGGTCGGCGCGGGCGAGCAAAGCGGCCACCTGGGCCAGGTGCTGGAAAGCCTGGCGACGGACCTGGAAGAAAGCATGGCGCTGCGCAGCAAGCTGCTGGGCGCAGCGCTCTACCCCGCCATCGTCAGCCTGGTGGCGCTGGGCATTGTGTTGTTCTTGCTTGGTTACGTGGTGCCGCAAGTCGCCAGCGTGTTTGCCGGCAGCAAGCGGGCTTTGCCGGTGCTGACCGTGGCCATGCTGGCCATCAGCGCTTGGGTGCGCGAGTACGGCGGCTGGGCGGCACTGGCCCTCGCAGCGGGCGGCTTGTTGCTGGGCAAAGCACTCACGGGCGAGGCTTTTCGCCAGCGCTTTGACGCCGCCTGGCTGCACCTCCCGCTGGTGGGCCGCTTGGCGCGCGACTACAACGCCGCCCGCTTTGCCGCCACCTTGGCCATGCTCGCGGGTGCTGGTGTGCCCATCCTCAAAGCCTTGCAAGCCGCCGCCGAAACCCTGGGCAACCGCAGCTTGCGCGCCGACGCACTCGACGCGCTGGTGCAGGTGCGCGAAGGCGCACCGCTGGCATCAGCCCTGGCCGGCAAAAAGCGCCTGCCGGGCCTCTTGGCCATGTTCGCCCGGCTGGGCGAGCAGACAGGCACCTTGCCGCTGATGCTGCAACGCGCGGCGGGTCAGTTGGGCGCGCAGGTGCAGCGCCGCGCCATCGCCATGGCTACGCTGCTCGAGCCGCTCTTGATCGTGGGCATGGGTGCCGTGGTCATGCTGATCGTGCTGGCCGTGCTGCTGCCCATCATCCAGCTCAACCAACTGGTGCGCTGAAGGCCATGCGGTTCCAGCGCCTGGACGCCCTGCGCGGCTTGGCCATGCTGTGGATGACCGGCTTTCACTTTTGCTTTGACCTGCAGCACCTGGGCTGGTGGCAGCAAGACTTTTACGCCGACCCGTTCTGGACCTGGCAACGCGTGGCCATCGTCAGCTTGTTCTTGCTGTGCGCCGGTGCCGGCCAGGCCGTGGCCGCGCACCAAGGCCAAAGCTGGCAGCGCTTTGGCAAACGCTGGCTGCAAATTGCCGGCTGCGCCTTGTTGGTGACGGCAGGCTCGTGGTGGATGTTCCCTCAAACCTTCATCTACTTCGGCGTGTTGCACGGCCTGGCCGTCATGCTGGTCATTGCGCGGCTGAGCACGGGCCTCGGGCGCTGGCTATGGCCCCTGGGCGCTGTGGCCATAGCCCTGCCCTGGCTGGCGCCTGCCGTGCTGCAGGCCTGGCCCGACTGGCGGGTGCTGAACCAACCCGGCTGGAACTGGCTGGGCTTTATTTCTGCCAAGCCCGCGACTGAAGACTACCTGCCACTGCTGCCCTGGCTGGGCGTGGTGTGGTGGGGCCTGGCAGGTGGGCAATGGCTGCTGGCGCATCGGCCCCAAGCATTGAGCCAGCCACTGCCAAAACCGTTGGATTGGCTGGCCTTTCTGGGTGGCTGGAGCCTGGCTTACTACATGTTGCACCAGCCCGTGTTGCTGGGACTGCTGCAGGGGCTGAGTTGGTGGCAGGGGCGCTGAACGCGGCGGCAACTCAGGCGGCTTAGCGCGGCTCATTTTTCCAGCAAGTGGAACGCTCCCCTTCGTTTTACGGGAAAGCCATGAGCCCCAACGGCACCGTATTCAGTCACCATCAAGCCCCTTTGATCAATGATCTCAACTTGAGGCCGACATGAAAAATACCTCGTCCAGCCGCCGGGCCTTTTCTTCGGCCGTCCTTTACGCCGTCTCAGCGGTCTTGGCCTTGACCGCTGGCCATGCCGCCGCGCAAAGTTTCCCCAGCAAGCCCATTCGCTTGATCATCCCGTTTGCGCCGGGCGGCGTGGTGGACATCACCGCACGGCAGATCGGCCCTAAGTTGTCAGAAGCCTTGGGCCAGCCCGTGCTGGTGGAAAACCGCGCCGGTGCGGGCGGCACGCTCGCCGCCGACCTGGTGGCCAAGTCGGCACCGGACGGCCACACCCTGCTGGTGGCTTTTGACTCGCACGCGGTGAACCCGCACATCTACAAGAACGAACTGCGCTACGACACCTTCAAGGACCTGGCACCGATCTCTTTCATCGGCAGCATTCCGCTGCTGCTGGCCACCAGCCCAGCCTTCCCTGCCAATGACATGCCCGCCTTTTTGAGCGCGGCCCGCAGCAAGCCCGGCACCATGTCTTACGCGTCGGTGGGCGCTGGCAGCTCAGGCCATTTGGCGGCGGAGCAGCTCAAGCTGCTGGCCAAGGTCGACATGCTGCACGTACCGTTTAAGGGCGGGGCTCCTGCGTTGACGGCACTCATAGGCGAGCAGGTGCAGTTGATCGTGTTCGCGGCGGGCGCGGGCGTGCCCCTGGTGCGCGGCGGCAAGATCAAGGCCCTGGCCGTGAGCGGCAAGCGCCGTTCGTCAGCCCTGCCCAATGTACCGACCATGGCCGAAGCCGGTTATCCGCAACTGGACTCGGGCGCCTGGATGGGCCTGCTGGGCGCAGCCGGCACACCAGCGCCCATCGTGGCGCGCTTGAATGCCGAGATGAGCAAGATCTTGAAAGACCCGGAGCTGATCAAGAAGCTGGCCGACCAGGCTGTGGACTTGTCGAGCAGCACGCCCGAGGAACTCGGCGCCCTGGTTCGCAGCGAGCATGACAAATGGGGCAAGGTCATCAAGGATGCCAACTTGAACGTGGCGCAATAAGCTTTGGCAGCTTCGCCCTGCTTGATGCCGAGCGCAGCTGCCATTGACTTCAGCGTCCTTCGAACTTGGGTTTTCTGTTTTGCTGATGCGCGGCCATGCCTTCGTCCACATCGCGGCTCCATTCCAGCGCGTGGCGCAGCGCGTCGGACAGCTCCCGCGCGGGGCGCAAACCCGGCTCCTGCCGCACGGCCATGATGCGCTTGGCACCGCGCGTTGCCAAAGGGCCGTTGTTGGCAATCGTCTCGGCGACCTTGCGCACTTCTTTCCGCAGCGTGGCTTGGGGGTGAATACCTTGCACCAACCCAAGTTTTTCCATTTCCGCACTGCCGACTTCACGGCCGGTGCAAATCAATTCGAGCGCACGGGCCTTGCCCACCAGCATCGGCAAGCGCACCGGCGCACCCGCCCCCGGAAAGCCGCCCCAACCTGCTTCAGGCATTTGCAGCGTGGCGTGGCTGGCGGCGTAGCGCAAGTCACACGCCAGCGCCAGTTCCACAGCGCCAGCCATGGCCTTGCCATTGATAGCGGCAATCACGATTTGCGGCAGCGCTTCCAGCGAGTCAAACAGCGCGTTGGCCCGGCGCACCAAACGCACCACATCGTCCTTGGACAAGCTGGCGCGAATGGCCGGGTTGAGCAAGCCCATCGAGAAAATTGCGTCACCCGCGCCGCTGATGACCACCACATGAATGTCGGGGTCTTCGCGCACTTGCCCCAAGAGCACGGTGAGCTGGTCCACCAAGTCGGGGCTCAGGCGGTTCAAGTCAGCCGGGCGGTCGATGGTGAGGTAAAGAGCTTTGGACGCGCGCTGCAGCTGCAGTCCATCAATCGTGTTGAGCATTTTTTTCAGATCCTGTTGGGCAAGCGTCATGTTGAAGCCGGTGGAACTTATCAAGGATTCCAGCCGCCAGCAAAGGCGTAAACCCGACCTAGCAAACACAAGGAGTCAGCAGATGGAATTGACGATCAACGGGGCGCAGCGCAGCTGCGACTTCCCGCCCAACGCGCACGCAATCTTTGCGTTGCGCAACGACCTGGGCCTCAAAGGCGTGCGCATGGGTTGCGGCCAGGGGCACTGCGGCTCGTGCACCGTGCTGGTGGACGGCGTGCCCACCACCAGCTGTGATTTGCCCTTCTGGGCCTTGGAAGGCAAGCGCGTGACCACACCCGAAGGCGTCGGCAGCATAGAGCAACCGCACCCGGTGCAGGCCGCCATCTTGGCCGAGCAACCCGGCCAATGCGGCTTTTGCCTGAGCGGCATCTTGATGAGCGCCGTCGCCCTGGTGGACAGCGGCAAGCAGGTCAGCGAAGACGATGTGCGCGCCGCCCTGGACCGGCACCTGTGCCGCTGCGGCAGCCAGCCGCGCATCATCAAGGCCGTGATGGCCGCACTTGCGAAAAAGGCGGCCGCCAAATGAGCACCATCGTTCAAGCCCGTGGCTTCGTCAAAAACAGCCTGGATAAAAACCCCACACTCGGCCACTGGCTGGACTTCAAAGTCCCTGGGCGTGTGACATTGAAAGTCGGCAAGGTCGATTTCGGCCAAGGCATCTCGACGGCCCTGTCGCAAATTGCGGCGGAAGAACTCAGCGTGCCGCTCAGCCAAATTCTGCTGGCACCCATCAACACCCAGGACAGCCCCGACGAAGGCGTAACCTCGGGCAGCTTTTCCATCGAGCATTCCGGCGAGGCCGTGCGCCTGGCCTGCGCCACGATTCGCGCCGTGGCCATCCAGCGCTTTTGCGCAGCCAGCGGTTCGCAGCCCAGCGCGGTGCTTATCAGCGAAGGCCGTTTGACGGCAGCAGGCAGCAGCCACAGCGCCAGCTATTGGGACTTGAAGCTCGACGATCAAGCTGCCGAGAAAGTGGCGCTGGACGCCGCCTTGCAAGCTCCCGCCACGCACCGCTTGGTTGGCACCGCCGAACCCCGGCGTGACCTGCCCAAAAAATTATTTGGCGGCCCGAGCTTCATTCAAGACATCGAGATTCCCGGCATGCTGCATGCCCGCATCTTGCGCGCGCCCAACCGCGCGGGCCGCTTGCAGTCGGTGGACGAGGCGGCGTTTTCCCAGCGTTTTCCCGGTGTGGAGCTGGTGCGCGACGGCACGTTTGCCGGCGTACTGGCCGAGCGCGAAGAGGTGGCCGTGGCGGCGATTGAGTTCCTGCAAACCCTGGCGCAGTGGCACTTGCCCGCCAGCCTGCCCGACAGCGGCGACCTCGCCAGCTTTCTCACCAGTGCGCCCAACGAGCGCCGCGTGGTCGACGAGAAAGCCGCAACACAAGCAGCTCCCGCAGTCCTCAAGCGCCTGGAAGCTTCTTACCAAAAGCCCTACATCCTGCACGCCTCCATTGGCCCGTCTTGCGCCCTGGCGCAGTGGCAGGACAACAAGCTCGATATTTGGTCGCACAGCCAAGGCATCTACAACCTCAAGTCCGACATCGACGTGTATCTGCGCCGTGAGTTCGGCGACAGCGCCCCTGCGCTGGTGATTCACCATGTCGAAGGCGCTGGCTGCTACGGTCACAACCCAGCCGACGACGTGGCCTTTGACGCCGCCGTGCTGGCGCGCCAGGCCAAGGGCCGGCCCGTGCGGCTCTTGTGGTCGCGCGCGGCCGAGCTCAGCTGCGGGCCGACTGGCTCAGCGCATCTGGTCAAGCTCGAAGCGGACCTGGCGCCCGACGGCGGCATTCACCACTGGACGCACACCATTTGGTCGAACGGCTACACCTCGCGCCCCGGGCGCGCAGCGCCGGGCAACCTGGCCTTTGTGGGCGCCAGCGAAATTGCCAACCCGTTCACCGCGCCGGTCTCGCTGGACCCGCCCATGTCGGCCGGCGGCGGTGGCGATCGCAACTCCATTCCGCTGTACGACCTGCCCGACTACCAGGTGGTCTACCACCGGCTGCTCGAGATGCCGATCCGCACGTCGGCGATTCGCGCGCTGGGCGGCTTCACCAATGTGTGGGCGATTGAGTCTTTCATGGACGAGCTGGCCCTGGCCGCAGGGCTTGACCCGGTGGCCTTTCGTCTGCGGCATTTGAGCGATCCGCGCGCCCGCGCCGTGGTCGAGCTCGCCGTGGCCCAAGCGCCTTGGTGGCACGACCGAGCTAAAGACGAAGAAGGCGTGGGCTACGGCTTTGCTTACGCCCGCTACAAAAACACCGGCGCCTGGTGCGCGGTGGCCGTGCGCATCGTGGCTGGCACCTCGGTGCGGGTGACGGATATCTCGGTCGCGGCCGATGTGGGCCAGGCGATCAACATCGACGGCGTGAAGAGCCAGCTCGAAGGCGGCGCGGTGCAAAGCTGCAGCTGGACCTTGAAAGAAGAGCTGCAGTTCACCCGCGAAGCCATCACCACCCAGAGCTGGGACGACTACCCGATCCTCACCTTCTCGGAAGTGCCGCAGGTGATAGTCAGCGTGATCAACCGCCCCGAGCAACCGGCCGTGGGCGCGGGCGAGGCCACACAAGGCCCGACCGCCGCCGCCATTGGCAACGCGGTGTTCAACGCGCTGGGCGTGCGCGTGCGCCAGTTGCCGCTGACCATGGCCAACATCATGGCCGCCAGCTGAAATTCCATCTAGAAAATCCAAGGAGACAAGAACATGAAAACCTTCAACCTTCCCAAGCTGCTCGCCCTGAGCCTGCTTGTTTGCAGCACGCTGGCGCTGGCCGAGTTCCCGGAAAAGCCAGTCAAATTCATCGTGCCCTTCCCGCCCGGTGGCAGCTTTGACGGCCCAGCCCGCCTGCTCGCCACCCGCCTGAGCAAGCTGGCCGGTCAGCCCTTTGTGGTGGAAACACGCGCAGGTGCAGGCGGGGCGGTGGGCGCAGCCGAAGTCTCGCGTGCTGCGCCCGACGGCTACACCGCGCTGCTGAGCAACGGCGCCATGCCGGTCAGCGCCACGCTGACCAAAAAGCCTTTGTTCGACGCCGTCACCGGCTTCACCCATGTGGCCACGTTTGGCACGCTGCCCTTCGTGGTGGTGGTCAACCCCAAGCTGCCTTTTAATACGCTGCAGGAATTCATCGAAGCTTCGCGCAAGGAGCCGGGCCGCTACAACTACGCCTCGGCAGGCACAGGCTCGGCCGCGCACCTGGGGGCCGAGCAGATCAAGCAGGCCTTTGGCATCAACTGGGTGCACGTGCCTTACCGCGGCACCGGCCCGGCGCTGAACGACTTGCTGGCTGGCCAAGTCAACGTGAGCGTGGTCGGCCTGAGTTCGGCGATTGGCCTGATCAAAGCGGGCACCCTCAAGGCCCTGGCTGTGACCAGCGCCAACCGCCTGTCGCAGTTGCCCAACGTGCCCACCGTGGCCGAGCTCAAACCCAACTTCACGATTGAGACCTGGGTCGGCGTGGCCATGCCGCCCAAGGCTCCAGCCGAGGCCGTCAACCGCACGGCAGCCTTGGTCGAGCAGGCCATGAAGGACAACGAGTTGCGCGGGCAGCTGATCGAGTTGGCAGTCGAGCCCGTGTTTGAAGGCCCTGCCGCCGCCACCGCCCGCATGACGCGCGACGTGGCGACCTTCACCGAGTTGGGTAAGCGCACCAGCATCACGCTGGATTGATCTCTTCAGCACTGAAAGCAAAACCATGGCCCGCCTCGAACCCCTGAGCGTCGACTATCAAGCGGGCGAACTCCAACCTGCCTTTGACCAATACGTGCGCACGCTGGGCTTTGTGCCCAACAGCGTGCTCATCATGCAAAGACGGCCCAAGATGGTCAAAGCGCTGGCCCAGCTGGCCGCCGCCGTGTGGGACCCGGAGAGTGCGGTCAGCGTGGGCTTCAAGCGCCTGCTGGCCCATGTGGCCAGCCGCGCCACGGGTTGCCAGTACTGCATGGCGCACACGGCCGGCGCGGCGCTCACGCTGGGGGTGGACGCGGCCAAGCTGGAAGCTGTGTGGACCTACGCCACCAGCCCGCTTTACAGCGAGGCCGAGCGCGTGGCGCTGGACTATTCACTCGCCGCTGCGGCCGTACCCAATGCCGTGGACGAAGCGCTCTTTGCCAAACTCAAGGCACACTGGAGCGACGACGAGATCGTGGAGATCACGGGCGTGATTGCCCTCTTTGGCTTCATGAACCGCTGGAACGACAGCCTGGCCACGCCGCTGGAGGCCGAACCGCAGGAAGTCGGCCACCAGCACCTGGCGGCGCAAGGCTGGAACGTGGGCAAGCACGTCTGGGTCTTTACGGATCTCTGACTAGCCGCAAAAAAGCCCAGCAGGTCAGCTGGGCTTTTTCGTTGATGGGGCGGCTTCCGCCGCTATTTTTATCGCGCCGAGATACCCACCAAGCGGCTGCCCACATTGCCGGCGCTGTCCGTTGCGCGAACCTCGAGCGTGCCGCTCCAGTTGCGTGAGGTCTTCAAGGTGATCGCGCACTGGTATGGCGCCACGGCCGTCACGCAGCGAACCACGCCGTCCAGTAAGAAACGCACTTCCGCCACGCGCAGGTTGTCAGTCACTGTAGCAGCGGCCGTGAAGGTGCTGCGGCGGAAGAACGTGGCGCCTTGGACCGGGCTGGTGATGTTCACCACCGGCGGCTGGGTGTCGGCCGGCGCGGGTGCAGGCGCTGGCGCTGGCGCTGGCGCCGGAGCCGGAGCCGGAGCCGGAGCCGGAGCCGGAGCCGGAGCCGGAGCAGGAGCAGGAGCAGGAGCGGGTGCGGGGGCTGGTGCGGGAGCAGGTGCAGGCGCCACAGCCGGCTTCATCGCCGCGATTTGCGCGTCGGTCAGCAGGCCTCGGCTGGTGATGGTCTGCTGCTCGGCGGCCGTCAGGCTGCCACCCGCAAAGGCAGACACCAGGAACAATTCGACCTTGGGGGTGGTCAGGTTGTACATGAGGCCAAAGCGGTTTTCGGGCGGTGCCTTGGCGGGCTCGTCCAGCATTTCATACAGGTGAACCGACTCCAGCGTGCCGTAGGTGTTGGCACGCGCAGCCTGCAACTGTTTGGTCACGGACTTCAGGCATTGCTCGGTATTGGGCTGGCCAGCGGTGTTTTCGTAACCGGTGAAAAAGACCTCGCCGCAGTTGAACTCGTTCAGCGCCATCGGTTTGCCAAACAGCGACGCCTGGTAGAGCGGGCCATTGGTGCCGTACCACGGGTCGGTCTGAATGCTCGGGTGGTTGAGTTCGGGGTAGATATGCAGGCCCGTGAGATCCCAGTTGATGCCGTTCTGGCGCAGCCAGGTCAGCCATCCCCAGTCGCGCCCGACCTGACTGATGATGACGCGCTTGCCCAGGGCATGGGCCGCCCTTTCGGCACCACGAATGGCCGCTGTGAGCGATGCCACGCAAGGCTTGCCCGCATAGGGCGCAGCGCTGGTTCCCGCACTGTTGCGCAGCACTTCACGGTTGATCACGTCCTGGTACTGGACCTCGTTGAAGACCTCGAACACGTCAACGATGTCACTGAGTTGCGAGACCTGGTTGTAGGCCAGGTTGTAGGCGTTTTGCTCCACAGCGGGCAGGTTCTGGTTGCACGAGGTGTCCCACTCCGACGCGTTGTGAATGATCACCTGCACCCGCCCGCCGTTGGCGCGGATCTTGATGATCTGGTCACGCAACTGGGCCAGGTCGGCCCAGGGGAAATAGTCGAGCCGGGCTTGGCGAATGTTGCGCGCCGCCATCACGGAAGCAATCTGGCCATTGGCTGTTGAGCTGCCACCGCCGGAATGCAGGTTCACGCCAATCTCAAGCGCCTGCGCCTGCGTGGCCAACAGGGCCACGGCTGCAGGCAGCAAGGCCCGTTTCACGGTAAATATCTTCACGTCGCTGACTCCGCTTTGCCAAACCACCTTGCGCGATCACGCAGGAAATGGTTCAGCTGTTGAAAAGCCACGGATGGTTGGCGCGGGAAAAACGGTGACTGAGCAGAACGTAAGTGAATGCTGAGCTGCTGTAACAAGTCCCGAGCTTGGGGCGTTTCGGACCTGCGGTACTTACGCGGCGTTGCAACTCAGGCGAGCCCACCGCAGCCTGCGAGGCTGAGTTCAGCGAGTCATCGCGACGGTGCTGGCCCCGCATTCAAGTCCCAATACACCTCGTAGGCCAAGGCGTCTTGCTTGCGCAACCAACCCCGCATGCGCCCTGCCCCGACCGAGTCGAACTGAGTGGCGTAGCGGCGTATGGCCTCGGCCTTGTGCAGGGACTCAGCGGGCGTAAGGCGAATGATCTGCGCCTGCTGCGTGACCTCGTGCGGCGTGCGCAAGCCAGCGAAATAAGTGGCCCAGTAAGCGCTGGCCCGGTCGGGGGCTCGACCTTGGGCAGATGCTTGCAGCCACTGCGGCCAGCCGTAGCGCAGCACATAGGGCATGTCGGCGTACAGCCGAACCTTCAAGCCGCGCGCGGCCAGCACTTCGCCGGCCTGGCGCACCAGCAGGTGGTCGGTGTGGCCCCCGATACCCGCCGGCACCCAGAAGTTGGTGCCATCTGGCACGGCGGCAACGATGGCGTCCGCCAGTTGTTAAATGTTGGGCGGTGCGATCGAGTGCAGCGCCGAGTCCATGAAGGGCATGCGCAGCAGTGCAAAGCGCAGCAAGGGCGCCCGCCTGAACAACTGGTGCAGCCAAGGGCTGGGCCGCAGCCGGTACTGGCGCTCCAGCAGGCCCAGGTCGATCGGCGACTTGCCGACCACCGACAGGGCATGGCGGTCCTCGTCAGCACGCTCTTGCATGTGCAGGGCCGAGCTCTGCGCGCCATTGAGCTGGTCGTACCAGTAGGTGAAGTCAGAGCGGGGGGCGCCTGTGAACACATTGACCACCGTGCTGCTGTGATCGCGCGCGAGCACAGACCAGCAACTCAGCGCCGCGTCGTCGAAGTGCGGTGAGCAAATCACACTGCATTCCTTGACTGAATCAAAGGGCTTGAACGTGGAAGGCGTGTAGTGGCTGGCCTGCTCAGGCCTACCTTGGCTGCCTTGAAATGGAGCCGTACAGCCGGCTCTTGATGTGGTGGTATTTTTCATCGGTTGTTTGCGACGCTTGCGCCTCGTCCTCTCAGCATGGATGGGGCCATCTCGCGCAGCCTGTCGCGCAAGCCGCGCAACTGCGCATAGCCCAGCGCACCCGCGGCCACTGCCCGGTAGTCAATGGACTTGTTCAAGCCCAGATGCACGACCAACTCCACGGTGGTGCGCCGCTCGGGCCACAAATGGTTTAAAAAACTGCCCTCTGGCGAGCAAGATTCAATGGACGTTGTAGCCCCTGAAAAAAGCTGTTCACCCACCTTGTCGACCAACAGCGCGCCGGGCGATACGCTGCCAAAGTCAGTACAAAAAGCCGTCTTCCAGGTATAGGCCACCGAGCCGCAGCGCAGCAGCACCTGGGCGGCGATCGGGCGCTGGTCCACCATCAGCAAGGCCACAGAAGCGCTGCCATCCTGGGCCAGGGCCCGGATCAATTCGCGGGTGAAGGCCGCGTCCCCCTGCTGGCTCAGCAGCGACGTGCCCGCCTCGCCTTTCCAGCTGGCATGCTCCATCTTGAGGAACACTTCAAACGCTTGCTGCACGGCCGCAGGCGCCGGGTCGTTGACCACCTCGACCTGGCCCAGCGTGCCGAGGCGGCGCCATTTTTGCCGGAGCTTCTTGCGGGTGGCGCCAGAGGCTTTGGTGGCCTCTTCCCGATTTCTGGCCACCGGCCTCTCGTGCGTTGACACCTGCAGCATCCTGGCGCCCCGGGCGTCCAGCGCCCGTGCCAAGGCCGCGTAAGTCGGGCAGTCGGCGTCCAGGTAGCGCAGGCGCATGACCTTGGGCAAGTGGTGGTCCTGCTCAATGGCGTCGAGCATCTGGCTCATGGCCACGTCTTCGTAAGCGGGGTCCAGGACCGGGTTGGAAATAAACGCATAGTTGTACGGTGGCGCCGCTAAAAAAGCAGGCCCCAGGGGCGTGAGACTGGCTTGGCGCAAGGCCCAAAAGCCGATCAGGCGCGGGGGTGACGCACCATCGAGCCAAGCGTGCAAGACCTTGATGCGCGCAAAGCTGGTGGCCTGCACGGCTTGCAAGGCGGCTGGTGACATGAAGACATTGGCCGGCGCGCGGCGGCACAGCTCAGCCCAGGGCAAGGCGAACTCGTCCAGCAAGGAGTTCGCTTTCAAGATGCAGTCCACCCCTGCCGGATCGCCCAGCGCATCAGGCTCTCACGGCCAGGCGCGATCGCATCTGGCGAGCCGAGCCCAGCGCCCATTGACCGGCAAAGCGCACCCAACGCCTGAGCCGCCAGGCCAGGCCTTCGTCCACCGAGGCGGAGCGCAGCCGGAAGGCGTGCTTAAAGGAGCGCTGGTCACAGGCCACCTTGACCGGATCGGCATAAAAGGCCGCAATTTTTTCCGCCCCCATGCCCTGAGTTTTCAGCCATTGGGGCACATGCACGCTGCACAGCTGAATCACATCGGTGTAGACCTTGTCGGTGCCCGTGCCAGCCGCGGGGCAAGCGGTGCCAAAGGCATCGCCCACCAGCACCACACCGGGCTGCACATGGCCTCGGGACCTGACCAGATCAATCGGCCTTACCTGCACGGCGCCGTCCACCTGCGCCGGCCCGACCAGATGCTGCAGCCCCGGCAGCAAGCTGGCCAGGCAGGCGTCCGGCCGCAGGCGCATGCCGCGCACCATCGGGTCATCCACCGAGCGGTAGACCATCAGGTTGGCGCGCATCGCCTCCCCAATCGGGAACAGCGTGATGTAGGCCACCCGATCGGCGGGGCGCTCGCCGTAATAGGTGAGCGCCGGAAAATCAAAACGGGAGCGCCCTGTTGGCTTGAGGTCAAAGCCCAGCGTGACCGAATGGCCCTTGCTGAGCACCTCGCGGCTGATGCCCAAAGCGCGGCGCAAGCCATCGTTGAGCCCCGTGGCCAATATCACCAGCCGGGCCTTGACCTGCTGCCCGCTGGCCAGGCTGACGGTCTGCAAATCGTCGGTGCAGGCCAGGTCCGTCACCTTGCCCACCAGCCGGGTCACATGGGCCGCAATGCACTGGCGCACGCGGTTGACCAGGGTGTCGTAGGCCACGCCGTATTGGTTCTCGCGCCGTTTCTCCACCAACCGGCCAAAGCGCGCCACCCAGAACTCCCGGTAGGGTGTGCCAGCGGCGAGCACCTCGGCCAGGATCGGGCTCTTGCGCAGCATGGCCACTTGGCGGGTGGCTATTTTTTCACTGCGCAGATCGGGCGGATAGACCTCGTGCAGGTCGATCAGCACCACGCGCCGGCCTTGCCGCCCCAGCATGGCGGCCGCCAGTGAGCCCGCCAGTCCAGCGCCGACGATGACCACGTCGGCTATCTCTTCTTCTTTGCCTACGTTAGCCAGCGGGGGCTGATTCGCATCATTCGCTGCCTTGGCAGCCAGCGGTTCGACGAAGGGATCAATGAGGGGATCGACGCGTGGATCGACGCGTGCATCGACGAATGGATCGGCTGTCTGGCCTGGCGAACTCATGGCTGCTCCTGGTGTGGGGATGAGGTCACGCCGGCCCGCAGGCTGGCCAGGCGCGATCGGCAATGGGTGAAAGCGGTCCAAACAGCGGGGGTCTGCTTGATGAAGCGCTTGAGCCGGCTTTGCAGCCGAATCAGCGGTGCGAACGGCAGGCCACGCACACGGGCTGCAGAGACATGGTCAAACAGCACGGCCTGGCTGTCGGACCAGTCGCGCTTGTACGACTCGTCGCCAATGGTGAAGTCGTACACCTTGCAGCCGCGCCCGATGGCGTAGCGCATCAAGTCATGCAAGTGGGCCGCGCCGGGGCTGAAGCGGGCCATCTCGCCGCCCGCATGGCTGGCCAGCAGGTGGTAGTACGTGCCTTTGAACACCAGGCCCAGGTTGATGGCACCCGGGGTGGCGCCCACATCGAGCCGACTCACATGCGCCCAACCGCTGGCCACCCCTTCAGCGGCCAGGGCTTGGTAAAAGTCCGACCACCCGGGGCGCGCAAAGATGTTGCGCGCGCCCATGCTGGCAAACGACGCCGTCTTCTGCGCGAACAAGTCCTGCATGGACCGCGTCATGTCGGCCGGGCTGGTTGACGTGACGAATGTGAGCGGGCCCAGCGCACTGAGGCGGTTGCGCTTGGTACGTTCCCGCCTGCGCGTGGCCGACGACCGCTTGCTGGCGTAAAAGCTCTCCCACTCAGCGGCTGGGGCGCCAGACGGTTTAGGCCCCCGCAGTGACGTGAGGTAGGCATGGTCGGGGTGCGGCTGTACCGACAGTCCCAAAAAAGGGTTGGGCTGCTGCCCCAGCTGCGCGGGCATGCGCACGAAGTCGATCAGGTCAAACCGCCAGCGCGGCTCGGACTGGATGCTCTGTAGAACGCCTCGCCACAGCACCAGGAAATCTTGCGGCGACGCGCGCTCGAGCCAGCCGGGCGCGAGCAGGGGCGCGTTGTAGTCGTTGTTGTCCGAACCCAGCCACGTGAGTGTTCGCAGCCCAACCCGGCGCGCCAAGGCCAAAGGCAGGATGAACAGCAACTCGCCACCGGCACTGCGGCCCATGACGATCAGGCAGCGGCTGCCCTGCGGCTGGCCAATGTGGCGCTGCCAAGCGGACAACCACCCGAAGGACTGAAACACCGTGCAGTCGGCGCTTTGCTCGAAGCGCTGCCAATCGGCCTGAGCCGTGGCCAGGTCTTCATGAAAAGACAGCGCAATGGCCGGGTCGCTGCGCTGCGCACTGGAACGACCGAACTGGGCCGAGTTCGGCAGCAAGCCGGCAGGCCGGGCCGTCGCGCCGGGCAACTTCAGCGCCGCCTTGCCTTGATTCATGTCCACTCTTGAGCTCCAGCGCAGGTTGTAAAGCAGCCTGCCTGGGTTAGGAACCGGTGGCCTGCCTTGGGCTTTTATTCTGAAGTTGCAGGGGCTCGAACACCACCCCGATACCTCCTGCAATGGGGGGGACATATGTCCCTTTTGCAGGCAGCGCTCTGTCCCAAGATGTCAGGACATCCAGGCTATGGCGATCCAAGCGCAGGCGGGCTTAAATCTCTGGGTCCGGGGCGCGCCGTGCTTGGCGTGCAGGACCCAAGGTAAATAACACCGATCCATTGAATCGGTGCAGGGAGGCTCACTGCATGAATGGACATCCGGCCCGGCAAGTCAAGATATTGCACGTCACCCAGACCGCCCATGGCGGCGTGGGCAGTTACCTCGAAGAAATGCTGACGCTGCAGGTGCAGCGACACGGCGCAGCCTGTGTGCGCGTGGTGCTGCCGCAAGAGCATGCTGAGTTTTTCCCTGGCTTGCCGCCGGAGTGCCTGCTGCCCTACCGCTCTGGCGGCAATGGCCGGCTGGGCAGTTCGCTGCGCATGGCGGGGCTGGCCTTGAAAAGCGTGCGGCAATGACAACCGGACATCGTGCACTTGCACGCCACCTTTGCGGGGGTGGTGATGCGGCCCTTGCTGGCGCTGCTGCCGACGATGGCCAATGCGCCCAAAATTATTTATTGCGCGCATGGCTGGTCTTTTGAGCGCCGCAAGGTCAACGGCTTGGTGACCTACGCCATGGCGACAGCTGAGCGGCAGCTGTCCCGCCTGTGCTCGGCCGTGGTGTGTGTGTCCGAGTTCGAAGCTTCGCGGGCCAAGGCGGTTGGCATCCCTTCGTCGCAACTCAAGGTGGTGGCCAGCGGCTTAGCCGACGTTGCGCTGCCGCCCGCCGAGGCGGCTGAGGCAGCCGAGGCGCTCTGGCCCAAGGACTGCATACGCGTTTTGTTTGTCGGCCGACTGGACTATGAAAAAGGGGCGGACGTGCTGCTGTCCGCCATGAAGACACTGGGCGACAAGGCCTACGCCATTGTGGTGGGCGCGGCCGTGGTCACCGGCTACAAGTCCGAGCTGGAACGACCGGACAACGTGCGCTACGTGGGCTGGCTGGACCGCGAAAGAATAAGGCCGCTTTACGCCACGGCGCACACGCTGGTAGTGCCCTCGCGTTATGAGGCGTTTGGCCTGTCGGCCGTCGAGGCCATGCGCGCTGGCCTGCCCGTGATTGCCAGCCGCGTCGGTGGTCTGCCAGAGGTGGTGGTCGACCATGTGACCGGCCGCATGGTGGAACCGGGCGAGCCAGACCAGTTGGCCGCCGCCATATTGAGCATGGGCAAGAAGCTGCGCCGCCAAATGGGCGTCAAGGCGCGCGTGCGTTTTTTAAAGGCGTTTCGCATAGAGCGCACGGTGGAAGAACTGCACCAGGTCTACGCCAATGCGCTGGAAATGCGGCTGCCGCCAGAGTTGCCCGTGTTGGTCGCGCCTGGGCCTGACGCAAGCTGAGACAGTTCGCCGGATTGAGCGACTCCTCTGAGAAGCGGCCTACAGGCCGCTTTTTTGCTTGCTGTTGGCCTTCAAGTCCCCGGGTGCCGTTGCGGCTGCGTTTCGCGCAAAGCGCGAAAGCGGATCACCAAGGCGCCAGCGGCAATGCTCAGGCCCGCTGCGCAGCTCACCGCCAGGGCCGGGCCGAAGGCTGCCAGCACAGGCGCCAGCGACAGCAACATGACGATGGACAGGCCGCTGCTGACCGTGAACCAGCGGTCGCCTCGGGCCGCGATCAGCAAGGGCTGATACGGCACGCACCACATGGCCACGATGGTGCCTAAGGACAAAGGCAGCAGCAACTGCGACACATCGTGCAGCCGCTCGTTGTGCAAGCCACCGACTACCAAGGCGACCACCAGCAAGATAAACACGGCGCCCACGCCAGATAGCCGCCGTGCGAATTGGTCCATGAGCACCCGCATCTGCGTGCGGTCGTGCAAGGCATAGGCCCGGATCATGGCGGGGTTGGTCTGGTTCATCAGGGGATTGGCCAAGGTGGTGGGGAAAGAGGCGATCTTGCGGGCAATCTCATAGACCGGAATCACCGCCAGCGCGTCCATGCCGCGCAGCATCGCCATGGGCAAAAATTCTGCGGCGGCGGTGGATACCCCGCTGATCATCAGCGGCACCGAGCGACCGAGCTCGCGCGCCACGGCCAGCGGGTGGGCGCGCACGGCCAACAGGAACAGGGGCCGCACACCACCGGCCAGCGCGATGGCCAACAAGGCGGCTGCCGCATAACCGCAGGCCTGGGCCATGCCGGCTGCCGCGTAGCTTCCACCCGACCAACCCGCCGCCACAAAAAAAACCGACGATAGCACCGGCGGGGCCGCGTAATAAACCAAGATGGACGGCACGATCCGGTCCCGGCTGATGAGTTGAACCTCACAGATGCGCAAGAACGTCAGGGCCACCACCAAGGTGGCCAGCTGCAGGGCTTCCGAGGCGGACATCACGCCAGCGGCGTGGGCCGTGCCCGCCACGACGGTGCTCAGCGCGGAGAACAGCAAGGCCGCACCGACGGCCTGCTCGCCCTTTTGACCGGTGCACAAAAGCCGCAACAGGTTCTGGCTCAGGTATTGGCTGATGAGGCCGAAGATGATGGTGGCAATGGCCAGCACCGACGCTGCGGCGCCGTAGGATTCGCGGCCCATGGCGTAGGAGCCGACCACGGGCGGCGCCGCGTTCAAGATCCCGGCCAGCAGCCTGGCCAGCAAGATATGCGAAGTGGGCACGCGGCGGGCTCGATCAGTTCACCGTGGCCGGGGGCCAGGTGCGACCCACCAGGGGCGCCTCTAGCTCGGCATGGGCCCGGCAGAACACCACGATCAACAGCGGCACCATCAGCATCATTTCGTGCCGCAAAAAGGAACCGAAGTCCGGCTCAAACAAGGCCTGGGTGATCGAATACGCCACCACAAAGGCAATGCAACGCGGGTAGGTCGTGCCCGTCTGGCCCAGCCGCCTGGCTTGGCGCAGATAGCGCGCGCAACCCTTGGCAAAAAACACCAGAGTCGCCAACTGGAACAGGGCAAACACCACATAGTGCGGCGTGGCGTCCAGCAGCATGGCCAGCGGAATGTTCATGTACAGCCAGGCCAGCGCGGTGTTGGCCGCGTCGGTCCAGAGGCCCGTGTTGTCCAGCGCATTGCTAAAAGCCGAGCGCGCATCCGGGCTGTCCACCCGGAACTCATTGATCATCATGCGGGCATCGGTCAGCGGCGGCTGCCCGGCGAGTTGCGCTGCCACGAACGGCACCATGAAGCCCAGCGAAAACACCAGCAGCGCCAGCCTTGACCGGCCCGCCACCAGAAAGCGCAGCGAGCTCAACACCACTAAAAAATAAAAGAAGCAGATCGCCCAGTATTGGCGAAACAGCGCGGCATAAGCCAGGAAAAGCAGTGCCGCTGCCAACCGTGCCCAGGGCGTTCGCGCCAGGCACAAAAACAAAGCCACGGGCAAAGCCACCAGCTCTTTGGACGGTTGCGACAAGAACAGCGCGCAGCACAAGACCCAGACGCCCGCCAACAACTGGTAGCGCACTTGGTCCACATTGAAAACGTCGAGCACCCGTACGGTCAGCCCGTACACCAGCGCGTAATAAAGCGGAATCGCCAGGGCTTGGGACAGCGCGTCAAACACCAGCGTCAACACGCGGGCGGTGTTGACCCAGCTGTCAAAGCTGATCCCGTCCCACAAGTTGCGCAAGGCCATGTACTCGCCCAGGGTGGCCGCGTCGTACATGAACTTGGCGGGCAAGAACTGCGCGCTGAAGATGCTGATCAGCATGGCCAGCACGAACACCCCGCACCACCAGGCCACCAGCAGCGAAGACTCGCCGCCGGAGGCCAGAGGGCGGCGGCTGGCAGGAAACGTCAAGCCCATCGCCGATCAGACCGCGTTGAGCACCACACCGCCGGGAAAGCGCCCCACCTGGGACAGGCGCAGCACGCTTTCCACAATCTGCTCGGCGTTGGTTTGGCGGGCTCGTGCCACCAGCATGACCAGGGTCGCCGCAGGGGCCAAGGTCAGCACATCCGCCGACTCCAGCACTGGCGGTGCGGCGACGATCACCATGTCGTAGTCCTTGCCGGCCTGCTCCATCAGGTCATTGAAAGCATGGCCGCTGGCGAGTTGATCCACGTCCAGATCCGCCTTGCCCGACGTGATCAAGTCCAGGCCGGCGACTGATGTGGGCTTGACGATTTCTTGGCGGGTCGCGGTGCTGGCAATGATCTCGGCAAACCCGGCCGACTCGGGCATGTCGAAATAGCCATGCAGCGAGCCACGCGAGCCGGCCGCATCGACCAGCAAAATGCGCTTGCCGGCCTAGGCCATGACTGCGCCCAAGTTGGCGCTGATGAAATGAACGCCCGCGCCTCGCTGGGGGCCGGTGACCAGCAAGCGGTTGCTGGCGCCTTCGCGGATCTGGTGCTGCAACTGGCTGCGCAATTGCCGCAGGCTCACAGCCACGTCAGACGACCGGTCCGCCAAGGCCAGCAGCCTGGCATGCGGTGCGCTGCTGCTTTTGACGCGCTGGCCCCAGGCAATCGGCGACGAATAGACCTTCACGCCAGCAGCCGCCTCAATGTCCCGCAGGCTTTTCACGCCGCGCGACACACCGCTCCAGACCAGCACGCCCAGCACCGACAGCAACAAGCCAGCGGCCGCAAAGCTGGCCGTCATCACGGCAGGCCGGGGATTGACGGACTCATAGGGCACCACGGCCGAGTCAATCAACCGAGCATTGCCGCTGCGCCCTTCACGCACCAGCTGCAGCTGTTGCAGGCTGCTGCGCAGCTGCTGGTACAGCTCGCCCGTGAGCTTGACCTCACGCTCGAGCCTCAGCGCGTCCTGCTGGGTGCTGGGCATGGCCGTGACGCTGCCCTGCATGCGCCCAATCTCGCGCTGCAAACCGGTGACTTGTTCGTTGACGATCTTGACTGCCGGGTGCTCGGAGCCCAGGTTGGTCAGCAGGTCGCGGCGGCGCTGTTCAGCGTCGGCGAGCTTGCCGCGCAAGTCAGCGGTCTGGTCGACCAGCATCTTGGCTTCGTCTTGAAACGAGACCGTACCGCGCCGTGCGCGAAAGCGGTTGTACGCGCCTTCAGCCTGCTCCATCTGGGATTTGAGCAGCGGCAACTGCTGGCTCAGGAAGGCAATGGATTTTTCGGCCTCGGCCGTTTTGCGGTTCAGGTCTTGGCGGATGTAGTTGGTGCCGATCGCGTTCAAGATATCCGCCGCCCGCGCCGGGTCAGCGTCGCGGTAGGTGGCCTCCATCACGCCCGACTGACGGCCGCGCTCAGACAGCTTGAGCGTGCGCTGCACGTCTTCAATCGCCTCGCCGCCTGACTTGCGGGCGAAGCGGAACTCAGCGCCTTCCACTCCGCGCAACTGCGTGACCAGCAAGGCGAGCTGGCCTTTGCCAGCCGCGCCCAAAGGCGCTTGCAGCAACTCACCCACCTTGCCCAGCAAAGGCGCTTCCAGCACGGCGTGGTGGATGGAATAGCGCCCTTCCCCTTCGATCTTCAAGGTCAGGTCGCGCCCTTCCCAGCCGGCAGGCACATCGAACCTGCGCACGCTCAAGGCCTGCGCATCAGGCACCCATTGCCAGGGGCCTATCGCAACGCTGCCAGGCACGGACGGCCCGTCTGTCAAGCGAGACTGCCAGCTGCCGCCAAACGGAAAACGCGAGGACTCCACTTTGGCAAACAGCTGGGTCGCCTCCACGGCCGGCGCCACCACCATGCGTGAACGCATGATCTCCAGCTCGGCCGAGGCAGGCGTCTTGATGTCAAACAGGCTGGTGGTTTCGCTCATGAAACCCTTGGACGGCCCGGCTGCGTCGGCGATCTGAATCAGCAAATTGGCCTCGTACACCGGCCGCAGAGCCACGCTCGCGGTAGCGCCCAGCAGCGCCGCCAGCGCGGTGGCGCCCAGGATGAGCCGCCGCTTGTCGCCAAGCGCCCGCCAATGCGTCCACAGGTCTGTGCCCTGAGCGGCGGCGCGGGTGACAGGGCGATGCAAATCAGCAGCGGCAAACAGCTCGCGCTCTTCGGAAAATTTCATGAACCACTCCAAGCCAGCGTGAGCGCCAGCAAACTTCAATCCATCGGGACAGAACGGGACAGATCGGGGCCAGATCGGCCTCGATGAAGCATTGGAGCGTTTAGCAACTCCCCGAACAAGCGACAGAAGTCCCGCATCGCCTAGTACATCCCGCCTATGTGCGGCGGATGAGCTGGTTACTGAAGGGTTACAGCACAAGCATCAGGGGGCGCGTTTTTACCCGTTGATGGGCTCGGGAATTGAGCGTAGAACCGAACTTTTAAACACAAGGACTTGGCCATGCGATTGAAACTTGCGTTGTTCACGAAGCCTCTGTTGGTCTTGATGCTGGCGGCCGCTGGCAGCAGCTGGGCCGCCGACTACCCGGTCCGGGCCATCAAGTGGATCGTGCCTTACCCACCGGCTGGCACCACCGATGTGCTGGCCCGCATCGTGGCGCAAGCCTTGAGCGAGCGACTGGGCCAGCAAGTGATTGTTGAAAACAAGCCCGGCGGCGGCAACAACATCGGCACCGAGTTTGTGGTCAACGCCCCGGCCGATGGTTACACCATGCTGTTGGTCAATCCGGCCAACGGCATCAATGCCACCTTGTACAAAAAACTCAACTTCAATTTCATCCGCGACATCACGCCCGTGGCCGGCATTGTTCGCACGCCTAACGTGATGGTCGTCACCAACAGCCTGCCCGTGAAAAACGTGGCCGAGTTCATTGCCTACTGCAAGGCCAACCCGACCAAGGTCAACATGGCGTCTTCAGGCAGCGGCACGTCGGTGCATTTGTCGGGCGAGCTCTTCAAGTCCATGACCGGCTGCAACATGGCGCACATCCCCTACAAGGGCGCAGGACCCGCCTTGGTGGACCTGATCGCCGGACAAGTCCATGTCTTGTTTGACAACCTGCCCTCGTCGGTAACGCACATCAAATCGGGCCGCATTCGCCCCCTGGCGGTGACCTCTAAAAACCCCGAGCCGTCCATGCCCAACCTGCCCACGGTGGGCGACACCGTCCCCGGCTACGAAGCCACGGCCTGGTTTGGCATCGGCATGCCCAAGGGCGTGCCGCGCGAGGCGGTGGACCGCATCAACCTCGAAATCAACCGCCTCTTGGCCGACCCCAAGATGCGTGACCGCTTGGCGGAGTTAGGCGGCGTGCCCATGCCCGGCACCCCAGAAGACTTTGGCAGAACCATCGTTCAAGAAACCGAAAAATGGGGCAAGGCTGTGACGGCTTCTGGCGCTACAGCAGAATGAACTTTCAACACGCCATCGACTTTGCCTGCGCCAACGAAACCAGCTGGAGCCGCGACAACCTAGCCAACTGGGGCATCCACCTCGCCGACCCGCCGCCCTGGAACCGACTGCTCGGCCCCGTGCATCCGCGCGGCGGCGTGAGCGGCGTGATCCACGTAGCGGGGCAAAAGGTCTGCGAATGGGGCGAACCGCATCGCTCGGACCTGACCTTCTCGATCGCCAAGACTTACTTGGCCATGCTGGCGGGCGTGGCGGTTGGCACCGGCTTGCTGCCAAGCATCGACGAGCCGGTTCACCGCCGCGTGCCAGGCATCGGTTTTGACGATGCGCACAACGCACAGATCACCTGGCGGCAGTTGCTGCAGCAAAGCAGCGAATGGCAAGGCCAGTGCTTTGGCATTCCCGACCAGGTCGACCGCTACCGCCACCTGCAGTACCAGCCCACGCCCGTGGTCGGCAAGAAAGGCGACGCCCGCCCCTTGCAAACGCCCGGCAGCTACTGGGAATACAACGATGTGCGCATCAACCAGTTGTCACTGGCCTTGCTGCACCTGTTCCGCCGCCCCTTGCCCGAAGTGTTCAACGAGACGATCGCCCTGCCATGCGGCGTGACCGACCCGTGGAAGTGGGAAGGCTACGAGAACAGCTGGGTCGAGATCGACGGGCAGCGCATGCAGTCGGTACCCGGTGGCACGCACTGGGGAGCAGGTTTGTCGATTTCGGCCAGCGACCAAGCCCTGATCGGCCAGATGCTGCTCAAGCAGGGGCGCGTGGGCGCTCGGCAAGTGCTGTCTGCTGGCTGGGTCGAGCAGATGACAAAGCCCTGCGCCATCGCCCCTTGGTACGGCATGCTGGTCTGGCTCAACACGGGGCGCGGGATTTGCAACGGCGCATCGGAGTCCAGCTACTTTTGTATAGGCGCTGGTGCTTCCGTGGTCTGGGTCGATCCTGAGAACGACCTCGTGGCAGTGGTGCGCTGGATCGAAGGATCGCAGATCAACGGATTTTGGGAGCGGGTGACACAGGCAGCGGCCTGAGCCTGGTGCCTCACACCAAGAGTTCAAACGAATAGCAGCTCAGGAGAAAACATGATCCGCACAGCATTTATCACCAGCATGACCTTGGCCGCGCTTGCCGCGTGTTCCACCATCACCCAGCCTCAATTAACGGCGGAACAGTATGTCCTCGATGCCCAACGCATCGCTGGCGAAGACTTGAAGTTCCTCATGCCCGTCTGCAACCCTCAGCCGGCCGTGCGCGCCGTTCCCAGCCCGGCCATGGATCAGTCGCTTGCAAAGCTCATCAACCAAGCGCCACCAGACCCCGGGCAGGCCTTCGACAACCTTTTCTATGTGGGCTCCACCTGGGTCAGCGCTTGGGTGCTGAAGACCAGCGACGGCCTGATCCTGATCGACGCCCTCAACAACAAGAAGGAAGCGGCTGACCTGATTGAGGGTGGCATGCGTCGTCTGGGGCTGGATCCCGCACAGATTCGCTACGTGCTCGTCACCCATGGCCACGGCGACCATTACGGTGGCGCGCAAATGATCGCCGAGCGCTACCGCGCCCGCGTGGTGGCAAGCGAAATCGACTGGAAAATGATGGAAACCGTGCTGGAGTTTGACTCCACCTTATGGGACCGTCCGCCAAAGCGCGAGATCGCCGTACATGATGGGGACACGCTGACACTGGGCGACACGACGGTACGTTTCATGATCACACCGGGCCACACTCTGGGCACCATCACCCCGGTGTTCGAGGTGCGCGACGGTGGCCGGGTGCATAAAGCCATGATCTGGGGCGGCACTTCCTTCAACTTCGGTCGCGACATGGGCCGTCTCGACAGCTATATCGCGCAAACCGAACGGATCCGCGAACTCTCGATGAAGTGGGGAATCGATGTGCCGTTGAGCAATCACCCCGGCTACGACGGCACCGTGGCTAAGCTCAAAACCCGGGCACTCGCTGCGGTCGGCTCGAACCCCTTTGTAAGCGGTCAACCGGTCGTCGATCGGGCGATGCGCGTGCTCAATACCTGCGCGCGCGCCCAAAAGGCACGGTTCCTGCTCACGGCGCAAGGCGAAACTGAAAATGTTCACGCTACGACTTCGGGCGTGCAAGGTCTGGCGACCCTGCACGCTGAAGATGATGACCATGTGGCGGAAGGCTCGCTTGCGTTCGGCAAAGCGAATGACGTCCGGCCCGTGGCATTTCCCTACAGTGCTTACGCTGGCGTCAAGCTTGGGCTGCATACCAACGTCAAACCCTAGGCCAACACCCCGAGGGACAACGGGTCGCTCGTCCGTTAACGGCTCGTCTGTCTGCTGATCACATCCCCGCCAAGTTCATTATTGCGATTCAAATGCTTCTTCAGTTCTTCTACGTCAAAACCAATCTCATGAAACCAACTAACCTGCTCCGACACCTGACCCTTCTCCTCGTTTTTCTTGTCACCTTGGCAGCCCATGCCAGCGAGGCGCAAGGGCTCAACCGTGAAGAGTGGGACAACACCTTCTCCCTCGTCGCGCGCGACCCGGCCACGGGCGCAGTCGGAGGGGCGGTGTCGACGGCGCGGCTGGCGGTGGGGAACCGCGTGCTGCAGATGGAGTTCGGGATCGGTGCCGTGGCAAGCCAGGCCAACACCAACCCCTTGCTCGCAAGGGATTCGCTGGAGCGCCTGCGCCAGGGAGCCACGGCCAAGGAGGCGCTGGACGCGGCCCTGCTGGCTGACGAGAAACGCGAAGAGCGGCAACTGTCGGTGATTTCGGCCAAAGGGACTCAGGCTGCCTTCACTGGTACCAAACCCGACGACTTCAAGGGCCACATCATCGGGAAGGACGTGGTCGTTGCTGGCAACATTTTGGTCGGACGCGAAACACTAGAGGCGATAGTGGTGGCGTTCGAAAACACGCCAGGCCCGCTGGCCGACCGCGTCATGACGGCACTTGAAGCAGGGCAGAAGGCCGGCGGCGATCGCCGCGGGAAGATATCTGCCGCCATCGTGGTACTCAACGAAGCACCCAGCACAAATGGCTACGCCCGCAATATCGACCTGCGGATAGACAACAGCAAGGACCCGGTGGCAGAGCTGCGGACGCTGTTTGACGCGTACAAGACTGCGTTCAAGATCAAGTAGGCAGGCACGCTCGCTGGCACTGGTCTGGATGAGTAGTTCAAACTTGCACTGGTGGCCTTGGGGTTCAATTTTTTTACCTCTGCAACAGCCGCTGAAGCTTGATCCCGACTGCCGATGGTTTCAATTCAATTTGATCGCGGCGGCCAGTGACAAGCGCTGCAGGTGCCAGGCCGGTAAGCTGGCCAGCAGCAGGCCAACAGCGAGGATTGCCAAGGCCATTGACAACTCATGCGCTCCGAGTGCCGGCTGCAGGCTGACGCCGGTCTGCTGGGACAGCCAGGCACTGATGCCGAATGACAATCCATAGCCGCCCGCCAAGCCTAGCAGTACACCCAGCACCACCAGCAGCGAAGTAAAACCCCAGGCGAAACCGAACAGATAAGACCTAGGCGCTCCGATGGCGCGCAGCGTGACGAATTGCGGCAGCAGCAGACGGAACAAGATCAAGACACTGGCCATGATCGAGAGCAGCAGCAGCGCTTGCGTGATAAGGGCCAGCAAGCTCATCAGCTGGCGAATGTCGCCAACGAGCTGATACAACTGAAGCAGCATCTCGGCCGGAAAAAAAGCCATCGATTCCTTGTTGTTGTAGGCGCTGCGCAGCTTGTACGCAGCAGCCAGGTCGCTGACCTGCAGCACGGCCATCGGAATCCCCGGCGTATAGGCGGCATCGAACGGCGGGCCCAAATGCTGCGCCGCAGGATCATGGCCGGTTGGTAAATGGTGCAGCAACCAAACTTGCTCCACCGGTATGGTCACCGCCCGATCCCAGGGCGAGCCGGTCGGTTTCATTCGACCGACCACCGTAATCGTCATTGAATGAGCGTCAAGCAAATCGCTGCTACCAGACCTAACGCCGCCATGCTGGATGCCATGGGCGGGCTGAAATTTGTCGCCCAGTTGCAAGCTACTGCCGGAACCAACCACGGCTTCGTCCGGTGCAGCAAACAGCCGACCTGCGGCCAACCCGCCAGACAAATGCTCGACCAGCGCGGCTGTGACCCCAACGACCGGCGCACCGCCAACGCTGTCGCCAAAGGCCAGCGGCGAAACGCTGACGGCCCGGCTGTCGTTGAGCAGCGCGGCACTCAGCGCCGGGGCCAGCAACTGGCTTGAGCCGGGTCGAAGAAAAACGCCGCTCAGCAAGGCATCGGTGCGGCTGCCTGGCGGCGCCACGATCAGATCAAAGCGATCTGCGGCCAGCGTGCTGCCTTGTCGCAAGGCCCGCTCCTGCGACACGACCGCAACCGATAGCGACACACCAGCGGCGACCAGAAACACGAAAGCCAGCGCGCTGAAGCGGTGGCGCACGAGCGCGGCGCGGATCAGCGGCACCGGGTTCATGAAGATCCGCCCTCGACCGAAGGCAGGATTCGGCCCGCCTGCATGCGCAACAAATTGTCAGCCCGCGCGACAAGTTTGTCGTCATGGGTGATCGTCACCACCGTTTTGCCGGACTTGGCCAAGGCCTGCAGCGCCGCGGCAATCCGCTGCCCGTTGTCGGCATCAAGGCTGGCAGTCGGCTCGTCGGCCAGTATCAGCGGTGGGTCGAGTAGCAGCGCACGCGCCAGCGCCACCCGCTGCTGTTCGCCGCGCGACATCTTCGCCACCTGTATGGAACGCCGCGGCACGTCAAAGCGTTCGAGCAGCTCACAGCCGCGCTCGCGCATCCCGGCTGGCATTCTGGTTTGCTGGAATTGCGCCGGTAGCAGCACATTGGCCAGCGCATCCAATTCTTCGATCAGGCGAAATTCCTGAAACAACAGACCGCAATGCGCGAGGCGCCAGGCATCGCGCCGGCGCTCGTCTAATTGGTTTACGACTGTTGGACCGAAGCTTATCAAGCCGCGCTGCGGCACCACGATGCCCGCCAGCGCATGCAGCAAGGTACTCTTGCCCGACCCAGAAGGACCGACGACAACACTCAGTTGACCGGGGAAAAACTCTGCGCTGACCTGCTGCAGCGCGTGTATGCTGGCTCCGCCGGAATCGGCAAAAACAGCGTCGACTGCCTGCACCAAAAGGCAGCCAGGCCCCTGCATCACAGACGCTGAAAACTGGCGTCGACGAGGCGGACAAGACTGACGAAACCGGTCGCCGCGTCCTTTTGCGGCCCCAGTTCGAGCCGGCCCTGAACCTGTAGCAGATCACCCGGGCTGACCGCCTCCTGGCGCTTTTTCATGCGGACAAAAATGATCGTGTTGATCCATTCATCTGCGGAGGCGCAGAAAGGACAGGTCTCGACCGGGCTGTTCGAGAGCACGAAAAAATCAGATTCGACTTTCAGATGCGGGGCCATGAAACCCTGCATGCTGATGAGGCTGCCCTTGAGCTTATTGGCCGTCGCAGAAAAACTCAGATTGTCCTGGTAAAGCTCGAACATCCTGATGCGCTGCGGCGCGGCTAAGGCCAGCGCCGGCGCCGCAAAGGCCAGTATCGAGGCGAATTGGCGACGCCTCATAAGCGGCCTCCGGCTGTGACTGAGCTCGGCTCGGTCATTCGAGCCCCGCGGTCGCCAAGATGATACTTAAGCTGGTTGCGATCGCCTTGACCATTGGCTCTTTTTCAACATCCATCCACTCGTCAAGCGAATGCGAGCGCCCGGCCTTGCCCGGCGCACCACGGCCTATCGTGATGGCCGGAATTCCGAGATTCATCGGCATGTTCGAATCGGTCGAGCTCCACTGGTAGCCAACCTTGTAGCCGCCCGCCTCGATGGCAGCCTTGGCGGTCTGCACCAGCTCGGATTTGACATCGGTACTGCCGGCCGGGCGGTCGCCTATCAGCTTGATCTCAACGCTGATTTTTCCTTCCTTGGTCGACCGAGCAAAGTTCTCAGCATCTGCGGCTTCATGCATGATCTTCATCATCCGCTCCTCGACCCTTTTGAGCTCGACCACCGACTCCGAACGCATATCGACTTCCATCGAGCCGCTGAGGGGAATCGAATTGACCGAAGTCCCGCCGCTGATCACGCCAATGCCATAAGTGGTCTTTGGCGTTGCTGGCACCTGCAGGCGCGAAAACTCAACTGCCGCTTGCCCCAGTGCAAAAACGGGATTGACCAAACCAAAAGCGCCGTAGCTGTGACCACCTGGGCCGTTGAATGTCACGCGGTAACGCCTCGAACCAACGCCGCCATTGGTGATCAGGTCCACGCTGCCGGACTCGACCGAGAAGAAGGACTTGATCTTGTCCTTGTACTGGCCCTTGTTGAACAAATAGCGCACGCCGCGCAGATCGCCCAGCCCTTCCTCGCCGACGGTGCCGACAAACAGAATGTCGTCGCGTGTCTTGATGCCGCCGGCATCCATGGCCCGCACAAAACCCAGCAACACCGCCAAGCTCATGGTGTCGTCACCAATACCCGGCGCATAGAGCTTGGTGCCCTGGCGTTTGACTTTTACATCGGTGCCTGCCGGAAACACCGTATCGAGGTGCGCCGACACGACGACGAATTTACCGTCGCCCCGACTACCCTTGCGGATACCGAGCACATTACCTTCCTCGTCGATCTTGACTTCACCCAGCCCGACCGCTTTAAACATCTTTTCGTATTCGCGCGCCCTTGTTTCCTCCTTGAACGGTGGCGCCGGGATCTCGGTCAGCATGATGCCCTCGTCAACGATCCGGCTATGTTCCTTGTCGATCGTCGCAACAGCAGCCTTGAAAGAGGGGCTGGCGAGGATGCGTTGAACATCGCCCAGAGGATTGGAGATCTGAGCGCCTGCGTGCGAGCCAATCAGAGCCAGGCCAAGGGAGAGCAGCGAGGCTGAAAAATAATTTACGTTTCGCATGAATTGATGCCTGCATAGGTTTGAACACGACAAATACTACTTTAAAAGCTTGAAGTGTTGAAATTTGTTGCACTGACATCACCCACATCCGCACGCATGAGGGCTGGTTATATTTGGAGCTGGTGCTCGACTTGCACTCGCGCGCAGTAGTGGGCTGGAGTATGGACGCGCGGATGCAATTGATCTGCCCATCGACAGACCTTCTGGAGTTCACTGGCGCAAAAGTGGAGCAAGTGCTCAACGATTCAGCCAAACGGGAGCAATTGGGATACATCGGGAAGCACCCGCCAAACAAAAAAACCTCACAAATCAACGACTTGTGAGGTTTTGAATTTGGTGGGCGGTGCAAGTTTCGAACTTGCGACCCCTGCAGTGTGAATGCAGTGCTCTACCCCTGAGCTAACCGCCCTATCGGTCAAGCCTTAGATTATATGCCGGTTTTTTCGCGCTTCTGAAGGCTGGGTGCTAGAAAAAGTGGAGTCTCAGGCTTCGACCAAGCGCCACACGGTCTTGCCCTTGCTGGCATTGTCGAGTGCTGTGAGTTGGCTGTCGTGCTGGGCGAGTTCTTGTTCGTTGGCCAAGAGCACGGGCAGCTCAAAGGTGCTCAAGTCAATCACGGTGGCCGGGCCAGCGTCTTGCGTGTTGCTGCCGATGTCCATCACCAAGCTGTTTTGCCCGCGCGTGAGGTTGATGTACACGTCGGCCAACAACTCCGCGTCGAGCAAAGCGCCGTGCAGCGTGCGGCCCGAGTTGTCGACTTCCAGGCGGTCGCACAGGGCGTCCAGCGAGTTGCGTTTGCCCGGGAACAGTTCCTTGGCCATCACCAAGCTGTCGACCACGTTGGCCACGCAGTGCTTGATGGGCGGGCGGCCTATGAGTTCGAGCTCTTTGTTCAAGAAGCCGATGTCAAAGGGCGCGTTGTGGATGATGACTTCAGCGCCCTGCAGGTACTCCAGTAGTTCGTCGGCGATGGCGCCGAACTTGGGCTTATCTTTGAGAAACTCGTTGCTGATGCCGTGGACCTTGAGCGCGTCCTCGTGGCTGTCGCGCTCGGGGTTCAGGTAGAAGTGGCGGTTGTTGCCGGTGAGCTTGCGGGCCAGCAGCTCCACGCAGCCAATTTCAATGATGCGGTCGCCGGTGTCGGCGGAAAGCCCGGTGGTTTCAGTGTCAAGAACGATTTGGCGCATGAACCAATTATCGCTGGGCTTGGCCCGGCCTCAAGCCGCCCGCACGGGCAAGGCTCAGTGGTTTTCTTTGGCGTGGTTGATCGAGTACTTGGGGATTTCCACCGTCACATCGCTTTGCGCCAGGAAGGCTTGGCAGCTCAGGCGCGAGTTGGGCTCCAGGCCCCAGGCGCGGTCCAGCAGGTCTTCTTCGTTCTCGTCCAGCTCGTTCAGGGACTTGATGCCTTCGCGCACGATCACGTGGCAGGTGGTGCAGGCGCAGCTCATGTCGCAGGCATGCTCGATGTTGATGTGGTTGTCCAGCATGGCCTCGCAAATCGAGGTGCCAGCAGGGGCGCTGATCTCGGCGCCTTTGGGGCAGTACTCGGGGTGCGGCAGAATTTTGATGATGGGCATGGCTTTACTCTTTAAATCGTTTCGATATTTTTGCCGGCGAGTGCGTGCGCAATGCCCCGGTTCATGCGTTGAGCCGCAAAGTTTTCGGTGCCCTTGGCCAGCGCCTGGTTGGCGGCTTCAATGGTGGCGGCATCGCCCTCACGGCGAGCTTGGCGCACCTGCTCCATGAGCTGGTCAATGTCTTGGCGCTCAGCGGGCTCCAGCAAATCGGCATCAGCATCCAGCGCGCTTTGGGTGGCCAGGATCATGCGGTCCGCGTCGACCTGGGCTTCGGCCAGCGCGCGGGCTTGCATGTCTTGCTGGGCGGTGGCAAAGCTGTCTTGCAGCATCCGAGCGATGTCGTCGTCTGACAAACCATAAGACGGCTTGACGTCGATGCGCGCCTCTACGCCGCTGACTTGCTCTTTGGCGTTGACGGTCAGCAGGCCATCGGCGTCCACCGTGAAGGTCACGCGGATGCGTGCCGCGCCTGCCGGCATGGGCGGTATGCCGCGCAATTCAAAACGGGCCAGGCTGCGACAGTCAACCACCAAGTCACGCTCGCCTTGCAGCACATGCAGGGCCAGGGCGGTCTGTCCGTCCTGGTAGGTGGTGAAGTCTTGCGCCATGGCCGTCGGTATGGTTTGGTTGCGCGGCACGATGCGCTCGACCAAGCCGCCCATGGTTTCAATGCCCAAGGACAAGGGAATCACGTCGAGCAGCAGCAGGTCGTCAGCGCCCTGGTTGCCGGCCAGCTGGTTGGCCGATACGGCTGCGCCCAAGGCCACGACTTCGTCGGGGTTGAGGTTGGTCAGCGGCTCGGTGCCAAAAAACTCGGCCACCGCACGGCGTATTTGCGGCATGCGGGTGGAGCCGCCTACCAGCACCACACCCTTGATTTCGTCTTTGGCCAGCTTGGCATCGCGCAAGGCGCGGCGCACAGCGGCCATGGTCTTGGCGGTGAGTTCGGCAGTGAGTTGTTCAAAGATGGCGGGCGTGACTTCAGTCGTGAGGTGCAGCCCCGGCACGTCCAACGCAACAACCACCACCTCTTGCGTGCTCAGAGCTTCCTTGGCGCGGCGAGCTTCTTGCAGCACGCTGGCCTGGGCCGAAGGCGACAGCGCATCAGCGCCCTGCCCGGCTTGCTGCAGCAGCCAGTTGGCCAGCAGGCGGTCGTAATCGTCGCCGCCCAAGGCCGAGTCGCCACCGGTGGCAACCACTTCAAACACGCCTTGGCTCAGGCGCAGGATGGAGATATCAAACGTCCCGCCGCCCAGGTCGTACACGGCGTAAACGCCCTCGCTCTGGTTGTCCAGGCCGTAGGCAATCGCGGCGGCGGTGGGTTCGTTGATCAGGCGCAGCACGTTCAGGCCGGCCAGCTGGGCGGCGTCTTTGGTGGCTTGGCGCTGGGCGTCGTCAAAGTACGCGGGCACGGTGATGACGGCGCCATACACGTCGTCGTTAAAGGTGTCTTCAGCGCGAAAACGCAGGGTGGCCAAAATCTCGGCGCTGATCTCGACCGGGCTTTTTTCACCGGCGATGGTGTTCAGCGCGACCATGCCGGGCTTGTCGATCAACTCAAAGGGCAACTGCTCGCGGTTGGCAACGTCTTTGAGGCCACGGCCCATGAGCCGCTTGACCGAGGCGATGGTGTTTTGTGGGTCTTGCACTTGCGCGGCCAGCGCGTCAAAACCGATCTGGCGCTTGTCGCCGGGCAGGTAGCGCACCACGCTGGGCAAGATCACACGGCCTTGTTCGTCGGGCAGGCACTCGGCCACGCCGCTGCGCACGCTGGCCACCAGCGAATGGGTGGTGCCCAGGTCAATGCCCACGGCAACGCGGCGCTGGTGCGGATCTGGCGTTTGGCCGGGTTCGGAAATTTGCAGGAGAGCCATGTTGTTCGGGTTGTAGGCGATTCGGAGAAAACTTGAATTGTCAGGCTTGCTCTAGCTGATCCTGGCGGCTGGCCACTTCTTGGCCAAAACGTTCAATGAACATCAGGCCGCTGACCACCTGGGCGGCTTGCGGGTAGTCGTGCTGCTCGTCCAAGGCGCGGGCCAAGGTGAGTAAATTTTCACGCAGTGCAGCCTGGTTGTCGTCGGCGAGCGCCTGAAGTTCTGAGGCGCTGCTCGCTTCTTCCAGGGCTTCGCGCCACTCCATTTGCTGGACCAAAAAAGCCGGCGGCATGGCGGTGTTGTGATGCGCCTGGACCGGCGCGCCCTTGAGCTCACACAGGTAGGCCGCCCGCTTGACCGGGTCTTTGAGCCTCTGATAAGCCTCGTTGATGCGCACCGACCACTGCATGGCCACGCGCTGGGCAGCTGCGCCTTGGGCTGCGAACTTATCGGGGTGAGCCTGGCGCTGCAGTTCCTTCCAGCGCTGGTCGATTGCGCTGCGCTCTTGCGCAAACTGCTCGGGCAGGCCGAACAATTCGAAGTCGTTGGATTGCAGGTTCATGCGCAGATCGTGGTTGAAAAGAAAAAGCCGCCAACACGGGCGTGGAGGCGGCCAGCCGAGGGCGAAGGCCCCGTCAAACCCGGAAGCTCTCCCCGCAGCCGCAGCGGTCGCGCTCGTTGGGGTTGAGGAATTTGAAGCCTTCGTTCAAGCCTTCGCGCACAAAGTCCAGCTGCGTGCCGTCGATGTAGGCCATGCTTTTCGGGTCGACCAGCACCTTGACGCCGTTGTCTTCAAAGACCACGTCTTCGGGGGCGATTTCGTCGGCGTATTCAAGCTTGTAGGCCAAGCCCGAGCAACCGGTGGTTTTCACGCCCAGGCGCACGCCAACGCCCTTGCCGCGCTTGGCCATGTAACGCGTCACGTGGCGGGCGGCTGCATCAGTCAAAGTTACAGACATGTCAAGGCTCGGAAAATTTCAAAAGAACAACAAAAGACCCGTCAAGAACCGCTCACTCAGTGCGCGTGCTTTTGCTTGTAGTCGCTCACGGCTGCCTTGATGGCGTCTTCCGCCAGGATGGAGCAGTGGATCTTCACGGGCGGCAGGGCCAGCTCTTCAGCGATCTGGCTGTTCTTGATGCCAGCCGCTTCGTCCAGCGTCTTGCCTTTGACCCATTCGGTCACCAGGGAGCTAGAGGCAATCGCCGAGCCGCAGCCGTAGGTCTTGAAACGCGCGTCTTCGATCACGCCAGTCAAAGGGTTGACCTTGATTTGCAGCTTCATCACGTCGCCGCAAGCGGGCGCGCCGACCATGCCTGTGCCCACGGACTCGTCGCCCTTTTCAAAAGAGCCCACGTTGCGGGGGTTTTCGTAGTGGTCAACGACCTTTTCAGAGTAAGCCATGGTGTTTTTCCTTTAAATCAAATTCAAGCAGGGGCCGGGGAACCGGCTTAGCCGGGCCACAGGCGCCGCCCCCTCAGGGGGTGACGCGTAGCGGCGCAGGGGAACTCAATGAGCTGCCCATTGGATGGTGGAGAGATCAACACCGTCCTTGAACATTTCCCAGAGCGGAGACAGCTCGCGCAGCTTGGCGACGTTTTCCTTGATGGTGGCCACGGCGTAGTCGATCTCTTCTTCGGTGCTCCAGCGGCCAAACGTCATGCGCAGGCTGCTGTGGGCCAACTCGTCGCTGCGGCCCAAAGCGCGCAACACATAGCTGGGTTCCAGGCTGGCCGAGGTGCAGGCCGAACCACTCGAGACCGCCAAGCCCTTGATACCCATGATCAGCGACTCGCCTTCAACGTAGTTGAAGCTCATGTTCAGGTTGTGCGGCACGCGCTTGTCGGCGTTGCCGTTCAAGAACACTTCTTCCACATCTTTCAGACCGTTGAGCATGCGCTCCTGCAGGGCGCGAATGCGCTTGTTTTCTTCGTGCATTTCGGCCTTGGCAATGCGGTAAGCCTCGCCCATGCCAACGCACTGGTGCGTGGGCAGCGTGCCCGAACGCATGCCGCGCTCATGCCCGCCGCCGTGCATTTGCGCTTCCAGGCGAATGCGTGGCTTGCGGCGAACGTACAAGGCGCCGATGCCTTTGGGGCCGTAGGTCTTGTGCGAAGTCAGGCTCATCAGATCCACAGGCAAGGTGCTCAGGTCAATGTCGACCCGGCCCGTGGCTTGCGCCGCATCGGTATGGAAAATGATGCCGCGCTCGCGGCACAAGGCACCAATGGCGGGAATGTCCTGAATGACACCGATCTCGTTGTTGACAAACATGATGCTGACCAGAATGGTGTCGGGGCGCATCGCGGCCTTCAAAACTTCTAAATCGACCAAGCCGTCTTCCTGAACGTCCAGGTAAGTGACTTCAAAGCCTTGGCGTTCCAGTTCACGGCAGGTGTCAAGCACTGCCTTGTGCTCGGTCTTGACCGTGATCAGGTGTTTGCCCTTGGTCTGGTAGAAATGCGCCGCGCCTTTGAGGGCCAGGTTGTTGGACTCGGTCGCACCGCTGGTCCAGACGATCTCGCGCGGGTCGGCACCAATCAGGGCTGCCACGTTTTCACGCGCTTTTTCGACCGCTGCTTCGGCCTCCCAGCCCCAGGCGTGGCTGCGCGATGCCGGGTTGCCAAAATGTTCACGCAACCAGGGAATCATGGCGTCCACCACACGCGGGTCGCAGGGGTTGGTGGAGCTGTAGTCCATGTAGATGGGAAAGTGTGGCGTGTCCATGGTTCAGCTTCTCGAGAGGTTCAGGTTCAAAAAAAAATGCAGGCGCCTGTCCAGCGGCTCAGCCCATCGGCAAATGCCAAGGGCCAAGCGCCGAGGCTGCGCTGTCAGGGGTCAGGTCTTGGAAAAAGCGTTGCCTAAGGCAAACACCGAATTCGGTGCATTGATACGCATGGGCTTGACGGCGGGTGCTGCAAACACAGCCTTTTTCACGGGCGGCGTGCTTTCAATCACCACGCCTTTGGCGAGCTGATCGTCCACCAGTTTTTGCAGTGTGACCGAGTCCAAAAACTCGACCATGCGGCTGTTCAGCGAAGCCCAGAGTTCGTGCGTCATGCAGCGGCCGGCTTCGCCCATGCAGTTTTCTTTGCCGCCGCAGTGCGTGGCGTCAATCGGCTCGTCCACCGAGACGATGATGTCGGCCACCGTGATCTCGGTCGCCTTGCGGCCCAGCGTGTAGCCGCCGCCGGGGCCACGGGTGGATTCCACCAGTTCATGGCGGCGCAGTTTGCCGAACAATTGCTCCAGGTAGGACAGCGAAATTTGCTGACGCTGGCTGATCGCCGCCAGCGTGACGGGGCCGTTGTTCTGGCGCAGGGCCAAGTCAATCATGGCAGTGACCGCAAAGCGGCCTTTGGTCGTGAGGCGCATTTTCAAGCTCCTTTTTGTGTTGGCTTGACTGTCGTTTCATGTCGGTTAAGGCATGGCCGCTGTGCAATAAGCACAGCGGTATGGACCCCCACCCTCTTGGGCCGCAATGTTTTGCGGCCTAACCAGTTCGACTGTTTGATGTTGTTCTCGACTGATTTCGTCAAGTATATCAAAAAGTCCTAGCGTTTTAGTAGGACTCTAGGCTACTGCCACGTTATCCGGCCCCGCTGCGCCAAAAGCCTGCGCCTTGAGCACGGACAGCTGATCACGCACCCGGGCGGCCTGTTCAAACTCCAGGTTCTTGGCGTGCTCGATCATGAGCTTTTCAAGGCGTTTAATTTCCCTGGCAATGTCTTTTTCACTCATGTCCTCGACCTGGGCTCTTTGCAGCGCGGCCTGCTCCAGGCGCTGGGCTTCCTGGCCCGACTTTTCGCTGTAGACGCCGTCGATCAGGTCTTTGATTTTCTTGTTGATGCTGCGCGGTGTGATGCCGTTTTCGGCGTTGAAGGCCAGTTGCTTGTTGCGCCGGCGCTCGGTCTCGCCCATGGCTTTTTTCATGGAGTCGGTGATGCGGTCGGCGTACAAAATGGCCCGGCCATTGAGGTTGCGGGCGGCCCGGCCAATGGTCTGGATCAGGCTGCGCTCGGCGCGCAGAAAGCCCTCTTTGTCCGCGTCCAGAATGGCTACCAGGCTGACCTCGGGAATGTCCAGGCCTTCGCGTAGCAAGTTGATGCCGACCAGCACGTCAAAGGTGCCCAAGCGTAAATCGCGCAGAATTTCCACCCGCTCCACCGTGTCCACATCGCTGTGCAAGTAGCGCACTTTCACGCCGTTGTCGGTCAGGTAGTCGGTGAGCTGCTCAGCCATGCGCTTGGTCAAGGTGGTGATGAGCACGCGCTCGTTTTTCTCCACGCGGATGCGGATTTCCTGCAGCACATCGTCCACCTGGTGGGTGGCCGGCCGCACTTCGACCTGCGGGTCCACCAGGCCGGTGGGCCGCACCACTTGCTCAACCACGCGACCGGCGTTTTGCTGCTCGTAAGCGGCGGGCGTGGCGGAGACAAAAATGGTCTGCCGCATCTTGGTTTCGTACTCTTCAAATTTCAGTGGCCGATTGTCCATCGCGCTCGGCAGCCGAAAGCCGTATTCCACCAAGGTGGTCTTGCGGGCTTTGTCACCGTTGTACATGGCGTTGAGTTGGCCAATCATGACGTGGCTCTCATCCAGGAACATGACCGAGTCCTTGGGCATGTAGTCGCACAGCGTCGATGGTGGCGAGCCCGGCGGGGCGCCGCTGAGGTGGCGGGTGTAGTTCTCAATGCCTTTGCAGTGGCCGATTTCACTGAGCATTTCCAGGTCGAACCGGGTGCGCTGCTCAATACGCTGGGCCTCGACCAATTTGCCGTCGCTGATGAACTGCTTGACCCGGTCGGCCAGTTCCAGCTTGATGGTTTCGACCGCCATCATGACTTTGTCGCGTGGTGTCACATAGTGGCTCTTGGGGTAGATCACAAAACGCGGAATCTTCTGGCGCACACGGCCAGTGAGCGGGTCAAAGAGTTGCAGCGACTCGATCTCGTCATCAAACAGTTCAATGCGCACGGCCAGTTCGGAATGTTCGGCCGGAAAGACGTCGATCACGTCGCCGCGCACGCGAAAGGTGCCGCGTGCAAAGTCCTGTTCGTTGCGGCTGTACTGCATGCGGATCAGGCGGGCAATCACGTCGCGCTGGCCCATCTTGTCACCCAGGCGGGCAATAAAACGCATCTGGGTGTAGTCCTCGGGGGCACCAATGCCGTAAATGGCGCTGACGGTGGCCACGATGATGGTGTCGCGCCGCTCCAGCACGCTCTTGGTGGCAGACAGCCGCATTTGCTCAATGTGCTCGTTAATCGCCGAGTCTTTTTCAATGAACAAGTCGCGCTGCGGCACATAGGCCTCGGGCTGGTAGTAGTCGTAGTAGCTGACGAAATACTCCACCGCGTTTTTGGGGAAAAACTCGCGGAACTCGCTGTACAACTGCGCGGCCAGCGTTTTGTTGGGGGCAAACACAATCGCCGGCCGGCCCAGTCGGGCAATCACGTTGGCCATGGTGAAGGTCTTGCCGGAGCCCGTCACACCCAAAAGGGTCTGAAACACTTCGCCGTCTTGCACGCCCTCGACCAATTGCGCAATCGCTGTGGGCTGGTCGCCAGCGGGTTGGTAAGGCATGAACAGCTCAAAGGGCGAGCCTGGAAAGCTCGCAAAGTGGCCTTCAGGCGCGGCTGGCGCCGGGGCGACAGTGCCTGCGTGGGTGACTTCGGTGACTTCTTGCATAAGCGGTGATCCTGGCCCGTTAAAATTCATGGCAACCAAACAGAATACGACATTCCCGCCCCTGGCGCGAAGGTCGTCCGGAGAAAGCCCCCCCGCCAAGCTCCGCCTTGCGGGCCTGCTGGCCCGCTTCTGTCCCGGTCCCCTTTTTTTGTCTCCAGCTCACCTTGAAGGATTTGCATGTCTTTGTTCACCGCTGTCGAAATGGCCCCCCGTGACCCGATCCTGGGCCTGAACGAGCAATACGCCGCCGACACCAACCCCGCCAAGGTCAACCTGGGCGTGGGCGTTTATAACGACGACAGCGGCAAACTGCCTTTGCTCCAGTGCGTGCAGCAGGCTGAAAAAATCATGGCTGAAAAGCTGTCCCCGCGCGGCTATTTGCCCATCGACGGCATTGCCGCTTATGACGCCGCCGTCAAAGGCCTGGTGTTTGGCGCCGACAGCGAAGCTGTAACCTCTGGCCGCGTGGCCACCATCCAGGCCATTGGCGGCACTGGCGGCCTGAAGGTCGGGGCCGACTTCTTGAAGCGCCTGAACCCGAACGCCAAGGTCATGATCAGCGACCCCAGCTGGGAAAACCACCGCGCCCTGTTCAGCAGCGCTGGTTTTGAGGTGGAAAGCTACCCCTATTACGACGCAGCCAAGCGCGGCATCAACTTCGACGGCATGCTGGCCGCCATCAAAGCCACTGCGCCCGGCACCATCGTGCTGCTGCATGCCTGCTGCCACAACCCGACGGGCTACGACATCACCGCCGCCCAATGGGACCAGGTGATTGCCGCTGTGAAGGCTGGCAACCTGGTGGCGTTCCTGGACATGGCCTACCAAGGCTTTGGCCACGGCATTGCCGAAGACGGCGCGGTGATTGGCAAGTTTGTAGCTGCTGGCCTGAACTTCTTTGTGTCCACCTCTTTTTCGAAGAGCTTCAGTCTGTACGGCGAGCGCGTGGGCGCATTGAGCGTGCTGTGCGAGAGCAAAGAAGAAGCCGACCGCGTGCTGAGCCAGCTCAAGATCGCCATTCGCACCAACTACTCCAACCCACCGATTCACGGCGGTGCGGTGGTGGCAGCGGTGCTGAACACCCCTGCCCTGCGCACCCTGTGGGAGAGCGAATTGGCTGAAATGCGCGTACGCATCAAGCAAATGCGCGTTGCCCTGGTGGAAAAGCTCAAGGCCGCGGGCGTGAAAGAAGACATGAGCTTCATCACCACCCAGATCGGCATGTTCAGCTACTCGGGCCTCTCTAAAGACCAGATGGTGCGCCTGCGCAGCGAGTTTGGCGTGTACGGCACCGACACCGGCCGCATGTGCGTGGCGGCACTGAACAGCAAGAACATCGACTATGTTTGCGCCGCCATTGCCAAGGTGATCTGATCTAACCCCAAAGCCCCGGCAGGCCGCAACTTGCTGGGGCTTTTTTTCGGGTGAAAAGCCCCCCCTCAGCCCTTGACAGCACCGGCCGTCAGGCCCGTAATGATCTGGCGGGCTGCGATGAAGGTGAAGATCAGCGGCGGAATGGCAATCAGGCTGGTCATGGCCATGACCTTGCCCCAATCGACCCCGATGTCCGTGATGAACAAACTGGCGGCTACTGGCAAGGTGCGGGTTTGTCGGTCGGTCAGCACCAGGGCCAAAATGAACTCGTTCCAGGCAATGCGGAAGGTGAAGATGGATGCCGCCGCCAGGCCGGGCCCCAACAAGGGCAGCAACACCTTGGTGAAGACTTGAAACGGGCCACAGCCGTCCATCATGGCGGCTTCTTCCAGCTCTAACGGGACTTGCAGCACAAAGCCGTACAACAGCCAAATGGTGAATGGCAGGTTGACCGCCACGTAAAGCAAGATCAGACCCCACAAGCTGTTGACCAGCGACCATTCGCTCCAGATCATGAACACCGGGATGGCCAGCACAGCCAGCGGCACAGTGCGCAGCAGCAAGGTGGTGTAAGCCACCGCTTGGCGGCCCGGAAAACGAAAGCGCGCCAAGCCATAGGCCGCCATGCAACCCAGAACGAGCGTCAACAAGGTAGACACCAGGCCCACAAAAAGGCTGTTGCCAAGATAACGGTCCAGTTTGTCCTCTTCAATCACGGCGCGGTAGTTTTCCAGCGTCGGCATGAATAAAAAGTTCAGCGGCTCGGCAAAGATGTCGACCTGCTGGCGCAAGCTGGTGGCAAAGATGACCCAAATAGGCGCAATGCACAGCAAGGCCAGAACCATCAAGACCAGGTAGTGCAGCGCCACCTGCAGCGGGCTTGGCCTCATCGAGACTCTCCTTTCAGGGGGTTGGACAAGCGCAAAGCGCCCAGGCTCAGGACGGTCACGACCAGCAGCAGCAGCACGCTGATGGCGGCAGCCACGCCCAGCTGCTGACCCACAAAGGCGGTCTTGTAAATGTGCAGGGCCAGAATTTCCGTGCTGTCACCCGGCCCGCCAAAGGTGAGCACGTAAATCACCTCCAGCACGCGGAAGGCGTCGATCAAGCGCATCATCAAGGTGATGGCGATCACATGCATGACCATCGGCAGCTTGACCCACAGAATTTGCTGCCACCAGCGGGCACCGTCCATGCGGGAGGCCTCCACCACCGAGTGGTCAATGCCTGCCAGGGCCGCGATCATCATGATGAAGACAAAGGGCGTCCACTGCCAGATGTCAGCCACCACAATGGCGATGAAAGCCAAGCTCGGGTCGGCCAGCCAGGTTTGGGCCCCGAAGCCCAGTGCCTTCAAGACCGCGTTGGCCAAGCCAAACTGGGCATCAAAGATGTAGCGCCAGGCCAGCCCCACGGCAATCGGCGCGATCATCATGGGCAAGATGAACAAAGTGCGAAAAAACGCCATGCCGCGCACCGGTTTTTCCAGTGCCAGCGCCAGCGCGATGCCCAGCACCATCTCGGCGCTGACGCACACAGCGGCAAACATCAAGGTCGTCAGCAAGCTGCTCCAGACCCGCGGGTTGTCGAAGGCTTGCTGCACATTGCGCCAGCCCACCCATTGGGCTAAGGCCCAGGGTGTGCCCAAGGCCCAGTCGAAGCCCGCCAGTTGCACCGCCGCGAGCACGGGGTACAGGCAGGCCGCGGCCATGACCAGGACGGCCGGGCCCACATAGGCCGCGGCGATCCAGGGGGACTGTCGCATGACTTGGCAGCCCGGGCTCAGACCTTGTAGCCGGCGTCGCGCATGATGGCGCTGACCTGCGGCACCAGGTCGTTGAGCGCTTGTTCAGGGCTTTTTTTGCCGGTGAGTGCTTCGCTCAAGCCGACCCCCAGCGCCTGCACGTTGATGCTGTCCCAGACCGGGATGATGGGCCGCCAGTCGGGGGCGCTGTGCTTGAGGGCTTCGACAAAGGTGATGAACTCCGGGTGCTTGCGCACCGCGTCGGCGTCGCGCAAGGTGCTGTTGCGCATGGGGGCACCACCGGCCAGGGTGACGGCTTTGTCCTGGGTTTTGTGGGTGAGCCACTGCATGAGCAAGAACCCGGCTTCCGGATTTTTGGCGTTCTTGGGAATGGCCAAGCCCAAGCCGCCGCTTTGCGAAGCACGCCGCACGCCCTTGGGATGCAATGCCCAGCTCACATTGCCCACCACCCGGCTTTTGCTCGGGTCGTTGACCAGCCCGGCAATGGAGGTGCTGTCCAGGTACATGGCGGCCTGACCTTGCAAAAAGGCGGTGTTGCTCTCACCCTGGCCAAAGCCGGGTATGCCCGCCGGCCCGGTGGCTACCACCTCTTGTAAAAACTTAAGGGCCTCGACGCCGACTTTGTCGTTGAAGCGGGGGCGCCATTTCTCGTCAAACACGCTGCCGCCCATGGGATTGAGGTGCAAGAGCCAGGCGTGCACCACCTGGTGGCCAGCCTGTCCGCGGCTGGCCAGCGCGCCTATGCCTTCTTTGTCTTTGAGAACGCGCAGGATTTTGCGGAAGTCGTCATAGGTTTCGGGGACCGTGAGATTGTGTTTGGCAAAGATGTCCCGCCTGTAGGCCAGCACGCTGGTCTCGGCGCCGTAGGGAAGGCCATAGAGTTTGGCACCCGGTCCCGCCAAATAGCCCTTGGGGCCGCCCACCAGGCCCAGGTTTTCCAGGTAGATGGGGACGATGTCCTTCATGTCATAGGACGGGTCGGCCAAGGCCGGGTTGGCAAAGAAAGGCTCCAGCGGCTGAATCAAGTTCTTCGCCACGTACTCGCCCTTCCACATCACCACGTAGCAGCCCAGGTCAAAGTCGCCCGTGGGCTTGGCCATTTCGAGCAGCTGCTTTTCTTTCATGCGACCCAGGGCCAGCTTGTCGACCTCGACCTTGATGCCCGTGTCCTTGGTGAACTGGGGCAAGATTTTGAGCATCGCGTCGTAATGCGGGTGCGCGGGAATGCTGAAGACCACCGTTTTGCCCGCGTGCTTGGCATAGCGGTTTTGCGCTTGCACGCCGCTGAAGGGAAAGGCCGCGCCAAAGACCGTGATGGCGCCGGCTTGGAGCGCGGTGCGCCTGGTGGTTTGCTCATTCATGGGTTGTCTCCTTAGGTGTTGGCAGGGGTTAAAAAGGAACGAAGGGACTGGCCGGTGTCGGCGTGGAACACATGCAGCTGGGCTGGATCCAGGTCAAAGTGCAGCAGCTGCTGCAAGCTGGCTTGGGCGTTGCCGGGCAGCATCACGCTCAGGCGCTGCCCCGATGGCAGGCGGCCGACAACCTGGCTTTCAGTGCCCAGGTACTCGACCACTTCCACGTGCATGTTCAGCAGGCCAGGGGCGGCCACGGGTCTGAGCATTTGCGGCCGAATACCGACCTTGAGCGGGGTGTCAGTGCTCAGACCCTGCAGCCCCAGTCCAGCAGGTAAAGGCAGACTGAAGTCGGCCGTGCGCAGGCTGGCTTGGCCGGACTCGCTCACGCAGCGGGCGTCGAACAAGTTCATGCTGGGCGTGCCAATGAAGACGGCAACAAACAAATTGGCCGGGCGGTTGAACACCTCGCTGGGCGTGCCGACCTGCTGGATGCGCCCTTGGTCAAAAATCACAATTCGGTTGGCCAGCGTCATGGCTTCAACCTGGTCGTGTGTCACGTAGAGCGTGGTCTTGCCCAAGCGCCGATGCAGCAAGGCCAATTCAGCGCGCATGTGACCGCGCAGTTTGGCGTCGAGGTTGGACAAGGGCTCGTCAAACAAGAATATCTGAGGCTCTCGCACGATGGCGCGGCCTATGGCGACGCGCTGGCGCTGCCCGCCCGACAGCTCCTTGGGCTTGCGGTGCAGCAGGTGTTCGATGTTCAGAATGTGGGCGGCAGCGCCCACCTTGGCGTCGATCTCAGCGCTGGGTCTGCCCGCCAGGCGCAAGGCAAAGGAGAGGTTTTGCGCCACGTTCATGTGCGGGTACAGGGCATAGCTTTGAAACACCATGGCGATGTCGCGGGCCATGGGCGCGAGCTGGGTCACGTCCTTGCCACCGATCAGGATCTGCCCTTCGCTCACGTCCTCCAGACCGGCGACCATGCGCAAGGTGGTGCTCTTGCCGCAGCCCGACTCCCCCAGCAAGACCACAAACTCGCCAGCCTCCACCAACAAGTTAAGTTCACTGACGACGGTGACATCGCCAAATCGCTTGACGAGGTGGCGGAGTTCAACGTTGGCCATGGTGATACGTCGTTAAAGGTCGATGAACCCCCCAGCCGATAGGCCGAAGCTGGTTACCCGGGTGGCTCAAGTCAGGCCCCCAGATGGCTTGGTAGGTGTCCATGCAACGCCCCTGGCTTTGCCAGCGCAAGGCCAGCACGACCAGCCCGGCCCACCAGGCCAGCAAGAGTGCCGGCATCCAGCGCGGTGCATCGGCCAGCACCAGGCCGGCCAAGATGACGCCCATGGCCGAGAAAATGAGCAACCAGCCCAGACTTTTGTGCAGGCGTTCAAACCAGACGCGGTGAGGCGTCATGGCGTAATGGTCGCCCGCCATGCTGGGCTCGCCCGGCCCCCCCTTGCTGCCGCGCACCAAACCGCTCAACAGCTGCAGCCAGCCCAGGCCCATCAAGCCCCAACCCAGCCAGCCATGGGCACGCGCCAAGGGGCTTGCCGCTGGCGCGTGGGGCCAGACAACAAAGAGACCTAGGGTTGCCAGCAACAAGCCCAGCCACTGCAAGCTGCGGTGGGCGTGCCACCACAATTTGTTGTCCAGCCGGCTCGGCCAGTTCTGCGAGGGCAACACCTTGAAGTAACGCGCCAGCAGCACCCCCAGCGGAAGCAGCACGCCCCAGGCCAGAACCATGAGGCGTGCATGCCAGTACACCTCGGGATTCACTGCGTGCGATGCCGCGCCGCTGAGCGGCTGCAGCCACCAGTCCCAGACCGCGCTCATGAGGTGGCACCCCGCGTGTTGAGCTGCAGGTGGTACAGCGAGCTGCTGGCGGTAATGAAGAGCTCACTGCCCGCAGCCCCGCCAAAACAAAGATTACCCACCTTCTCAGGCACGGGAATGAGGCCGACGCGGCGGCCATCCGGGTGAAAGACCTGCACGCTGTCCTCGCTGCTGGTGTAGACAAATCCGTATTCATCGACCCGAAAACCATCGGGCAGCCCCGGCTCGATCACGGCAAAAACACGAGGACAGGCCAAGTCGGCGCCGTTCACCACGTCAAAGGCCATGATGTGGTGATGACCACTGCCATCGGTGCGCAGCGCAGCCGAGGTGTCGCTCACGTAGAGCACCGACTCGTCGGGCGAAAACGCCAAGCCATTGGGCTCTTCAAGCAAGTCGGTGACCACGGTGAGTGACCCGCTCTGGGGCTCAAATCGAAACACCAGGTTTTGCCCGATCTCGCTGTTGGCCAGGTGGCCCTCGCGGTTGGACGCGATGCCGTAGGGCGGATCGGTGAACCAGATCGAGCCGTCAGACTTGACGACCAGGTCATTGGGAGAATTGAGACGCTGGCCTCGGTAGCTGTCCACCAGCAGTTCATCGCCCAGAGCCTGCCCATGGGCTGCCAGCCGGGTGCGAACAATGGCCCGCTGACCATGCGAGCAATGCAGCAAATGGCCCTGTTTGTCCAGAGTGTGGCCGTTGGTGAACTCAACCCTCTCGCGCCAAACCTGCTGGCCCGTCTGCGCTTGCCAGCAAAGGATGCGGTTGTTGGGAATGTCGCTCCACAACAGCTGCCCGCTTTGCGGCAACCACACCGGCCCCTCCCCCCACTGCGCACCGCCGCACAGGCGCACCAGGGCGCTGGCTCCGGCGGCCACCGGAGCCCATCGCGAGTCGTCAATCAGCAAGGCTGTCATGCGTAGGTGCTTAGTTGCTTAGGTGCGTCGATAAGGGTTTGATGAATCGTCGACCAATCAAGAGTTACCGGTAACTCGTGCTAACCCTAGTCTGCTTCCTAAAATCTTTAAATTTCGTTATCAAAGGGGAGCGTCACTGCTTTCGACTGGCGAAAATGAAGTTACCGGTATCGGCCAGCGATCCTTATTTGATAGAAAGAGCAATCCCTGTGGCTACTCGCCCCTACCCTTCGCCCACCTCCGCCAAAAATCCGGCCCGCACGGTGACCATGGCCGACATTGCTGCCCGGCTGAACATCTCGAAGATGACTGTCTCACGGGCGCTCAAACACGCCAGCGAGCGGCGCAGCGCCAGCAGTGAAGCCTTGCGCCAGCAGATACTGGCCACCTGCCAAGACATGGGCTATGTGGTGGACCAGACGGCGCGAACGTTTTCGTCCAAGCGCTCTGGCTTCATCGCCGCCGTGATTCCTGCCTTGAACAACTCGAATTTTTCGGACACAGCCCGCGGGCTGACCCAGGCTGTCGAAGCTGCGGGCATGCAGATCTTGCTGGGCTATACCGACTACGACGTGCCCACCGAGGAACGCCTGATTCGCACCCTGCTGATGCGCCGTCCCGAAGGGATTGTGGTGACGGGTGGCAGCCACTCCCCCATGGCGCGCCGGCTGCTGCAGTCGGCGGGTGTGCCGGTGGTGGAAACCTGGGACTTGCTGGCCCAGCCGATTGAGCACAACGTGGGTTTTTCCAACGCTCAGGCCATGCGCGAGTTGGTGCGCACACTGCGCGCGCAAGGTTATCGGCGCATTGGTTTTTTAGGCGGCGCCATTGAGAGCGACGCGCGTGGCGCCGAGCGCCGACGCGGTTTTCAAGAAGCCATGACCGAGTTGGCCCTGGACCCCTCACGCACCTTGGCTGTGGGGCAGGCGCCAGTCTCCATGGAGGCTGGCGCCCAGGGCGTGGTGCAAATGCTCAGCCGCTGGCCCGACTTGGAGGCGCTGGTTTGCGTGTCCGACCACGTGGCCTTTGGTGCTTTGGCTGAGTGCCAGCGCCGGGGCTGGGCTGTGCCGCAGCGGCTGGCCATCGCAGGCTTTGGCGGCTTTGAGGTGGCGCAGGCCTGCCATCCGCAGATCTCGACCGTGGCCGTGGACAGCGCGGGCATTGGTGCGGCCGCAGGTGCGCTGTTGCTGCGCGCCATGGAGACAGCCCGAGCCGGCCAGCGACTGCCCCGAGAAGTGCTGGTGATGCGCTACACGGTTGAAATGCGCGGTAGCACCCAGCGCGGGGGGTGATGGCCGACTTCTGGGGCTTCTTTGAAGACACTGGCAGACGGCCTCAGCGCTCTCCCCAAACCATCGATCGCATGGCGATCGAGCCGAACTGAAAGTTGGTGTTGAAAAAACGCACCGGCTCGTTGGCATCTACCGCCGCGGCCGCGTACAGCAGCGGCAGAAAATGCTCATGCGAAGGGTGCGCCATGCTCGCCAGGTGCCCAAGCTTCAAGAAGTTCTGCAAAGCGCCTAGATTGCCCTGCTGCACCTGCCCGCCAATGGTCTGGTCAAACTCCAGCGCCCAGTCATAGGCCTGGCTCTCGGCCGCCCCCCGCTGGGCTTGCCGCAAGTTGTGCACCACATTGCCGCTGGCCACGATCAGCACCCCGCGTTCGCGCAAACCTTTGAGCTGTTTGGCCAGGGCGTAATGGTCTGCTGGCGCACGGCTGTAGTCCATGCTCAGCTGCAGCACTGGAACATTCGCCTCAGGGAACATGGGCTTGAGCACCGACCACGCGCCATGGTCCAGACCCCAGCTCGTGTCTAAACCCAAGGGAGCGGAGCGCAGCTGGCGCACAAAACGGCTGATTTCCTGCGCAGCGGCCGGATGCCCCGGCGCTGGGTATTGCTCGTCAAACAACTCTTGCGGGAAACCACCAAAGTCATGAATGGTCTTGGGCTGGGCCATGGCGGTCAGCCACCAGCCTTCGGTCAGCCAATGAGCGGAAACGCACAAGATCAGCTGCGGCAGCGGCCACTGCGCCCCTGAATGCTGGCCAAATTGAGCCCCCAGGGCCTGCCAACTGCGGCGGTAAGCGTTGTCGCCCAGGGCGTTCATGGGGCTGCCGTGGCCTAAAAAGAACACTGGCAGGCGCTCAGACGGCCGCAAAGAGCGGAACTGCGACAAAGCAATGGGGTCAGACGAAGCGGGCAAGGTAGTCATGAGAGGCAATCCGGCGCTTGAAAACGGGGCGCAAAGCATCACTTTACCCAGAGTGCAAAAACCATCGTCTGCTTAGCTTGCTGGGAGATGACAAAAGTGGGCTTTGGCCGCCCCAATAATTAGTGGTTATCCTCCGGTCTTGGAGCTCTGCAACTGCTACATTGCATTGCACCATTCCTGGTGACCAACGCTTTTTCTGAGGGTTCTTCCGATGCTTTACCAAGTCTATGAAACACAGCGCACGCTGATGGAGCCGTTCGTGGACTTCGCCCAAGCGGCGGCCAAGCTCTACAGCAACCCCATGTCCCCTGCCGGGCAAAACCCGTTTTCGCAGCGTGTGGCGGCCGGCTACAGCCTGATTTACCGCCTGGGCAAGGACTACGAAAAACCAACTTTCGGCATCAACACCGTCAAAGTCCACGGCGTGGACGTCGCCATCCAGGAACGCGTTGAGCTGGACAAGCCGTTTTGCGAGTTGCGCCGCTTCAAGCGCCTGACCGACGACGTGCAGACCCTGACCGCCATCAAAGAGCAGCCCACCGTGCTGATCGTGGCGCCTTTGTCGGGCCACTACGCCACCTTGCTTCGTGACACCGTCAAGACCATGCTCAAGGACCACAAGGTCTACATCACCGACTGGAAAAACGCCCGCACCGTGCCGCTGGCCGATGGCAGCTTCCATTTGGACGACTACGTCAACTACGTGCAAGAGTTCATTCGCCACATCCAGGGCGTCTATGGCAACTGCCATGTGGTCAGCGTCTGCCAGCCCACGGTGCCAGTCCTGGCAGCTATTTCGCTGATGGCCACACGCGGCGAAACCACACCGCTGAGCATGACCATGATGGGTGGCCCGATTGACGCCCGCAAGTCGCCCACGGCCGTCAACAACCTGGCCATGAACAAGAGCTTCAGCTGGTTTGAAAACAACGTGATCTTCCGCGTGCCGAGCAACTTCCCGGGCGCTGGTCGCCGTGTCTACCCCGGCTTTTTGCAGCACACCGGCTTTGTGGCCATGAACCCGGACCGCCACGCCAGCAGCCACTACGACTTCTTCAAAGACCTGATCAAGGGCGACGACGCCAGCGCCGAAGCCCACCGCAAGTTCTACGACGAGTACAACGCCGTGTTGGACATGGACGCCGACTACTACCTGGAAACCATCAAGACGGTGTTCCAGGACTTCAACCTGGTGCATGGCACCTGGGATGTGCGTAATCCCAAAGGCCAGCTGGAGCGCGTGCGCCCCCAAGACATCACCAGCACCGCCCACTTCACTGTGGAAGGCGAGTTGGACGACATCTCCGGCTCCGGCCAGACCGAAGCCGCCCACGGCCTGTGCTCCAGCATTCCCAAAGACCGCCAAAAGCACCTGGAAGTACCGGGCGCCGGGCACTACGGCATCTTCAGTGGCCGTCGCTGGCGCGATGTGGTCTACCCGGAGGTGACTCGCTTTATCCTGGCCCATGACACCAAGAAGGCAGCCACCGCACCGCTCATTGCCGATACCCGTGCCGCTCCGGTTGAAGCCGTCGTGCAGGCCACTTCGGTGACGCCGCCCGCCGTGGCCGTCACGTCTTTGCGGGCTACAGCCAAGAAAGCCAGCAGCACCACCAGCGCAAAGAAACCTGCCAAGAAAACCGCAGCGCGCCAATAAGCGGACGTAGCGGGCTGCATCGGCCAGCGCCGATGCAACCCGCTCCCGTGCTTCTCGTCAGGGATAGCCTTGAGCTCCGTTTCCCGCCCCACTTCCGTGTCCATCAGCCCGCCAACACTGGCTGAACGCCTGAACGCGGTTCTGCCTCAAACGCAGTGCACGCGCTGCGGCTTTCCCGACTGCGCCAGCTACGCCCAAGCCATGGCCAGCGGCGAGGCAGCCATCAATCAGTGTCCGCCTGGAGGCGCCGAGGGAATCGCCCGCCTCGCCACTATCACCGGCCAACCCGCCACAGACTTGAACCCACTGCACGGCCAGGAAGGCCCACGCAGCGTCGCCGTGATTGACGAAGCCTGGTGCATCGGCTGCACGCTGTGCCTGCCGGTCTGCCCGACGGACGCGATACTGGGCAGCAACAAACACATGCACACCGTCATCGAAGCCCACTGCACGGGCTGCGAGCTGTGCATCCCGGTGTGCCCGGTGGACTGCATCAGCCTGGACAACGTGTCGGGCCCGGCCACCGGCTGGCAAGCCTGGTCGCCTTCACTGGCCGACGCAGCCCAAGACCGCTACGCGCGCCATGTGATCCGCCTTGAAAAAACTGACGAAGCTCTAGCCCAGCGACGCGAGGAAAAAGCCAAGGCCAAACTGGCCGACCTGGCGCAGCACAGCCTGCACACCGACCCCGTGGTGCTGGACCAAAAGCGCGCGGTGATTGAAGCGGCGCTGGCGCGAGCGCGGGCGCAGCGCGGCGGTTGAACGTTTTCACAGGGGGCTGTTCAGCCCGATGGGTTCGGTGACGCGCGGGTGACTAGGGCGTTGCCTGAACGGGGCTACGGCGGGGCAAACCCTGTTGTTGGGCCAGGACTGTTGGCCTAAAAATCATGGGGCTTTGCATCCCCGCAGGCCCAACCCAACCGAGACCCTCGATGAACCGTCAAAATAAACTTTCCCTCGCCCGTCCTGCAAAGCGCACACCCCCACAGACAGCGCTTGCATGGGCCGCAGCAGCTTTGCTGGCCTGCACCGCCAGCAGCGTGACTGCTGCGACTGCCGCTGCAGCAACTTCAGCAACACCGCTGCCGACGATCAGTCCGGCACAAGCTGGCTTTTCAAGCGATGGTCTCAAGCGCCTGGACGATTTCATGGCCCGGGAAATTGCAGCAAAGCGCGTACCGGGTGCTGTCGTGGCCATTGCCCGCGATGGCAAGCTGGTGCACTACAAAGCCTATGGGCAGCGCGATCCCGCCGCTGGCACACCCATGACGCTAGACACGGTATTCGGTCTGGCCTCCATGACCAAAATTTTCACCTCTGTGGCCGCGCTGCAGTTGACCGAAGAAGGTCGCCTGCCCCTGCGCGGCACGCTCTCGGAACACTTCCCTGCATTTGCCTCCATGAAGGTCGGAGTGCCGCAGGCCGATGGCTTACTGCAACTCGTGGACCAGAAGCGCCCCATCTACATCCATGACCTGTTCCGTCACACCTCGGGCCTGACTTACGGCGGCCGTGGGGACCACCCGATTGCCAAGCTCTACCCGGGCGGCACGCAACCTGCCTACGAAGGGGACACGCAGGCTTTCGTCAACACTTTGGCCAAGCTGCCCTTGGCCCATCAACCCGGCACGGCGTTTGAATACAGCTTTTCAACCGACGTGTTGGGCGTCGTGGTCGAGAAGGTGTCGGGCCAGCGGCTCGGGTCCTATCTGGGGGACAAGGTCTGGGGGCCACTGGGCATGAAAAACACCAGCTTCACCCTCAACGAAGCGTTCAAGCCGCGTCTGGCTCGCCCGTTTGCCAGCAATCCGCTGGACGGCAAACCCCAATCGATACCCGTCATTGACAAGCAGACCACTTTTGACTGCGGTGGGGCCTGCGCGATGGGCACGGTGGGTGACTATGTGCGCTTCGGCCAGATGTTGATGAATGGCGGCACGCTGGACGGCAAGCGCATCCTGAGTCCGCAGTGGGTCAAGCACATGACGTCCAACCATCTCGGCCCTGAGATTGCCAATCGCGTGGGTCTGGTCGAAGGCCACCGCGAAGGCTTCAGCTTTGGCCTCGGTGTGGCGGTACGCACCGCCTCGGGCTTGTCGGCCGTGCCGGGCAACCCGGGCGAATATTCGTGGAACGGTGCCTTTGGCACGCAATTCTTTGCCGACCCCAAAGAACGGCTGGTGGTCGTGGTGGGCACTGCCGCGCCCGGCGAGTTGCGCAAGTACTACCGTGAACAGGTCCAAGACCTGGTCTATAGCGCAATGACCCGCTGACGCCTGACTGAACCATGAGCAGCGTCACCGTCAGGACGGCGACGCTGCCATCGCCGCAAAAGCCTTGACGACTTCGGCCGGCGCCTGCACCAGTTCCACCAACACCCCCTCCCCGGCAATCGGGAATTCATCGTTGGCTTTGGGGTGCAAAAAGCAGATATCAAAGCCAGCCGCACCCTTGCGAATGCCGCCCGGCGCAAAGCGAACGCCTTGGGCCGAGAGCCACTGCACGGCTTGCGGCAAGTCGTCAATCCACAGGCCCACATGGTTCAGGGGCGTGGTGTGAACGGCCGGCTTTTTGTCCGGGTCCAGCGGCTGCATCAGGTCGACTTCGACCTTGAACGGGCCAATGCCCATCGCGCAAATGTCCTCGTCCACGTTCTCGCGTTCGCTGACGAAATTGCCTGTGACTTCCAAGCCCAGCATGTCAACCCAGAGCTGCCGCAAGCGGTCTTTGCTCGGGCCACCAATGGCGATTTGCTGGATACCCAGCACTTTGAAGGGACGCGCCTGGCTCATGCTGCACCGGCCGTGCGGCGACCCACGCAATAAGTCACGCCTTGGGCGCCTGCACTTTCGCTGTGCGGCGTGTCAGCGGCTAAACGAAAAATATCGCCCGTGCCGTAAAACGTGGCCTTGCCCGCTACGTCCAGCGTGATGTCGCCTGCCGTAATCAGCGCGCAGGCGTCAAAGGGGTGCGTGTGCACGTCCATGCGGTAGCCCGGCTCCTTGCTGACGGTCGCAATGGTCTGGTAGCCGTCGACTTTCAGGCCGGCTTCAAAGGTATCGGTGTTCATGCGCTGCTCCTTGGCTTTTGGCGAACTGTTCAGGCGAACTCAATGATGGGCTGGTCCACGCTCAGCGACTCGCCCTTGTTGGCCAGCACCTTGCCGACCACGCCGTCCGCCACGGCGAACAAGACGTTCTCCATCTTCATGGCCTCGATCACGGCAACGCGTTCGCCTGCCTGCACTTTTTGGCCGGGCTGCACCGCCACATCGACCAACAAGCCCGGCATGGGCGAGAGCACAAAGCGGCTCATGTCTGGCGGCGCCTTGAATGGCATGAGCGCGTGCAGCTGCGCGGCGCGCGGCGACAGCACCAGCGCGTCCAGGCGCGTGCCGTTGTGAATGAGGCGAATCGCCAGCGGGTTCTTGCCCACCCCGCGCTCAACCTGCGCCGCAAAGGGCTGGCCGTTCACGGTGCCGCGAAGGCGCGCGCCGCCCAAATGCCAGCCGCTGCAAATCTCAAAGGTCTTGCCGCCGGTGTCCACAGCGCTGGAGCCTGAAACAGCCACAAAGTCCCGCACCACAGCAGCTTGCTGGGTGTTGCTGCCCGCAGCGCCCAGGCCCACCACCACAAAGTCTTCGCTGACCGTCACACCGTGGCCGGGCAACTGCCCGCTGATACCGGCGGCACGGTTGAGCAAGCGGCGGTTGACGTAAGCGGCCAGCGCCACCAAAAAGTCCGGGTCGTCATGCGGCACGTCTTCGGCCTTGAAGCCTTGGGCGTAGTTCTCTGCAATGAAACCCGTATTGAAGTCGCCCGCCACAAACTTGGGGTGCGCCAGCAAAGCCGCCTGAAAAGGAATGTTGCTGCTGATGCCGCGAATCACAAAGCTATTCAGCGCCTCCCGCATTTTGGCAATGGCCTCCAGCCGGTCTTTGCCGTGCACGATGAGCTTGGCAATCATCGAGTCGTAATACATCGGAATCTCGCCGCCGTCTTGCACGCCGGTGTCCACGCGCACACCTTGCAGGTGATCGATATCCGAGGCGAACATGGTTTCTTTGGGCGGCTGAAAGCGCACCAAGCGGCCCGTCGAAGGCAAGAAGCCACGGAACGGGTCTTCCGCGTTGATGCGGCACTCCATGGCCCAGCCGTCGCGTTTGACCTGCTCCTGCGTGAGCGGCAGCGTCTCGCCAGCGGCCACGCGGATCATCAGCTCCACCAGATCCAGCCCGGTGATGCACTCCGTCACCGGGTGCTCGACCTGCAAGCGCGTGTTCATTTCAAGAAAGTAAAAGCTCTGGTCCTTGCCGACCACAAACTCCACCGTGCCAGCGCTCTGGTACTTCACCGCCTTGGCCAAAGCCACGGCTTGCTCGCCCATGGCTTTGCGGGTGGCGTCGCTGATGAAGGGGCTTGGCGCTTCTTCAATTACTTTTTGGTGGCGGCGTTGGATAGAGCATTCGCGCTCGTTCAAATACAGCACGTTGCCGTGGCTGTCGCCGATGAGCTGGATTTCGATGTGGCGGGGTTCTTCGACAAACTTCTCGACGAACACGCGGTCGTCGCCAAAGCTGTTGCGCGCTTCGTTGCGGCAGCTGGTGAAGCCCTCAAACGCTTCCTTGTCATTGAAGGCCACGCGCAAGCCCTTGCCACCGCCGCCCGCGCTGGCCTTGATCATGACCGGGTAGCCAATGCCCTTGGCAATCTCGACCGCTCGCTCGGCGGTTTCAATCGCGTCGTTCACGCCGGGAATGCAGTTCACGCCTGCCGCACCGGCCAGCTTTTTGGACTCGATCTTGTCGCCCATGGCGGCAATCGAATAATGCTTGGGGCCAATGAAGACGATGCCCTCTTCTTCTACCCGCTTGGCAAAGCCCGAGTTCTCACTCAAAAAGCCGTAGCCAGGGTGCACGGCTTGTGCGCCGGTTTGCTTGCAGGCGGCAATTATTTTGTCGGCCAGCAAATAGCTCTCGCGGCTGGGCGCGGGGCCGATGTTGACGGCCTCGTCGGCCAGCTCCACGTGGCGGGCGTCCTTGTCGGCGTCCGAGTAAACAGCGACGGTTTTGATGCCCATCTTGCGGGCAGTGAGGATGACGCGGCAGGCGATTTCGCCACGGTTGGCGATCAGGATTTTGGTGAACATAAAAACTCCTTGTAGGGCCGAAGGGGAGGCCCTTCGACAGGCTCAGGGTGAACGGTTGACTCTTACTATCCCGTTCGGGCTGAGCTTGTCGAAGCTTCTTGCCTGAACGAAAAGCCCTTCGACAAGCTCAGGGCGAACGGGATGCAAGTCACAGCGAATAGGTAAAGAGACGAGGACGAAAAATCACAGCGGGATGTTGCCGTGCTTGCGCCACGGGTTTTCTAACTTCTTGTCTCTCAACATGACCAGCGACCGGCAGATCCGCTTACGCGTCTCATGCGGCAAGATGACATCGTCAATGAAGCCACGCGCACCCGCCACAAACGGGTTGGCAAAGCGGGCTTTGTATTCAGCCTCGCGCGCCGCCAATTTCTCCGGGTCTTTTTTCTCTTCACGGAAGATGATTTCGACTGCGCCTTTGGCACCCATCACCGCAATCTCGGCATTGGGCCAGGCAAAGTTCACGTCGCCGCGCAGGTGTTTGGAGGACATCACGTCATACGCACCGCCGTAGGCTTTGCGCGTGATGACGGTGATTTTTGGCACGGTGCATTCGGCATACGCATACAACAGCTTGGCACCGTGCTTGATGATGCCGCCGTACTCTTGGCTGGTGCCGGGCATGAAGCCGGGCACGTCCACAAAGGTGATGACCGGGATGTTGAAAGCGTCGCAAAAGCGCACAAAGCGCGCGGCCTTGATGGAGCTTTTGATATCCAGGCAACCGGCGAGCACCAAAGGCTGGTTGGCGACGATACCGACCGACTGGCCTTCCATGCGGGCAAAGCCAATGATGATGTTCTTGGCGTACTCGGGCTGGATCTCAAAAAAGTCGCCATCGTCCACCGTTTTGACGATCAGCTCTTTCATGTCGTAAGGCTTGTTCGGGTTCTCGGGCACCAGCGTGTCCAGGCTCAAGTCCATGCGGCCGGCCGGGTCAGCGCTGGGGCGAACCGGCGCTTTTTCGCGGTTGTTCAGCGGTAGGTAGTTGTACAGGCGGCGCAGCATCAAGAGCGCTTCGACGTCGTTGTCAAAAGCGAGGTCAGCCACGCCGCTCTTGGTGGTGTGCGTGATCGCGCCGCCTAATTCTTCAGCCGTGACTTCTTCGTGCGTAACGGTCTTGACCACTTCAGGGCCGGTCACAAACATGTAGCTCGAATCTTTGACCATGAAGATGAAGTCGGTCATGGCGGGCGAGTACACCGCGCCACCGGCCGAGGGGCCCATGATCATGCTGATCTGGGGGATCACGCCGCTGGCAATGACGTTGCGCTGGAACACGTCGGCATAACCGCCCAGTGACGCCACGCCTTCTTGAATGCGCGCACCGCCCGAATCGTTCAGGCCAATCACAGGCGCGCCGACCTTCATGGCCTGGTCCATCACCTTGCAAATTTTTTCAGCATGCGCTTCTGACAGCGCACCGCCAAACACGGTGAAGTCTTGGCTGAAGACAAACACCAGGCGGCCGTTGATCATGCCGTAGCCGGTGACCACACCGTCGCCCGGAATCTTGTTGTCCTGCATGCCGAAGTCCGCGCAGCGGTGCTCGACAAACATGTCCCACTCTTCAAACGTGCCTTCGTCCAGCAGCAATTCGAGCCGTTCACGCGCCGTCAGCTTGCCTTTGCCGTGCTGCGCGTCAATGCGCTTTTGGCCACCGCCCAGGCGGGCTGCCGCTCGCTTTTTTTCAAGTTGCTCAAGAATTTCCTGCATGGTTTTCTTCTTTCTCTGAGAGGACGAATGAGGGATTAAAAATTAACGAACATGCGCGGCCAGCAACTGCCGCGCGGCGGTGGAGGCTGGCAACTGACCACTGGCGACTTGGGCCACAAAGTTAGGGAGCAGTGCCGCCACCGCCGGGTCTTGCCGGAAGGCTTGCTTGAGGTTGGCGTCGATGCGCTCCCACATCCACGCGAGCGACTGTTGCTGGCGCCGCGCGGCAAACTGGCCGTTGGCGGTTTGTAAGTTCTTGAACTGCGTGACAGCCTGCCAAAAAGCATCAACGCCCTTGTTGTGCAGAGCGCTGAGTTGCACCACTTGCGGGTGCCAGTGTTGGTCATACACCGCTGCCTGGGCCTTGCCCATGGCGTTATTGACCAAGCCAAACAGCCGCAGCGCCGAGGTGATTTGCGCTTCGGCGCGCATGGCTGCGTTGGCGTCGATGTCAGCCTTGTTGATGACCACCAGGTCGGCGATTTCCATCACGCCTTTTTTGATGGCCTGCAGATCGTCGCCGGCGTTAGGCAGCTGCATCAGCACAAACATGTCGGTCATGTTGGACACAGCCGTCTCGCTCTGGCCCACGCCCACGGTTTCGACGATCACCACGTCGTAGCCGGCGGCTTCGCAGACCAGCATGGCTTCACGCGTTTTTTCCGCGACGCCACCCAGGGTGCCGCTGGACGGGCTGGGGCGGATGTAGGCCTTTTCATGCACCGACAAATGCTCCATGCGGGTTTTGTCGCCCAGGATGGAGCCGCCCGACACGGTGGACGAGGGGTCTATGGTCAGCACCGCGACGCGATGGCCTTGCTGGATGAGGTACAGGCCCAGGGCTTCAATGAAGGTGGACTTGCCCACGCCGGGTACGCCGCTGATGCCAAGGCGAAAGCTCTTGCCGGTGTGGGGCAACAAGGCGGTGAGCAGCTCGTCGCCCTGCGCGCGGTGGTCGGCGCGGGTGGATTCGAGCAGGGTGATGGCTTTGGCGATGGCGCGGCGCTGGACTGGACCATCGCCTTTAGTCACCCCCGACAAGAGCTGTTCATGCTTCATGCGCCAGGCTGGGCTAAACCCAGTTCTCCAACTTCAAACCCTCAATCCGCTCGAATTCGCGGGTATTGTTGGTCACGCAGATCGCGTCCAACGCCAAGGCCTGGCACCCAATCAGCAAGTCCAATTCACCAATCTTCCGTCCGGCTGAGCGCAGGGCGTGGTTGTGTCGGGCGTAGTGCCACGTGGCGTCTTGGGTCCAAGGCAACACACGCACCTCGCTCAGAAACAACTCCAGCACCTTGCGGTTGCGCTCCTTGTGCTCGCTCTTTTCAACACCGTAAGCCAACTCGGCCACGACGATGGACGACAAAGCCACACGGTCAGCGCCCAGTTCGTTCAGGCGATCCAAAACCTTGGGCACCCCGCGCTGGATGTAGATCACCATGTTGGTGTCGAGCAGGTACAAAGAAGACATCAGTCCAGGCTCTCGATGTCATCGACAGGCAGGGTGTGATCCCGCTCGATTTCTTCCGGCATGCCCTCCCAGCCACTCAAGATGGACTGCAGGCGCGTCCCCCAAGGGGTGGGGTCGTCTTGCTTGGGTCTAAGAACGACCGTGTTGCCCACCTTTTCAATGAACACCTCAGCGGTGTCAAAGCGATAGGCTTTAGGCAGGCGCACCGCTTGGCTGCGTCCTGTGGTGAAAATTTTGGCAGTGTCTGTGTGTGAGTTCATGGCAAGCTCCCGAATGGTAGGTATCAAATAATAGCTACCAAATCAGGTTTTCACAAGTCAGCCCAAGGCCTTCTTGATCTGCTCCAGCACATCCTTGGCACTGGCCGGGATCGGTGTCCCAGGCCCATAGATGCCTTTGACGCCCGCCTCATAAAGCATCTCGTAGTCCTGCCGGGGAATCACACCGCCCACGAACACGATGATGTCGTCGGCTCCCTGCTTTTTCAGCTCGGCAATGATGGCGGGCACCAGCGTTTTGTGGCCTGCCGCCAGGGTCGAGACGCCCACGGCGTGCACGTCGTTTTCAATTGCCTGGCGGGCGCATTCTTCAGGCGTCTGGAACAGCGGCCCCATGTCCACGTCAAAGCCCAGGTCGGCGAAGGCCGTGGCCACCACCTTGGCGCCCCGGTCGTGGCCGTCCTGGCCGAGTTTGGAAATCATCACGCGGGGGCGGCGGCCCTGCTGCTCGGCAAAAGCGTTGATTTCGGTCTTGAGGGTTTCCCAGCCTTCGGCCGAGTCATAGGCGGCTGCGTACACACCGGTCACCTTTTGCGTGTCGGCGCGGTGGCGCCCGTAGACTTTTTCCAGCGCGTCGCTGACCTCGCCCACCGTGGCCCGCAGGCGCATGGCCTCGATGGTCAATTCCAGCAGGTTGCCGGTGTTACTTTCAGCAGCGGCGGTCAAGGCGTCCAGGGCTTTTTGCACAGCAGCGTTGTCGCGGCCGGCCTTGATCGTTTTTAGGCGGGCAATTTGACCGTCGCGCACGGCCACGTTGTCGATGTCGCGGGCGTCAATCGCGTCTTCGGTCTTGAGTTTGTACTTGTTGACGCCGACGATGACGTCTTTGCCTGAGTCGATGCGGGCCTGCTTTTCAGCGGCGGCCGCTTCGATCTTGAGCTTGGCCCAGCCGCTGTCCACGGCCTTGGTCATGCCGCCCATGGCCTCGACTTCCTCGATGATTTTCCAGGCGGCGTCGGCCATGTCCTGGGTCAACTTTTCCATCATGTAGCTGCCGGCCCAGGGGTCGATCACATGGGGAATATGAGTTTCTTCCTGGATGATGAGCTGCGTGTTGCGCGCGATGCGCGACGAGAACTCGGTGGGCAGGGCGATGGCTTCGTCAAAGCTGTTGGTGTGCAGGCTTTGTGTGCCGCCAAACACGGCGGCCATGGCCTCGATGGTGGTGCGCACTACGTTGTTGTACGGGTCTTGCTCGGTCAGGCTCCAGCCGCTGGTCTGGCAGTGCGTGCGCAGCATCAGGCTCTTGGGGTTCTTGGCGTCAAAGCCTTTCATGATGCGGCACCACAGCAAGCGGGCAGCGCGCATCTTGGCGACTTCCAGATAGAAGTTCATGCCGATGGCCCAGAAGAACGAGAGGCGCCCGGCAAAGCCGTCCACGTCCAGGCCCTTGGCCAGCGCGGTCTTCACATACTCTTTGCCGTCGGCCAGCGTGAAGGCCAACTCCAGCGCCTGGTTGGCGCCGGCTTCTTGCATGTGGTAACCCGAGATGCTGATCGAGTTGAACTTGGACATCTTGCTAGCCGTGTACTCGATGATGTCGCCAATGATGCGCATCGAGGGCTCGGGCGGGTAGATGTAGGTGTTGCGCACCATGAACTCTTTGAGGATGTCGTTCTGGATGGTGCCGCTCAATTGGTCTTGGGCCACGCCCTGCTCTTCCGCCGCCACCACATAGCCGGCCAACACGGGCAGCACAGCGCCGTTCATGGTCATGGACACGCTGACCTTGTCCAGCGGGATCTCGTTGAAGAGGATCTTCATGTCCTCGACCGAGTCAATCGCAACGCCAGCCTTGCCCACGTCGCCGGTCACGCGCGGGTGGTCCGAGTCGTAGCCCCGGTGTGTGGCCAGGTCAAAGGCGACTGATACGCCCTGCCCGCCTGCGGCCAGGGCCTTGCGGTAAAACGCATTCGATTCTTCCGCGGTGGAAAAGCCCGCGTACTGGCGGATGGTCCAGGGGCGCACCGCGTACATGGTGGCTTGCGGGCCGCGAATGAAGGGCTCGAAGCCGGGCAGCGTGTTGGTGTAAGCCAAGCCCGCCGTGTCGGCGGCGGTGTACAGCGGCTTGACGCTGATGCCGTCCGGCGTGAGCCAGTTCAGCGCGTCAACATTACCGCCCGGTGCCGACTTGGCGGCCGCGTGGCCCCAGGCGTCAAGGTTAGCGGGAGCGAAATCGGGCGTGGTCGGTGTTTTACTCATGGCGCATCAGGTTGGCTAGGCAGAAACAAAAAGCAGGTGGCGCCGAAGCGATTCGGGCACCCGATCGGGCACGCGAACCCAGGCAAAACCGCTGCTTGGCGAACAGGCCCGCAGTCTACATCATTTATAATTATTGATGCAAAATTCAGTTTCGAGTAAGATCGAGACCGCGCCACGATGGATTTCTTCTCGTCGTGCCCCCTGACGACTGCACTGTTTGCACCCAACCCTTGAGCCCTCAACACGCATGGTCGCTGTTTCCCTGACGCCCCGAGCACTTTACGAAGAAGTGGCCGAGCTGCTGCGAGAGCGCATCTTCAAGCAGGAATTGGCACCGGGCAGCTGGATTGACGAATTGAAGCTGGCCGAGGAATACGGCATCAGCCGCACGCCGCTGCGTGAAGCGCTGAAGGTCCTGGCCGCCGAGGGCTTGGTGACCATGAAGGTCCGGCGCGGAGCGTATGTGACCGAGGTGTCCGAGCAAGACCTGAGCGAGGTCTATCACCTGCTGTCTTTGCTGGAAAGTGATGCCGCTGGCGTGGTGGCACGGCAGGCCACGGACGCTGAATTGTCCGAACTCCAAGCCTTGCACCGAGATCTCGCCAAGGCCACCAGCAACCGGGAGCGCTTCTTCCAGCTGAACGAGGCTTTTCACATGCGCTTGCTGGCCATTGCCAACAACCGCTGGCGCGACCAGATGGTGGCCGACTTGCGCAAGGTGATGAAGCTCAACCGGCACAACTCCTTGCTCAAGAGTGGCCGCATTCAGGAGTCATTGGCCGAGCATGAAGCGGTGATGACCGCCCTTCTGGCGCGCGACGAACAGGCCGCCGTGCAGAGCATGCGCGAGCATTTCACCAACGGTCTGGAGGCGGCTATCTAAGCTGCGCTTCGGCGCATGAGACGCGCGGCTTCAAGAGTCGGGCCGCATGCCAACCCATCTAAGCTGCCTGCGCAGCCAAGACCAAGCGCTCGGCGCAAGCCCGAGCCTGCACCGGGTCTTGTGCTTCGACCATCACGCGCAGCAGTGGCTCGGTACCGCTGGCGCGGATCAAGATACGGCCGGTTTGCCCGAGCTCTTTTTCTACCGACAAGCTGGTGGACTTGAGCTGGGCATTGGTTTTCCAGTTCTGCTCGGGGCGCAAGCGCACATTGATCAGGGTTTGCGGGAACAAGGTGACATCGGCCAGCAATTGGGCCAGCGTCTTGCCGCTGCGGGCGCACGCTTGCAAAACCTGCAAGGAACTGATCAGGCCGTCCCCCGTGGTGTGTTTGTCCAGCGCCAGCAAATGGCCGGAGCTTTCACCGCCAAGCAACCAGCCGTTTTTCTCCAGCTCTTCGAGCACGTAGCGGTCGCCGACCTTGGCGCGCACGAACTGAACGCCCTTGGCTTTTAGCGCCACTTCCACGGCCAAGTTGGTCATCAAGGTGCCCACGGCGCCGGGCACCACTTCGCCGCGTGCCAGTCGCTCACACACCATCAGGTACAGCACCTCGTCGCCGTTGAACAAGCGGCCAGAGGCATCAACAAGTTGCAGCCGATCGGCGTCGCCGTCGAGGGCCACGCCGTAGTCGGCTTTGTGCTCTTTGACAGCCGCGATCAAAGCCTCAGGATGCGCGGCGCCGACCTCATGGTTGATGTTCAGGCCGTCGGGCGCGCAGCCAATGCAGATAGTTTCGGCACCCAGTTCGTGGAACACCTCGGGCGCCACTTGGTAGGCCGCACCGTGCGCCGCGTCCACCACGATCCTCAGGCCCTTGAGCGTGAGGTCGTTGGAAAAAGTGCTTTTGCAAAACTCAATGTAACGGCCAGCCGCGTCGTCCAGCCGGCGTGTCTTGCCCAGGCTGGCCGAATCAACCCACACCGGCTCCTGCGTCAGGGCGGCTTCTACCGCTTCCTCCCAGGCGTCGGGCAGCTTGGTGCCTTGGGCGCTGAAGAACTTGATGCCGTTGTCGCCAAACGCGTTGTGGCTGGCGCTGATGACCACGCCCAGGCTGGCCCGCTGCGTGCGCGTGAGGTAGGCCACGCCAGGCGTGGGCAAGGGGCCGAGCAACACCACGTCCACGCCAGCGGAGTTGAACCCCGACTCCAGCGCGCTTTCGAGCATGTAGCCGGAAATGCGGGTGTCCTTGCCAATCAGCACCGTGGGGCGAGCCTCTGTGCGGCGCAACACGCGGCCTACGGCATGCGCCAGGCGCAGCACAAAGTCAGGGGTAATCGGCGATTGGCCCACCGTGCCGCGAATGCCGTCTGTGCCGAAATATTGTCTGCTCATGGCCACTTCCTCACGCTTGTTGTAGTCAATGTTTTGCCGGGATTTTAGGAGGCGCTGGCAGCACGCCAGACCTTGAGCGCTTGCATGGTTTGGCGTACGTCATGCACCCGCACCACGCGGGCGCCACGCTCCACCGCCAGCAGTGCAGCGGCCACGCTAGGCAGAATGCGCTCGGCCATATTCGGCGTTGCCCCAGGCTCGTCCACCAAAGCGCCCAATGACGACTTGCGAGACCAAGCCGCCAACAAGGGGTAACCCAAGCTCAGGAGTTCGGCTTGCCTGGCCAGCAGGGAAAAGTTTTGCGCCACGGTTTTGCCAAAGCCCACGCCGGGGTCCAACAGCAGGCGTTGCGGCGCCAAGCCCAGCGCCAGCAGTTCAGCGGCGGCTTGGCTCAAAAAATCACGTACTTGTGGCACCACGTCACCCTGCATGGGCTCGGCCTGCATCGTCGTCGGTTCGCGGTGCATGTGCATCAGGCACACGCCGCAGTTGGGGTGCTGTGCCACCACCGCGCGCGCACCCGGCTGGCGCAGCGCCCACACGTCGTTGATCACGTCGGCGCCCAAGTCGAGCACGGCCCGCATCACCTCGGGCTTGTAGGTGTCCACCGAAATCGGCACACCCCAACGCACGGCCTCAGCGACTACGGGCAGCACCCGGTCTAGCTCTTCTTGCAGCGGTACCGCTGGTGCGCCCGGTCGGGTGGACTCGCCGCCTATGTCGAGCAGGTCGGCACCGTCTTTGAGCAATTGCGCAGCATGGGCCAAGACCCGCTTGGGTTGCTCTGCGGCGTAGTACTGACCACCGTCTGAAAAAGAGTCAGGCGTGGCGTTGACGATGCCCATCACTTGCGGGCGGCTCAGGTCAATCTGAAAGCGGGAGGTTTGCCAGATCAAAGGCTGTGCTCTTTCTTTTTGTTCGCTGCAACTCAACTATTGAATAGACAACAAAAAACCGGGGCAGGCCCCGGTTGATTGTTCAGCGTTTGACGCTGGATGCCAACAGATCAAGCCACGTTAGGGGCTGGGTCTGCCGCCACGGCGGGTGTGCCGCCGCTGGTGCCGCCGCCCACGGAGGGGTTGCGCGGCGTCCAGTCCTTGGGCGGACGGGGCTCTTTGCCAGCCATGATGTCGTCGAGCTGCTCGGTGTCAATGGTTTCCCATTCCATGAGCGCCTTGGCCATGGCATGCATCTTCTCCTTGTTTTCCTCGATCAGCTTGCGCGCCAGGTTGTACTGGGTGTCGATGATGCTGCGTACTTCCGTGTCGACCTTTTGCATGGTCTGCTCGCTCATGTTGGTGGTTTTGGTCACCGAGCGGCCCAGGAACACTTCGCCTTCGTTCTCAGCGTAGACCATGGGGCCCAGCGCTGCGGTCATGCCGTAGCGGGTCACCATATCGCGGGCAATGGAGGTCGCGCGCTCAAAGTCGTTGCTGGCGCCCGTGGTCATCTGGTTCATGAACACTTCTTCGGCGATTCGGCCACCAAACAGCATGCTGATCTGGCTGAGCATGTACTCGCGGTCATAGCTGTAGCGATCTTGGGCAGGCAGGCTCATGGTCACGCCCAGGGCGCGGCCACGCGGGATGATGGTCACTTTATGGACAGGGTCGCACTTGGGCAGCAACTTGCCAATGATGGCGTGGCCCGACTCGTGATAGGCCGTGTTGCGGCGCTCTTCTTCGGGCATGACCATGCTCTTGCGCTCAGGGCCCATCAAGATCTTGTCTTTGGCCTTTTCAAAGTCCTGCATCTCGACCACGCGGGCGTTGCGGCGGGCAGCCATCAGGGCCGCTTCGTTGCACAGGTTGGCGAGGTCGGCGCCCGACATGCCGGGCGTGCCGCGCGCAATGATGCTGGCGCTGACGTCCTGGCCGAGCGGTACTTTGCGCATGTGCACGTTCAAAATTTGCTCGCGGCCGCGAATATCGGGCAGCGTGACGTAGACCTGGCGGTCAAAGCGGCCGGGGCGCAACAGAGCGGCGTCCAGAATGTCAGGGCGGTTGGTGGCAGCCACCACGATCACGCCGACATTGGTCTCAAAGCCGTCCATCTCGACCAGCATCTGGTTCAGGGTCTGCTCGCGCTCGTCGTTGCCACCGCCCAGGCCAGCGCCACGCTGGCGGCCGACGGCGTCAATCTCGTCAATGAAGATGATGCAGGGCGCGTTTTTCTTGGCGTTCTCGAACATGTCGCGCACGCGGGCCGCGCCCACGCCGACGAACATCTCGACAAAATCAGAGCCGGAGATCGAGAAAAACGGCACCTTGGCTTCGCCGGCAATGCCCTTGGCCAGCAAGGTCTTGCCGGTGCCCGGAGGGCCGACCAGCAGCAAGCCGCGGGGAATGCGGCCGCCGAGCTTCTGGAACTTGGCAGGGTCTTTCAGGAAGTCAACCACCTCCTTGACCTCTTCCTTGGCCTCGTCGCAACCGGCCACGTCAGCAAACGTCACGGGGTTGGTCGATTCGTCCAGCATGCGAGCCTTGGATTTGCCGAAGCTGAATGCGCCGCCCTTGCCGCCGCCCTGCATCTGCCGCATGAAGTACACCCACACGCCAATCAGGAGCAGCATGGGCCCCCAGCTGACCAGCAAGGTCATCAGGACCGAGCCTTCTTCGCGCGGCTTGACGTCGAACTTGACGTCGTTGGCAATGAGGTCACCCACCAAGCCGCGGTCCAGGTAGGTCGCGGTGGTGCGAATGCGGCGGTCGTCGGTGGTGATGGCCGAAATCTCGGTGCCACCCTGGCCTTCGGCGATGGTGGCCGTCTTGATGCGGCGGCCACGGACTTCTTCGAGAAAGTCCGAATAGCCCAGGTAGTTGGACCCGGCGCCAGCGCGCGTGTCAAATTGCTTGAACACGGTGAAAAGCACCATGCCAATCACCAGCCATACGGCAACTTTGGAAAACCACTGATTGTTCAAGGATGACTCCGATGTAAGAACAGCAAGGCAGATGCGCTCGATTTTAGGCGTTTCAAGCCTAACAACTGGTTGAAGGCCAGCCGCCACCCTTTGGCTGGGGCGGTTTTAGCCATTATCAGGGCTTTTGAGGGCGACTTAGGTTAGCCCTCGGATAGCGCAGTTGCTTTTCAGGCGACCGGTTTCAAGCCCAGGCCCACCAAAAAGGTTTCTGACGACCCGGGGCGCGAGGCCTTGGGTTTGAGGGGCTTGACCACCTTGAAGGTGGCCTTGAAGAGCTTGACCAACTCGGCATAGCCACTGCCATGGAAGAGCTTGACCACCAAAGCGCCGTCGGCCTTGAGGTGCTGCTGCGAGAACTCCACCGCCAGCTCGACCAAATGGCTGATGCGGGCAGCGTCCGCGCTTTCAATGCCCGATAGGTTGGGCGCCATGTCTGAGACCACCACATCCACCTTGGCCCGGCCCGGCGGGGCCAGCAGCACCGTTTGCAGTTGGGCCAGCACCGCTTCTTCCCTGAAGTCGCCCTGAATGAAGGTCACGCCCTCCACCGGGTCCATGGGCAGCAGGTCCAGCGCGACGATGCGGCCGTTCAACTCGCCCACCGCAGCGCCCACCGGCGACAGGCGCCTGCGCACGTATTGACTCCAGGCGCCGGGCGTGCTGCCCAGGTCGACCACGTGGTAGCCCGGCTTGATGAGGCCCAGCGTTTCGTCGATCTCCTTGAGTTTGTAAGCGGCCCGGGCGCGGTAGCCCTCGCTCTTGGCCAGCTTGACATAGGTGTCGTTGACATGGTCGTTCAGCCATGCCTTGTTCACCTTTTTGCTCTGCGTCTTAACTTTCATGCCTGCATTGTCCCCTGACCGGCCGCACCTGGCGCTTGCCGCGATAATTAGGGCATGGCCCAAATACAACTTACCCCCGCCCAGCGCAAAGACCATCGCGCTGATGCCCACCACCTCAACCCGGTGGTCATGATCGGCTCTGACGGCTTGACCGACGCCGTCAAAAAAGAAACCAACGCCGCGCTCAACTCGCACGGCCTGATCAAGATCCGCGTGCTGGCTGACGACCGCGCCGGCCGCGAAAGCATCTTCCAGACTTTGGCCGACGAGCTCAACGCCGCGCCGATCCAGCACATCGGCAAGTTGCTGGTGCTCTGGCGGCCCATGCCGCCCAAAGAGAAAAAGGTCAACGAAGACCGCATGGCCGGCCCGCGCGACGTCAAAGTGCTGAAAAACAGCAGCCGCTACGGCCAGCGCCCAGAAGTCAAAACCCTGCGCGTGCTGGGCAACCAGCGCCTCACGCCGGGCGGCACCGTCAAACGCGCCAAAAAGCCCAAGCTGCGCAGCGCCAAGAAAAGCGCGCAAGACTGAGCCCGGCTTGGGGCCTGCCTCAAGGCCCTAACCATAGACTTCAAGACTTGAAAGCCGCCTGAAGAGCGGCTCTTTAATTAGGCCACCGCCCTCCCCATCTGCTCGCCATGACCAATCCCCTCCTCGACTTTTCCGACCTCCCCTTGTTTGACCAGATCGAGCCGGCCCATGTCAGCCCGGCCGTGGACGAGTTGTTGGCGCAAGCCGAAACCGCGCTGGAAAAAGTCACCGCCCCCGAGTTCCCGGCGAGCTGGACAGAGATCGCCCGCGTACTGGACGTGGCCACCGAAAACCTCAGCCGCGCCTGGGGCGCCGTGAGCCATCTCAACAGCGTGGCCGACACCCCCGAGCTGCGCGCCGCCTACAACGCCGCCCTGCCCCGCATCACCGAGTTCTGGACCCGCCTGGGCGCCGACGAGCGCCTGTATGCCAAATACAAAGCCGTGGATGTGAAAGCGCTGAACGCCGAGCAAACCCAGGCCCACAAAAACGCCGTTCGCAACTTTGTGCTCTCAGGCGCCGAGTTGGTCGGCACAGCCCGCGAGCGCTTTGCACAAATCCAGGAAC
>JBBAPH010000003.1:0-177592 GCA_040400935.1 Polaromonas sp.
CCCTCTCCCAAAGGGAGAGGGAGACAAGAAAAGAGCGGGCGCCAAGAAATTTGACGGGAGAGTGGGTGCGCAAAAGGAGGAGGCACGAACTGAAAAAGCGAAGCGCTCACGCCTGTCCCGCCCGACCCAATCGCTCCAGCACACCCTTGTAGATGTTCTTCAGCGGGTCCAGCGAGCTGACCAGCACATGCTCGTCAATCTTGTGGATGCTGGCGTTGATCGGGCCGAACTCGATGAGCTGCTTGCACGTGGCGGCGATAAACCGGCCGTCGCTGGTGCCGCCCGTGGTCGAGAGTTCGGTTTGCAGACCGGTCTCAGCGGCAATAGCGCCGCGCATGGCTTCGACCAAGGTGCCGGGCGTGGTCAAGAAGGGTTGGCCGCCCAGCGTCCAGGCCAGTGTGTAGTCGAGCTGGTGCTTTTGCAGCACGGTTTCGAGCCGGGCTTTGAGGCCGTCGGCCGTGCATTCGGTGGAAAAGCGGAAGTTGAAGTCCACCACCAACTCGCCAGGAATGATGTTGGTCGCGCCCGTGCCGCCATGGATGTTGGAGGCTTGCCAGCTGGTGGCCGGGAAAAATTCATTCCCCTTGTCCCACTCCGTTGACACCAGTTCAGACAAGGCGGGTGCGAACAAATGCACCGGGTTTTTTGCCAGGTGGGGGTAGGCAATATGCCCTTGCAAACCCTTGACGCGCAGCTTGCCGCTGAGCGTGCCGCGGCGGCCGTTTTTCACCATGTCGCCGAGTTGGTCCACGCAGGTCGGCTCGCCGACGATGCAGTAATCCAGCACTTCACCACGTGCCTTGAGCTGCTCGCACACCACCACGGTGCCGTCGTTGGCAGGGCCTTCTTCGTCGCTGGTGATCAAAAAGCCGATGGACAGTGGCGGCTTGGGATGGACTGCCAGAAACTCTTCACAGGCCACGACCATGGCGGCCAGCGAACCTTTCATGTCTGCCGCACCGCGCCCGTACAGCTTGCCTTGGCGGTGGCTGGGCACAAAGGGCGGAGTAGTCCATTGCTCCAGCGGGCCGGTGGGCACCACGTCGGTGTGGCCGGCAAACACCAGCATCGGCGCGCGCTGCCCGGCTGGGGCCTCGCCCGTGAACTTGGCCCACAAATTGGTGACCCGAAAATTCTCGGGGCCGCTGACGATGCTTTCGCACACAAAGCCCAGGGCCTTGAGCCGCGCCGCCATGACGGCTTGGCAGCCCGCGTCTTCCGGTGTGACCGAGGCGCGAGAAATCAGCTGCTCGGTCAGCTCAAGGGTGGCGCTCATAGAAAAATCAGTCGCGAGGTATCAGTCGCGCAGCAGGTCGTTCAGGCTGGTGGTGGCGCGGGTTTTGGCGTCCACGCGCTTGACGATCACGGCGCAATACATGGAGTACTTGCCGCCGGCTTTGGGTAGGTTGCCAGAGACGACGACGGAGCCAGCAGGAATGCGGCCGTAGGTCACGGTGTCCGCTTCGCGGTCATAGATCGGGGTGCTTTGGCCGAGGTACACACCCATGGAAATGACCGAGTTTTCTTCGACGATCACGCCTTCGACCACTTCGGAGCGGGCGCCAATAAAGCAGTTGTCTTCAATGATGGTCGGGTTGGCTTGCAGGGGTTCGAGCACGCCGCCCAGGCCCACACCGCCAGACAGGTGCACGTTGTTGCCCACTTGGGCGCAGCTGCCCACGGTGGCCCAGGTGTCGACCATGGTGCCTTCGCCCACCCAGGCGCCGATGTTCACGTAGCTGGGCATCAAGATCGCGCCCTTGGCAATGAAAGCGCCGCGGCGGGCCACAGCAGGGGGCACCACGCGCACGCCGGTGGCGCGCATTTCTTCTTCGCTCAGGTGCGAAAACTTGGTTTTGACCTTGTCAAAAAAGCCCAGGTCGCCGGCGCGCATGAGTTCGTTGTCTTTCAAACGAAAGCTCAGCAGCACGGCTTTCTTGATCCACTGGTGCGTCGTCCAAACGCCCACGCTTTCACGGGTGGCCACGCGCAAGGTGCCGTTGTTCAGCTGGGCAATGGTGTGCTCGACAGCTTCCAGCACCTCTTTGGGAGCGGCTTTGGGCGAGAGCTTGGCCCGGTCTTCCCAAGCGGCGTCGATGATGGTTTGGAGTTGTTGTGTCATGGTGTTTTTCTAAAAAGTAGGAAGACCGGGAAATCAGACTTTGGAACGGATGAACTGGGCAATGCGCTTGGCCGCTTCCACGCACTCGGCGGTGTCGGCGACCAGCGCCATGCGCACGCGGCCGGCACCGGGGTTGAAAGCCTGGCCGTTGGGGCCAGGCGCTTCACGCGCGAGGTAACTGCCGGGCAAAACCACGACATTGTATTGAGCCAGCAATTCGCTGGCGAAGGCTTCGTCAGAGCCTTTGAACACGGCGGGCACCTCGGCCCACAAGTAAAAGCCGGCGTCGGGCAAAGCCACGTTCATGACGGCGCTCAGGATGGGCGTGACCTGGGCGAATTTTTCGCGGTACAGCGCACGGTTGAGCACCACATGCTCTTCGTCGTCCCAAGCCGCTTGGCTGGCCGCTTGCACCACGGGGCCGACCGCGCCGCCATGGTAGGTGCGGTAGAGCAAAAACGACTTGAGGATATCCGCGTCACCCGACACAAAACCGCTGCGCATGCCCGGCACATTGCTGCGCTTGGACAGGCTGGTCAGAGCCACCAGGTTCTTGAAGTCTTTACGGCCCAAGGCCACGGCGGCTTGCAAACTGCCCAGCGGCGGCTCGTCGCGGAAATAAATCTCGCTGTAGCACTCGTCCGAGGCGATGACAAAACCGTAGCGGTCGCTCAGCTCGAACACCACGCGCCATTCGTCCAGGCTCATCACGGCGCCGGTCGGGTTGCCGGGTGAGCAGACAAACAAGAGCTGGGTCTTGGCCCAGACCGAGTCGGGCACCGCCGCCCAGTCAATGCCAAAGTTGCGCTCGGGCTGGCTGGGCGCGAAATAAACCTCGGCGCCCGCCAGCAGGCCAGCGCCTTCGTAGATTTGATAAAACGGGTTCGGGCTGACCACCGTGGCGCCAGGCCGGCTCGGGTCGATCACGGTTTGCGCCAGGGCAAACAGGGCCTCGCGTGAGCCGTTGATGGGCAGCACTTGCTTGCTGGCGTCTAGCTGCACACCGTAGCGGCGCTGGGCCCAGCCCACGATCGACTGGCGCAAGGCCGGCTCGCCCAAAGTGGCCGGGTAGCTCGCCAGACCAGCCAAGTTGGCGGTCATGGCCGACTTGATGATCTCCGGCGTGGCATGCCGGGGCTCGCCAATGCCCAGGCTGACGGGGCGCAAAGCCGGGTTGGGCGTGATGCCAGCGTGCAACAGGCGCAGCCGCTCAAAAGGGTAGGGCCGCAAGCGGGACAGCAAAGGATTCATCCCAGCATTATCTGGGATGGCCCAGCGGATTGGCCGGGCTCGCTGTGAGGCTGCGCATCATGACGGGTCTTGGAGGATTTATGCTTAGGCTATTAGTGTTTAATATGTCAAGCAAAGTAAATCTTCATGATCACCCTCACGTCCCCGGCGCGCTCAAACCCTGATCACCCCAGCGTGAAACCAGCTTGGCGCCAGCGCTGGCGCCTCTGGTACAAAAAAGCACGCGAGCCCATTGAGCCAGCGGTGCTGGCCGAGCACATGCGCGCCAGCTATGTGGATTACGCTTTCAACAGCCCAGTGGTTATCGGCATCAGCCTGTACCTGTACTTCACGGCTGAGACCTTGCCGCCCGGCCAGCTGATACACATCTGGATGATTTTTTGGGTCGCCTACTTGGCGGCCCGCTTCACGGCCGGTGCTTGCTACCCTCAAAAAACCATTCCCCAACCGCCGGCATTCAGCCGCTGGTCGGGCTTGCTGCTGGCCATTCAGTTCACCGACAGCCTGTTGGTGTCGTCCTTGGGCTTGCTGATTTACCCGCAGCTCGACGTCATTTCACGCAGCGCAGTGCTGGTGCCAACCTTGGTGCTGGTGAGCGCCACGGCGCTCAGCCTCTCGGGCCGCTGGGTGGGGATGATGCTTTACGCCCCGCTGATCTTTTTCAGCTTTGCCTGGGCGACCTGGAATTTGGACCAGCCCTTTGCGCATGGCCTGGCGATTTTCATTTTGGCCTTGTTCGGCCTCTACATTTTTTACGCCGTCAACCAGCGCAAGACGGTGATGAAAGGTTTTGACTTGGCCCAGCGCAACGGGGAATTGGCGCAGGAACTGCAGGTCAAAAATGCCGAGCTGCAAGAAGTTGCCAAGGCCCGCAGCCGCCTGCTGGCCACGGTCAGCCATGATTTGCGCCAGCCAGCCCATGCCATAGGTCTGCTGTCCGAGAGAGCCTTGCTGGACCGATCGCCTTCACGGCTGGAGCAAACGCTGGGCGACCTCAACGAGCTCAGTCAATCACTCAGCGCTTCACTCATGACCCTGATGGACCTTACCCGGCTGGACGCCGGGCTGGTGCAGGTGCGGGTGGTGCCCATGTCGCTCAACCAGGTGTTCCTGCGCTTGGCCGCTGAGTTTTCGTCTTCGGCTCGCAACAAGAACCTGGACCTGATCGTCACCACCACCGAGCTGTGGGTGCAGTCCGACCCGGTGCTGCTGCACGGTCTGCTGGCGAATCTGGTGTCCAACGCCATCAAGTACACACACAGCGGTAGCGTGGAGGTGGGGGCGGCCCTGCGAGGGGACAGGGTGGAGGTCTACGTCAAAGACTCAGGGATGGGCATACACCCCGACAAACTGGAGGTGATCTTCAAAGAGTTTGTCCGCCTGGATTTTTCGGACGCGGGGAGCGAAGGCCTGGGCCTGGGGCTGTCCATCGTCAAGCGCTACGGCATCTTGTTGGAGCACCCGGTGAGTGTCACGTCGGAGCCGGACCGCGGCTCATGTTTTACGGCGGTGCTGCCCATGGCGCCTGCTGAACGGCGGGTGATCAAGCTGGCATCCAACTCCACCTTTGCCCGGGAAGACAAGCGGCTTGAAGGCGTCAAGGTACTGGTGATCGACAACGTAGATTTGCTGCTGACCAGCATCAGCCGCACGCTCTCAGGCTGGGGCTGTGTGGTCAGCGCCGCTCGCAACCTGAGCGAGGCCCTGGTTTGCGCGCAAGGCCAGCGCTTTGACCTGGTGATCAGTGACTTTCACCTGGGTGATCGGGAACCGGACGGTTTGCAGTTGATCGCTCAACTCAGGGCATTGCGCCCTGATGGCTTGGCAGCGGTGCTGATGACTGGGGATGTGTCAGCGCAACTTGAGGAGCAAGCTCAGCAGCAGTCACTGCGGGTGTTGCACAAGCCGGTGCGCCCGGTGGTGTTGCAGGAATGCCTGCTGGCCTTGTTGTCACAAAGTGACGAAGCGCCCAAGAGTGATTAGCTGTTGTATTTCTTTTGCAGAAATTGTTTCAGCGTTTCCAGGTCCGATTGGATCTGTTCCAAGTCTTCCGTGGTCGGCTCCACTTCAGTGCGGGCTGCGGCAGCGTAAAAGTGCTTGAGGTAGTCCCCCAGTGAGTAGAGGCCTTCCTGGGCTTCGCGAGGGTCAATGTCGCAGAGCATGATGGCGCGAGTGACAGCATTCAACACAGTGTGATGGTCAATTTTCATAAAAATGTGGCTTTTATATTTAATTCGAATTGACTATTGTCCTTGATCTTGCCGAGCTTGAGTAGGGCGTCGCTTTCGCTTTTTGCTCAGGTAATAATCTTGGGCATTCTCGGGCTTGTCTCCAGAGTGGCTTGCGCGTCGCTCTGTCATAGCTTCTTCAGAAAAAACTGATGAAATTCAACCAGTTAGAGCGTCAACTTCATCCTTTTCAGGGCTGCCGTGCGTCTTAATTCGATCAAACTTTCGGGCTTCAAGTCCTTTGCCGAGCCGACGAACTTTGTGCTGCCGGGCCAGTTGGTGGGCGTGGTCGGGCCCAACGGTTGCGGAAAATCCAACATCATGGACGCGGTGCGCTGGGTGCTGGGCGAAAGCCGGGCCAGCGAGTTGCGCGGTGAGTCCATGCAGGACGTCATCTTCAACGGCACCAACACCCGCAAACCAGCCAGCCGGTCGAGTGTTGAGTTGGTTTTTGACAATTCCGACCACCGGGCCGGTGGCCAATGGGGTCAGTTCACCGAGATCGCCGTCAAGCGCGTGCTGACCCGCGACGGCACGTCCAGCTACTACATCAACAACCAGCCGGTGCGCCGGCGCGACGTGCAAGACGTGTTTTTGGGCACCGGGCTGGGGCCGCGCGCCTACGCCATCATTGGCCAGGGCACGATCAGCCGGATCATTGAATCCAAACCTGAAGAGTTGCGCCTCTTTCTGGAAGAAGCCGCTGGCGTTTCCAAGTACAAAGAGCGGCGCCGCGAAACCGCCAACCGCCTGTCAGACACCCGCGAAAACCTGACCCGCGTTGAAGACATCCTGCGCGAACTCAACGCCAACCTGGACAAGCTGGAAAAGCAGGCCGAAGTGGCCTTGCGCTACAACACGCTGCAGGCCGAAGGCACGCTCAAGCAGCACCAGCTCTGGTTTTTAAAGCGCAGCGAAAGCCAGGGCGACCAGGCCAAGGTGAAGGCCGACGCTGACAAGGCGGCGAACGACCTGGAAAGCCGCATGGCTGACTTGCGGCATATCGAGGCCGACCTGGAAACTGTGCGCCAGGCCCACTATGGCGCTGGCGATCAGGTCAACCAGGCCCAGGGCAAGCTCTACGAAGCTAGCGCCGAAGTCGGCCGACTGGAAGCCGAAATCCGTTTTGTGGTGGAAGGCCGGCAGCGCGTGGAGCAGCGCCTGGCCCAGCTGCGCGAGCAAACCAGCCAATGGGGTACACGCCGTGAAGACGCGGTGCTGGAACTTGAGCGTCTGGCCGAGCAAGCGCTGCAAGGCGAAGAGCAAGCCGAGTTGCTGGCCGCCCAAACCGAAGACCGCGCCGAACAATTGCCCGCGCTGGAAGAAGCTTTGCGCGCCGCCCAAGCCAAGGCCAATGAGCAGCGCGGCAGCGTGGCCCAAGTGCAGCAGCAAATTCAGGTGCTGGCCGCCGACCAGCGCAACATCGAAGAGCAAAGCCGCACCTTGGGCGTGCGCCGCGAGCGCTTGCTGGCCGACCGCAACGCCCTGAACGCGCCCGACGAAGCCCGCCTCGTCAACCTCACGCAGCAATACGTCCAGGCCCAGGAAAGCCAGGACATCTTGCAAGCCCAGCTCGATGAGCTGACCGACAGCGTGCCGCAGTTGGACCAAGACCGTCGTGACAAACAGCAGGCCCTCAACATCGAGTCAGCCCGCCAGGCCGATCTGTCGGCACGTTTGGAAGCCCTTAAAGCCCTGCAAGAAAAAGTCAGGACCGACGGCAAGCTCAAGCCTTGGCTGGCTCAGCACGGGCTGGACAGTCTGCAAGGCCTGTGGAGCCGCATTCATGTGGAGCCGGGCTGGGAAAACGCACTAGAAGCCGCTTTGCGCGAGCGCTTGAGCGCGCTGGAAGTCAGCCGCCTGGAGCTGGTGCGCGGCTTTGCGGGCAGTGACGGCGCAGGTGCGCCGCCTGCCAAGTTGTCTTTTTACAGCGCACCCAGCGCGGCAGCGCCCGCCGCATCAGCCCCACACGGCCTCAAACCGCTGGCCGATTGGCTGCGTTTGTCGGATGCCGGGCAAGCCGCCTTGCTGGGCGACTGGCTGCATGGCTGCTACAGCGCCGCCAGCCTGGACGAGGCCTTGGCCCAGCGCGACAAGCTGCGCGCCGGCGAGGTGATCTATGTGGCCAGCGGCCATGCCGTCACAACGTTCAGCGTGAGCTTTTACGCCCAGGACTCGGAGCAAGCCGGTTTGCTGGCCCGCGCCCAGGAGATTGAAAACATCGACAAGCAGCTGCGTGCGCAGTCGTTTTTGTCGGACGAAGCGCGCAGCGCCCTGGTGCGCGCCGAAGCCGCTTATTCCGACGCCGCCCAGCGCTTGGTCGCGGCCCGCTGCGACACTGCCGAAGGTCAGAGCCGCACGCATGCCCTGCAAGTCGAGGTGCTGCGCCTGACGCAGCTGGCCGAACAAACCCGCGCCCGCGCCGACCAGATCCAGGCCGACCTGCAAGAAATTGACGCGCAGATGGACGAGTTGCAAGAGCGCCGCGCCACCGCCGAAGCCCGCTTTGAAGAGCTGGACATGCAGCTTGCCGACAGCCAGGAACGCCACGCTCAGCTGGACGATCGGGTGATTGAAGGCGAGCGCAAGTTGCAAGAGTCGCGCGAGCAGCAGCGTGCATTGGAGCGCCAGGCGCAAGAAGCGCAATTTGCCCTGCGCGCCTTGGCCTCCCGCCGCGACGAGCTGGCCCGCTCGATCGACATGGCCGCGCAGCAAGCGGCCGCGCTGGTGGACGAAGAGCAACGCGCTCAGGAAGAGCTGGCCCGCCTGAGTGACGCCGCTGCCCAAGGCGGCCTCCAGGCTGCGCTGGAAGTCAAGCTGGAGCGTGAAGCCGATCTGGGCGCCAAGCGCAGCCAATATGACGACCTGACCGCCAAGCTGCGCGCCAGCGACGAGCGCCGCCTGCAGCTCGAACGCGAGCTGGAGCCGCTGCGCCAGCGCATCACCGACATGCAGCTCAAAGAGCAGGCCGCTCGCTTGGGCTTTGAGCAGTACGAACAATTGCTGGCCGACGCGCAGGCCGATCTGCCTGCTGTGCAAGCGTCGATTGAAGCCGGCCAGGTGCGCTTGACCGGCCTGCAAGGCGAGATCGACCGCATCAACCGCGAGATTCAGTCGCTCGGCGCCGTCAACTTGGCCGCGCTGGACGAACTCAGCGCGGCGCGTGAGCGCAAGGGTTTCCTGGACTCGCAGTCGGCCGATCTGAACGAAGCCATGAGCACGCTGGAAGATGCGATCAAGAAGATCGACATAGAAACCCGCGAACTGCTGTCCAGCACTTTCGAGGTGGTCAACGGCCACTTCGGCAAGATGTTCCCCGAACTGTTCGGTGGCGGCAATGCGCGCCTGGTGATGACCGGCGACGAGATTCTGGACGCTGGTGTGCAGGTCATGGCGCAGCCACCAGGCAAGAAAAACCAGACCATTCATTTGCTGTCGGGTGGCGAAAAAGCGCTCACGGCGATCGCTCTGGTGTTTGCGATTTTCCAGCTCAACCCCGCACCGTTTTGCTTGCTCGATGAGGTGGACGCCCCGCTGGACGACGCCAACACCGAGCGCTATGCCAAACTGGTGTCCAGCATGAGCCGCGGCACCCAGTTCTTATTCATCAGCCACAACAAGATCGCCATGGAAATGGCAGAGCAACTCATTGGAGTGACCATGCAGGAGCAAGGCGTTTCACGCATCGTGGCCGTCGATATGGAGTCGGCCATCGGCTTTGCCGAAAAGGCGGCTGCATGAGCACCACCTTTCAAGTCGGCTTGGCCGTGAGCGGCGCCGTCGTGCTGGCCGTGGTGGTGGGGCACGGCGCGTGGACCTCGCGCAAAAGCCGGCCCAAGCAAGCCACGCCGGATCAAGGTGACGTGGCATCCGCCGACGGCTTGCCACCACAACGTTTGGACCCGCTGGGTGAACGGCTGGAGCCGGCGTTTGACCTGAGCGATGCGGTGGAAGGCGAGGGCGCTGCACCCTTGGGCCAAGCAGCAGCCAAAGACTTTTCCGCCCTGCCAGCGCTGGAGAAAAAGCCAGGCCTGGACTCTTTGATCGATGTGATCGCCGCGATTTCCGTGGAATCTGTGGTGTCTGGTGAGGCCGCCTTGGCCGCCATGCCAGCCACCCGTCGCGTGGGCAGCAAGCCCTTTGCGGTCGAGGGCCTGAGCGCCGAATCTGGCCAATGGGAAGTGCCGCTGCCCGGCCAGCGCTACAGTGCCTTTCAGGCTGGCGTGCAGTTGGCCAACCGGATGGGCGCGCTCAACCAGATCGAATACTCGGAATTTGTCATCAAGGCCCAGGCCTTTGCCGACGCGGTGGGCGGCGAGCCCGAATTTCCCGACATGCTCGAAGAAGTGGCGCGCGCCCGCGAACTGGACCAGTTCGCCGGCGAGCATGACGCCCAGTTGAGCTTTACCCTGCGCGCCGCTAATACCGCTTGGAGCCCTGGCTACGTGCAGCAAAGCGCGGCTCGGTTGGGCTTCGTGGCCGGGGTCATCCCGGGTCGCATGGTGCTGGCGTCTTCGCAAGTGGGCAATGCGCCGATTTTGGGTTTATCCTTCGACACCCAGGCCGCTTTGGCCGAGGAGCCCGAGCAAACCGCTTTGCGTGAACTCACGCTGTCGCTGGACGTGCCGCAAGTGCCGCGCAGCGAGCGCCCGTTTGCCCGCTTGTGCGAAACCGCTTTGAGCCTGGCTGCCAGCATGGAAGGCGTGATCACCGACGACAACGGCGACCCGATCCGGGCCGAGGCCATGGACGTGATCCATACCGACTTGGAGCAACTCTACGACCGCCTGGACGGACGCGAGCTGTCGGCTGGTTCGGCCCTGGGCCGGCGCTTGTTCTCCTGATGGCCTTGGCTCTGGTTTTTTAAGTCCTGATTTTTGAGGCGAGCCACCCTGTGGACGATTTGTTTTCCCGCTCGGCCGTAGCCGACCGCGTGAAGTGGCTGCGTGAGCAACTGCAGCACCATGCCCATCTGTACTACGTGCTGGACCAGCCTTCTATTCCCGACGCGGAATACGACAAGCTCTTTGCCGAGCTGCAAGCGCTGGAAGCCGCCAACCCTGAACTGAGCAGCCCCGATTCGCCCACGCGGCGCGTGGGCGGGGCCGCGCTGGACCAGTTCGCCAGCGTGCGCCATGCCGTGCCCATGCTCAGCATCCGAACCGAGACTGACACGCTGGCCACGGGCGCTGAAAATTTTGACGCGCGCGTTCGCCGCGAACTTGGGCTGGGCAGCGACGCTACCGCCATTGAATACGTCGCCGAGCTGAAATTTGACGGCCTGGCCATGAACCTGCGCTACGAGGACGGCGTGCTGGTGCAAGCAGCCACGCGGGGCGACGGCGAGGTGGGCGAGGACGTGACGCAAAACATCCGCACCATCCGGCAAATTCCGCTGCGGCTGAGAGATGGTTCTCGCTCAGAGGGCATGGTTGATAGAACCGGGTTCGGCCCTCACTCTAACCCTCTCCCCGGGGGAGAGGGAGCAAGACAAAGCGCTGGTCGCTATGCGCAAGGTGAGTCGTCAAAAGACGGCAAGACCGACGCACTGGTTGGCGACGCCAAACCTCCTCACTCCCTCTCCCTTTGGGAGAGGGCAGGGGTGAGGGCAGTCCCCGCTGTGCTGGAAGTGCGCGGCGAGGTCTACATGCGCCGTGATGACTTTGAAGCGCTCAACGACAAGCAGCGCCAAAAAATTGCCCAAGGCGCCAAAGGCGAAAAGACTTTTGTGAATCCGCGCAATGCCGCCGCAGGCGCCGTGCGCCAGCTGGACCCGGGTATCGCTGCCCAACGGCCCCTCAGCTTTTTCGCTTACGGACTGGGCGAAGTCGGTCAGATGGCCGATGCGCCCGCGACCCATTACGACTGGCTGATGCAGCTGCAAGCCTGGGGCTTTCCTGTCGCGTCACAAACCCGGCTCGCCAGCGGTGCGGCGGAGCTGGTGGCATTTCACCAGCAAATGGGCCAAGCGCGCGACCAGCTGCCTTACGACATTGATGGCGTGGTCTACAAAGTCAACAGCCTGGCCCTGCAGCGCCAACTCGGCTTTGTGACCCGCGAGCCACGTTGGGCGGTGGCCCACAAATACCCGGCGCAAGAACAACTGACGACCGTGCTCAGCATCGACGTGCAAGTCGGCCGCACCGGCAAGCTCACGCCGGTCGCCAAACTAGCGCCTGTGTTTGTAGGCGGCGTCACGGTGACCAACGCCACGCTGCACAACGAAGATGAGGCTAGGCGCAAAGACGTGCGGGTGGGCGACACCGTGGTCGTCCGCCGAGCGGGTGACGTGATCCCCGAGGTGGTCAGCGTAGTGGCCGATAAGCGGCAAGGCGATGCACCCGTCTTCACCATGCCGCGCCAATGCCCGGTCTGCGGCTCTGAAGCAGTGCGCGAAGAGGGCGAGGCCGATTACCGCTGCACGGGGGGCCTCTTTTGCGGCGCGCAGCGCAAAGAAGCGATTCTTCATTACGCCCACCGCCGTGCGGTCGAGGTGGATGGTCTGGGTGACAAGCTGGTCGAGCAGATGGTGGATGCGAACATCATCCGCACCCTGCCAGACCTCTACAAATTGGGACTGACTTCACTGGCTGGGCTGGAGCGCATGGCGGACAAGTCAGCCACCAACTTGCTCGCTGCGATTGAAAACTCCAAGCAGACCACGCTGGCGCGCTTTGTCTTTGGCCTGGGCATTCGCCATGTGGGCGAGGCCACGGCCAAGGCGCTGGCCCAGTATTTCGGTCAGCTCGACGCCATCATGAACGCCAGCACCGAGCAACTGCTGGAAGTGGCCGATGTCGGCCCGGTGGTCGCGCAGAGCATCCGAACCTTTTTTGACCAAGCCCACAACCGGGAGGTGGTGGAGCAGCTGCGGGCCTGCGGCGTGACCTGGACCGAAGGCCCGCCCGCCGAGCGCGCGCCGCAAGTGCTGTCGGGCAAGACGTTGGTGATCACGGGCACCTTGCCGACGCTGAGCCGGGACCAAGCCAAAGATTTGGTCGAGGGCGCTGGCGGCAAAGTAGCTGGCTCGGTCAGCAAAAAAACGGATTACGTAGTGGTCGGGGCGGAAGCGGGCAGCAAGTTGGCCAAGGCGTTGGAGCTGGGTGTGAAGGTCATCGACGAGGCCCAACTGATGGAGTTGCTCAATGGCGGTGCGTGAAATTCTAAAAATGGGCGACCCGCGTCTTTTGCGCGTAGCCCAACCCGTGACCGAGTTCGACAGCGACGCGCTGCACCTGCTGGTGGCCGACATGTTTGAGACCATGCAGGCCGTCAATGGCGCGGGCTTGGCCGCACCGCAAATCGGCGTGGACTTGCAGCTGGTGATTTTTGGTACCGCCGAGGTCAACCCGCGCTATCCGGATGCGCCCGTGGTGCCGCGTACCGTCTTGCTGAATCCGGTGATCACACCGCTCGGTGACGAGGAAGAAGAGGGCTGGGAAGGCTGCCTGTCGGTGCCCGGCCTGCGCGGTGTGGTGCCGCGCTTTGCCAAGATTCATTACCGGGGCTTTGATTTGTACGGCGATGTGATCGAGCGCACGGTGGACGGTTTTCATGCCCGCGTAGTGCAGCATGAGTGCGACCACCTGATTGGCAAGCTTTACCCGATGCGGGTGCGGGACTTCAGCCGCTTTGGCTATACCGAGGTGTTGTTTCCGGGCCTGGACGCGTCGCAGGACGATTAAGTCTTTTTAGCGGTTGCGCGACTTCATCGCGCGTTCAACTTCGCGCTTGCCTTCGCGGTCCTTGATGGTGTCGCGTTTGTCGTGTTCGCCCTTGCCCTTGGCCAAACCAATCTCGCACTTCACCCTGCCATTTTTCCAGTGCATGTTCAGCGGCACGATGGTGAAACCCTTTTGCTCGGTCTTGCCGATCAGGCGCTTGATCTCGTCCTTGTGCATCAAGAGTTTCTTGGTGCGCACGGAGTCGGGCCGCACGTGGGTAGACGCCGTGCCCAGCGGGTTGATCTGGCAGCCGATGATGAACAACTCGCCGTTGCGAATCACCACGTAGCCGTCGGTCAATTGGACTTTGCCTTCACGCACCGATTTGACTTCCCAGCCCTCGAGCACCATGCCGGCCTCGAAACGCTCTTCAATGTGGTAGTTGAAGGTGGCCTTTTTATTGTCGGCAATGCGCACAGCCGCCGCTGCCGCCTTGGTGGCGGCCTTGCCCGTCAGCGCGGGCGATTTTTTCTTGGAGGAACTAGCTTCGGTGGTGGCCATGGGCGAAAGGTGAGGGCGCGGGTATTGCCGCAAGGCGGCTCATACAATTGAGGCCAAAGCGCATTGTATGAAAACCGTCCACAAGTCCGTCCTCATCTGGTACAGCGCCGACGAAATGTTTGCCCTGGTGACCGACGTGGCGCATTACCCCGACTTCTTGCCCTGGTGCGACAAAGCCCAAGTTCTCGCGCATGACGACACCGGCATGACGGCCAAGGTAGGCATTGCGTTTGGCGGCATCAAGCATGCGTTCACCACGCGCAACGACCATCTGGCTGACCGCGAGATTCAAATGCGGCTGGTTGATGGCCCCTTTTCCAAGCTCGACGGCCAATGGCAGTTCCTCCCCGTGGGCGACGGCCAGCAGCGGGCCTGCAAGGTGGAGTTCACGCTGCGCTACGACTTTGACAACCGTGCCCTGGCGGCGCTGATCGGACCGGTGTTCGACAAGATTGCCGGCAGCCTGGTCGACGCCTTCGTCAAGCGGGCGACGCAGGTCTATGGCGAATCCTGAAGCATCTGCAACCATATCTGTGGTGCTGGCTTATTCGCCTGCGGCGCGTGAAGTGCGGGAGTGGTCGCTGCAACTGCCGCCCGGCAGCACGGCCGCACAAGCCTTGCTGGCCAGTGCTTTATTCGCCGAGTTCCCTGCCTTGTCTTTGAACAAAATGAGTGTTGGCGTGTGGGGTCGCAGCTGCCCGCTGGACCAAGTGTTGCAAGACGGCGACCGGCTGGAGGTGTATCGCCCGCTGCGGGTGGACCCGAAGGTGGCGCGCCGCGAACGCTTCAAGGGGCAGGGCACCAAGGGTGCCAAAGGCGCAGGGCTTTTTGCCAAGCGGCGGGTGGGCGCCAAAGCCGGCTATTGAGCGTTTTTCAGGGGCTCAGCGGCGGGCTGTGGGACGCGACGCATCAGGGTTTGACCTCATCAGCCCGAGTACAATCGTGTTTTTGGAGCTTTCCCTATGCGCCTACTCGGCAAAGCGCTGACCTTCGACGACGTTCTGTTGGTCCCAGCTTTCTCCCAAGTCCTGCCCAAGGACACCTCGCTTTCCACCCAGTTTTCCCGCAACATCCGCCTGAACCTGCCCTTGGTTTCAGCCGCGATGGACACCGTCACCGAAGCCCGCCTGGCCATTGCAATTGCCCAAGAAGGCGGCATCGGGATCGTGCACAAAAACCTCACGCCCCAGCAGCAAGCGGCCGAAGTGGCCCGCGTCAAGCGCTACGAAAGCGGCGTGTTGCGCGACCCGGTCGTCATCACGCCTCAGCACACGGTTCGCCAAGTGATGGCCATGAGCGAGCAGCTCGGCATTTCCGGTTTCCCCGTGATTGAAGGCGGCCGCGTGGTCGGCATCGTCAGCGGCCGCGATTTGCGCTTTGAAACCCGCATGGACGAGCCCGTCAGCTCCATCATGACGCCGCGCGAGCGCCTCATCACCATGCCCGAAAGCGGCACGCTGGCGGACGCCAAGTTTTTGCTGAACAAACACCGCATTGAGCGCGTGCTGCTGGTCAACGACAACTTCGAGCTCAAGGGCCTGATCACCGTCAAGGACATCACCAAGCAAACCAGCTTTCCCAACGCGGCGCGTGACGCGCAAGGCCAGTTGCGCGTGGGCGCAGCGGTCGGCGTGGGCGAGGGCACCGAAGAGCGCGTGGAAGCACTGGTCAAGGCCGGTGTGGACGCCATCGTGGTGGATACCGCGCACGGCCACAGCAAGGGCGTGATCGACCGCGTTCGTTGGGTCAAACAAAACTACCCGCACATCGACGTGATCGGCGGCAACATCGCCACCGGCGCTGCCGCGCTTGCTTTGGCTGAAGCGGGCGCCGACGCTGTCAAGGTCGGCATTGGCCCTGGCAGCATTTGCACCACCCGCATCGTGGCGGGCGTCGGCGTGCCGCAGATCATGGCGATTGACAACGTGGCCACCGCCTTGCGCGGCTCCGGCGTGCCATTGATTGCCGACGGCGGTATCCGCTACAGCGGCGACATTGCCAAGGCGATTGCCGCAGGCGCCGGCACCGTCATGATGGGCGGCATGTTCGCCGGCACCGAAGAAGCGCCGGGCGAAGTCATCTTGTTTCAGGGCCGCAGCTACAAGAGCTACCGTGGCATGGGCTCCATTGGCGCCATGCAGCAAGGCAGCGCCGACCGCTATTTCCAAGAGTCCAGCACCGGCAATCCGAACGCCGACAAGCTGGTGCCCGAAGGCATTGAAGGCCGCGTGCCCTACAAAGGCTCGATGGTCAGCATCATTTACCAAATGGCCGGCGGCTTGCGCGCCAGCATGGGCTACTGCGGTTGCCCGTCGATCGAAGCCATGCAGAACACCGCCGAGTTTGTGGAAATCACGTCCGCCGGCATTCGCGAAAGCCACGTACACGACGTGCAGATCACCAAAGAAGCGCCGAACTACCGGGCGGATTGAAGTCCGCCTCGTCGCGGGGCTAAAATATGGCCTTAATTTTTAAATTCTGGCCATAACCACCGAGGTGACTGATGCAGACCGTAACCATTGCCCAGGCCAAAGATCAACTCTCTAGTTTGATTCGTGCCGTTGAGTCCGGTGACGAAGTGGTCCTGACTCGGCACGGCAAGCCGGTGGTGCGCCTGGTGGCTGAGCAGCCAGTTCCTTTGTCTGGCGCAGAACGTGAAGTCCAGGCGCTGGCCGCGCTGGAAGCTGGGCGCAGCAGATTGCGCGGCAAGATCGACTTTTCAGAATGGAAAAGCTTGCGCGACGAAGGCAGGCGGTACTGATGCCCGCGGGCGCAGAGGTTGTCATTGACGCCTCGGTCAGTCTGGCTTGGCTGTTGGATGAGCCGCAACCCGGTGGCGCACTCAAAGATCTGTTTTTGTCGGCGTATCGGCGCGATGTGTCGGTGCACGTTCCTGCGCTCTGGCACTGGGAATGTGGCAACGTACTGCTCGGCCTGGTCAAGCGCGGCGCCCTGCTGTTGCCTGAAGTGCCCGGCTACCTGGAGCTCATGCACTACGTCAACCCCGTGGTGGATGAGGTGCCTACGGCCCTGGTTCAGCACGCGACCATCGAGCTGGCTCAGGTGACGGGCCTGAGTTATTACGACGCTTCTTATGTCGAGCTGGCCCTGCGGCGCAAAGCGCAACTGGCGACGTTCGACGGAAAAATGAAAACCGCCGCTCAGTCTCTCGGGCTCACCTGCCTTGAACTTTGACGGCGGGCCGTTCCGCTATTACTTTTAAATATCGCTCAGCATGTCCCACCAAAAAATCCTGATCCTCGACTTTGGCTCGCAAGTCACCCAGCTCATCGCCCGCCGCGTGCGTGAAGCCCATGTGTTTTGCGAGGTTCATCCCTGCGATGTGTCGAGTGACTGGGTGCGTGAATACGCCAAAGACGGCAACCTCAAAGGCGTCATCCTCTCGGGCAGCCACGCCAGTGTTTATGAAGTGGAAGACCGCGCACCAGACGCCGTGTTTGAGTTGGGCATTCCCGTGCTGGGTATTTGCTACGGTATGCAGACCATGGCGCAGCAACTGGGCGGCAAGGTAGAAGCTGGCACCACGCGCGAGTTTGGCTATGCCGAAGTGCGCGCGCGGGGTCACACGGCGCTTTTCAAAGACATTGCCGACTTCACCACGCCTGAAGGCCACGGCATGCTCAAGGTCTGGATGAGCCACGGCGACAAGGTCACCGCCATGCCGCCAGGTTTCAAGCTCATGGCCAGCACTGACAGCTGCCCGATTGCCGGCATGGCCGACGAAGCGCGCAAGTTCTACGCCGTGCAGTTCCACCCGGAAGTCACGCACACCGTGCAGGGCCAGGCCATGCTCAACCGCTTCGTGCTGGAGATTTGCGGCACCCGGCCGGACTGGGTGATGGGCGACTACATCGAAGAGGCGGTGCAAAAAATTCGCGAACAGGTCGGCGACGAAGAAGTCATCCTGGGCCTCTCCGGTGGCGTTGATTCATCGGTGGCCGCTGCACTGATTCACCGCGCCATTGGCGACCAGCTCACCTGCGTCTTCGTAGACCACGGCTTGCTCCGCCTGAATGAAGGCGACATGGTCATGGACATGTTCGTCGGCAAGCTGCACGCCAAGGTCATCCGTGTGGACGCAGCCGGGCAGTTCCTGGGCCATTTGGCAGGCGTGAGCGAGCCAGAAGCCAAGCGCAAGATCATCGGGCGCGAGTTCGTGGAAGTCTTCAAAGCTGAAGCCTCCAAACTCAAAGCTGCTAACGCCAACGCCAAGGGCGCTAAGTGGCTCGCTCAAGGCACGATTTACCCGGACGTCATTGAGTCCGGCGGCGCCAAGAGCAAAAAGGCCGTGACCATCAAGAGCCACCACAACGTGGGCGGCTTGCCAGAGCAATTGGGCTTGAAGTTGCTGGAGCCGCTGCGCGAATTGTTCAAAGACGAAGTGCGTGAACTCGGCGTGGCGCTGGGCCTGCCGCATGGCATGGTCTACCGCCACCCGTTCCCCGGCCCTGGCCTGGGCGTGCGCATTCTGGGTGAAGTTAAAAGGGAATACGCCGACCTGCTGCGCCGGGCCGACGCGATCTTCATCGAAGAGCTACACAACTTCAAAGATGCTCAGACCGGCAAGAGCTGGTACGAACTCACCAGCCAAGCCTTTACGGTCTTCTTGCCCGTGAAAAGCGTGGGCGTGATGGGCGACGGCCGCACCTACGACTACGTGGTGGCCCTGCGTGCGGTGCAGACCAGCGATTTCATGACGGCCGACTGGGCTGAGTTGCCCTACGCGCTGCTCAAGAAGGTCTCCAGCCGAATCATCAATGAAGTGCGCGGCATCAACCGTGTCACTTATGACGTGAGCAGCAAGCCGCCTGCCACTATTGAGTGGGAATAAACCCGGTACTGTATTGCGGCTGGGTTACTGGGTTCAGGCCGTGACTGAATTCGTCTGTTGCTCCCTTGATGCTCTTCGGTTTTATTACCGACGAGGAGCGATAGTCTTCGCTGCTCAGCACAGAGCCAGTTAATTCGAATCAAATAATTTAAAAGACCTCAAATTTTTATAGATATGAGTTTTTTATGTGTAGGTACAAACAAGGTATGCTACTGATGGGTCGTCCAGTAAAGTCAGGGTACTTTCCAAAAGGACATCCATGAAAAAATTGAAAGTATCGATTTCCTGCGTGCTCGTCGCAGGTCTTGTTGCTTGCGGTGGGGGTAGTACTGGCAGTCCCACTCAGCCCTTCGCGGTTACCGGCATGGCCGCTACCGGCGCACCAATGGCAAATGCAACGCTACAAATTTACGGCAAGGACGGGCTTGCTGTGCTCGCAAGCCCCGTGGCGATTGCCAGTGATGGCAGTTATTCGGCGACTATTCCTGCCGCGGCTGTTGGGCCGTTTGTATTCGAGGTGGACAACGGAACTGACAAGGTTTACAGCGTGATGCCTGATAAGACCAGCTCAGTGGTCAACGTGACGCCCTTGAGTCATCTGATTGCCGCAAGGCTCTCGCCAACAGGCAACCCGTTTTCACTCGCAAGCGAGTTGGCGGCCTCCACCGCTACTATCTCGGCAACCGCCACCGCGGCGGCATCGACCACCGTAATGGCTGCAATTCAGCCGGTCATTACCGCCTTGGGCTTGGGGACGACCGTCAACCCGCTGAACACCGCGTTTGTGGCCAACGGCGCGGGCTTTGACCGTTTGCTCGACTCGCTTGACATCAAGATTGAACCCAAGACTGGCGGGTCCAATATCGACATCACGCTCAAGCAGACGGTCAATGAAAATGAAGATCTGCCGAAGATTTCGTTTTCCAACCTTGCAACGCCGACGGCGCTGCCTGCTGTGGACCCGTCCAAACTGGTCGCCACGGGACTCACCCCCAAAATTCAGGCCTTGCTCGACAAGCTCACGGCTTGCTTTGCCGTGCCGTTGAGCACGCGCATCACCGCCAATGGTTCTGCAGCTGCTGACATTCAAAGCCAGGTTTGCAAAGACGCATTCCTCGGCGGGAGCCCCGTTGCCTATAAATCGGGGGGCTTGGTCGTCTCCAAAACGCAGCACTTTGGCGGCATCTTCACCGCCGAGTCCACAGCGGGTGTAGCTTTCGCAGATCCAAAGTTCTTCTACCAAGTAGGGACCACGGTTCCTAATGGACCAATGCAGGGGGATATTGTTTTCGGCTACCGATGGAAGGACGAATATGGCAACTTCCAGATCGAGAAAAACGTTGGTCGTATCGATACCGACGGCAAGCTTAAATTGATAGGCAACCAGTACCTCTACGATGGTGGTGTCGGCCCTTACTCCCAGCGGCGTAATTTCCTGAATCAGCCCGCATCTACCTACTCCAGCGTGGGGTATACGTTCAACCTTTCTTGCTTCCAGCTGAGCCAAAGCAAAGCTGTGGGAAGCAAGATCGTCAAGGTCAACGTGACGGCGCCTAACAATCGTGTGATCACCTTGATACCTAACGTCAACGGCAGCGGGACTTGCAATTACTCCTACTTCGTTATTGCGTCTTCAAAGGACGCCAGTGGCAATACCACGCTTGACGGAATGGGAGACCCCAGTACGCCTACCGGCACCGGCTTTATTCGTCTTCGATCGCAATACGAAGCTGGCCCGACCACCGTTTCCAACCATCCGCGCAAACTCGAAAAAACCAATGCTTTCTTAGGTGGCTATGACGGCACCGACCTGACTGATACCGAGATCGAATCGATTCCGCAGTACGCCACTTGGAAGTACGAGTATTACAAAGCCACGGCGACGGGCTCCGTTCCGGTGGCCACGCAGTATTTCAAGACAACTGCCAGGGCCTTGACGATTGACGGGTTCAAGAAGGTGGTGAAGCTGCCCGAACTCACCGCAGTCCTGAAAACATCGCTCACGGCGGATTCGGTGTGCAGCGGGATGTACTGCTACGTCACGCAAGCGCAGGGGCCCTTCACGGCATCTTGGACCAAGTCGACAGACCCAGGCTTGGCACCGGCGACTTACCTTGCGCGAATCTACGGGCGTAAGGATAAGGCGGTCTCCACGTCAGGGTATGAAGACTCACTCAAGTTTGGTTCCAGCCGTACCAGCGCCAGCATTCGCTGCGGGCAGGGTGAGGCAACTCTTCAGGACTATTGCACCGGAACTGCGGCCAATGCATCTTTTGGTGCAAACGCATCGATCGATTCGATAGATTTGGTGAGTCGCGCGCCTGATGGAACTGACGTCTCGCACTTCCATGCGCTGAGGAAACTCACTTCACCTTGATCGTCTGCGCTAGTGCCAAGCACTAGCTTCCAGCATCTAAAGAGACCACTGTGCTTGCGATAGCACAGTGGTTTTTTTTCGGGTTGGGTCCTCAAGCGGTCCGTAGCGCCACATTGAAGTGTTCGTCCAACTCTCATTTTTGTCTGCTTTGAAAAGAGGCAACCGGTAGGATGTCACCTATGCCGCTCGGACGCACGCTATGACGCAATGACGCACCGCGCAATACAAGAGCTTTTGATCCATCTCCGTGTGACTAAATACTCCCCGCAGCGCATGAACAGCAGCCCCGCTGATCCTTTCCTGATCGACTCGCGCTACGCTGCTTGGCGCTTGCTCGCCACGCTCGGCCTGGTGGCGCTGGGCAACAGCGGCATGTACGTGGTGTCAGTGGTGCTGCCTGCAGTGCAGGCGGAATTTGGCGTGGGCCGGGCCGATGCGTCACTGCCGTACACCGTGATGATGGTGGCGCTGGGCTTGGGCGGTTTGGTCACGGGCCGGATTGCAGACCGGCATGGCATCACCAAGGTGTTGTGGATTGGTGCGGCGGCGGTGTGTGGTGGCTTTGTGTGGGCCGGGCTCTCGGGCAGCATCTGGACGTTTGCCCTGGCGCACGGCTTGTTGCTCGGGCTGCTGGGCAGTTCATCTACTTTTGCGCCGCTCTTGGCCGACACCGCCTTGTGGTGGAACAAGCGCCGCGGCATTGCGGTGGCGATTTGCGCCAGTGGCAATTACGTGGCGGGCTCTTTCTGGCCGCCGGTGGTGCAGTGGGGTATCGAGACCTTTGGCTGGCGCCACACCTATGTGTTGATGGGTCTGGTGTGCGGCACGGGCATGGCCTTGCTGTCCTTGGCCATGCGCCAGCGCCCGCCCTTGGTCGTGCAGACCTTGACACCCGTCGGCGAGGCTGTGGCCACTGACAGGCCCTTCGGCTTGGCGCCATTTCACGCGCAACTTTTGCTCTGTGTGGCGGGCGTGGCTTGCTGCGTGGCCATGGCCATGCCGCAGGTTCACATCGTGGCGTATTGCACCGACCTCGGCTTTGGCGCGGCACGGGGCGCGCAAATGCTGTCGCTGATGCTGGGTTGCGGCATCGTCAGCCGGCTGGTGTCGGGCCTTATTTGCGACCGGATTGGTGGTGTGCGCACCTTGCTGCTGGGCTCTGTCTTGCAGGGCCTGGCGTTGCTGATGTTTCTGCCCTTTGATGGCATGGTGCCGCTGTACGTGGTGTCGGCCATGTTCGGCCTGTTCCAAGGCGGCATCGTGCCGTCTTACGCCATCATCATCCGCGAACACTTCAAGCCGCAAGAAGCCGGCGCCCGCGTTGGCGCCGTCATCATGGCCACGCTGGTGGGCATGGCGCTGGGGGGCTGGATGTCGGGCTGGGTGTTTGACATGACGGGGAGTTACCACGCGGCGTTCCTCAACGGTATCGCGTGGAACCTGCTGAATGTCGCCATTGCCAGCTGGCTGGTGTTACGCACCCGGCGCATGGCTCGTTTGCAGCCGGCCAGCGCACTGGTCTGACACCTGAAGGCGTGGGTCAAGTCCCAATCACGCCGCCATCAACTCGGCGAATCACCACGTTGGCTGAGCGCGGCCTGCCGCCGGGGCGGTAGTCGGGCCATGCCGAAAACTTGGTCGGCTGTGCCGGGTCGCTGCGGTCCGACGGGGTATCGCCGGGGTGCTGGACGCTGATGAACAGGTTGCGCCCATCGGGGGTGAAGGTCACGCCCGTGATCTCGCAGTTGGTCGGCCCGGTCAGAAAGCGCCTGACTTCCCCGGTGCGGGTGTCGCAAGCCAGCATCTGGTTGTTGCCCACCCTGGCCAGCTCGCCCTGGTGCATTTGGGTGGCGTGTGCGTCGGTCTGAATCCACAGCAGGCCGTTGGGTCCAAAGGCGATGCCATCGGGGCACGCAAAAATATCGCCTTTGATATTGCCTTTGGCCTCGGCGCGCGCGTTGGCCGGATCGCCAGCGAGCAGCAGGTGGTTCCACACAAAGCCCGCCCCGTCAAAGTCGCCGTCCTCCAGCCAGCGGATGACCTGGCCCATGACGTTGTTGTTGCGCGGGTTGGCGGCGTCAACCCCGGGCAGGCCGTCTTGCCCGCGCGAGCTGTTGTTGGTGAGCGTGCAATACACCCAGCGCGACGCCTTGTCGATGGTCAGCCACTCGGGCCTGTCCATCTTGGTGGCGCCCAGCGCATCGCTCGCCTGGCGCGCCTTGATCAGCACTTCGCCCTGGTCGGCAAAGCCGTTGGCGGCAGTCAAGGGGCCTTGGCCATGCACCAGCGGTAACCAGCGGCCTTTGCCGTCTGCGTCAAACCGCGCTACGTACAGCGTGCCGTGGTCCAGCAAGGTCCGGTTGGCCTTGGCGCCGCCGGGCTGCATGCGGTCGCGGCTGACGAATTTGTAGATGTATTCAAAACGCGCGTCTTCGCCCGAGTAAACGACGGCCCGCTGGTCCTTCGTCAGCGCGACCCAGGCGCCTTCGTGCGCGGCGCGTCCCATCGCCGTGCGCTTGACTGGCGTGCTGGTGGGGTCCACCGGGTCGAGTTCGACCACCCAGCCAAAACGGTTGGGTTCGTTGGGGTTGACGCTGGCGTCAAAGCGCGGGTCGTGACGCTCCCATTGGTATTGGCTTTTGTCGCGCATGCCCCAGCGCTTGTCATGCGCGTTGATGGTCTTGGCCCCGCCAAAATAATTCATCCAGTTTTCTTCACCCGACAGGTAAGTTCCCCAAGGCGTCTGGCTGCTGGCGCAGTTGTTCAGCGTGCCCAGCGCCACGCGGCCGGCAGGGTCGGCGCTGGTTTTCATCATGGCGTGGCCGGCGGCCGGGCCGCTGATCTCAAAAGGGGTGTCCAGGGTGATCCGCCGCGCATAGCTTGAAGGCCGCACCACGCTCCATTGGCCCTCTTGCAAGCGGACTTCGTAAACCGACAGGCCGTGCGCGTTCTGCGACTTCTTGACCTTGTCTGCCGTCATGTTTGCAAAGCCACTGGTGTGCAGCAAGCCGTCGTCGGTGTACTCGTGGTTGAGCGCGATCAGGCCGTGGGTGGAGCTGCCCCGAAAGGCAAAAAACTCCACGCCGTCATGGTGCATGCCCAGCTGCGCGGCTTGGTCGCTGGCGCTGTTGCTCGCGTCAAAACGAAAGGCAGGCATGTTGCCGGGCAGGCCAATCGGGTCGCCCCAGGCGGCCAGCACCTGCGCCACATAGCCAGGGGGCACCACCAGCGCGTCGCCCATGCCGGCAGGAACGCCCTGAAAGCCGAGGCCTGTCGCCGCGCCTGTGGATAGGCTGGCGCAGCCGGCCAAAGGTTGCAGCAGGGCCGACAGCCCTGCCAAACCGGCACCTTGCAGCAAGGTGCGGCGGTCCAGGCGCGACACCTCGTGGATGCTCGGATTGGCTGAGCGGTTGCTGTCTTCCATTGCCGAAAAGTCTTTGGCCATTGCGCGCTTCCTGGATGACGTGATGAGAAGGAAAAAATCTTAACCGGCTCGCCTCACCGGGCCAATGAAGGCTTACCCCCAAACAGGGCTACGTAAATCCCCTCAGAGCCGTCAAAGGGGTATTCCTGATGACGCAGCTCGGCCGTTGATCAAACATGTTGTTACAGTCTTGTGCCCCTCGCGCACGAGCAATGCCCCAGAAACCTAAGGAGCCTGTGTGATCCGTTTCAAAGTCAATGGCCAAAACGTCCAGTCGGACGCGTCGCCGCAAGAACCCTTGCTTCAGATTCTGTCTAACGATCTGGGCATGAATGGCCAGAAGTTTGGCTGCGGCAAGGCCCAGTGCGGCGCTTGCACGGTCTTGATCAACGGCGACCCGATTCGCAGCTGCGTGATGCCCTTGGCAGCAGCTGACGGCAAGTCCATCACCACCCTGGCTGGCCTCACGGACAATGGCAAGCCCAGCCGCTTGCAACAAGCTTTCATCGACGAGCAAGCCGCGCAATGCGGTTACTGCAGCGCCGGCGTGATCATGCAGGCCCAGGCCTTGCTGGACCGCAACCCCAAGCCGACCGACGCCGAGGTGCGCAGCGCACTCGACGGCAACCTGTGCCGCTGTGGCGCCCACAACCGCATCGTGCGTGCCGTGTTGCGCGCGGCCAAAGGAGCTTGAGATGAGCAAAACCCTGTCACCGCTCAAGGCCGCCCTGAGCCCCACACGCCGCAGCTTCCTCAAGTCCACCGGTTTTCTGACCCTGGGCTTCACCATTCCCCTTGTCGATGTTCATTCCCAAGCACCGGCCAGCCCAGTTCGCTTGCCGGGCGACCTGAACCAGCACCGCCAGTTGCGGGCTTGGATCCGCATTCTCAGCGCTGAAAAATCTGTGCAGCTCCTGGTCGGCAAGGTCGAGCTGGGGCAGGGCATTTTGACGGCTGTGGTGCAGCTCTGCGCCGACGAGTTGGACGTGGACATTTCACGCGTGCAACTGGTGTCGGGCGACACCGCGCTGGTGCCCAACGAAGGGGTGACAGCGGGATCGTTCTCCATGCCGAACTGCGCCTCGGCGGTGCGGCAAGCCTCGGCCGAAGTGCGGGCCATTTTGCTGGAGCTTGCGGCGACTCGGTTGGGGCAGGGCGCTGGTGACTTGAAAGTGGCGGATGGCGTCATCAAAGGCAGCGGCAGCGCCCAGGTGAGCTATTGGGACTTGGTGCTGGGCCAAGCCCTGGAGCGCGAAGCCAACGGCGTCGCCAAACCCAAGCCAGTGTCTGAGCACCGCTACATCGGGCGCTCGGTCCCTCGCCTGGACATTCCCGCCAAGATGCTGGGCCAAGCCATTTTTGTGCAGGAGCTGCGGCCCAAGGGCATGGTCTTCGGCCAGGTCGTGCGGCCGCCGAGCTACGGGGCGTCACTGCTGGCGGTGGACCTCGGCCCAGTCGAGCGCATGCCCGGCGTCGTCAAGGTGGTAAAGAACGGCAGCTTCTTGGGCGTGGTCGCCAAGCGGGAGGCTCAGGCCCAGGCTGCAGCGCAGGCGTTGGCCCAGTCTTGCCGCTGGAGCGCGACGAAGCGCTTGCCCGGCACCAACGCCATGCCCGACTGGCTGGCGAGCACCAAGCCCGACAAGTTGATTGACACGCTCAAGAAGCCGCGCAGCAACGGCGTTGCCACCGCCCGCACGGTAGCAGCCACTTACTACCGGCCTTACCAGATGCATGCTTCCATCGGCACCTCGGCCGCATTGGCCACGTTGGGCGCCGACGGCGTGCTGGTGGTGCAAACGCACAGCCAGTCGGTGTTTGAAACCACCGAGGCCATCGCCAAGATGCTGGGCATGCCCTTAGCCAAGGTTCGCTTGCAACACGTGCAGGGCGCTGGCTGTTACGGCCACAACCTGGCCGACGATGCCGCAGCCGATGCCGCGCTGTTGGCAGTCGCCGTGCCTGGCATGCCCGTGCGCCTGCAGTACACCCGCGAGCAGGAGCATTTGTGGGAGCCCTATGGTTCGGCCATGACCATGAAGACCCAGGCCAGCCTGGACGCTCAGGGTAATGTGCAGGACTGGAAGATGACGCTGTGGTCCACGCCGCACGGCACCCGGCCCAGCGGCGAGCCCGGCAACTTGCTGCCCGCGCTGTACCTGGAAAAGCCCTTTGCCCAGCCCAAACCTGTCAATGCAGGTGGGCCCAACTTTGCGGCCGACCGCAACGCCATTGCGCTGTACGACTTCCCCGGCCAAGAGGTGCTGACGCAGTTCATCACCGAGATGCCGCTGCGTGTTTCGTCGCATCGGGGACTGGGCGCCTATGCCAATGTGTTCGCCATCGAGTCCTTCATTGACGAACTCGCGCATGGCACCCAGGCCGATCCGGTCGAGTACCGCTTGCGGCACATGAAAGACGAGCGCGCCCGCGACGCGATTGCCAAGGCGGCCGAAGCCTTTGGTTGGTCCACTTGGCGAAAAACCCCTGGGCGTGGGCGAGGCATCGCCTTTGCCAAGTACAAAAACATCGCCGGCTACTGCGCCGTGGCTCTTGAAGTCGAGGTCAACCGCCAGAACGGTCGCATCCGGGTCCTGCGGGCCGTCGCCAGCGCCGACAGCGGGCACATCGTCAACCCCGACGGCGTGAGCAACCAGATCGAGGGCGGCTTGATCCAGTCCCTGTCCTGGACGCTCAAAGAAGAAGTGCAGATGAACGACACCCAGGTGCTGTCGTCGGACTGGAACAGCTACCCGATCCTGACTTTTTCAGAAGTGCCGCCTGTCGAGGTGGTGCTGATCAACCGGCCGGGCATGCCGTTTTTGGGCACAGGCGAAGCCTCGCAAGGCCCAACCGGCGCGGCCCTGGCCAATGCCGTGTTTGACGCGGTGGGGGTGCGCTACCGCCGCTTGCCGCTCACGCCGGACCGTGTTTTGCAAGGGCTGAAAGCCTAGATCACCGAGAGGCTCTCAATGCAGTTTCCCCGTGCTGTACTTCTTCTTTTGCCGCTGTGGGTTTTCACGCTGACTGCCCACTCGCAGGAGGTCATGCTGCAGATGGATGTGGGCCGCGGGGAGGCTCGTATGCCCGTGATGGTCATGCCGCATCCGAGCGCGACCGCTACGGTGATCCTGCTGCCCGGTGGCGACGCGGGTACCGGCAAGGTGGTGGAGGGCAAGCCGGGGAGCGCCAACTTCCTGGTGCGCTCGCGTCAGGCCTTTCACGCCGCCAACCTGAATGTGATCGCTGTATTCCGCCCCTCCGACCTGAGCCGAATGGAGAACCCCTACCGGGCCAGCCGCGAGCATGTAGCCGACCTCAGCCGCGTGGTGGCCTATGCCCGGGAAACCTATGGCAAACCCATTTGGCTCGTGGGCACCAGCCGCGGCACAGTGTCGGGCACGGCACTGGCCATTGCTTTGGGGGAGACTCAGGTGCAGGGCCTGGTACTCACGTCGAGCATCACCGTGGCCAAGGCCGGCGCGGTGACCAACCAGAACATGGGCAGCCTCAAAATGCCCGTTCTGGTGGTGCACCACAAAAATGACAGCTGTCGGGTGTGTGTGCCTTACGAAGCCAGCCGCATCACCTCAGAGCTCAAGTCAGCCCCCGTCAAAAAGTTCATCATGGTTGAAGGCGGCGCAGACCCCGAGGGCGACCCCTGCGAGGCCAAGCACTGGCATGGTTTTATCAACTACGAAAAAGAGACCGTCCAACTCATCACGGACTGGATGAAGAACCCGCAGGGCTGAAGGCGGTTCGAGCTCAAGCCTTTGTGCGCAGCAACTGCGCAATGCCCGCCAAGAAAGCGGCAACGTGCATGTCGATGACCACATCCACCGGAATGGAGGTGGTGTCGCGGTACACATGGCGGCGAATGCCCAGGTGGGAGATGTTGCCGTGCAGGACCCAGCCTATTTCCTGCATCAAGGCAGCGTCTTTAGGCAGCTCGGCGCCGGCCTCATGAGCGGCCTCTTCCGTGATGGTTTGCAGCAAGTTGCGGATGATTTCGGCAATGTAGGTGGGCGCAATTTCAGCTTCTGCCAATGAGGCATAGATGAACAGCCGCAACCACCGGCGGGTCAGGATGGCTTCGTAGTACTCGCTGTAGAAATTGATCAGCCTGTCTCTCAGGGGCACTTGCCGGTCGCGCAGACGCACAAACCAGATCGCCTTGAACGGGCCTGCAATTTCCGCTTCATAGACCGCGCTGATCAAGCTGGCCTTGTTGGGGAAGATGCTGTAGAGCAGCCGCTGCGACACGCCGCAGGCGTCTGCCAGCGCGCGGGTTTGCGCCGTCAAGCCGTGCTCTGAAAAAAATTCAAAGGCTTTTTCGAGAATCTGCGCCCGCCGCTCGCGCGCAGGCATGCGCGTGGTGGGCCGCCGCACCGCACTGGTTTTGGCAGGGGTTGCTTTGGGGCTGCTGCGGCGGCTGGCCGCTAATTCGTCTGACTTGGCTTTCATCGGGCACTCGATAAGGACGGCCGGGGGTGGGGCGCGCAGTGTAGACACCCAACCGCTGTTGTCGCAAAATACTTGTCTTCAACTGACGATATATCTTTGCGCACGTCGGCGCAGGAACACCCCAGGAATACCCATGATTTATGAAATGCGCACTTACCAAGTCCAACCCGGCAAGGCAGGGGAGTTTCTCAAGATGTATGAAGCCAAAGGCCTGCCGATTATTTCGCGCTACGCCAAGTTGATCGGCTGCTGGGTCAAAGAGTCGGGCGTACTCAATTCGACGGTGTTCATCTGGGCCTACGAGGACTTTGCGCACCGCACCAGCCAGCGAACCCAACTCGCGCAAGACCCCGCCTGGGCTGTTTTTATTCCTGAAATGTTGCCTTATTTGGTGCACCAGGAAAGCGTCTTCATGAACCCGGCGGCGTTTTCGCCGGCCAAATAAACCAACTTGGTGCGAATGGTCCCAGGTCTGTGCGGGTTTGCCCTCTAGTTATCGTCGCTTGACGATAAGACGACGGCTCCACCATAATCTAACGACGGTCGGGTCGGCTCCGAAGGCTGCTGATCTGCGTACCGATATAAAAAAGCGGGGCTCACTTGCGTGAGTCAGGCCGCAGTTTCCCTGCAAGGAGCATGACAAATGACGGATATCTTAAGCAACGACGCCTCGCGCCGTGATTTTCTGAAAATGGCAGCTGCCGCAGGGGTGGCCGGTTCCAGCGCCTTGTCGCTGGATGCTGCGGCGCAGTCGGCCCCCATCAACTTTTACGCCTGGTCGGCCGCTGTCGATTTGGTCAAGAGCCACGTCACCGCGTTTGAGCTCAGCTCCAAACTCAAGGTCAATTACAACAACGCACCATGGGCTCAGTACCGCGAAGCCATGGTCACCAAATTCGTGGGCAAGGCCCCGCTGGACGTGCTGTGGGTGTCCGACAGCTGGTTGCCCGAGTGGGCTGAAGCTGGCTGGATCGCGCCTATTGACAACATGCCGCAGCTCACCAAGTACAACGCCGAGACCGACGATTTCTGCCTGCAGTCCATGCGCCACAAGGGTAAGCAATACGGCCTGACCTATTACAGCGACTACATGGCGTTTTTCTACGACGACCAGTTGCTGAAAAAAGCCGGCATCAAGGCCCCGCCCAGCACCTGGAGCGAGCTGACCGAGCAGTGCCTGGCCATCAAGAAAGCCGGCCTGTCTGAGTACCCCATGATGCTGTCGATGGCTCGCGAGAGCTGGCTGATCGAATTCCTGAGCGCGCTGGTCTTCTCCAACGGCGGTCGCTTCACCGACGACAACGGCGTGGCCGTCATGGCCGACCCCAAGAAGGGCGCAGCACAAGCCTTGCAGTGGGTGGTCGACGCGGTCAACAAGCACAAGATCATTTCGCCGGCCTGCGTAGAAATGGGCGAGCTCAACGGCCTCAAAGCCTTTGGCGCCGGCAACCACGCGTTTGCCTTGCTCAGCCGCTACCGCATCCGCACCCTGAACGATCCCAAGCAGTCGGCGATGGCCGGTCGCGTCAAGCAAGCGCTCATGCCTGCCGGGCAGGGCGGCTCGCACGCCACGGTGGGTTGGATGCGTTTTCACGGCATGACGGCGCAGGCCGCTGCCGACAAGAACCGCGCCGCCAACGCTGCCAAGCTGATCGAATGGTTCGGCGGCAAGGCCGGATCGCAGTATCAGTTCCAGAAAATGCTGTTTGCCGATCTGGGCTCGGGCTTTGGCGTCAAGGGCTTGTTCAAAGACCCCGACATCCAGGAAAGCTACAAGAAGTACGCCGACATTGCGATGTTCGAGAAGCAGCAGCTCCTGGCCCGCAAAAAAGACGTCATCACCCCCTGGTTTGGCGAGTGGGACGAGGTCAACAGCACGGCCTGGCAATCGGCTGTGCTCGGCAAGTCCACCGTGGCGGCGGCGCTCAAGAAGTCGTCCGATGTGTGGAACGGCCTGCGCAAGGCTTGAACTTGGCGCCTGATCCCGGCGCCTGACGGCCCGGACTGCAGGCTCGGCAGGTGCCGGGCCTGCGCGTTTTTTGTGAAAAACTCCTGATGAACAAGCCCCAGACTTCGCGGCGTTGGCTGCCTGTGCCCACCAGCGCCTACGACCAGCGCAGCGCCATGCTGTTCCTGACGCCCATGGTCTTGGTGCTCATGGTGGTGGCCGTATTTCCGGTGGTGTATTCCTTCTGGATCAGCCTGTACGACCTCAAGCTGACCCGGCCGAACCGCGTGCCTTTTGTCTGGTTCGACAACTACCTCAAGGTATTCGCCGACGCCCTGTTTTGGGAGTCGGTGGCACGCACGGCCAGCTTCACCGTGATGTCGGTGACGGCGGTGATGCTGATTGCCACGCTCATGGCGATGCTCCTGAATGAAGAGTTTCGTGGTCGCCGGGTGTTGTCGGCCATCTTGCTCATCCCTTGGGCCATTCCCTACGTGGCCAATGGCCTGATGTGGAAATGGATTTACGACTCGGGTTACGGCGCGCTCAATGGCCTGTTGCTGCAGCTCGGGTTCATCGACAAATACATCGTCATGCTGGGGGATACCGACAAGACCATGGGCCTGATCACCAACGCCTTCGTCTGGAAAGAAGTGCCGCTGGCCACCATCTTGTTGCTGGTCACCATCAAGGCCATTCGCGCGGACTTGTACAGCGCGGCCAAGGTAGATGGGGCCAATGCCTGGCAACGCTTTATCCATATCACGCTGCCGCAGCTGGTGCCGGGTTTTGCATTGGTGATGATTTATGAATCGATGATGGCGATTCGCCACTTTGATTTGTTTTTCATCCTCACAGAAGGCGGCCCGGCCGAAGCGTCGCACGTGGTGGCCTGGCAGGTGTATGTGGAAACCTTCCGTAAGCTGGCTTTTGGCACCGGCGCAGCCTTGGCCTACATCATGGCCGTAGCGACTTTTTTACTGGCTTACTTCGTGATCCGCAGCACGAGCAAGAAGCTCTGACAGGCAACGACCCATGACTCTTTCCCTGTCCAATTTGTTGCCCGGTCGGCGTGCCATGCTGTTTGTGGCTTCGCTGGTGTTCTCGCTGTACGTGCTCGCGCCCATCGCCTGGCTGCTGTCCTCTTCTTTTCAGTCGGAAGCTGAAATCACCTCGGTGCCGCCGCACTGGATCCCCGACAAGCCCAGCCTCGAGAACTTCTCGGCCATCTTCAAGACCAGCTCCGAAGTGGTGACCTATGAAAACCGCAAGCAGGGCGACACGGCCACGGGCGGCTTTATTCCGTCCACGGCGGTGAACCTGCTGCCATCGATGAAGAACAGTTTCTTGGTGGCGCTGGCCGTGGTGGTGCTCAACTTGCTGGTCAGCGTACCTGCCGCGTATGCACTGGCCAAGATCCGATTTGTAGGGCGCAGCACGTCGATTTACTTCATGCTCAGCACGCGGGTGATTCCCGACATTGCGCTGGTCGTGCCTTTCTTTTTGTTTGTTCAAAAACTGGGTCTGATGGACAACCTGTTGGCGCTGATCATCACCTACCTGGCCATCACCGTGCCGTTCAGCATCTTCATCCTCACCGGTTACTTTGAGTCCCTGCCCGACGAGCTGGACAAAGCTGCTCGCGTGGACGGCTGCTCCCGACTGCAGACCCTGCTGCTGGTGTATCTGCCGCTGGCGTTTCCGTCCTTGGTGGCGGTGATCCTTTTCACCTTTTTGACCAGCTGGAACGAGTTCTTGCTGGCCCTGATGTTCACGCAGACCCCGGCGTCGCAGACGATGCCCATCGTGGTGGCCTCGTTCACGTCGGACTTCAACATCAGTTTTTCATTCATCAATGCGGCCGGCGTCATGGCGATCTTGCCGCCCGTTTTCATTGCCATCGTTTTTGAGCGCTACATCGTCTCTGGCCTGACGGCCGGCGCGGTCAAGGGCTAAGTCAGTTTTCAGGAGTTGAGTCATCGTGGCCAAGATCAAGTTTGAAGCCGTCGGCAAAAAATACCCAAACGGTTTCACCGCCCTGGACAACCTCAACCTGGAGATTGGGGACAAGGAGTTCCTGGTCTTGCTCGGCCCTTCGGGCTGCGGCAAGTCCACCACGCTCAACATGATCGCGGGCCTGGAAGACGTGACCGACGGCAATTTGTTTTTTGACGATGTGGTGATGAACGCCGTGCCGCCGCACAAGCGCGACGTGGCCATGGTCTTCCAAAGCTACGCCCTGTACCCGCACAAGTCGGTCTACGACAACATCGCGTTTGGCCTGAAGATGCGCAAATTCCCCAAGGACGAGATCGACCGCCGGGTGCGCGACGCGGCCGAGCGGCTGGAGATCGTGCCCTTGCTGGACCGCCGGCCCGACCAGCTGTCGGGCGGCCAGCGCCAGCGCGTGGCCCTGGGGCGGGCCATGGTGCGCCAGCCGCAGGTGTTCCTCATGGACGAGCCCTTGTCTAACTTGGACGCAGCCTTGCGCATTTCCATGCGCGCCGAGATCAAGCAGCTGCACCAGGCGATGCAAACCACCTTTGTGTACGTCACGCACGATCAGGCCGAAGCGCTGACGCTGGCCGACCGCATCGTGGTGATGAAGAGCGGCGTGGTGCAGCAAATCGGGGTGCCAGATGAGATTTACGAGCGGCCGCGCAATATGCTCGTGGCCTCCTTCCTGGGCAACCCGCCCATCAATTTTTTAGAGGGCGCTCTGACCTTGCAGGGCGATCGCCTGGGCTTTGAGCGCGGCTCCCTGCGCGTGGAGCTGCTGCCGGAGATGGCGGCCAAGCTCCAAGGCCAGGCTGGCCGTGAGGTCGTGCTGGGCCTGCGCGCCGAAGACGTGGTCGAAAGCCAGGCCCCGTTGCCAGGGGCCAGCCTGACGGGCCGCGTGGCGTCCGTGTTGCCTGTGGGCTCCGACCAGTTCCTGGACATGGAGATGGAGGGCAGCCGCCTATTCCTGCGCCTGGGCAAGGAATGCCGCTACCGCGATGGCGACACCGCCACGCTGTCCATCAACCTGAACCGCATCCATTTGTTCGACAAGACCAGCACCCAAAGCATTTTGTGGTCCTGAGGTCACGCCGCCTTGAAACCTGCTGCCTTCACTTACCACCGGCCCACGTCGCTGGACGAGGCCCTGCTGCTGCTGGACCAGCTGGGCTCACAAGCCCGGCTGCTGTCGGGCGGTCAGAGCCTGGGGCCCATGCTCAACCTGCGGCTGGCGCGGCCCGAGCACATCATTGACCTCAATGACCTGACCGAATTCGCCTATGTGCGCGAAGCGGGTAGTTCTATCGACATTGGCGGGCTGACCCGGCACCACCAATTGGCGGATTCACGGCTGCTGGATGGGCGCTGCCCACTGCTGAGCCAGGCGGCGCGCACGATTGGCCACTACGCCATTCGCCAGCGCGGCACTTTGGGCGGCAGCCTGGCCAACGCCGACCCTGCCGCCCAACTGGCCCTGATGGCCGTGACGCTGGATGCGCAGATCACCTTGGTACGCCGGGGGGGGCAGCGCACCCTGGCCGCGCGTGACTTTTTTCAGGCTGCCATGACCACGGCGCTGGACCCGCGTGAGCTGTTGCTGAGCGTGCAGTTTCCCCAATTCACAGCGGGGGAGGCTGGGACCTATCGCCTGTTCAACCGCCGTCACGGCGACTACGCCGTGGTAGCCGCCGCCGTGACGGTGTCCTTGCAGGCCGGGCAGGTGCAGCGCCTGCGCCTGGGCCTGAGCGGCATAGACCCAGTGCCCCAGCGGCTGGACGCCATCAGCCGCAACTTTGAAGGCCGGCCCGCTTCAGCAGCTTGGGCGCAGGACGTCTCCGCCGCCGTGGCCCAGGCCGTGCAGCCTGAAGACGACGAGCGCCTGCCGGCGAGCTATCTGCGGGAACTGGCGCAGAGCCTGACTTTGCGCAGCCTGCTGCGGACCTTGGAAAAACTGGAAGTCAGCGCATGAGCCAAGACACGGCACACCCTGCAAGCCAAGCCATCACCTTGACCGTGAACGGCCGCAACGTCACGTTTGCGGCAGAGCCGCGCAAGTTGCTGTCCGACGCGCTGCGTGAAGACTGCCGCCTGACCGGCACCCACGTGGGCTGCGAGCATGGCGTCTGCGGCGCCTGCACCGTGCTCGTGGACGGGCGGCCCACGCGGTCTTGCCTGACCTATGCCGTGCAGATGGAAGGCCACGAACTGACCACCATCGAAGCGGTGGGCACGCCCCAGCAACTCTCGCCTTTGCAGCAGGCCCTGCACGAATGCCATGGCCTGCAATGCGGCTTTTGCACGCCAGGCATCGTGATGACCTTTGAAGCCTACTTGAAAGAAAACCCGGACCCGACCGAGGCCCAAATTCGCGAGACCCTGTCCGGCAACCTTTGCCGCTGCACCGGCTACCAAAACATCGTCCAGGCAGTTGCCCTGGCCGCCAAGCGCATGCGCGAGGCAAAGCGCCATGGCAGTTGAATTTCGCCACATCGGAGCCGACCACCCGCGCAAGGAAGACGCGCGGCTGGTCACGGGGCGCGGACGGTTTATCGATGACATCGAGGTGCCGAATGCCTTGCACGCCACCTTTGTGCGCTCGCCCCATGCCCACGCGCGCCTCCTGCAGATCGACACGGCGGCTGCCTTGGCCATGCCCGGCGTGATCGCTGTCTTAACGGGCCAAGATTTAGCTGCTTGGGCCACACGCCAGCGCATGGCCCCGCCCATTGACGGTTTACGCGCCATGGAAATGGATGTGTTGCCGCTGGACAAAGTGCGCTTTCAAGGCGACCCAGTGGCCTGCGTGATTGCCAGCGATCGCTACCTGGCCGAAGACGCCGCCGAGCTGGTGGATGTGGCCTGGGAGGTGCTGGCCCCTGTCACGTCCATAGCTCAAGCCATGCGCCCTGACGCGCCGTTGGTAGACGACAGCGTGCCTGGCAACTTGCTGTCGCACCAGCACGCCGTACACGGCGAACCAGCGGCGGCCATGGCCTCAGCCCATCGCGTGGTCGAGGCCAGCTTTTCGCAGCACCGCCAAACCCATTTGCCGATCGAGACCCGTGGCTGCATAGCCGAATGGGACGTAGGCCGCGAACACCTGACTTTTCAGATTGGCACACAAGCGCCGCACCCTTACCGCAGCACCTTGGCGGGCCGTCTTCGGCTGGCGGAGTCGCAGGTCACTGTGATCTCGCCCGACGTGGGTGGTGGCTTTGGCCAAAAAATTGCGCTCTATCGTGAGGAGCTGTGTGTGGCGATTGCCGCCATGCAGCTGGGCCAGCCGGTGCGCTGGCGAGAAGACCGGATGGAGAACCTGCTGGCCTCTTCGCAAGCGCGCGAGGATATGTGCCGCACCCGCGTGGGGGTGGACGCCCAGGGCAGGGTGCTGGCCCTGGAGCTGAAGATCACCGAAGACTTTGGCGCGTACAGCTTTTACCCCGGTAACTACCTGGCGCGCGTGGTGGCGATGATCATTACCGGGCCGTACCGCATTAAAAACTACGCTTACGACGTCAAGGTCGTGCTGTCCAACAAAGTGGGCAACGGCCCCATGCGCGCGCCCATGTCGGTGACGAGCTGGATCATGGACGGCACCTTGGATGCCGTGGCCCGCGCCCTTGGCCTGGACCCGATCGCTGTTCGCCGCGTCAACATGCTGCAGCCCGAGGAATTGCCCTTCACCATGCCGACCGGCGAGGTGCTGGCCGATGTGACGCCCAGCGCCACCATGGAGGCAGCATTTGATGCGCTGGACTACCTGGCCTTGCGCGAGCGTCAGGCGCAAGCGCGGGCACAAGGCCGTTGGCTGGGTATCGGGCTGTGCAATGTGGTCGAGTCCACCACCTACGGCTCCAAGTTTTATAAGTCGGCGGGCATTCCCGGCTCGGGCCATGAAGCGGCCTGGGTGCGGATCGAGCCTTCGGGTTGGGTGAATGCGGCCGTGGGCTTGGGCGCCTCGGGGCAGGGCTATGAAACATCGCTCGCCAACGCCGTGGCCGAAGGCCTGGGGGTGGCGCCCTCCAAGGTGCGCCTGCACCTGGGCCACACCGACATTGCGCCTTATGGCATGGGCAGCCGAGGCGCGCGCGGTGGCACGGCTGGCGGCGGCACCTTATATTTGTGCGCGCAGCAAGCCCGCTCGGCGGTGCTGAAGGTGGCCGCCCATACGCTGGGCCTGCTAGAGTTCAACGCCCTCAGAATGGTGGAAGGCCGCGTCGAGCAGCAACTCAACGGGCACTGGACTGCCACTCGGCTGACGCTGGAAGACATTGCCCGCACGGCTTACCTGGACCCACTGGCCCTGCCGCCGGGTATGCAGCCAGGCCTGGAATTTCACCTGACCTACGAGCCGCCGCCCATGACCTATTCCAACGCCTGCCACGCGTGCGTGGTCGAGGTCGACCCCGGGACAGGGGCCATTCGTATCGAACGCTACGTGGCCGCTGAAGACTGCGGCACCGTCTTGAGCCCGGTGGTGGTGCAGGGTCAGCAACATGGCGCCATTGCCATGGGGCTGTCGGGCTCGCTCTTTGAGCACATGGAGTACGACGCGGTGACCGGGCAAAACCTGTCGGGCACGCTGGCCGACTATCTGGTAGCCACTGCCTGCGAGATTCCGCACATGGAACTCATTGCCATGCACACGCCCAACTCGGCCACGCCCGCCGGTATCAAAGGCATGGCCGAAGGCGGTGTGATGGGCGCGATTGGCGCGCTGAGCAACGCCGTGGGTGACGCACTCGCGCACCTCGGCGTCGTCGTTGATCAACAACCCCTGACCCCTGTTTATCTGCGCCGACTCATTCGCGAGGCGCAGCAACCCACCACCAAGGCATCCTCATGACGACAAGCACTTCCAAACCCCGCATCGGTTTCATTGGCCTGGGCATCATGGGCCAGAGCATGGCCGGCCATTTGCTCGCCGCCGGCCATCCGCTGGCCATCTACAACCGCAGCGCCGACAAGACACTGGCCCTGGCGGCCAAGGGCGCTGTGGCCTGCGACACCCCGGCGCAGGTGGCGCAGCAGTCGGACATCATCATCACCATGGTCGGCTACCCCAGCGATGTGGAGCAAGTCTGGCTAGGCGCAGAGGGCTTGATTGCCAACGCCAAGAACGGGTTGCTGATCGACATGACCACTTCCAGCCCGGCCCTGGCCAAGCGCTTGGCCGAGGCTGCCGCCCGGGCTGGGCACCAGGCGCTGGACGCGCCAGTCTCGGGCGGCGATGTGGGCGCCCGCGAAGCCAAGCTGTCGATCATGGTCGGTGGTGACAAGGCTGCTTTTGACAAGGGCTTGCCGGTGCTGCAACGGATGGGCGCCAACATCGTCCACATGGGCGGCGCCGGGGCAGGGCAGCACACCAAGATGAGCAACCAGATCGTGATCGCCTCGACCATCATGGGCGTGTGTGAAGGCTTGGCCTATGCCGAGTCCGCTGGGCTGGATAGCAGCGCGCTGCTGCAATGCATAGGCTCTGGCGCGGCGGGCGGTTTTCAGCTCAACGTCATGGGCGCACGCATTGCCAAGGGCGACTTTGCACCGGGTTTCTTCATTGAGCACTTCCTCAAGGACCTGGGCATTGCCCTGGCCGAAGCCGAGCAGATGGGCCTGAAATTGCCCGGTGCGACCCTGGCCCGTCAGCTCTACCAAGAGCTGGCCGCAGGCGGCAAGTCGCGCCTGGGCACGCAGGCCCTGTACCAGCTTTACGCAGGAGCTTGAGCATGGAATTCAGCGGCGACTACCGGCTGCCCGTTGGGCAGCAGCGGGTCTGGGAGGCACTGAACGATGCGCGCGTGTTGCAGGCCAGCATTGCCGGCTGCACCCAGCTCGACAAGTTGTCCGACACCGACTTCACAGCCGTGGTGACCACCCGCGTCGGGCCGATTTCGGTCACCTTTCGCGGTGCGCTGGAATTGAGCGAGCTCGACGCGCCCCATGGCTACACGCTGACCGGACGCGGCCAGGGCGGCGCTGCTGGCTTTGCGCGCATGACCGCGCGGGTGCGCCTGGAAAGCCTGGGCGAACAAGAAACCCTGCTGCGCTATAGCGCCGAGGCTGAGATCGGCGGCAAGCTCGCCAGTGTGGGCAGCCGGCTGGTGCAGAGCGTGGCCAAGAAAAGTGCAGACGATTTTTTTGCCGCGTTTTCGCGGCAACTCACGGGGCAGGCTGCGGCGAACGACGGCTTGCCAGATGCCGAATCACCCTCGACGCCCGTCAGCCCAAGCAGCCATGCCAGTGGTGGTTACCAGGGTGGCGGCGGGCTCGGCGCTCCGGTTCCGGCGTGGCTGGTGATCTTTGGCGCCGGGCTGGGTGCGGCCCTGGGCTACGCTGTGGCCTTGCTGGCGCGCTGAAACCCAACTCTTTTGAAGGCTCGTCCATGAAACTGATTGACAGCATCGTCACCGAAGCCGCCCAACTGGCGGTCGTGCGCCGCGACATCCATGCCCACCCCGAGCTCTGCTTTGCCGAGCGGCGCACGGCCGACATCGTCGCCGAGCGCCTGAACGCCTAGGGCATTCCCATCGACCGCGGTTTGGCTACCACCGGCGTGGTCGGCATCATCCACGGCCGCGATGGCGGCGCCTGCGGCCGTGCGATTGGCCTGCGCGCCGACATGGACGCGCTGCCCCTGCAAGAGCTCAACACCTTCGCCCATGCCAGCCAGCACGCCGGGAAAATGCACGCCTGCGGCCACGATGGCCACACCGCCATGCTGCTGGCCGGCGCCAAGCACCTGGCGGCTTCGCGTGACTTTGACGGCACGGTCTACGTGATCTTCCAGCCCGCCGAAGAAGACGGCGGCGGTGCCCGCGTCATGATCGAGCAGGGCTTGTTCGAGCGCTTTTCCATGCAAGCCGTGTTCGGCATGCACAACTGGCCGGGCGCACCGGTGGGCACGTTTGCCGTCAGCCCCGGCCCGGTCATGGCCTCGTCCAACGACTTTCGCATCACCATCCGCGGCAAAGGCAGCCATGCCGCCATGCCCCACAACGGCATCGACCCGGTGCCGGTGGCCTGCCAGCTGGTGCTGGCGCTGCAGACCATCATCAGCCGCAACAAAAAGCCGATCGATGGCGGCGTGATTTCGGTGACCATGATCCACGCCGGCGAAGCCACCAACGTGGTGCCCGACGCCTGCGAGCTCCAAGGCTCGGTGCGGACTTTCACGCCCGAGTTGCTGGACTTGATCGAAGTGCGCATGAAAACCGTGGCCGAGCACACGTGCGCGGCCTTTGAAGCACGCTGCGAATTCGAGTTCCGCCGCAAGTACCCCGCCACCATCAACAGCAAAACTGAAGCCGACTTTGCCCGGCGGGTGATGAGCGAGATCGTCGGGCCGGATCAGGTTCTGGAAAAACACCCCACCATGACCTCGGAAGACTTTGCCTACATGCTCCAAGCCAAGCCGGGCGCCTATGTCTTCATCTCCAACGGCGACGGTGCACACCGCGAAATGGGCCACGGCGGCGGCCCCTGCATGCTGCACAACCCGAGCTATGACTTCAACGATGACCTGATTCCCCTGGGCGGGACGTATTGGTCGCAGCTGGCGCGGGCTTGGTTGCCGCAAGGCGGGCAATAGCCGATTCGTCAGCTGCTGCAGAGGGGCAAGCGCAGTGGGTGGGCAACCCACCCTGCATGGCGTTGTTCTGGCGCGCCTATCCATCAGCCATCGGTAAAAAAGTGAAACCGCAGTGACGCTCGTCTGACGCCTTGTCGAGGCGTTGTCTGACAGACAAAGCCTGATCTTTTGGGCGCATCAGCGTGTTCCGGAAATTCCTACATCTGCTCACGACTGCGCCAGCTCTGCGTTGACGCGGTAGAGGTGCGTCCGGATGATCCATGCACTGCCGAGATTTGCTTTGCAGCCCACTTAGAAAGCTGTTTATGACGAAATTGCACTGCACCTTGTCCCGGGCCCGCTTCAGCTCATTGACCAAGCGCCAGAAGGGCGTGACCATGATTGAGTACGCCCTGATCGCAGCCTTGATTGCCGTGGTGTTGGTGGTGGTGCTGGGCTCGCTCGGCACCGAGCTGGGCGTGACTTTCCGGAAGATCAAGACCGCGCTGTCAGCCGCCAACGCCTGACGCGGCAAGCCCTTAACCCGCTGTACCGTCACCGGCCTTTGTCGTGAAGCCTTCAGTCCTGCTCGGCTTGGCCTTGTTGATGGGTGCTCTGGCCGTCTTTGGTGTGGCGCGCTGGGTCGGCCTGGGCGGCGCGCCGCGCAGCGGGCCTTCGGTGGTGGTGGCTGCCAGCGCAGTCGAGGCGGGCTTGGCCTTGGCGCCGCAGCAACTGACGGTCATGACCTGGCCCGGCCCGGCGCCGCAAGGGGCGTATGACAGCACCGCCAAGCTCGCCGGCCGGGTGGCACGCCAAGCCTTGGTGCCAGGCGAGCCGGTGCTGGAGTCGCGCCTGGCACCGATCGATGGCAAGGCGGGCCTGTCGGCTACCTTGCTGCCAGGGCAGCGCGCCATCACGGTGCGGGTGAACGACGTGATTGGCGTGGCGGGTTTTGCCCTGCCGGGCACGTACGTCGATGTGCTGGTCAGTGCACGCGATGCGCACAACGAGCCGTTTTCTCGCACGGTGCTGGAGCGCGTCAAGGTGCTGGCTGTGGCCCAAGACATGGTGTCTGACCCGGCCAAGCCCAAGGTGGTCAACGCCGTCACGCTGGACCTCACTCCGGCCCAGGCCGAGCGGCTGGACTTGGCGCGCAGCGTGGGCAGTTTGTCGCTGGCGCTGCGCAACGAACTCGACCAGCAAGGCCAGCCATCGAGCGGCTCACGGCTGGATGATTTGACGCGCGGCGCGCCAGCGCGCATAGCCCCAGGTGGGGCTGACTCCGTGCGACGAGCGGCCAGCCCGCCGGTCAGTGCTGCGCGAAGTGCCGCAGCCAATTCGCCTGCACGCGGATCAGGCGTCGAAGAGTTTCGCGGCACGCAGCGCAGTTTGGTTGCGCCAGATACACCTGCCCAAATCACGCCGCCAACCGGGCCAGGGAATTCACCATGACGCTCCTTAGCTCGAAGGACGGGCGACGCTGCCTTGGCAGTCTGGTTTGGTGCGCCTTGGCAATACTGCCAGCCCTCTGCACAGCCCAGGTCGGCCCCAGCCAGGCGTTGACCAGGCCTCAAAGCACGACGGCAACGCCGCCAACCCACTTGCGCGCCATGGTTGGCCACGCGCTGCTCTTGCCCTTGCCGGGGCCGATCACACGCGTCGTCGTGGGTGACCCGAAGGTGGCGGACTACCGCTTGGTGTCCCCAACCGAGCTGTACGTGCTTGGCAAGGAGTGGGCGCGACCAATTTGCTGCTCTGGCGCCAGCAGGGCGGCCCCCCGCAGTCCCTCACCGTCACCGTGGCGATGGACACCCAAGCCCTGGGGGAATCGCTTCGCCAGACCTTGCCCCAAGAAGAAGACATTGCGCTGCGCATGGCGGCCGGCTCGGTCGTGCTGTCCGGCACCGTGGCCAACACCATGGCCTTTGACGCGGCGGCGAGCTTGGCCGAAGCCTATATGCGGCCGCCCGGGCTGGTGACGGTCGCCAGCGTTGCCGCGCCGTCGCGCGTCATCAATTTATTGCGGGTGCGGGACGCGCAGCAAGTCTTGCTGGATGTGCGGATTGCCGAGGTCTCCAAGACTTTGCTCGACAAGTTGGGACTGAACGTCAGCGCAGGCGGCGGGGCCAACCCGCGCTGGAATATCTTGTCTAACTTTTTAGGCGGGGGTGGGGCGGCTGCGGGCTTGCTGTTTGGCAATGGCAATGCCATCAATCTGGAAGCTGAAAAAAAAGATGGACTGGTCCGCATCCTGGCCGAGCCGAACATCGTCGCCATGAGCGGGCAAGAGGGCAGCTTTTTGGTGGGCGGCAAGGTCTTCATTCCCGTGGCCCAGGCGGGCAGCGGGGCAGGCGGCACCGTGACGCTGCAAGAACGCGAATTTGGCGTGGGCCTGAAGTTTGTGCCCACGGTGCTGGACGGCGGCCGCGTGAGCCTGAAGGTGGCCACGGAAGTCTCCGAGGTGTCCAAGGACGCGATCAGCGTGAGCAGCAGCATCGGCACGGCTGTGTTGCCGGCCTTCACCACGCGACGGGTGGCCACCGCCGTGCAGTTGCTGGACGGTCAGAGCCTGGCCATTGGCGGCTTGATCCGCAACAACTTCAGCACCAGCACCAGCGCCTTTCCTTTGCTCGGTGAGATTCCCATTTTGGGTGCGCTGTTTCGCAGCAGCCAGTTCGTGGCAGACCAGACGGAGCTGGTGGTGGTGGTACGTGTGAGCCTCGTGCAAGCCAGCCAAGCCGCGCCCAGCCTGCCCAGCGACAGCGTGGCCCCACCCAGCCGTCGGGATTTCTTTCTGGACGGGCGCTTGCAAGCACCGCCGCCACCATGACCGCGCCCGTCCGCAGCCAGCGCGGCGTCTTTGCCGTGAGCAGCGCGCTGGCGATTTTGGTCTTGCTGGGATTTGTTGGCCTGGCCATCGATGCCAGCCGTTTGCAGGTGGTGCGTGCCGAATTGCAAAACGCGGCCGACGCCTGCGCACTGGCTGCCGTGCTGGAACTCAACAACGCCAGTGACGCGCCCAGCCGGGGCGAGTTGGCGGGCAAGTTTGTGGGCGGGCAACACAACCGCCAGGGCCTGCAGGCGAGTTGGGTCGGCACGCCGCAAGTCCAGCTGAGCTTCAGCCCGACCCTGGGCGGTAGCTTTCAGCCTGCGGGCGGCGGGGCCGCCGCAGCTTCGCGCTATGCACGCTGCACGGCTTCGGCCAGCGGGCTGAGACACTTTTTCATGGGCTTGTGGGGCTTGGCATCGTCGGACCTGGATGCAACGGCCACCGCCACCATCACGCCCTCGCAAAACGTGTGCGCCATTCCCATGGGCATGTGCCAAGGCACCGGGAGCAACAGCACTGAGTTTGGTTACAAGGTGGGCGACATCATCCGCCTGGGGGCCTCGCAAAGCAGCGGCTATTTCACCTGGGCCAATGTGCTGGGCACCGACACCTCAGGCGGGCTGGAGCCTTATGTGCAGGCCTTCATGGGCGTGGGCGTGTGCGAGGTGCCGACCGCACCGCAGCGCTGCATCGGCATCAAGACTGGCGTGGTCACTTCGCTGGACGACGCCTGGAACGCCCGCTTTGGCCTTTATAAGCAAGGCGGCAGCGGGCTGGACCCAGCCACCGCCATTCCCGACGTCACAGGCTACGGTTACCGCCCCCCACCGGCTGGTGGTGCGTACAACGACTACCTGACCCAGCGCGTGCCCAGCCGCCAAGCCTTTCAGGGTCATATCTCCAGCTACACCACGCCGCCCCAGGTGCACGCGCAGTACGGCGCTTCGTCGCGCCGCTTGGTGGCCATGCCGGTGGTCAGCTGCAGCAGCTCGGCTTGCGGCTCGGGCGCCAAGCCGCTGCTGGGTTGGGGCTGCGCTTTGATGCTCAGCCCCAAGTCGCCCTCGCAAGACGCCGAAATTGAATACCGCGGCCGCGCCGACAACCCCAGCTCGGGTTGTCGCAGCTCGGGGACGCCCGGCTTTGCCGACGCGGGCGGACCGCTGGTGCCGGTGCTGGTGCATTGATGGGACGTGTCATGGCGGTGCGCCGCTCCTTCAAGCAATCCAGGCAGCGCGGCGTGGTGCTGGTTGAGCTCGCCTTGCTGTTGCCTTTGCTCTTGGTGCTGGCGTTGGCCACTGTTGAATTTGCCCAGGCTTTGGCGGCCTACAAAGTACTGGTCACGCAGGTGCGCGCCGCAGCGCGCTATTTGTCGACCCAGGCACCCGGTACACGCCAAGCACAGGCCGAGTGTTTGCTGACGCGCGGTGTGGTCAGCGCCAAACCTTGCAGCGGTACAGCCCTGATGCCCGGCCTGGTGGCCAGCGGCTTCAGCGTGACGGTCAACGACGCCGTCAGCAACCCGGCCACGCACCGGGCGCAACGCACCTCGGCGGACAGCACGCTGGGGGCGGGCACCACGGTGAATCTGGTCACTGTGACGGCCACGGATTTTCGCCAGCCGCTGCAATTCGCAGCGCTTTTGTCGGGCTTGCTGGGTGGCACAAGCGCGCTGAGCTTTGGCCCGATCAGCTGCACCATGAGGCAAACGCTGTGACGAGCAAGCGCCCTTTGAGCCCCCAGGCTGGTGCGGCCATGGTGGAGTTCGCCTTGGCCTTGCTGATCTATTCGGTGGGTCTGGTGGCAGTGGTCGAGCTCGCCCGCTTCATGGTCGTCTTCAACACCGCCGCCGAAGCCACCCGCCTGGCCAGCCGCCTGGCCAGCATTTGCGACATGGGTGCGGCGCAAGAAGCGGCTATCCGGGCCAAGGTCCGCTATTTCGTAGAAGCGTCTGGGCAGATCAGCGTGGGCAGCCGCAGCAACTGGCTGGTGCTGACCTATTCGCCGACCGGTTGCACACCTGCGACTTGCGTGATGGTGGAGGCCAAGCTCAGCCAGTTGCAAGCGCACCTGATGATTCCCGCCTCTGCGCTCACCCTGGACTTGCCCGTGTACCGAAGCCCGCAGCTGCGGGAAGCCATGCGCAACGTGGTGGCTGGGGAGTTCAATCCCCGCTGCGGTAGTTGAACGGAACCCCGTGCGCATTGTTTTCATGTCCCCCCAGCCCTGGCTGCTGCCCGCAGCCGAACGGCATGCGCAAAGCCATCGCCTCACTTTTTTGCAAGGGGCGGTGCCTGAAGTGCAAAAGCAAGCGGTGCTGAGCAGGCCCGAGTTGCTGCTGTTGTCGGGCTACGCGCAAAGTCCGTCGCTGCTTGAACAAATCGACCTGTTGAACGCAGCCTTGCCGGGCGCGGCGCTGATTCTGGTGTGCCCCGATCCTGATCCGATGTTCCTCATGGGCGTCATGCGCTCAGGCGTGCGCGAAGTGATCGCCTCAGACGCCGAGCCGGTGATCACCAGCCTGATGGCCCGGGTGCAGGCGCGCCAACACGCAGCCCATGCACCTGTGCAGCCGCCGGGCCGCTGCCTGGGTTTCATGTCTGCCAAAGGCGGCGACGGAGCGAGCTGCCTGGCGGCCAACCTGTCGGTCCAGCTGGCCAGCGACCCCCGTGTGCGGGTGCTGTTGATTGATTTGTCGCTGCCGTTCGGTGACGTGGATCTGTTCCTCACGCCCGCAGCGCTGGGTCAGGACCTGGCTGATGTGGCCGACGAGATAGACCGGCTAGACGGCCCTTTGCTCGACGTCATGGCCCAGCATCTTGCCCCTAACTTTCACCTGATTGGCGCGCCGCCCACGCTGGAGAAATACCTGCAACTCAGCCCCGCCGTGGTGCTCAAGCTGATCCGTATGGCCCAGCACCATTACGACTTCGTGGTGCTCGACCTGGGCCTGGACGCCATCAGCCTGAGCGCGCTGGACTTGTTGGACCAGCTGGTGCTGGTGGCCAGCTTGAACCTGCCTTCGGTGCGGCGCGCGGGCCAGCTGGTGCGGCTGTGGGACAGCCTGGGCTATGCCCCGGCCAAGCTCACCCTGGCAGTGACCCGGCACCAAGGTGCTTCAGAGCTGCAGCTCAATGACGTGCCCCAGGCCGTGGGTCGGGCGGTGACGCATGTGGTGCCGCTGGAGTGCGCGGGTGTGCAGGCGTCTTTGCTGCAGGGCATGGCGACGGTACTTTTAAAACCGAAATCCGAGTTCTCCCGCTTCATCGCCGCCTGGGCGGCCCACTTGAGCGGTGCTGCGCCGGTCAAACCATCGACAGGAAAATCCTTATGGCGACGCTTCGGGATCAAATAGCCGCTTGGGGCCGAAGCCCGCCTGCACCCCAGCCGGCGCGGCCTACCGCGCCTGAACCGCCTGCCAGCCCAGTGGCGCCCGAGCCTGCACCGCTGGCGCAAGCGCCTGCCACCGCCAAAGCCACCAAGCCCGCCAAGCTCGTATTGCCCGACCAGTCCCCCAGCTACTTCGCCACCAAGATTCGGCTGCACCAAGCCATGCTCGCCCGTATGGACTTGGTGGCCGCGCAGAGCCTGCCGCCCGAGCAAATCCGCAGCCAGCTCGGCGCCCTGGTGGCGCTGTTGATTGAGGAGGAGCACTCGCCCGTCAACGCGCAAGAGCACGACCAGCTCGTCATCGACCTGCAAAACGAGGTGCCGGGCCTGGGCCCGCTGGAGCCTTTGCTCCATGACCCCGGCATCAGCGAGATCATGGTCAATGGTTTTGACACGGTGTTCGTGGAAAGGCGAGGGCGGCTGGAGCTGCTGGGCACGCGCTTTAACGACAACGACCACCTGATGAAGGTGATCGACAAAATCGTCTCGGGCGTGGGGCGGCGCATTGACGAGTCATCGCCCATGGTGGACGCCCGCCTGCCCGACGGCTCACGGGTGAACGCCATCGTGCCGCCGCTGGCGCTGGACGGGCCCACGCTGACGATTCGCCGCTTTTCAGCCGTGCCGCTGCAAATGGCCGACCTGATCGCCAAGGGCGCGCTGACCGCCGCCATGGCCGAACTGCTGGCCGGGCTGGTGCAGGCCAAGTGCAATCTCATCATTTCGGGGGGCACCGGTTCGGGTAAGACCACGCTGCTGAATATCTTGTCGAGCTACATCCCCGAGGGTAAACGCATCATCACCATCGAAGACACGGCCGAGCTGCAGCTGCAGCAGCGCCATGTGGTGCGGCTGGAAACGCGCACGCCTAATATTGAAGGGCAGGGCGAGGTCACCATGCGCAACCTGCTGAAAAACAGCCTGCGCATGCGGCCGGACCGCATCGTGCTGGGGGAGGTGCGCGGCAGCGAGGTGATCGACATGCTGCAAGCCATGAACACCGGCCACGACGGCTCGCTCACCACCGTGCATGCCAACTCGCCGCGTGACGCGCTGTCGCGGCTGGAAAACTTAGTTGGCTTAGGCGGCGTGAGCCTGCCGGTCAAGGCGCTTCGTCAGCAGATCAGCTCGGGCTTGCATGTGGTGGTGCAAGCCAGCCGCATGAACGACGGCAGCCGCAAGATCACCAGCATCCACGAAATCACGGGCATGGAAGGCGATGTCATCACCTCCCAAGAGATTTTTCTGTTTGAGCGCTTGGGCACCAGCGCAGACGGCGATGTGCAAGGCCGTTTTCGCGCCACGGGGGTTCGCCCGCGTCTGGCTGACAAGCTGGCGGCGTTTGGCATTGCGCTGAGCGCAGATTTATTCGACCCCAGCGCTGACGGGCAGGGCAGCAGCGAAGCCGGAGCCAGGCGGTGAGCCACAACCTGCTGTACACCATGCTGGCCGCGGTTTTCCTGCTGGTCAGCGGGCTGGCGCTGGCCCTGGGGAGTTGGTGGAGCCGCCGCTGGAGCCAGCAGGGGAAGGCGCTCTCAGGCCGTTTGGCGCAGATTGCCCAGATGGCCCAGCAGCAGCGCAGCCAGCGGCCTGACTCCCTGCTCAGGTCGGGTGACACGCACGCACCCTGGCTGCGCTGGGTGCTGGCCCATGCGCCCGGCGCCGAGGCCTTACGCGGCTTGCTCAGGCGCGCTGCCAGCCCGCACACGCCTGCGCAACTCATGGGGCTGACGGCCAGCCTGGGCCTCTTTGGCTGGGGCTTGCCGGTTGGGTGGTTGAAGCTGCCTTGGTGGCTGGCGCTGCTGCCTGCCGCGATGGCTTTTTTGGCGCCCTTGCTGTGGCTGATGCACCGCGAGAAAAAACGCCGCCTGCGCTTTGAAGACCAGTTGCCCGAAGCGCTGGACTTCATGACCTGCGCCTTGCGCGCTGGCTACGGCCTCTCGGTGGCGCTCGGCATGGTCGGTGACGAGTTGCCCGAGCCGGTGGGCGGCGAGTTCAAGACCTGCTTTGAGCAGATCAGCGTCGGCATCAGTTTTGAAGACGCCATGGCCGAGATGGCCGAGCGCATTCACAGCAATGACCTGAATTTTCTAGTGATCGCGCTGAATATCCAGCGCAAGACCGGCGGCAACCTGACCGAGTTGCTCGTCAGCCTGGCCAAGACGGTGCGCGAGCGTATCAAGCTCAAAGGCAAGGTCCGCGTGCTGGCCTCTGAAGGCAAGCTCTCGGGCGTGATGATTGGCGCCTTGCCCTTTGTGCTGGGGGCCATCTTGTCGCTGATCAACCCGATCTATATGTCCACCCTGTGGACCACCGAAGCCGGGCAAACACTCATGCTGGTGGGCGTGGTGATGATTGCGCTGGGCGCCCTGTGGATGTGGAAGATCGTGCAGATTCAGGTCTGACACATTGATAACACAGGGATGACGCAGCCATGAGTCCGATGTTGATTCTGTCCCTGGTTTTGGTATTGGCCTTCGCCGCCAGCGTGTTGCTGGTGCTGGGGCTGGGCCAGCTCGTGGCGCAGCGTCGCGTGCGGCGGCGACTCCATGCGGGGACTCGGCCTGCTCAGGCTGCGGCGATGCAGCGCTTGCCAACGTCGGCAAACGATTCCTTGGCCGGTACTGCGCCCAAACCCTGGCACGCGCTGCTGGACTCCATGTCCCGGCTGTCGGTGCCCGAAGGCGGCTGGCAAAGCTCGGCCCTCAGGCTGAAATTCATCCAGGCCGGTTGGCGCCATTTGCTAGCCCCCCGCGTCTATTACGCGATCAAGACCAGCTTGACCCTGGCCTTGCCCGCTCTGGTGGCCCTGGTGCTGCGCCTGCTGTCGCCCGCCACGCCTTACCCAAGCTTGGCGCTGTACCTGATGATCGCGGCGGCCCTGGGCTACTACCTGCCCGATGTGGCCTTGCGCTGGCGCACCCGCCGCCGGGCTCACGCCATGCGCAACGTACTGCCAGACCTGATTGATTTGCTGGTGATCTGCACCGAGTCCGGCCTGGGCATGGACGCGGCGATCAACCGCGTGTCCCAAGAGATCGTGCGCAGCAGCCCGGCCCTGGCCGAAGAGTTTTATTTGGCCGCGCTGGAAATCCGCGCCGGTGCCGGCCGCTCTGCCGCGCTGAAAAACCTGGCCCTGCGCGTGAACCTGGAAGACCTGCACGGCCTGGTGTCGATGCTGGTGCAGGCCGACCGCTTTGGCACCAGCCTGGTCGAGTCGCTGCGCATTCAGTCGGAAATGATGCGGGTCAAACGCATGCAGCGCGCAGAAGAAATCGCGGCCAAGGTGCCCGTGAAGATGCTGATCCCGCTGATCCTGTTCATCTTCCCGGCTTTGCTGTCGGTGCTGATTGGCCCAGCGGTGATCCAGATTGCCGGGATTTTCAAGAGCGGTTGACCAGTCAGGTGACTTCCGGTGTCAGCCTGCCGTGCCTTCCCGGGGCCAAGGCCGCTGGCGCTACCATGCTGCATTACCTGAAACCTCCGGAGAGTTATACCGATGACCACCCTCAAGATTGATTTCGTGTCCGACGTGTCCTGCCCCTGGTGCGTGATCGGCCTCAGGGCACTGGACCAAGCCCTGGCCCGGGTGGCGCCGGACATCCAGGCCGAGCTGCACTTTCAGCCTTTCGAGCTGAACCCCAACATGGTCCCCGAGGGCGAGGACATCACCGAGCACATCACCCGCAAATACGGTATTTCCAACGAACAAGCCGAGGCCAACCGCGCGGCCATTCGGGAGCGCGGCGCAGCGCTGGGCTTTACCTTCAGCGGCAGCAATGCCGCAGGCGGTGGCCGCAGTCGGATCTACAACACCTTTGACGCGCACCGCCTGTTGCACTGGGCCGAGAGCTTGGGCCTGGGCCAGCAAAAAGCCTTGAAGGAAGCGCTGTTCACGGCTTACTTCACCGACGGCCTGAGCCCAGCGTCGCACGAGGTGCTGCTGCAGGTCGTGACCTCGGTGGGCCTGGACACCCAGCGCGCCGCCGAGATTTTGAAGTCTGACGAGTTCACGGCCGAAGTGCGTGAGCAGGCCAACTTCTTCACCTCGCATGGCATTCGCTCGGTGCCCGCCATCATCATCAACGACCGCCACCTGATCTCGGGCGGGCAGCCGGTGGAGGTGTTTGAGAATGCGCTTCGGCAGTTGGCCGAGGCGAGCGCTGAGGCTTGAATGCTGAGCCTTCCCCGGCAGAAATTTGCAAGGCCGGCTGCGCCATAGCTCCTGCGTTTTAGCCCATGTATTTACCCGCGCATTTTAAAGGCGACTGGCTGGCCCATGCCGTGCCCTTGATCGAGTCCGAGCCCCTGGCCAGCCTGATCAGCTGCGACAACGACGGCCTGCCTTTTGTGACCCATTTGCCGCTGCAATTGCAGCCAGAGCAGGCCGGCGATGCGTCGCCCGTCTTGCTCGGACACGTAGCACGCGGCAATCCGCACTGGCGCTATTTGGCGGCCAGGCCCAAGGCGGTGGTGACCTTTCTCGGCCCGCACGCCTACTTGTCGCCCAAGGTCTACCCGGACCTGACCCGCGTGCCGACCTGGAACTACGTGGCCGTGCATTGCACTGTCGAGACCCGTTTGGTGGAAGCGCCACCCAGCAAAGACGTGCTGCTCAAAAAGCTCATCGCCCAGCACGAACCGGGCTACGCCGCCCAGTGGCGCGGCCTGGACGCCGACTACCAAGGCAAGATGCTGGGCGGCATGGTGGGTTTTCAGCTGCAGGTGCTGTCTTACGAGTGCAAGCTCAAGCTCAACCAGCACCGGCCGGAAGCGTATGACGCCACGCTGGCGATGTACGACGCCGGCACGCCGGTGCAGCAGCAACTGGCTGCCTGGATGCGGCGCGTGAAGGCGAGCACATGAACGAGGTCTTACACGCCGCCGATGAGGCCTTCATGCAATTGGCCCTGGCCGAAGCGCGCACCGCCATGGCCGCTGGCGAAGTGCCTGTGGGCGCGGTGGTGGTCAAGGACGGGCAAGTCATTGCCACGGGCCGCAATGCCCCGGTCGATGCGCACGACCCGACAGCACACGCCGAAATCGTTGCCCTGCGCGCCGCAGCTCAGGCGTTGGGCAATTACCGGCTGGACGGCTGCACGCTGTACGTCACGCTGGAGCCCTGCGCCATGTGCAGCGGCGCCATGCTGCATGCGCGGCTGAGCCGGGTGGTGTTTGGCGCGGCCGAACCCAAGACCGGCGCGGTCGGCTCGGTCATCAACCTGTTTGCTCAGCCGCAGCTCAACCACCAGACGCAGGTGCAAGGCGGGGTGCTGGCCGATGACAGCAGGGCGCTCCTGCAAAGCTTTTTTGGTGAACGGCGGGAGCAGAACAAGCAGCTCGCACGCCAGCAACCCCCCTTGCCAGACGCTGCGCTGCGCACGCCCGACGCTGCCTTTGCCAACTTGCCCGACTACCCCTGGCAACCGCGTTACATCAGCGACTTGCCTGTGCTGAACGGCTTGCGCCTGCATTACCTGGACGAAGCCAGCGATGCGAATGAAGCAAACGAATTGCAGGGCGGTGGTCAAGCCCTGACCTTCCTGTGCCTGCACGGCAACCCGGCCTGGAGCTACCTTTACCGAAAAATGATCCCAGTCTGGCTGGCGGCGGGCCACCGAGTGGTGGCGCCCGATTTGATCGGCTTTGGCAAAAGCGACAAGCCCAAGAAAGAGGCCGCGCACAGCTTTGACTTTCACCGCTGGGTCTTGCTGGAACTGGTCGAACGGCTCGACCTGCACAAGGTGGTGCTGGTGGTGCAAGATTGGGGCGGCCTGCTCGGTTTGACGCTGCCCATGGCTGCACCAGCGCGCTACTGCGGTTTGCTGGCCATGAACACCCTGCTCGCTGCCGGTGATGTGCCGCTATCCCCCGGCTTTTTGGCTTGGCGCGAGATGTGCGCTAGGCAGCCCGAGTTCCATGTGGCCCGCCTGTTCGCGCGCGGCAACCCACATCTGAGCCCTGCCGAATGCGAAGCCTACAACGCGCCATTTCCCGACCGAGGCCACCGCGCCGCCTTGCGGGCCTTTCCCGCCTTGGTGCCCGAATTTTTGGACAGCGAAGGCGCGGCCATTTCACGCAGCGCCCGCAGCTTCTGGCAAAACGACTGGCAAGGCGCCACCTTCATGGCCATGGGCGAGCAAGACCCGGTGCTGGGGCCGCCCGCCATGCAGGCGCTGCGCGGCATGGTCCGGGGCGCAGAGCAATCGCCGTGTTTGATGCTGCCGCAGGCGGGGCACTTTGTGCAGGAACACGGACAGATCGTGGCCGAGCAAGCGTTGGCTTATTTTGAAGTGGTGTTGAAGGGCTGAGCGGCTGAGCGGCTGAGCGGGCCAGTCTCCCCACTCCTTCCCCCTTTGGGGGAAGGCAGGGATGGGGGCTCGTGAATCAAACGCGATCTAAGCTGTTGAAGCAAATTCCGATATTGCCCCGATGGATGAGATGCACCGCTCATAGCGCAGGCTGGAAGCCCCCATCCCGGCCTTCCCCCAGCGGGGGAAGGAGGAATTCGGGCAGGGGCAACGCGCGCGGTGGGATACTCACAGCCGTGAAAAAACATATCTATATCTACTCGCCCTCCAGCGCCGTGCGCGACAAAGCCGCTTTCAAGCTTGGCGTCAAGCGGCTAGAAGCCATGGGCCACAAGGTTGAACTGGACGCTGCAGCCTTGGACAGCCACCAGCGTTTTGCGGGTGATGACGAGACCCGTTTGGCCGCTATTCACCGGGCGGCTGCCAGCGGCGCTGATGTGGCACTGATCACGCGTGGCGGCTATGGCCTCACGCGCTTGCTGCCCGCCATCAACTACAAGGCCGTGGCCAAGGCGATCGCTAAGGGCACGCAGTTTGTCGGCTTGAGCGACTTCACGGCTTTTCAAAATGCGCTGATGGCCAAGACCGGCGCGGTGACCTGGGCGGGTCCTGCCTTGGGTGAAGACTTTGGCGCGGAGGCCGGTGCGGACGACATCATGCAAGCCTGCTTTGAAGACTTGCTGTGCGGCCAAGGCGAGGGCGCAGGCTGGCAAATGCCCAAGCCTCGGGCGGGACAGGAGCCGCAAGACTTCAAGGTGCGCCAAGGCCTGCTGTGGGGCGGTAATTTGTCGGTGCTGGCGTCTTTGGTCGGCACGCCTTATCTGCCAGCGGTCAAAGGCGGCATCTTGTTTTTAGAAGATGTGCACGAGCACCCTTACCGGATTGAGCGCATGTTGACTCAGCTCTTGCACGCCGGTGTGCTGGCCCAGCAAAAAGCCATCGTGTTCGGGCAATTCACCAACTACAAGCTGGTGCCGCATGACAAGGGGTTCAAGTTGCAGACCGTCGTCGACTGGCTGCAAAGCCAGGTCAAGGCCCGGGTGCTGACCGGCCTGCCGTTTGGCCATGTGCCGACCAAGGTGCTGCTGCCCGTGGGCCAGGTGTGCGATTTGGTGGTGGAAGGCCGTGACGCGTTTGTGCTGTGGGGTCATACCCACTGAACCTTGACTGAACCTTGACGGCGGCCGATCAGCCCACCTCCTTGATCCGGTCCCGCATGGCGCGAATCTGGTCGTGGCTGCGCTTGGTGCTCATGCGCTGGTTGTCAATCACTTCCTTGGCTGCTGGCTCCAGCGGTTTTTCCAGCGCATCGGCATAGCGCTCCAGCGCCTCGTCCTCGCCGCGTTCGCATTCCTGCAGCAAGGTCAGGTCGGCGTGGCTGGGCAAAACGCCTCCCGCTGTCACCCAGCCATGGCGTGAGCCGCCGGGACGGGGGGAATCCCCCGTCAATCCACCCAGGCGGGCGATGTGCGCACTCAGTTCTTCGGCCGATGCCTTGCACTCTTCCGCACGGCGTTTGAGCAAGGCTCGCACGTCTTCGGCCTGTACCGCTTCGGCGCTGCTGCGAAAGCCGTGTTCGCAATCTTGGCAAATCCCCTGCAATTCGCTCAAGGTTTCAATGGTTTCGTCGATCAGCGTGTTGTCGGTCATCCAGGTATTCCTCGGGGGAAAAGACAAAAGAAGAGGGCGAATCAAGCAGGCACGGCGTCTAAATTGGCGCGGTCCCAATGGCGGTGCTGCGCCACTGCCGCCAAGAATTCCTGACTGATCTGGCCCTCCTGGGTTTTGCGGGTGTCGGCCAGCAGCACGCCCGGCGTGGGCATGGTCATGGCGACATCGCGCTCGGTGCTCAGGCTAAAACCCAGCGTGGCCAAGAGATCCACGCCTTCGTTGACGGCACAGATCGGCTTGCAGTGCTTGTAGGTCTCCAGCACAAAATGCACGGCCGCGCCCAGCTGGGCCAAGGCCTGCGCGCTGGCGGCGCCGCCGGGAATCAACAGCGCATCAAACATCAGCGACGAAGCGCTGCCCAGGCTGAAGTCCACCGCCAGCGTGCGGCCACTGGCCGTGGCCACTTGGCCCAGGTGAGGCCCCACCACTTTGTAGTGCAGGCCCGCCTCGCCCAGCTCTTGCAGCACGCGCCGCACGGACAGCATGTCCAGCCCATCGGCAACCAGCACCGCCAGCCGGCGTGTGGCCACCAGGGGTGCTGCGCCCGACCGGGGAGCCATGCTCAAGGCGGGCGACTCCTGCCACGGCGCTGCCACTTGATGCACCCTGAACCCCAGGCGGCCCGCCGCCGCAGCAGCATCTGGCGCGGCAATGCCCAGCGGCGCCGCCACGCGGGTGGCGAGCTTCAAATCCACATGGGCCAGGTTGTCGACCAGGCGCTGACGGATGTCTTTGAGCTCGACCTTGGACAACTCATAGCGAAACGCCGCCACGATGTGTTCGCGCTCCGCTGCGCTCTGGCTGTTCCAGAACAAGGTGGCCTGGGAGAAGTGGTCGTCAAAGCTCGGGCTGCGCTTGCGCAGCTTAGCCGCGCCCGCGCCCTGCGCCACCGGCTCTTCTGACTGGGTAGAGCCGTCCACTCGCAGCTCGGTGCCAAAGGCCAGCATGTTCGGCTCGTAGGCCACGCGCCCTCGCGCCAGCAAGCTCTGGTGCATGCCGTCGCGCTGGAAGTTGTGGACGGGGCACACCGCCCGGTTGATGGGCAACTGGTGCGCGTTCGGCCCGCCCAGGCGCGTGATCTGCGTGTCGCTGTAGGAAAACAGACGCCCTTGCAGCAACGGATCGTTGGAAAAATCAATGCCGGGCACCAGATGACCGGGGTTGAAGGCGACTTGTTCGGTCTCTGCAAAAAAATTTTCGGTGTTGCGGTTCAGCGTGAGCCGACCCACCGGCAGCACGGGCACCAACTCTTCGGGCAGCAGCTTGGTGGCGTCCAGCAGGTCCAGGCCCAACTCGGCTTCTTTGCCCACTTCCACCACCTGAATGCCCAGCTCCCACTCGGGAAACTGGCCGGCTTCAATCGCGTCCCACAAATCGCGGCGGTGAAAGTCCGGGTCTTTGCCGGCGATCTTTTGCGCCTCGTCCCAGGCCAGGCCGTGCACGCCGAGCTTGGGCTTCCAGTGGAACTTCACGAAGTGCGACTGCCCGCGCCCGTTGACCAGCACAAAGCTGTGCACGCCAAAGCCTTCCATCATGCGGAAGCTGCGGGGCAGGGCCCTGTCCGACATCAGCCACATCAGCATGTGCGTGCACTCGGGCATGAGCGAGGCAAAGTCCCAAAAGGTGTCGTGCGCCGACGAGGCCTGGGGCATGTCGTGCTGGGGCTCGGGTTTGAGCGCATGCATCAGGTCGGGGAACTTCATGGCGTCTTGAATAAAGAACACCGGCATGTTGCTGCCCACCAGGTCGTAGTTGCCTTCGGGCGTGTAGAACTTCACGGCAAAGCCGCGCACGTCGCGCACGGTGTCCGACGAACCGCGCGATCCCACCGCGCTTGAAAAGCGCACGAACACCGGGGTCTGCACCTCCGGGTCTTGCAAAAAGCCAGCGGTGGTGTATTCCGACAGGGGCTTGTAAACGCGGAACAGGCCGTGGGCCGCGGCGCCGCGTGCATAGACCACCCGCTCGGGAATGCGCTCGTGGTCGAAGTGCGTGAGCTTTTCGCGCAGCACAAAGTCCTCCAACAGGCTCGGGCCGCTGTCTCCCGCCTTGAGCGAGTTGTGGTTGTCTGAAAAGCTATACCCCTGGTTGGTGGTCAGCACATGCGCGGGATCTTGGGTGGCGGCTTCCAATTGGGTCTGTTTGTCGGGTGACTCCAGACCGGCTTTGAGATTGGCACCGGCTTTTCGCCGCGTTGGGGTCATCTGTGCGTCCTGGGTTGTAAAGGATGGGGCGGGACAGACGGCAGAGGCCGAACTGTCGGGCGTGCTGCTTGTTCTTGCTGGTCTCGCAGGTCGCGAGATCAGCGGCTGGCCCACTACACACAGTACCCAGACTGGCCCGGCGCGCGGGTAGCTTCAAGTCACCAGCCGGCGTCGGTTCTGACCCCGGCTCGTGTGGGACTGCTCTTATCGATGAGCCAGCGTGTTGCCGTTCTGACTCGGCGTGGTCCTGGTCCGACAACGGTGCACCTTTCCCACTCACAGCCGCCGGACGGTACGCCGCCTAGGCTCTTGTGCTGACGGGGCAAGGTGCCCAACGCGCCAAAAGAAGTCACCACAGCAGACGCCAACCACCAAGGAAACCATGAACCCTTCCAGCACCCAAACCGGCCCTACCGGCTACTCCACCCATCGACGGCTTGACGAGCCAGTCATGCCCAGCGCCGCTGAGGAGGTCTTGGTCAACGACGTCGTCAGCGCCCCGGCCAGCAGTGCCACCAGCGCCGAGTGGCCTTTTGGTGAGGGGCCAAGCGCTTACCGCACAGGCGGTACGTGGACGGCGGGCGAGGGCGTTGAAGGCAGCGTCGCTTGGCTGTCGCGCCGCAAAGACGAACTCGAGCATTACGTGGCCGACCAGCCCATGAAGGCGACCTTGATGGCGGTGGGTGTCGGGGTGCTGGCTGCGCTGGCTTGGGGGCGGCGCGGTAGTTCACGCCAGCGCAGGGGCTGAGGGGGTACGCCATGCCAAGTCCGAATCTGCCTATCAAAGCGCATGTCAACGTGCCTTCCCCACCGCCCGCACCGCCCGCACCGCCCGGCACGTACATCCCCGACGAAGTGCCGCCGCTGACCGTCCCGCCCACGCCGGGCCCCAAGCCCGAGATCACTGAACCGCCGACGCCGGAGCCGACCTTGCCCATCCGTGAGCCCGGCATCGTCAACCCGCCGCAGGCAGGTGCGTGCGTCTGGTTGCATTAGCGAAGTCAGCGTCACGAGCCCTGCGCGCGGAGGTCGTGGCGCTTGACGGTCAGGTAGGTCTCGCGGTCAATCTCGAAAAGCTGAGCGTGGTACTGCTCAGTGGCGTCGAACCAATCGCGCAAGCGCTGGTCTTGGCGTTCGCTGGGCGGCAAATCGCGCGTTTGCAGGTAGACCTCCATGGCTAAAAAGTAGCGCATGGTGTTGCGCTCCACCGCACCGCGCAAGCCGCCCACCGCACGGGGTGCTTGTCCCTGTACCGCGGGTCTGAGCGTGAAGCCGATGTTTTGGCTGCCAAAGGTGGCCAGGTAAGCCTGCATGGCCAGCTTGGCCGCCAGCCCAAAGCCATAGGCGTAGCGAAAGTGCAGAAAAGTCTGCCGGGGGTTCAAGGCAATCGCTTCCAGGCTGATGCGGTAATCCCGCGTGCCCACCGGCCCCTGAGCCGCCGTCAACCGGGTCGACAAATAGTCTGCACGCACCAGCACAGGCTCAAAGCGCAGGTTCAGCGCGAAGGTGTCGTTCAGTGAATTGATGGAAGCCATGCTGACTTTCTTGCCGAGCAAAATGGCCAGCAGGGCAGGGGGCTGCCCTTCAGCAGCGGCGGCGGGCGAGCCTTCCGCCGCAGTCGGCCGCACCTGGCAGCGGCGAGTGTTCAGGTGCAGCAGCAAGATGCCGCACCAGTCCTGCGGCGAGCTGAAGATCTGGCTGACTGCGGCGAAGGGCGCGTCGACCACGGCGAAGGCCGCGCCTTCGATCCGGTTGTCCGCCTGTTCTGACTCCAGCACCAGGGGACGGCCAAAGTCGCTGCGCGCCAGTTGGGTGGCCAGTTGGGCATGGCGGCTGCGCAAGCGGGCGACGTCCGAGGCGTCGTCGTTGGATGGCGGCGTGGCCTGAGGCGTCGCTGCCAAGGGCCAAATCAAAGGGATAGAGCAGGCCAGCTGCAGCCAGTTCTTGCGATGAATACAGAACGCTAAACCACGCCAAACAAACAGGGCCATGGGCCCAGTCTGGCTTCTGCTTGAAGCCGATCTGGTCGGACGAAGCCCCGTCTTCCCAGCCGGGAAATGGCGGAGTGGCTAAGAGTTACTTGACCAGCAGCACCGGCACCTCGGCTTCGGCCACCACGCGCTGCGCCACGCTGCCCATCACCACCGTGCCCAGCAGGCCATGGCCGTGGGTGCCCATAACGATCATGTGTGCTTCTTCCCGCTGGGTGGCTTTCAAGATTTCAGCCGCCGCATGGCCAACCACCCATTGCACGCGGTAGCTGATGCGGTGGCGCTTCAGGAATTTTTCAATCGGACTGAGTACCCGTTCGGCTTCTTCGCGGTGGTAGTCCTTGACCGCCGTGGCGCCCACGATGGACTTGACGCGGGGCGGCATGGGTGGCTGCACATTGAGCACCAGCAACTCGTCGGTAGGGCCGCACAGGTTTTCGTGGGTGACTAAAAAAGCCAGGGCTTTTTTGGTGAAGTCGCTGCCGTCGGCGGGGAGGATGACTTTCATTTTTCTTTTCTTTCTCAGGGTTGCAAATCGTCGAACTGGGCTAGGTCTTCGCGTCAATGCTTGGCTTCGGGCTCCGGTGCGCGCACCACCAGAACCGGCACCTCGGCCTGGCGGATGATTTGTTCAGCCCCGCTGCCCAGCAGCACGCGGCCCATGCCGCGCCGCCCGTGCGTGCCCACCACAATCAAATCGGCGTTGAAGCTCGCGGCAGCTTTGTTCACCACATCGGCCAAGCGCTGGCCGGTCGCTTCGATCAGTTGCTCGTCGGTCGTGACGCCTGAGGCTTGGGCAATGGCCATGGCGTCTTGCAGCACCTTGGCGCCGCTGTCCCGCATGATCTTGATCAAGTCGCCGGGGTAACCGCCGTAGGGGTCGTAGGCCACCACTTGGGCCAGCTCTTCCAGCACATGGATGATGTGGACTTGGCCGCCCGATTCACGCGCCATCTGCAAGGCGCAAACCAGGGCTTTGGTGGACGTTTCGCTTCCATCCACGGGAACCAACAGGCGTTTGTACATAGCGTTCTCCTCCTTTGATTTTTCGTTGTGCAACGGCTTGCACTTGCTGACGGATCAGTGTGGCCCACCTCAAAACCCCCGGTTTTGACTTGCATCAAACAGGGCTGCCGCTGACGAGGCTGGTGTTCAAAAAAACTGCTTGAAACTGCGGCGTCCTTCCGCTGTAGCTCAGCCTTATTCGATCGTGACTTTGCGCGATCCGTCCGACGGCTTTTTAGGAAGGGACAAAGAGAGCACGCCGTTGGCATAGCGTGCCTGGGCCTTGTCTTCGTCGACTTCTTGCGTCAGGGTGAAGCTGCGCGACACGCTGCCTTGGTAGCGCTCGGTCCGCAGCAGCTTGTCGCCGTCACCACGCGTTTCTTTGTCGCGTTTGACCTCGGCGTCGATCTGCACCACGTTGCCGTGAATGCGCACGTTGATGTCTTCTTTGCTCACACCGGGCAGGTCGGCCTTGACTTCATAGCTGTCGCCTTTTTCCGCAATGTCCACGCGCATGCGCAGGGCCGAGGTGTCGAACTCCCCGGTCACAGGCGAGAAAAAGCGGCGCAGCGCCGCCTCGACCGATTCGCCAAAGCTGCTGTCCGACAGTCGTAAATCCTTGCTCATGCGCTTCCTCCTGGGGTGGTGGTTTTAGTGGCTTGTGGCACAGCAGTTCGCAGGAACTCCTCGCCAGCCACCTGACTCTAGAAACCGAGTCCGCCGCCTACTTTGATCTGGCGCAAGCTCCCCAGGCGCTGCACAAACCCTTACCCACGGCTCAGTTTCTCAATGGCTCAGTGGTGGGGCGACTCGCGCATGGATTGGCACGCGGCGCAGTAGCGGGTTTCAGGCAGGGCGGTCAGGCGCCGAAGGTCGATGGCTTCGCCACAGTCCAAGCATTGGCCATACCGGCCGGCTTGCAGGCGCTGCTGCCCGTCGGCCACTTGGCTCAGTGCGCGGCGTAGGCGGTCGGCCTGAAGCGCATCCATTTGTGCGGCGGCCTCATCGTCGGCCAGGTCTTTGAAGTCAGTCACCTCATGGGCCAGCGGCGCCAGACTGTGCTCCACCACCGACAGCGCGGCACGCAATTCGTCTTCGCGCTGCGCCAGTAACCGGCTGAATTGGGACGACAAAGCGGGTAGAAAGGTCTGCATGAAGGAACTCCTTGGGTTGCGTTTTCGCTTGAAAGTTTTGACCAAGCTTCAGGCCCGCGTTTTGATCTGGCGCAAAGGGATTTGGCGCGCTGGCCGCTAAGCTGCCTCAACAACAACACGAGGGAGTCCGCATGACCGTTCGCCATCTGGAAGCGCTGCTGCGCCCGGCCTCGGTGGCCTTGATCGGCGCGTCCGAAAGGGAGGGCAGTCTGGGCTCAGTAGTGCTGCGCAACCTCAAGCTCGGCGGCTTCAAAGGGCCGATTTGGCCCGTCAACCCCAAGCACGCGCAGATTGACGGCGAGCCGGCCTGGCCCAACGTGGCTTCGCTGCCGGCCGCGCCCGAGCTGGCGGTCATCTGCACGCCAGCGGCCACGGTGCCGGGGCTGATTGCCGAGTTGGGCGAGCGCGGCACACGCGCGGCCATCGTCATGACAGCCGGCCTCAAGAAAGCGGACAGCACAGTCCCTGGCCGCACGCTGGAGCAAGCCATGCTGGCGGCAGCGCGGCCGTATTTGCTGCGCATCCTGGGGCCGAACTGCATAGGCGCGCTGGTGTCGCAACTAGCACTGAACGCCAGCTTTGCGCCCGGTAATGCCTTGCCCGGGCAATTAGCTTTTGTCTCGCAATCCGGCGCGCTGGCCACGGCCATGCTGGACTGGGCCAACAGCCGGGGCATTGGCTTTTCGCATTTTATTTCCCTGGGCGACATGGCCGATGTGGACTTTGGCGACATGCTCGACTACTTGGGCAGCGACCCGTCGACGCGCGCGATCTTGATGTACATCGAGTCGGTCACGTCGGCGCGCAAATTCATGTCGGCCGCGCGGGCGGCGGCGCGCAACAAGCCGGTAATCTTGGTCAAAGCCGGCCGCGCGCCAGAGGGGGCCAAAGCCGCTGCATCCCACACCGGCGCATTGGCCGGTTCTGACTTGGTGTTCGACGCCGCCGTGCAGCGCGCTGGCATGCTGCGGGTGGAGACTTTGCAGTCCTTATTCGACGCCGCCGAAACCTTATCCCACGTGCACGGCGACTGGCGCCAAGCGCTGCGACCCGGTGGCGAAAAGCTGGTGGTGCTGACCAATGGCGGCGGCGCGGGCGTGTTGGCGGCTGATGCTTTGAGCCTGGGCGGTGGGCACTTGGCCGTGCTGAGTCCCGACACACTGGCCGCACTCGGCGCCTGCCTGCCCGCCACTTGGTCCCACGGCAACCCGGTGGACATCATTGGCGATGCGCCGGTCAGCCGCTACCAAGCGGCGCTGCGGGTCTTGCTGGCCGCGCCAGAAGTAGACGGTGTGCTGTTCATTCACGCGCCCACGGCCATCGTGCCAGCAGCGCAGATTGCCGCCGCTTGCCTGCCTTTGATGCAGTCCAGCCGCAAACCCATGCTGGCCTGCTGGCTCGGCGGCGCGGTGGTGGCGGCGGCGCGCCAAGCCACCACGGCGGCCGGTTTGGCCAGCTACAACACGCCGGAGCGGGCCGTGTCAGCCTGGCTGCAAATGAGCAGTTATGCGCGCAACCAACGCGCCTTGCAGCAACTCGTCACGGCGCAGTTGCCTGACTTCACACCCGACCGGCCCGCCGCGCAAGCCTTGATCGATGCCGCCCGCGCCGACGGCCGTGAATGGCTGGGCGACGCCGACACCCAAGCGCTGCTGCGGGCTTACGGCTTGCCGACCGTCGCCACCGAGCGCTGCGCCAACGTGGACGAGGCGGCAACCACAGCGCAGCGCATCGGCTACCCGGTGGCGCTCAAAGTCATTTCTCCGCAGGTCGTGCACAAGTCAGACGTGGGCGGCGTGGCCTTGAACTTGGCTGACGAGCCCGCCTTGCGAGCCGCCGCCGACCACATGCGCTCTCAATTGGCGATGCTGCGGCCCGAGGCAGAGATCACCGGCTTCACGGTGCAAGCCATGGCCAGTCGGCCCGGGGCGCATGAGTTGATTGTTGGCTTGAATGCCGACCCGATTTTTGGCCCGGTGTTGCTCTTGGGGCAGGGTGGGGTGGCGGTGGAACTGCACAAGCAATACGCCGTGGCCTTGCCGCCGCTCAACGCCGACCTGGCGCAAGACCTCATTGAACGCAGTGGACTGCCCCCCCTGTTGGCCGGTTACCGAGGCCGCCCGGCCGCTGATCTGGCTGCCTTGCAATCGACGCTGCTAAAAATCGGCCAACTTGCCAGCGACCTGGCCGGAGTGGCCGAACTCGACATCAACCCCTTGTTGGTGGACGAGCATGGCGTGCTGGCGCTAGACGCACGCGCGCGCCTGCACCCCAGCTCGAAGGTAGCCAGCCCACTGGCCATTCGGCCGTACCCGGCTGGTTTGCAAGAACAAGTGAACCTCGGGCCGGACAGCTTGGAACTGCGGCCTATCAGGCCTGAAGACGGCAACCAGTTGCTGAACTTCTACGCCGATGCCTCACCGCAAGACATGCGCCTGCGCTTTTTCATGGCCCGGCGCGAGGTTCCACGTTCGGAGTTGGCGCGCTACAGCCAGATCGACTACGACCGCGAAATGACCTTCATCGCCCTGGCAACCACTGCTCAGGGGCAACGTCAGATGGTGGGGGAAGTACGCGCCGTGTGCGACCCGGACAACCTGCGCGCCGAGTTCGGCATCCAGGTGGCGACAAATTGGCAGGGCAGGGGACTGGGGCGCCTGCTGCTGGATAAATTGACGGCCTACCTGCGCGCCAAAGGCACGCAAGAACTGGTGGGCGAATGCCTGCTGGAAAACACCCGCTTGGCCGCGCTGGCGCGCCATGCGGGCTTTGAGATCACGCCTGCCGCCGAAGGCACGCTGTGGCTAAGGCTGGTTTTGCGCTGAAAAGATGGATTTTTCCGATGTCTAAGTTCCGCCACTTGCTGGTACCGATCGACGGCAGCCAGACCGCCTTCAAAGCCCTCGACGAAGCCGTGTGCCTGGCTGAGTCCGGCGGCGCCCGCATCACGCTGCTGCACGTGGTGGACGAACTGCGCTACGTCACTGGCTTTGAGCCCGCCATGAATTACTTGCACGACACGTTGCCGCTAATGCGCGAGGCCGGCGAAAAGATACTGGCCCAAGGCGGCGAAAGGGTCTTGGCGCATGGTGTGCCGGTGGACTGCGTACTGATCGACCCCGAACGCGGCGCAGCCCGGCTGTGGGAATTGGTCAACGAACAAGCGCAGATCAGCGATGTCGACTTGATCGTGCTGGGCTCGCATGGTCGGCGCGGCGTGGAGCGGGTGTTGTTGGGCAGCGATGCAGAGCAGATCGTTCGGCATGCCAAGTTGCCGGTGCTGGTGGTGAGAGCGGCGCGTCAGGGCTGATCTGTGGAAGAGGCTGTGTGGCAGGCTGGGTGCGCCTGATCTGAGGGGGCTAGCGGGATCTACCTAGGAACATCTTCCGCATCTTACTTAACATAATATACATCGTAGAAGATCGTTGAAGCATCGATACGGCAGAGTTCCCGCCACGTTCGCCGCCCGACGGGCCTGACCGATGAGCCCAAGTTACCAGCTCGGCCGTGCAACGGGCGCGGCTGGAACTGGCGCTGTGGTCTGGGCTGCGGCGCCGGTTGGGACTGGCGGTAGCGCCGGACTTCCTGAACCGGCTACTGAACCGGCGCTTGTCGACGCCGCAGGTCCCATGGGCGAAGATCTCAGCGGCACAGGCTCGGCAGACTTGAGCGCTTGTCCAGATTGAGCTGTGGGCTTCGGCTCGGTCTGCGCTGTCGCTGATTGACGCGCCAAGGCACCCAAGATCGCAATGGCGTCGGGCCGGGAGCCTCGCCGGGCAAAGTCCAGCGCAGCCAAGCCTTGCTGATTCTTCTGGTCGGCCTGAGCCCCTTCGGCTAGGAGCAATCGAACCGCCTCAGGCGTGCCGTATTGAGCCGCCATCATCAGCGGCGTGGTGCTGTTGGGCGACTCGGAATCCACATAAGCGTGGTTTTCCAGCAGCAGCCGCAAGGTAGGCACATCGCCTTTGGTGGCGGCGTAATGCAGCGGCGTCCAGCCTGTTTTGTTGACGTCGGCGCCCCTGGCAATCAAGTCGGCTACCAGCTTCACCTGGCCTTTGAGCGAGGCCATCATCAAAGGGCTTTCGCCGGCCGGGTTCAGGCGGTTCAGGTCGACTTTGGCCGAGCCCGCCAGCACGGCGGCCGCTTGGTAAGACTCCTCAAAGATCGCGTAAATCAGCCCTGGCTGGCCCTTGGGGTCAACCGTATTGGGATCGAAACCCCGGTTCAGGAGTTGCGAAACGTCCCAGGCCTTGTCCCGCTTGAGCGCCGTCCAGAAATCCTCGTAAGCGCCGGCATAAGCCAACGAAAATCCTGTAAAAACAAGGCTCAGGATGATTTTCTTAAAGTGATTCATGACGACTTGGCCAATCTTACGGAAATACCAAGAAAACCCAATTAAATCGGAACACTTTTTTGGCCATTTAAAGTGAACTCTAAAAAGTCACAAGCCCCGTGATCAAGCCATCACGCCCTTGAACAGCTGCTCAAAATTGCGGCTGGTCTCTTCGGCCACGTCTTCAATCGGCACGCCACGCAGCTCGGCAATTTGCTTGGCTACAAAAGGCACGTACGACGGGTTGTTGGTTTTACCCCGGTAAGGGGTAGGTGCCAAGTAGGGGCTATCGGTCTCGATCAGCAGCCGATCCATGGGCACAAAAGTAGCCACTTCGCGCAGATCGGCAGCGTTCTTGAAAGTCAGAATGCCTGAAAACGAGATGTAAAAGCCCAGGTCCAGCGCCGCCCGAGCGACCTCGCGGGTTTCCGTGAAGCAGTGGAAAACGCCAGTAGCCGCCCCGCCCTCCCCGCCTTGGCCTTCGGATTTCAGAATCGCCAAGGTGTCGTCAGACGCGCTGCGGGTGTGGATCACCAAGGGCTTGGCGGTTTGGCGCGCGGCCCGGATATGCACCCGAAAACGCTCGCGTTGCCATTCCAGGTCGGCCACCGTGCGGCCCTCCAGGCGGTAATAGTCCAGCCCGGTCTCGCCAATCGCCACCACCCGGGGCAATGCAGCCCGGGTCAGCAGGTCTTCAAGACTCGGTTCCTGCACGCCTTCGTTGTCGGGGTGCACGCCCACGCTGCACCAAAAATTGTCATACCCCGTGGCCAGCGCGTGAACCGCTTCAAACGACTCCAGCGTGGTGGAAATGCACAGCGCCCGGTCCACCTGCGCCTCGGCCATGGCTTGGCGGATCTCGGGCAACTGGGCGAGCAGTTCAGGAAAGTTCAGGTGGCAATGCGAGTCAACGAACATGGGGGTCTTAAGAATTCAAAAGTGAGCGCCAGTCCAGCCGACGCAGCAAAACCAAACGGATTTAGCGGCCGCGCAAGGCGGTTTGAGCCCGGCCAACCAAGGCTTCGAGCATCAGGCCTGGGTTGTAAGGGTGTTCCACCGTGCGGGCACTGGCAGCCAGATCGCGCGACCAAGCTGACAAAGCGTACAAACTCGCACCACCGCTGCCGCCACCGCGCCCAGGCGCTGCTTTGGGCAGATCTTGCGCGGCAAAAAAGCGCGGTTGCCCACCGACTTTGACCGCCCACACATCGTGGCAAAGCTTTTGAAGTGCGTCCAGCGCCTGGGGCGGCGTCCAATCAGACAGCACGCTCACATCCCCCTGGGCCACGGCTTGTGGCAGGGCTTGCCAGCGTTTGGCGAAGTCGGCGGCAGGGCCTTCACGCAGGCAGGCCAGCGCGTCACTCGGACGCCCGCCCATGGCCGCCAGCAGCACTTGCAGGTCGGCCGGGCTGGCGGGCTTGGCGTTTTTGGTGTTGGCAACGATGGCCTCGTTTTGGCTTTGCAGCCAGGCCAGGCTGGCGGCAGTGTCAGGCCAGGCCATCACATGGCTTTGGCAGCGGCTGCGAATGGTGGGCAGCAGTTGCTGCGCAGCTTCAGTGGCCAAAATAAAACGCACTTCACCAGGCGGCTCTTCCAGGGTTTTGAGCAAGGTGTTGGCGGTGATGCCATTCATGCGCTCGGCCGGGAACACCAGCACCACTTTGGTCGCGCCGCGTGAGCGGGTGAACTGCGTGAAGGTCACGGCTTGACGCGCCGCATCGACCTTGATTTCTTTGCTCGGCTTGCGCTTTTTGGCGTCCAGGTCGTCCTGGGTTTTCTCGTCCAGCGGCCAGCCCAGCGCCAGGCTCAGGGTTTCGGGCATGAGCATGCATAGGTCGGCATGGGTGTGCACATCGACTGCGTGGCAGCTGCCGCATTGGCCGCAAGCGCCACGGGGCGCTGGGGTTTCGCACAGCCAAGCCCTGGCCAGGGCCAGTGCCAGGTCAAACTGGCCCAGGCCGGACGGTCCCGTCAGCAACCAGGCGTGGCCGCGCTGTTTGAGCAAGCCTTCCAGCTGCACTTGCAGCCAAGGCGCCAATAGGGCGGCAACCGGGCTGGAGACGGTTTCTTCGCTCATACCAGCCAGCCTTTGTTCGTCATGGCAAGCTGGACTTCTTGCCAGACAGCAGGCGGCGGCTGGTCGGCGTTGATCCGGGCAAAGCGGACCGGGTCGCCCTGCTGGCGCGCCGCATAACCGGCCGCCACTTGGCGAAAAAACGCCACCGGCTGGGCCTCGAATTTGTCGGGCACGCGCGCACCGGCAAGGCGCTGGGCGGCCACTTCCGGCGGCAAATCGAACCACAGCGTGAGTTCGGGTTGGCGCAACGTCGGGGTGCCGGGCAGCTGCTGCACCCAAGCTTCGAGCTGGCTCAAAACCGCCAAGTCAAAGCCGCGCCCGCCGCCTTGGTAGGCAAAGGTGGCGTCAGTGAAGCGGTCGCACAGCACCACATCGCCACGGGCCAGCGCGGGCTCAATCACGTTTTGCAAGTGGTCGCGCCGAGCGGCAAATATCAAGAGAGCTTCGGTCAGCGGGTCCATGGCGTCGTTCAGCACCATGGCGCGCAGCTTTTCAGCCAGGGGCGTGCCGCCGGGTTCGCGGGTCAGCGTGACGGTGCGGCCACGGGCTTGCCAGGCTTGGGCCAGGGCGCCGATGTGGGTGGACTTGCCCGCCCCGTCAATGCCTTCAAAACTGATGAAAAGTCCTTGGCTCACGTTCATCGCCCACGTATGTATTGGTTGACCGCACGGTTGTGCTCGTCGAGTGTGGCGCTGAAATGGCTGCTGCCGTCGCCCTTGGCCACAAAATAAATGGCCGTAGTTTTGGCCGGCTGCACGGCTGCCAGCAGTGCGGCTTTGCCGGGCATGGCGATCGGCGTGGGCGGCAGGCCGCGCCGGGTGTAGGTGTTGTAGGGCGTGTCGGCCAGCAAATCGCGCTTGCGCAGGTTGCCGTCAAAACGCTCGCCCAGTCCGTAAATAACGGTCGGGTCGGTTTGCAGCGGCATGCCGATGCGCATGCGGTTGCTGAAGACGCCGCCAATTTGCGCCCGGTCGGCCGCCTTGCCGGTTTCTTTTTCCACGATGCTGGCCAGGATCAGCGCTTCGTCAGGGCTTTTTAAAGGCGTATCGGCCGCGCGCTGCGCCCAGGCGGCGGCCAGCTTTTTGTCCATGGCGCGGGCGGCGCGCTTGAGCAAAGCCAAGTCGCTGCTGCCCTTGCTGTAGGTGTAGGTGTCGGGAAAAAACCGGCCTTCGGGGTGAACGCCGGGGCGGCCCAGCTTGGCCATGATGGCCTCATAAGACAGGCCTTGCGTGTCGGGCTTGAGTTGTTCGGCTTTGTTCAGCGCGGTCAGCACCTGAGCAAAAGTCCAGCCTTCGGGCAGGGTGACGGTTTTCAGGCTTTCTTCGCCGCGAACCAACATGCGCAGCAAGGTGCGAGGCGTCATGCCGGGCGTGAGTTCATAGCTGCCAGCCTTGATCAGCCGGGCTTCGCTCGACAGGCGAAACCAGGTGAACAGCAGGCCGCTTGGCACGCGGGCGCCGCTGGCGGCCACAGCCTCGGCCACGCCGCGCGGGGTGGTGCCGGGCTCGATGTCCAGGTCCAGCACCGGGTTGGCGGCAGAAGTGACCAAGGTCATGGGGTTGTTGAGCCACCACAGCGCGCCACCCAAGGTCAGCAGGGCGCCGGTCAACAGCAAACCAAACAGAGTCAACAGGACACGACGCACCAAAACAACCTTGTGAAAAAACCCGCCAACTCGGCCTAAAAACCGAGGGCAATGATAATTCAGCCATGCAGACGACCGCCCCCACCTCCCCCGTGCCCGCTCCCGCCATCTTCCCCTTGTCGGGCCGCACCCGGCTCAGCCATTGGGGCGTGATCCGCGCCCAGGGCGACGACGCGGTGAAGTTCTTGCAAGGCCAGCTCACGCAAGACGTGGCGCTGATGGGCCCCGCCGACGCCCGACTGGCGGGTTTTTGCAATGCCAAGGGCCGCATGCAAGCCAGCTTTGTGCTCGTCAAACCCAGCGAGACGGAATTGCTGCTGCTGTGCCAGGCGGACATCTTGCCGGCCACGCTCAAGCGCCTCTCGATGTTTGTCATGCGGGCCAAGTGCAAGCTGACTGACGCCAGTGGGGAATTAGCCGTCTATGGCCTGGCTGGTCAAGCGGCCGATGCGCTGATCAGCGGGGCCGCGCCCTGGCAGCGGCTGGTGCAAGGCACGGCCAACGTGGTGGTGCTGTATCCAGGCGCCGGCGTGAGCCGGGCGCTTTGGTGCGGGCCAGCAGACAGCGCAGCACCCGATGGCAAGGATTTGCCCTTGGAAGCTTGGCAGTGGCTGGAAGTGCAATCAGGCATTGCCATGATCAGCCAAGGCATTTTTGAGGCTTTTGTGCCGCAGATGCTGAACTACGAATCGGTGGGCGGCGTGAACTTTAAAAAGGGCTGCTACCCCGGCCAGGAAGTGGTGGCGCGCAGCCAGTTTCGCGGCACGCTCAAGCGCCGGGCCTACGTCGCCCAAGCCAGTGGCGCGCTCGCTGTCGGCCAAGAGGTATTTCAAGCGAGCGACGCCGAGCAACCCTGCGGCGTGGTGGCGGCTGCCGCGCCCCGGCCAGACGGCACCGGCTTTGACGCCATCGTCAGCCTGCAAACCACGGCGGCAGCCGACGCGGGCCACAACGCCCTGAGCGTGGGCAGCAGCCAGCTGACGCTGTTGCCCCTGCCCTACGCCCTGCTCGAAGACATTTAAGCCGGCGCTGTAGCCCTGTGCAATAAGCCATGTGCCTGATTGCCTTTGCCCTGAATGCCTCGGCGCGCTGGCCCTTGGTGATCGCCGCCAACCGCGACGAGTTTTGGCACCGGCCTACCCTGCCCTTGCAGCGCTGGACCGCGCCCAACGGCGCCGAAGTGTTTTCTGGCCGCGACTTGCAAGCGGGCGGCACCTGGCTGGGCGTTACCGCTGCCGGCCGCGTGGCCATGCTCACCAACGTGCGCGAACCGCAGCAAGTTGCCGCACCGCGTTCGCGGGGTGACTTGCCGCTGGACTGGCTCAGCGGGAACAGCACAGCGTTTGAATTTTTAGAGCAATTGCAAGCCGACGGCGCGCAGCACAGTTACGGCGGCTTCAACTTGGTGATTGGCGATGCGCGGCAGGGCCAATGGCTGTGGGCGAGCAACCGGCGGGCTGAAGGTCAAGGACAGCTGCAACCCGGCTGGCAGCACCGCGAGCTTCAGCCGGGCGTGTATGGGCTGTCCAATGCGTTCCTGGACACGCCCTGGCCCAAGACGCAGGCCCTCAAGGCAGCGCTGTCGCAATCACTGGGGGCTGACGAGGAGAGCCAACTCATTTCGCCCCTCTGGCGGGCCCTGGCCCATTCAGGCCAGGCGACGGCAGGTGAGTTGCCCGACACCGGCGTGCCGAAAGACTGGGAACAAGCGCTGTCTAGCGCCTTCGTCAATTACCCCGAGCGCGGCTACGGCACACGCTGCAGCACCTTGCTGGTGATGCAGGCGCACGATACGGCACGGGGCGGTCGCCCCGTGCAGGTCTATGAGAAAAGCACGGCCCCGCTGGAGCGGTCTGGCGCCGAGTCGCTGGTCGCTCAAAGCCTGCTGTTTTAGTCGTCTTGTTGCGTTGTCGGGTGCCCCCTGAAAGCCCCTAAACTGGTTTGCCAACCTGGGAGCTTTCACCATGACCCCACGCCCGCGTCACCTGCCCGCCAACTTCAAGCCTGCGCTCCTGAGTGTTTCGCTGGCCTTGGCCGTGGGGGCTGCGCAGGCTCAGGCCGCCGATTCGAACGATTGGCGTCTGAGCCTGGGCTACCAGCACTACAGCGAGTCGGCCATGCGATTGCAGGGGCCGGAGCTGGGACTTCACTGGCGGCGCCCGCTCAGCAGTGGTCTACAGTTGGAAGCAGAGGGCTTGATGGGCGTGCAGCACTACAGCAGCGACCGAACCGGCAGCTTGAACAACGTGTTCAACCTGGACACGCGCTGGCGGGTTTTACAGCCCCTGGGCGCTTTGCCAGCCTTCAGCTACGGCTTGGCCCTGCACACCCACTTCAACAACCTGCGCGGCGTCACGACCACGGGCTATGGCGGCTATGACCGTATCTCCACCCAAATTTGGTTGCCCGTTCGCTGGAGCATCAGTGCCGAGCAACCCTGGGCGCTGGATGCCGGGGCCCTGCTCTGGGGCCAGCACGTGTCGCGCTTGTCTCAAGTCGGCTCGGGCAACAGCGATGTGACCAACGTGCAGCGGTCTGGTTTTTATCTGCAGGGCAGCACCACGGTCGACTCGTCTTATGGCGCCTTCACGCCTTATGTGCGCTGGGCCTGGGTCGACAACTCGGACGAGAAAGTCGTTCAACTCTCGGGCCTGCGCCAGCGGGTCTACGAGCCACGCAACAACCGGGTCGACGTGGGTTTGCAATGGCGTTTTCGCTGAATTGCGGCTACAGCGAACAAGCAAGGCCTAGCCGCCCGCAGATCGCATGGCATCGGCTTGTGCCTGCAGCCGGTCCAACATGCCGTCCAGGGCCGCACATTCATCCGTGCTCAGGGCCGATGCCAACGATCGATTGATGGCCACCACGCGCGGGTACATGGCCGCGTAAAGCGCCCGGCCCTTTTCGCTCAAATACACATGCACTTCGCGCCGGTCAGACGGTTTGGGTTCGCGTCGCACCAGGCCCTTGTCGGCCAGGCGCGTCAAGGCGCGTGAGGTGCGGGCACGGTCCAGCATGGCGTGCTCTGCCAACTCGGACGACAAGGCGCCTTCCTTGGTCGCCAGAAAAGACAGCAGCCGCCATTCGCGCCGCGTGATGCCAAATTCCTGCTCGCACAGGCGCACCACCAGGCTCCCAGCCGTGATTTGAATCAGGTGCAGGCGGTACAGCAGGATGTCCGCCTGCTGCTGAGGCTGGCTCAGCCGGTCAAGGGCGCGCGTCTCGATGGTCATCAGGGAAAACCCTTGGAATGGTTGATTTCCGCAATTATGGGTCCGTCCTTAACAATGACGCACAAGCGTTTTTTTGCACAACGCTCACCGAGACAAATCAAGGGAAAATCCAAAATGAATATCGCCAAAGCCGCCCGATTTTTTGCCAGGCCCCAAGCCCTGGCCAGCTTGCTCGCTGCCCTGACTGTCGCTTGCGCCGCATCAGCGGCTTTTGCACAAGACGTCTACCCCAGCAAGCCGATCAAGCTGGTCAACAACTTTCCACCCGGCGGGCCAGCGGACATCTTGGCTCGCTCGGTCGGGGCCGTGCTGGCCGACACGCTCAAGCAGCCCGTGATTGTGGACAACCGCTCGGGCGCCGCCGGCAACATCGGCGCTGACGCCGTGGCCAAAAGCCCGGCCGACGGCTACACCTTGCTGGTCAGCATCGACACGACCTTCACGATCAACCCGCACCTGTACGCCAGCATGCCCTTCAAGCTGAACGACCTGAAGCCGGTGATTGTTATGGCGTCTTCGGGCTTGTTGCTGGCCACCAATCCTTCAACCGGCATCAAGACCTTTGGCGACCTGCTCAGCAAAGGCCGCGGCAAAAGCCTGAACTTCAGCTCGGCCGGCAACGGCAGCCCCGGCCACTTGGCGTCGGCCATGCTGGGCAACAGCACGCCCGTCAAAACCACGCACGTTCCTTACCGTGGCAACACCCCGGCCGTCACGGCCATGCTGGCCGGTGAGGTGGACGCCGGTATCTTGGCAACACCCGGCCTGATTCCCTATGTGCAGACCGGCAAGCTCAATGCCGTGGCCGTGACCAGCCCCAAGCGTTCACGTCTGGCGCCGCAACTGCCTACCGTGGCTGAGTTGGGGCTCAAGTCCCTGGAGCAAGAAGTGCTGTACATCGTCATGGCCCCGGCTGGAACGCCCGACGCCGTGGTGCAGCTGCTGCAAAAAAGCATTGCCGACGCCCTCAAGCGCCCCGACGCCCAAACCCGCCTGGCCAGCCTGGACCTGTTTTACGAAGGTCAGACCGGCGCCGCCGCCAGCAAGCGCCTGGCCGACATGTCTGCCCGCTATGGCACCATCGTCCGCGCCACCGGCATGACCGCGCAGTAAACCCATCAACAAAAAATCATGCAAAAACCCAACATTATCTTCATCGTCTCCGACGACCTGGGCTACGCCGACCTGGGCTGCTACGGCGGCCGCGAAGCCCCGTTTGGCGCAGTCTCACCGAACATTGACCAACTCGCCGCAGGCGGCCTGCACCTGACCGAAGGCTATGCCAACTCCCCGGTGTGCTCGCCCACCCGCTTTGCGCTGATGAGCATGCGCTACCAATACCGCCTGCGCGGCGCACTGGACGAGCCCATCAACAGCCGCAGCAAAGGCAGCGCCACGCTGGGCATGCCGCCGTCCATCCCGACCCTGCCCTCACTCCTGAAGGACGCGGGCTACAGCACGGCGCTGATTGGCAAATGGCACTTGGGTTACCCCCCGCATTTCGGCCCCCAGCGCTCGGGCTACAAAGAGTTCTTCGGCATCATGGCTGGCGGCGTGGACTATTTCACCCACTGCAGCAACAACGGCGAGCACGACCTGTTCATCGGAGAAGAAACGCACAAGGAAGTCGGCTACCTGACCGACGTGCTGTCCCAGCGCGCGGTGGCCCACATTGAGCAGCGCGCGGCCGACGCCAAAGCTGGCAAGCCCTTTTTCTTGAGCCTGCACTACACCGCACCGCACTGGCCCTGGGAAACCCGCGACGACGCCCATGTGGCGCCCGAAGTGGCCAAGAATCTATTTCACTTGGACGGCGGCAATGTCAACAGCTACCGCAAGATGATCCACCACATGGACGAAGGCATTGGCCAGATCATGGCCACGCTGCGCGAGCAAGGCCTGGACGAAAACACCTTGGTGGTATTCACCAGCGACAACGGCGGCGAGCGCTTTTCGGACAACTGGCCCTTGGTCGGCGGCAAGATGGACTTGACCGAAGGGGGCATCCGCGTGCCCTGGATTGCCCGCTGGCCAGCTGTGATTCCCGCCGGTAGCGTCAGCGACCAACACGCCTTGACCATGGACTGGTCCGCCACCATGCTCGCCCTGGGCGGCGGCGTGGCCCACCCTGACTACCCGCTGGACGGCGTGTCGCTCGAAGCCTTGCTGCGCGACCCGGCCCACCGGTTTGAGCGCCCCATGTACTGGCGCATGAACCACCGCGGGCAGCGCGCCTTGCGTGACGGGGACTGGAAGTACCTGATGGTCGACGGGAACGAATACCTGTTCAACATCCCCGCCGATGCGAGAGAACGCGCCAACCTGGCCCAGCGCGACCCCGAGCGCCTGACCCGCATGCGTGAGCAATGGCTAGCCTGGAACGCCACCATGCCAGCCATTCCACCCGATGCCTCGGTGAGCTTGGGTTACTCAGCCAAGGACATGCCGCAGCGCTGAAAGCTGATAAGCCCGCTTTGGCAAGGGCTTATTCGGCCAACGCAACGATTTATCCCCGTCCAGTTACATTTCCGGCTCATTTCATTTTTTTGGAGATCCTGATGAAACAAATCGCTGTATTGGTTCTGTCACTTGCCGCTGGCGCTGCCATGGCTCATGGTTGCCCTGGAGAAATGAAGGCGATTGACGCCAAGATGCCCGCCGCCAAGCTGGACGCCGCCCAAATGACCAAGGTCAAAGACTTGCGCCAAAAGGGGGAGCAGTTCCACAAGGACGGCAAGCACACCGAGTCCATGGCTGCGCTGGGCGAAGCCAAAAAGATCTTGGGCCTCTGAGCTTCAGTCTGTAAAACCGAGAACGGGACGGCGTAAAAGCTGTCCCGTTCGTTCTTGGCCCCCCTCTTTCCCAATTATTAAAAGCACGGCACTGCTTAGACGCTCAAGCCTGCATCCCACCCTCCATGAGCTTTCTCAATTCCTTTTTCCACGGCAACGCCCTCACTGAAATCCTGCTGGAGGGTCACAACCCCTACGCCCTGCGCAAGCTCGATACCGCTGATCTGGACGCTTTTCGCCAGCAGACCTTCACCAGCGAGCAACTCAGCGCTTACGTGAGCGGGCGCATCGTCGGCGGCGGTCGCGGTGTTTGGGTGGTCACTGACCAAGCCGCTCTGTTGCAGGTGGTGGGCAAGCGCCACGTCGAGCGAATTGCGTTGGCTGAAGTCGAGCATTTTGAAGCTGAGCGCGGCCGCTTCGGGCATTCGGTACGGCTGCAGGCGCAGGGCCAGTGCTGGCGTCTTTTTGGCGTAGACCGCGAACTGGCATTGGCCATGCACGATGCGCTCAAGGCCAAGGGCGTCGCTTGTGAGTTTGACGACCGGCAGACCCGCAACCATGTTTGGCAGCAAACTGCCCCTGCAGGCTGGGCGCGTGACTGCATCGAGGATGCGCGCCGGCGCTTGTCGCCAGCTTGATGTCGTAGTCCCTCTTGGGCCTTGCCAGGCCTGGGGGGATTGTTTTACTTCGCCAGGGCAGGCGATGCTTTGCGCAGGTGCTCCGACAGCAACAACTCGGGAGTGATGCGCATGGTCGGCATCTGCCCGGTCAGCGCAATCCAGCACCATTCAAAGCAGTACAGCTTTGACGAATCCCGAAAGCGCAAACCCACGAAAGCCAACAGGCTCAGCCAGTCGTAGCCCGCGCCGCAGTACTTCGCGTAAGCGCGCAAGACAAGGACGTCGTCGCCTTCCACGCTGAAAAAATCCCAACGCTCCGGCGTCCAATCGCCGCGCTTGACCTGGTGCAAGCCATGGCTGGAATTGGATTGGTACAGATCGCCATCGACAACGATGCCACCATGGCAGTACTGGCTGACCAAGCGCGCTTTGATGATCCAGGCGGTAAAGCGATCTTTGAGCGTGGCGTCGGCGGGAGCGGATTTTTTAAGGGCAAGCAGCATGAGTGAGGTGGCCAGGCAAAACATCGAACAGCCTGAACAGCACATGCGCCAAGTTGCTTCCCGCCGGAACCGACAGGAAGTGCATTAAATCACACCAAAGTGTTAATTAATGCCACCCACCTAATTGGGGTCAGAGTCCAATTAATTCAACTAATTCAAAGCTGGCGAGCCATCTCGATGTGCGGCAAGCCGGCTTCTTCAAACCCCTCGCCCCTGGCCACAAACCCCAGCCGCTTGTAAAAACTTTCGGCACTGCGCTGGGCATGCAACACGAGTTCGCGGTCCCCGCGCAGGCGGGCGGCTTCAGCCAAGCTGTGCAACAGTTGGGCGCCGTGGCCGCCGCCACGCAACACCCGGTGAACCGCCATGCGGCCTAGCTTGGCTACGCCGTTTTCTGCAGGCAACAGACGCCCGGTGGCGACCACTTGGCCTAGGCCGTTGTAACTCACGGCGTGCACGCACAGCGGGTCGGCCTCGTCTTGTTCTAGCGCCAAGGCGATGCCCTGCTCCTCGACGAACACCTGCACGCGCAAGGCCAAGGCGTCAGCGCCTAGGCTTTGCCAGTCGCCGGTTTTCAGGGTAACGGCACGGTCGCCCCCCTCAAAACCAAGCAGCACTTGGCGCAACAGGTCGGGCACGGGCTTGGAGCGCTGGGTGGCCGGATCGGCAAAGACGTAGATCAGCTCACAGGTGATCAGCAGCGCTTCACCCCGGAAGATAGCGCCGGTAAACACCATGGACGAGTTGCCGATGCGGCTGCATTTGAGGGCCACGTCGAGTTGGTCTTCATACCGGGCCGAGGCGTGGTATTCAACGCTGGCTTTCTTGACGTACAGCTCGCCCCCCAGGTGGGCAAAGGCGTCTTCGTACGGCAGCGCAATGGCACGCCAGTAGTCCGTCACGGCCGTGTCGAAGTACATCAGGTAGTGCGCGTTGAAGACGATCTTTTGCATGTCCACCTCGGCCCAGCGCACGCGCAGGCGGTGGAAAAAGCGGAAGTCTTGTCGGTTCATGGTGCTGGCTCGGTTGAGGGGTCTAAATGTGGGTGGAACGCCTGGCGCAAGGCCTGCGCGGCGTCCGCGTGAAAGTGCTTGGCTTCGGGCACGGTCCTGCCCATTTTGATGAATTCGTGCGTCACGCCCCGGTAAACCGCCAGGTCCACCGGCACGCTGCTGACGCGGAGTCGGTCGGCGTAGAGCAGACCTTCATCATGTAGCGGGTCGCATTCGGCCAAAGCCAGCCAAGTGGGCGCCACGCCGTCCAGGTCTGGCGCATTCAGAGGCGCAAAGCGCCAATCGCTGCGATCGGCCATGTCGATGTATTGGCTAAAAAACCAGTCGATCAGCCGCGACTCCAACACAAAGCCTTGGCCAAAGCGCTGGTGCGAAGGGCTGTCTGGCGCAGCCGCACAACCGGGGTAAATCAGCAATTGCAAAGCCAGCGGCAATTGGGCGTCACGGGCCAGCACGGCGCAGACTACGGCCAGCGTGCCGCCCGCGCTGTCGCCGCCCACGGCCAGCCGCGTCGGGTCCAGGCCCCAACTCGCCGCGTTTTGACAAGCGCCATTGAGCGCGTCCCAGGCGTCATGCACTGCGGTGGGAAAGCGATGTTCCGGCGCCAGCCGGTAGTCCACCGACAACACAGCGCAGTGCGCCCGATGGCTCAGCTCGCGGCACAGCACATCGTGCGTGGCCACGCTGCCTATCGTGAAGCCGCCGCCATGAAAGTAGACCAGCAGCGGCAGGGGTGCATGGGCGGCGGGAGCGTACAGCCGCACCGGAATGGCGTAACCGTCGCGCGCCGGCAGCGTGAAGTCTTCCACGCGATACAACGGCCGAACGGGCACTTCCAAGATGTCAGCGCCCGCGGCATAGGCGGCGCGAGCGGCCTGCGGGCTGAGCGTGTCCAGCGGTGGGCGTCCCGCCCGTTGCATGGCCGTCAAAATGCCACGCATTGTGGGCGTGAGCAAAGCGTGGGGGTCGTGGTGTTTCAAAACGCGGGCAAAAAAAGCGGCTCGAGCCGAATTAGCTATTGTGCCCACGGGCCGCACGCCGCCCTGCCCTCGCGTGACAGCCCCAGCCCTGGGCTGAAACTATCATCACCACCGAACCCCTCGGCAACACCAACTCGGGAAACAGAACCATGGCCTTTATCTATTACGTCACCCAAATTCAGTTTGAACATGGCGCGGTCAAGCTGCTCAAGCAAGAGTGCGAGCGCGTCGGCATCTCCCGGCCGCTGGTGATCACCGACGCGGGTGTCAAAGCAGCTGGCGTCTTGCAAAAAGCGTTGGACGTGCTTGCCGGCTTACCCGTGGCTGTGTTTGACCAAACGCCATCCAACCCGACCGAAGCGGCCGTGCGCGCGGCCGCCGAGTTGTACCGCGCCAGCGGCTGCGACGGGCTGATTGCCGTGGGTGGCGGCTCGGCCATCGACTGCGCCAAGGGCGTGGCCATCCTGGCCACCCACGAAGGCCCGCTCAAAACCTACGCCACCATAGAAGGCGGCTCGCTCAAGATCACCGACCGCGTGGCGCCCATCATTGCTGTGCCCACCACCAGCGGCACCGGCAGCGAAGTGGCACGCGGCGCGATCTTGATCGTGGATGACCACCGCAAGCTCGGCTTTCATTCCTGGCACATCGTGCCCAAGGCCGCCATTTGCGACCCCGAACTCACGCTCGGCCTGCCGCCGCAACTCACGGCCGCCACCGGCATGGACGCGATTGCCCACTGCATGGAAACCTTCATGGTGCCGTCCTTCAACCCACCCGCCGACGGCATTGGCCTGGACGGCCTGGAGCGCGGCTGGGCCAACATCGAAGCGGCCACCCGCAACGGCCAAGACAAGGAAGCTAGATTGAACATGATGAGCGCCTCCATGCAAGGCGCCATGGCCTTCCAAAAAGGCCTGGGCTGCGTGCACTCGCTCAGCCACAGCCTGGGCGGCGTCAACCCGCGCCTGCACCATGGCACGCTGAACGCCCTCTTCCTCCCGGCCGTGATCCGCTTCAACGCCCAAGCCGAATCCATGAAGAAAGACCGCCGACTGGAGCGCATGGCCCGCGTCATGGGCTTGACCAGCGGCAACGACATCCCCGACGCCATCACCGACATGAGCGCCCGCCTGGGCCTGCCCAAGGGTCTGGACGCGCTGGGCGTGACCCCCGCGATGTTCGACGACATCATCAAAGGCGCGATGGCTGACCACTGCCACAAGACGAATCCGCGGTTGGCAACGGAGGACGACTATCGCCAGATGTTGAGGGAGGCGATGTGAGGAGACTTAGCCAGCCTTCAACAAAAACAAATTTTTCAATAAATGGTGTGAAGATGCTGAGATCAGAACCGGTAGCCGTCGTCAGTACGTAATCAACCCTGCCCAAGGCTGCATTGGGCAATCCGGGCCAGCCAATGACCTCACAGCGTTTCGAGTCGCCCCAAGTCGGGCTTGTCCAGCCATTGCCCAAATTCCTCGGCCAGTTGGCGGCTGGCCGAGGCGGCCGCCGTCCAGGCTGTCACCCGGGCGCCCAGGTCTTGTCCGTAGCGGGTGAAGTCGGTGCGGTCGGGGAGCTTGCCGTTGGGCAGGGTCTGCACCCAGGCAGGGTCGGTGGCGAGCACCAGCATGTTGTCTAAAAAGGGGCTGGCTTGGTGTCGCCACTTCAGGGCTTTGTCTAGCCAGCCGGGCACCACGGCTTTTTGAAAGTGGGGGTACAGGACCAGCCCGCCCTGGCTGATGGGCCGGTCTTGGAGATGGGCCGCGTAATTGAGGTGCAGGTGGTAATCCGTGATGCCGCCGTCCCAGTACGCCCCTGGCGGCGCGCCCGGAATGTTGTGCACTGAGCGCAGCATGAAGGGGATTGAGCAACTCGCTTGTAAAGCCGGGTTGAAGTTGGCGTCGGTCAGATGCACTTGGCGGGTGCGGTAGTCGGACGTCGCAAAAGGCAAAGCTGCACAGGCAGCGCCCGGCTCGGCGCCGGCTGACGTTGAAAAAACCACGCGCTCCAGCCAAGCGCCCATGGCTTTGCGCTGCACGGAGTTGGTGAGGAAAGCACCGGCATAACCCAGCGGCGTGCGCCAGGCATGTTCGCGCCCCAGCACATGCCGCCCGCGCGAGGTGATGATGTGCAGCCGGTAGCGCGCGTGGCCCAGCACCTCGTGCACGCGGCCGCCGTAAAAGTCGATCAGGCTCTGGCCAAAGCGCTCGCTGATGAAGTCAGCCGTGGGCCGCTTTTGGCCGGGCTGCAGCTCGTAGTGCTGGGCGATGTAATCGCTTTCCAGCCGCTCAAAAGCTTGCACCGACTGATTCAGGCAAGCAGTGGCCATGCGCCACGCGCCAATGGATGCGCCCACCAAGTCCACCGGCTGGCTGCTTTGCGGCAACCACTCGCCAAAGATAAAGCGGTCCAGCGGCCCGAGGATCAGCCCCTTGGGGCCGCCAGCCGCCGCCGGAATAACGCCCACATGCGAAGGCGCCAGCCCGTTCTGGCGGAGGTGGGCCAGCGCTTTCGGGCCGGCGTAGAGGCGCAGGGCCTTCATGGCACGCGTCAATGGGCTACACCGCAGAAAGACACATTGAACCGCTCCGCCAGCACGACCAATCGTTTGTCCAAGGTCCAAAATTCCGACCCACGCGTCATCAGGGTCGAGGCGAGCAACTGAAAGTCCACCCAACCGCAGCCCAAACCGTACAGCTCTTCGCGTTCGATAAACCCCAGCACTTCTTGATAGCTGGCTTGCTGGGTGGGCTGCAAGTGCTTCAAATCAGAGAGTGTCTGAGCCCGCTGGGGCGGTGTGCCACAGGCAATTTCGCCAATGACCAAGGGGTGAATGAGCACCCTGTCCTGCCTCAACAGCGTCACCAACTCCGCGTTGTCCCGCTTGAAGTGGTCCACCCAGACAGAGGTGTCGACAAGGACACTTTTCATGCCTGGCTGTTGCCGCTGCGCCTGGGGATGTCCGTCATTTCTGGTGCCTTCGCACCGAGTGCGGCCAAGCGCTTTGCCGCCTGAACTCGGACGAAGACCTTGATGGCTTCACGAAACAAGTCCGCCTTGTCCATATCCGGCTCCGCCAGGTCTAGCGCAGATTGGTACAAGGTATCGTCAACCGTCACCGTGGTTCTCATAAAAGCTCCCCGCAAGTCATGGCATCATCAGATTTGATGCAATTATGCGCCAATAGGGATGCCGGGATGGCTGAAAGGTTTACAAGGGCCACCCTTATTTCTTCAGCCCCTGCAGCTTGGCAAAGGCCGATGCCATGGCCGAGCCTTGCGGGGCTGGGGCGGGTGCGCTGTAGCCGCCCCCTGCCCCACCGCGCCCCCTGCTTTCGCGCTGGTCGCGAGCGGCGTGCTCAAAGCGGTTGTCCCGCGGGCCGTCGCGGCGAGCGGGCGCGGCGTCGAGCTTCATGGTCAGGCCAATGCGCTGGCGGGCCACATCCACTTCGGTCACCCGCACTTTGACAATGTCGCCGGTTTTGACCACCTCGCGGGCGTCGGTCACAAACTTGTTGGCGAGCTGGCTCACATGCACCAATCCGTCTTGGTGAACGCCAATGTCAATAAAGGCGCCAAAGGCGGCCACGTTGCTGACCGTGCCTTCGAGGACCATGCCTTCTTTCAGGTCTTTGATGTCTTCCACGCCGTCGTTGAAGCGCGCCACCTTGAAGTCCGGGCGGGGGTCGCGGCCTGGCTTTTCCAGTTCGGCCAGAATGTCTTTGACCGTGATCACGCCAAACTGTTCGTTGGCAAACAGCTCGGGGCGCAGGGTCTTGAGCATTTCGGCGCGGCCCATCAACTCGGCCACGGGCTTACCAGTGTGTGCCATGATTTTCTCGACGACCGGATAGGTTTCTGGGTGGACGCCGGTCATGTCCAGCGGGTTGCTGCTTTTGTGCAGGCGCAAGAAGCCCGCGCTTTGCTCAAAGGTCTTGGCGCCCAGGCCGGTGACTTTGAGCAAGTCGGCGCGGCTGGCAAAAGCGCCGTTGGCGTCGCGCCAGCGCACCACCGACTTGGCCACTGTTTGCGACAGGCCAGACACGCGGGCCAGCAGCGGCACGCTGGCCGTGTTCAGGTCCACGCCCACGCTGTTCACGCAGTCTTCGACCACGGTGTCCAGACTGCGCGCCAAGTCGCTCTGGTTCACGTCGTGTTGGTACTGGCCCACACCGATGGACTTGGGGTCGATCTTCACCAGCTCGGCCAGTGGGTCTTGCAGGCGGCGGGCGATGCTGGCGGCGCCGCGCAGGCTCACGTCCACGTCGGGCATTTCCTGGCTGGCGAATTCGCTGGCGCTGTAGATAGAGGCGCCGGCTTCGCTGACCACGACTTTTTGAATCTCCACTTCTGAATGCTTGGCCATGAGCTTGATCAGGTCGGCCGCCAGCTTGTCGGTCTCGCGGCTGGCCGTGCCGTTGCCAATGGCGATCAGGTTCACGCCGTGCTGTTGGCTCAATTTGGCCAGCGTGTGCAGCGAGCCGTCCCAGTCCTTGCGAGGCTCGTGCGGAAAGACGGTAGACGTGTCCACCAGTTTACCCGTGGCATCGACCACAGCCACCTTCACGCCGGTGCGAATGCCGGGGTCCAGGCCCATTACCACGCGCGGACCGGCAGGCGCCGCCAAGAGCAAGTCGCGCAGGTTGTCGGCAAAGACTTTGATGGCAACCTTCTCCGCCTCTTCACGCAGGCGGGTGAACAAGTCCCGCTCCAACGACAAACTGAGTTTCACGCGCCAAGTCCAGGCAACCGCCTTGCGCAGCAAATCGTCGGCTGCACGTCCCTGGTGGCTCCAGCCAACATGGATGGCGATCTTGCCTTCCGCAATGCTGGGCTTGCCAGCTTCAGGCGGCTCAGGCAGCACCAGCTTGGCGTCCAGAATCTCCAGGCCCCGCCCGCGAAACACGGCCAGCGCCCGGTGTGAGGGGACGCGGCCAATCGGCTCGTCGTAGTCAAAGTAGTCGCGGAACTTGGCATGGTCCGGGTGGTTCTCGTCCTTGCCCGGCACCAGCTTGGACTGGAACAGCCCTTCGCTCCACAGCCATTGCCGCAGCGACTGCACCAGGCCGGCGTCTTCGGCCCAGCGCTCGCTCAAGATGTCGCGCACCCCGTCCAGCACAGCCTGCACGGTTGTGAAGTCATCGCCGCTCTCGTTTTTCTCGGCCTTCATATAAGCATGCGCCTCGTCGGCGGGCACGCGCTGCGGCTCGGCCAGCAGCAAATTGGCCAAGGGCTCAATGCCTGCTTCGCGGGCAATCTGGCCTTTGGTGCGGCGCTTGGGCTTGTAGGGCAAATACAAGTCTTCCAGGTCCTGCTTGGTCCTGGCCGCTTCAATAGCGGCGCGCAGATCAGGCGTGAGCTTGCCCTGCTCCTGAATGCTGTTGAGGACGGTTTCGCGCCTTTCTTCCAGCTCACGCAAATAGCCCAGCCGGTATTCCAGCTCCCGCAACTGAATATCGTCCAGCCCGCCCGTAGCTTCCTTGCGGTACCTAGCCACAAATGGCACCGTGGCCCCGCCGTCGAGCAGGTCCACCGCCGCCCTGACCTGATGTTCCTGAACTTTGATTTCGGCTGCGATCTGCCGGATGATTTTTTGCATGAAGTACTGAAGAAAAGGCAAGAAGAAACCGCCCTGCCTCGCGTGGTCAGAGCGGTTGAGGAAAGGCCCGGATTTTGGCATAGCGCTTCAGTCCGCTGGCCCTTGGAGAGGCGGGGCATCGAACCCGGCCCGGAGTCGTCATTCACGGGGTAATTTGAGTTACGCGCTTGCTAACTCACGTTTTACCCGGGGGCCCAAGCGACCCATTTCGTCCAAAAATCTCAGATAATTGTTAAATATTGTCCTAATACCGCCCATTAATTGATAACATTTAGTCACAAACAGAATACATTCCGCCTCCGCGGATGGTTCTACAGGTGTCTTAAATGTCTAAAGCCATTCAGCTTCTTTTGCTCACGCTCAGTCTGTGGCTGACCGGTTGCCAGACCGCGCCAAATGGAAGCTACCTGAGCACCTCCGAACTCAACCCCTTCATGGCTTTGAACGTGGAGAGCCGAGTGTTCAAAAACGGCGTCAAGATCCGCTGGGAAGCTCGAGAGGACGTGGCCGCCTACTGCGCCCAAACCCTGGGCATGGACAAGGAGCGCGCCTTCAGCACGCCGCCTTTGGCCTGCGCGATCTGGAGCCGATCGGCGCAGGAATGCACCGTTGTGACCGGAAAAGTCACCACCCACGTGGCCCTGGGCCATGAGGTGCGCCATTGCTTCGAGGGTGCGTTTCATCCCTGATCCCCTGGCGGCCTTGCCAGAAACCGGCAACTGCGCCGCCTGACATCGAGCGGGTACCGGGCTTCCTCCGGCCTATCCCCTGTGCGACTTCATTAGTGAATGCCCCGGCAGTCTCGCGCCCAGGAGGCTGATGCGCCGCCGCCCCTGTAATTGGCGTGGTCCGGGCTGGTCGCTCGGGCATACCCTACAGGGGTGCTGCGCAAGACATCTCTCGATGTGGAGACACTCCAGCACTTATTGCCTAGTAATTTAAAAAACTGATTAATGGCGCTATGATTTCCATTTGGTAGTATTTTAGTAATACTTCTTTACATTAAATCGGAAACATATGAATCACGTCAAACGGGCAAAAAAATCTTCGTTGAGCGCTGTTGCGCTGGCCACAACCGTCATGCTGGCCACGTCGGCTCAGGCCGCCATGGCCACGGACCCACACGGCAATGTGGGTTACGACACAGCGGCCGAATGCGATGCGGCGGTAGCCGCTGGCACAGCCAAGTTCTACACGCCCTTCACCAGCAAGCCCGCCCTCAAGCGCGACGGCGAAGTGGATGTCAAAGCCCAGCAACTGCGTGACTTGGTGAAAGCCGAACAAGCGGCCAGTCGCCTGGGCTTTGAAGCCGCCAGCTATGCCCGTGGCGCCTGTGACAAGGGCGTTGGCTCGTCCGGTGGCCGCGACGGCGTGAGCCGCCAATTGGTTGGCAAATACGTGCCTTTCAGCCCCGACATGTCGGTCAACGTTTACTTGGACGTGCAGGGCAAGATCGTGCGCGCCAGCATGCAGCAATGCGACAACCACTTTGGCAACAGCTTGCCGCGCCCGGTCGGTCAGCCGCAACAAACGGCCGCCTTGAGCGAATGTTTTGCCACCGTCTTGATTCCCGCCAAATTCGAGACCCGCAGCGAGCAAGTCCTGAAAGTGCCCGCCACCAAGCGTGTGGAAGCCATCCCGGCCACCTACAAAACCGTGACTGAACAAGTTCTGGTCACCCCTGAGTTCAAGCGCCAGATCCCAGTTCCTGCGACCTATAAAACCGTGACCGAAGAGGTCGTGGTCAAACCCGCCGGTATGCGTGAAGAGCCTGTTCCCGCCACCTACACCACTGTTTCCGAGCGAGTCATCAGCAAGCCCGCCAGCGTGCGGCTCGAAGTCATTCCCGCCACTTACAAAACCGTGACCGAACAAGTGCTGGTCACGCCGGAGGGCAAAAAGATCACAGTCATTCCTGCTGTGTATGGCCATGTGGACGAGACCGTGGTAGAGCGCCCTGCCAGCACGCGCGTAGAAGTCATCCCCGCGACCTTCCGTGCCGAGACCGAGCAAGTGCTCGCCAAGGCCGAGTCGCTGCGCTATGAGCGGATCACCCTGCCCATGCGGCAAGTGCGCGAAGAGTTGGTGCGCACCCAGGCCAGTTCCAAGCTGCAAGCATCGCAAGCGTCTTACCGCACCGTCACGGAAAACGTGATGACCAAAGAGGCCAGCAAACGCTTGGTGGAAGTTCCGGCGGTGTTTGAAACCGTGACCGAGCGGGTGAAAGTGGCTGACGCCACCAAGGAATGGAAGCGCGGCCGTGCCTGGATTGGTCAGGCGCTGGATGTTCGCCCCCTGCGCGGCTTCACCAAAAGCAAGGACGGCATGGTGGATGGCAATCGGGTGGACACCCAATGGAACACCGCGGATAACAGCAACCTGGATGACGATGTCATGTGCCTGGTTGAAGTCCCCGCTCGTTACGAAACCATCAGCCGTCAAGTGCTCAAAACTGCAGCCACGACGCGCGAGATCGACGTTCCAGCGCAATACGCCACTGTGACCCGCCAAGTGCTGGACCGCGAAGCCAGCAGCAAAGAAATCGCTATTCCGGCAACCTACCAGACCGTGACCCGCCAAGAAATCGACTTGGAAAAACTCAAGACCCAGGGTTACCGTTTTGACGACAAGGGGGATATCGTGGCCACCCCCACCGGGGAGCGCGTGCTGCGCGCCGCATCAGTTGCAGGCTTGGCGAATGCAGGCAAGACGGCAGGCGCACAATCTGGCGAAGAAGCCTATGTGCGCGAAGTCAAGGTGCCACCCGTGTACCGCACCATCAGCCGCCAGGTCGTGGACAAGCCAGCCAGCGTGCGAACCGTCGAAGTACCGGCCGTCACCAAGACCGTGGCCAGCCGCGTGGTGGTCACGCCAGCTCGCACGGAAGAAGTGGCGACGCCCGCGGTCTACAAGACCGTCAGCCGCGAAGTGCTCAACACTCCTGCCAGCACCCGTGAGATTCAGGTGCCGGCTGTGTACACCACCGTCGAGCGCAGCGTGGTCGACAAGCCCGCAACCACCCGCCAGATTCCCGTGGCAGCCGTCACCGAGACTGTCAAACGCCGCGTCGTGGATACCCCAGCGAGTTTCCGTGAGGTGCTGGTCCCAGCGGTCTACAAAACCCAAAGCCGCCAGGTGATTGACCAAGCGGCAAGCTTGCGCGAAATCGAGGTGCCCGCGCAATACGAAACCTTGAGCTACCAGTTCAAGCTGACCGAGCCCAGCACGGAGCGCCGCTCCATCCTGTGCGAGACCAACGCCACGCCCACCAAGATCAAGGAGATCCAGCAGGCGCTCAAAGGCGCTGGCTACAACCCTGGTCCTGTGGACGGCGTGATTCGTGCGCAAACCATGAAGGCTGTCAACGCCTACCAGCAGGCCAAAAATCTGCCAGTAGACGGCTACCTGAACCTGGAGACCGTGAAGTCTTTGGGTGTGTCAGCCAATTGATAAGTTGAGTTGTCTCGCCAAGCCGCCTTGAGCGGTTCGGCAGCCAAGCTAAAAAGCCAGTCAGTGTGCAGCTGACTGGCTTTTTTAATGAACGAATCCGCAGCCGGCGCTAGCCCTCACGCGCCTCGCAAAGCAGCTTTGAGTTGTTCACCCAACTCGGGCTTGTCCGCAAAGGGACTGGTGGGGTTGCGGGCTTGCAGCACGTCTTCGAGCTGGGTCTGCACTGAGTTGATGGCTTTGGGATGGCTGTAAATATAAAACTGGTTGGCCGCCACAGCGTCAAAGACTTTTTGCGCCACGTGCGCGGCAGTGACCTTGCCGCTGCCCACGGCCTTGTCACTCATGGCGCGGCCAATGATCTGGCTTTTGCTGGGTTTTTCGTCGGCCATGCTGCTAGGGCGGTTGCGCTCGCTCTTGCTGATGCCCGTGGGTACAAAGAAGGGACACAGTACCGAGGCACCCACTTGCTCCGTGACCAGGCTCAGATCTTGGTACAGCGTTTCACTGAGCGACACCACGGCGTGCTTACTGACGTTGTAAATGCCCATGTTCGGCGGGTTCAGCAAGCCGGCCATGCTGGCGGTGTTGACGATATGGCCTCTCCAAGCAGGGTCGGCGGCTGCGGCCTCCAGCATCATGGGCGTGAACAGGCGCACACCATGGACCACGCCCATGACGTTGACGCCCAGAACCCACTCCCAGTCTTTGACCGAGTTTTCCCAGATCAGCCCACCTGAACCCACCCCGGCGTTGTTGAACACCAAATGCGGTGCGCCAAAACGGTCTTTGACGGCTTGAGCCATGCTGTCCATTTGAGAGGCGCTCGACACGTCGAGCTTGAAGGGAAGGACGGTGGCGCCTGCAGCACGCAATTCGGCGCTGGCAGCGTCCAGCGCGTCTTGCTGCACGTCCACCAGCACCAGGTTCATGCCCAGGCTGGCGCCAATGCGCGCGCATTCCAGGCCAAAGCCAGAGCCTGCACCCGTTAAAACGGCGGTCTTGTTTTTGAAGTCGGTGATCATGAAAGCTATCCTTGGATGAAGTTAAACCGCCTTGAGGGCGTAGCCGATGCGCGGGAAATGCACATGCACCGTGCCCGCACGTTCGTCAGTGCGGCGCAGTGTGTAGTGCATGCGAGTAGCCGCGATCAATTCACCCTGTGTTGGCTCCGGGCCAAATGATTCGGCACTGATGGTGACTTGGCTACCCAGAGGAATGCCGTGCTCGTCCTGAAACACGTCGTCGTGCAAGGGCGCAGGCTTGCTGGCCGCGGCCACAGCAATGGCCTCGGTAGCGCTGAATTTTTCGTTTTGGCCGTGGCTGATCGCGGCCATGCGGCCCATCCACTCCAGCACGGCGGGCGTCAGGTTCAAGATGCCCGCCACCGCCGGGGTGCGCACCTGCGTGAACCACAGCGGGTGATAGGCAGCAAAGTCGGCAATGCAGGGCACGTCGCCGAGCAAAAAGGGCCGGTCGTCCAGCATGTCCGACAGGCGCCGCAAATAAGACTTGTAGGCCGGCGAGGCGTCCTGCGGGCGAATACGCGGCAGGCCGCCCCGCATGGCTTGGCGGTCTTCACCAAAGGCCTTGGCTGCGTCGGGTGGGGCATTGGCAAACATTTGCGCCAAGCCCGCCGGTTGTGTGTTGTGGGCCATGGCGGTCCAGAACAAGGTGGTGTCCGCCCACTGCGCCAGCGTGCGTGCCAAGCCTTTGGAAGGCTCGGGGTATAGCAAAGGAGACGGTTGCAAGTGCTCCAGCACGTCGGCAATCAGCGCGGTGTCGCAATAAATGTCCGCGCCTATCTGCAGGATGGGCGTCTTGCGGTAGCCGCCGGTCAACGCCACCACATCCGGCTTGGGAATAATGGCTGGGATGAAAACCGACTTCCAGGGTAGCTGCTTGTAGCCCAGCATCAGCCGGACTTTTTCCGCAAAAGGCGAGTTGGCGTAGTGGTGCAAGATCAGCTCAGACATGGCAAAAGCTCCTGTAGTTTCTGCTTTTATTGTGCGGTCAGTCCAGTTCAGAAGGGTCCGGCCAGCGCTTGGGCTCGTCCCCTGCGGGACACGATGGCCGGGGATCGCCCGATTCTGAGCACCAGTGCGCTGGCTCAGGCTCAATAAAGGCCGAGAAAAGTCGATACCGTATTTATTACTTCCTCGCTTGCGCCCGTAGTACAACTCTCAGCCCTGCCCAAGGTTCGGTCTGCCGCAGCCACCCGCCTCACCCCTTTTTTTGATGAATGGTGCCAACACATGTTCAAGTTTGAGAAAAACAATCTGGGCCGCTCGGTCGAAAAGTTCGAGTCTATCGTGGGCGCGTCCCTGAAGATCGATGGCGACCTGATCATCAGCAAGAGCCTGAGGATTGACGGCTCCGTGCACGGCAACATTTACCAGGCTGAGGGGGCGTCGGCCACCGTGGCGGTGGGCCCTGGCGCCAACCTGCTAGGCAACCTGTCTGTGCAAGATGTCATTATTTCGGGCACGGTCAAGGGCAACATCATCTGCCCGGGCCGGGTCGAGCTGATCGACAGCGCCAAGGTCGAAGGCGACCTGACTTATGGGTCCATTGGCGTGGCGGTAGGCGCACGCATCATGGGGCAGCTGCGCCAGATCGACGAGCTCAGCCAAAACGAGGCGGTGCATGCCATCAGCCGTGCCGCCAAACCCTCTTTCAAGCAGGACTGATGCAGATCTTTTGGGTTTCCGGGCCAGTTGGCAAGATCAAAAGCCTCAACCTTTCTTTCAAGACGGTTGTCATCGGCTTTGCCGGGCTGGCGCTGGGCTTGTTGGTCACTGGCAGTGTGCTGCAGTTTTTTGGCTTTCGCATGGCTTTGGAATACGACCCGCTTATTGCGCGGCGCCTGGGCAATTTGCACACCGCTGTGGAGCTTGAAAACCTTAATGCGGTCTACCACGCGCGTCTGAGTGAACTCGAAGCCGAGCACCGCAATTTGGTGACCCAAGTCAGCCAGCTGCAGACTGTCAACACCAAGCTCACGGACAAATTGCCGGCTGAGTTGAGCAAAAACCTGCCGCAGCGCCGTGCCCAGGGAGGCGCCTATCTGTTGCCGCCCGCCAGTAATGCGGTGGCACTGGACAGCGGCAGCGTGTTGCAGCGCATGGACCATGTCGTCAAAGCCAAGCGCAGCACTGCGGGCTGGCTCGCTCAAGATATCAAGACTTGGCAGTCCACCTTGGACTGGCTAGACGGGCTACCCGTCGGCTTGCCGGTGGCGCGGAGCCAGGCCTCGGTGTCAAGCGGGTACGGTGAGCGCACAGATCCTATTAACCGAAACCGGGCGCTGCACACAGGCGTGGATTTCGAATTGCCCACGGGCACACCTGTTGTGGCCGCTGGCGCGGGCGAAGTGACCGAAGCTGGCTGGGACGCCCAATACGGACAGACGGTAGTGATCCAGCACCTGGGCGGCTATGCCTCTCGCTACGCCCATGCCAGTGAGTTGTTGGTGCGCAAAGGAGATGCCGTGAAAGCGGGCCAGACCATCGCCAGGTCAGGCAACACAGGGCGTTCCACCGGGCCACACCTGCATTTTGAGGTGCTCAAACAAGGCAAGTTTGTGGACCCGGCACCGTTCATCTTCCAAGTGGCCGGGCAGCGCTGACGCTGACATTCACCAGGGCAGCGCCCTGCCCTGGCGCCTGCGGCCTTTAAATCAGCTTGACCAGCTGCTTGCCGAAGTTCTTGCCCTTGAGCAAACCCAGGAAAGCCTCAGGCGCGGCGGCCAGGCCATGGGCCACGGTTTCGCGGGGGCGCAGCTTGCCTGTGCCCACCAACATGCCGAGTTCCTTCAGGGCTTCGGGCCAGATTTCCATGTGCTCGCTGACGATGAAGCCTTGCACCTTCAGGCGGTTGACCAGAATCAGTGCGGGGTGAGTCAATGGCAAAGGCTTGCCGTCGTAGCCGGCGATCATGCCGCACATGGCAATGCGGCCAAAGGCGTTCATGCGCAGCATCACGGCGTCCAGCACCATGCCGCCCACGTTTTCAAAATAGCCGTCAATGCCTTGCGGGCAGGCTTGCTTGAGCGCCTTAGACAGGGAGGCTGAGTCGGCGTGCACTTTGTAGTCGATGCACTCGTCAAAGCCGAGTTCTTCAACGGCGTATTTGCATTTGTCGGGGCCGCCGGCAATGCCGACCACACGGCAGCCGCGGGCCTTGGCCAGCGCGCCAAAAGCGCTGCCGACTGCGCCCGTGGCGGCACTCACCACCATGGTCTCACCAGCTTTGGGCTCGATGATCTTGACGAGGCCGTACCAGGCCGTGACGCCGGGCATGCCGACGGCGCCCAGGTAGTGCGACAGCGGCACATGCGTGGTGTCGACCTTGCGGATGGCGCCGATCTGGTCGGCGCTGACCACGCTGTAGTCCTGCCAGCCGCCCATGCCAACGACCTTATCGCCGACCTGGAACTTCGGAGAGCGACTTTCGACAATTTCACCCACCGTGCCGCCCTGCATGACTTCGCCCAGGGCCTGAGGCTGGGCGTAGCTCTTGGCGTCGTTCATGCGCCCACGCATGTACGGGTCCAGGCTCAGGAAGTGGTGGCGCACCAGCACCTGGCCGTCTTGCAGCTCGGGCGTGGGGTGGCTGACCAGCTTGAAGTTGCTGGCCACGGCCTCGGCCACGGGGCGGTTGTCCAAAAGGATTTGTTGGTTCACGGGCATGGTGGAGTCCTGGGTGAATGGGTTAAAAAATCAGTCGGTCGAAATCAGCGCTGGGGCTACGCTGTCGCTGGGCGCGCGCTTGACGTATTTGAAGGTGCCAGTCGAATGCGCGCACAGACGGCCCTGGCTGTCAAAGACCGAGCCTTCGACAAAAGCCATTTTGGCCGTGCGCTGCAGCAAATGGCCGCGTGCGGTCAGCAGGCTGCCGTCGCCGGGCGCGGGGGCCATGAAGCTGGTTTTCATCTCGATGGTGACCACGCCAAAGTCGGGCGCCACGCTGCGGGCGGCAGTGGCCATGGCTACATCCAACAGCGTCATGACCGAGCCGCCATGGGCCACGCCAAACGAGTTTTGGTGCTCGTACTTGGGCGTGTACTCCAAGGTGGAATGGCCGTCTTCAAACCGGGTCAGCGCAAAGCCGAGGTGGTCTACAAAAGGAATCACTGCACCAAAACTCATTCGCCCCCCGATACCGCTGAAACGCCGCCATCCACAGCCAACCACTGGCCGGTGATGTGCTTGCCCGCGTCAGACGCGTAGAGCACACACAAGCCCTTTAAATCTTCGTCGTCGCCCAAGCGCCGCAGGGGTGCCCTGGCCTTCAGGCTGTCTTCACCCTTGGCCTTGAGCGTGCCTTCGGTCATGCGGCTCGGGAAAAAGCCAGGACAAATGGCGTTGACATTGATGCTGTACGGCCCCCATTCGCAACCCAGCACGCGGGTGAAATTGATGACCGCACTCTTGGAGGTGTTGTAGGCAATGGTTTGCCGCTCCGGCGGGCTGCCGCCCAAGCCGGCGATAGACGCCACGTTGATGATGCGACCCGCACGGCGCGGGATCATGCTGTGCTTGCCAATGTATTGGCTCAAGATGAAGTAACCCCGGATGTTGAGGTTCATCACCTTATCCCAGGCGGCAATTGGATAGTCTTCGGCCGGCGCGCCCCAAGCGGCGCCCGCGTTATTCACCAAAATATCGACTTGGCCCATTCGCAGCAGGGCCTCAGCCCCCAGGCGGTGAATGTCGGCTTCTTTAGCGCAGTCAGCTGCGATCCAATCGGTCTTGATGCCGGCGGCGCGCAACACGGCAGCGGCTTCTTCCAGGTCGCCCGCTTTGCGTGAGCTGAGCATGACGGTGGCACCCGCTTCACCCAACGCTTGGGCCAGTTGCAGGCCCAGGCCACGCGAGCTGCCTGTCACCAGCGCTTTCTTGCCGCTGAGATCCAGAAGTTGGGAGATGGTTCTTGTCATGGCAACTGATGGTCGAAAGGCGCTGGTCGCTTCATTGGCTCAACCTCCGGTGACTGCGGAGACGCCGCCGTCCACCGCCATCCATTGGCCGGTGATGTGCTTGCCCGCATCAGACGCGAAGAGCACGCACAAGCCCTTCAAATCTTCATCGTCGCCCAGTCGGCGCAGCGGTGCGCCGGCCTTGAGCCGCTCTTCGCCCAAGGCTTTGAGCGTGCCCACCGTCATCTTGCTGGGGAAAAAGCCGGGGCAAATCGCATTGACGCGCACGCCGTGCTCGCCCCATTCCGCTGCCAAGGCTTTGGTGAAGTTGATGACCGCACCCTTGGACGTGTTGTAGGCAATGGTCTCCATGCCGCTCGGGTTGCCACCCAGGCCGGCAATGGAGGCGGTGTTGATGATGCTCCCTTTGCCGCGTGGGATCATGCTGCGCTTGGCCACGGTCTGGCTCAGGATGAAGTAGCTGCGCACATTCAGGTTCATGACCTTGTCCCAGGCTTCAACCGGGTGGTCTTCAGCCGGGGCGCCCCAGGCGGCGCCGGCGTTGTTCACCAAAATGTCGATCTCGCCCAAGCGCTTGAACGATTCGTCGGCCAGGCGGCGAATGTCGTCTTCGCGTGAGCAGTCGGCGGCCACGTAGCTGGCGTCAATGCCGGCGGCTTTGAGCTCGGCGGTGGCGGCTTCCAAATCTTCGGCTTTGCGGGAGCTGATCAGCACGCGGGCACCGGCTTCGCCGAGCGCATGCGCCATTTGCAGGCCCAGGCCGCGGGAGCCGCCGGTGACCAGGGCGGTTTTGCCGGACAGGTCAAAGAGTTGGGTGGTCGTTCTTGTCATGGGGGTGTCTCCTCACAAAAATGGGTTAGCGCTCGAGTTTTCAAGTAAAGCACAGGCGTCGGTGTCTGCGGCCCGGGCCTTGTCGTGCTGGCGACTGAAAAGCGGCTGAGTGAGCCGGTCAGCGCTAATCAGTTCGGGTCGAGCTTGAGGCGGGCGCGCACAAAAATCAGCACGGCGCCGACCAAGGCCACCACACCACCGCCCACGATCAGCGTCCAGCCCAGGGCGTGCTCAAAGCGGCGCATGGACAGGCCCAGCACAAAGGTGAGCAGACCGCCGTAAATCAATACCCAGATCAGTGTTTGCAGGCGTTTCAGAGACAGGGCAGATGCCATCAAAAAGAGTCCTCGGCCAAGTCGGCGCAGGTCATGTCGCGGCTGTTGACCACGCCTAACCATGCTCCGATTTTTGGCAGTTCATAGTGGAAGAAAAATTGCGTGGCAGCCAAGCGACCGGCAGTCGCGGCGTCCAGAGGTGCACTGGTTTTTTGCAGTGCTGTGTGGCTGACATGGAGCCAAATCCAGGCCAAGACCGTGTGCCCGAAAGCCTGCATATAAGGCACGGCATTGGCCAGCGCCTGGCTGGGTTCGCCCGTGGCCCAAGCTTGGCGGGTGGCCGCCTCGACGTCGGCCCAGGCCGACTTCAAGGCTTCGCCGTGCGCAGCCAGTGCCGGCACGCTTTGCGCGCTCTGAGCCGTCTGCTTGAGGCGTGCCGCCAGCAAGGCCAAGCCCTGCTCGCCTTCCATCAGCACTTTGCGGCCGAGCAAGTCGGCGGCCTGAATACCGTGGGTGCCTTCGTGGATCATGTTCAGGCGATTGTCGCGCCAGTATTGCTCGACCGGGAAATCTCGGGTGTAGCCGTAGCCCCCGTGGATCTGGATCGCCAGCGAATTGGCCTCTAAACACCATTCGCTGGGCCAGCTTTTGGCAATCGGGGTCAGTACTTCCAACAGCAGCCGTGCTTCGTTGGCGGCTTCTGGCGTGCCGGTGTGTTGCTCGTCCACCAGGCGGGCGCAATACAGCTCCAGCGCCAGGGCGCCTTCGCAATACGACTTTTGCGCCAGCAGCATGCGCTTGACGTCGGCATGCTCAATGATGCGCACTTGGGGCTGTGCCGGGTCTTTGCCACCGGGGCCGACCGGCCGGCCTTGCGGGCGGGCCTTGGCGTAGTCCAGGCTGGCCTGGTAGCCGGCGAGACCCAGCATGGTGGCGGCGGTGCCAACACCAATACGGGCCTCGTTCATCATGTGGAACATGCAGCGCAGGCCTTCGTGCGGCTTGCCGACAAGGTAGCCGATGGCGCCAACTTCGTGGCCGTAGGGGCCACCGCCCTCCCCGGCCACGGGATACTTGCCCTCGCCAAAATTGAGCAGCGTGTTGGTGGTGCCGCGCCAACCGAGCTTGTGGTTCAGCCCCGCCAGCGCCACGTCGTTGCGCACGCCGGTCAGCTCGCCTTGGGCGTTGACCAGTTTCTTGGGCACGATGAACAGCGAAATGCCGCGGGTGCCAGGAATCAGCTTGCCGTCCGGGCCGGGAATCTTGGCCAACACCAAGTGGATGATGTTCTCGCTCAGCTCATGTTCGCCTGAGGAAATCCACATCTTGTTGCCCTTGAGCCGGTAGCGGGGGCCGAGCGGGTCTTGCTCAAAGCTTTCGCCATCGGGCAAGGCGCGGGTGGCCACGTCGCTCAGCGATGAGCCCGCCTGCGGCTCGGACAAGCACATGGTGCCAGTCCAGCGGCCTGAAAATTCGTTGAGTGCAAAGACTTGCTTTTGCAGCGGTGTGCCGTGCACCATCAGCAAATTGGCGTTGCCCACCGTGAGGAGGCCCGAGCCCATGCTGACCGAGGCCATGGCGAAAAAGCTGTTGGCGGCCGCTTCCACCGTGTAGGGCAGCTGCATGCCGCCGATCTCGTAGTCTTGGGCGGCGCTGAGCATGCCGGACTCGGCATAGGCCTTGTGCGCGTCATGCGTGGCGGCGGGCAAGACGACTTTCTCGCCGTCAAAGTGTGGCTCTTGGGTGTCCACCAGGCGGTTGAACGGTGCGTATTTCTCGCGGGCAATGCGCTCGCAGGTGTCGAGCACGGCGTCGAAGGTCTGGCGCGAATGGTCGGCAAAGCGCTCGCGCTGTTGCAGGGACTCGGCGTCCAGCCACTGGTAAAGCAAAAAGTCGAGGGTGGAACGCAAGCTCATGGGAAAACTCCGCTGCGGCTGACAAAAAAATGGGGGCATCAAGCCCACAAAAACCAAGGGCCACCAGGGATCTGGCGGCCCTTGGCGAGCATACGGGCAACTGGCGCACTGGGCGCCAGGCGCATCAGAGCACTTCGAAAATGCCGGCTGCGCCCATACCGCCGCCAATGCACATGGTCACGCACACGCGCTTGGCACCGCGGCGTTTGCCTTCAATCAGGGCGTGGCCGGTCAGGCGCTGGCCCGTGACGCCGTAGGGATGGCCGACCGCAATGGCGCCGCCGTTGACGTTGAGCTTGTCCATCGGAATGCCCAGCTTGTCGGCGCAGTACAGCACTTGCACGGCAAAGGCTTCGTTGAGTTCCCACAGGTCAATGTCGCTGATCTTCAGGCCCAGCTTGGCCAGCACCTTGGGAATGGCGAACACGGGGCCAATGCCCATTTCGTCCGGCTCGCAGCCGGCGACGGCAAAGCCCAGAAAGCGGCCCAACGGCTTCAAGCCTTTTTTCTCGGCCAGCTTGTCGTTCATCATCACCACGGCGCCGCCGCCGTCCGAGAACTGGCTTGCGTTGCCGGCCGAGATCACGCCGCCAGGAATGGCTGGGCGAATGCCGCTGATGCCTTCCTTGGTGGTGCCTTCACGAATGCCTTCGTCGGCGCTGACCGTGACTTTCTTGGTGTTCAGGCCCATGACCGGATCGGCCACGCCAGCCATCACCGTGATCGGTGCAATTTCCGCGGTGTAGAGGCCAGCGGCCAGCGCCGCGCTGGCTTTTTGCTGGCTGCCAGCGCCGTACTCGTCCATGCGCTCGCGGGAAATGCCGTAGCGCTTGGCCACTTGCTCGGCGGTCTGCAGCATGTTCCAGTAAATCTCGGGCTTGTTCTTGGCCAGCCAGGTGTCTTGCAGCATGTGGGTGTTCATTTCCTGCTGCACGCAGGAAATGCTTTCCACACCGCCGGCCACATACACATCGGCCTCGCCCGCGATGATGCGTTGCGCCGCCAGCGCAATCGTCTGCAAGCCCGACGAGCAAAAACGGTTGACGGTCATGCCCGACACGGTGATGGGGCAGCCGGCGCGCAGCGCAACTTGGCGGGCGATGTTGGCGCCAGTAGCGCCTTCGGGCGTAGCGCAACCCATGATGACGTCATCCACTTCGGCAGCCTCGATGCCGGCGCGGGCAATGGCGTGCTCCACCGCGTGGCCACCCAGGGTGGCGCCGTGCGTCATGTTGAAAGATCCCTTCCAGCTTTTAGCCAGAGGTGTGCGGGCAGTTGAGACAATGACAGCGTTACTCATGATGATTCCTAAATTAGTTGAAGCTCTTGCCTTCAGCCACCAGGCGCGCCAGCAGCGGCGCGGGCTGCCAGAACTTGGCGTCGTCCAGCGGGTTCTTGGCAAAGCGCTGCATGCTCTGCACCACGTTGAAAAGGCCGACCTGGTCTGCGTACAGCATGGGGCCGCCGCGGTGGATCGGAAAGCCATAGCCGGTGAGGTAAACCATGTCGATGTCGCTGGCTTTGGATGCAATGCCTTCTTCGAGCAAATGCGCGGCTTCGTTAACCAAGGCGTAAACCAGGCGCTGCACGATCTCTTCGTCCGAAATCTTGCGCGGCGTGATGCCTAGCGATTTGCGGTGGTCTTCGATCATCTTCACGACTTCGGCATTCGGAATGGCGTCGCGCTTGCCGGGCACGTAGTCGTACCAGCCAGCGCCCGTCTTCTGGCCAAAGCGGCCTTTTTCGCAGAGCAAATCAGCGGTCTTGCTGTACTTCATGTTTGGCTTTTCAACATACCGGCGCTTGCGAATCGCCCAGCCAATGTCGTTGCCGGCCAAGTCGCCCATGCGGAACGGGCCCATGGCCATGCCGAACTTTTCCATGGCCTTGTCCACTTGCTGCGGGGTGCAACCTTCGTCCAGCAAGAAGCCGCCTTGACGGCCGTATTGCTCGATCATGCGGTTGCCAATGAAGCCGTCGCATACGCCCGACACCACCGAGGTTTTCTTGATCTTCTTGCCCAGCGCCATGACCGTGGCCAGCACGTCCTTGCCGGTTTTTTCGCCGCGCACCACTTCCAGCAACTTCATGACGTTGGCGGGGCTGAAGAAGTGCGTGCCAATCACGTCTTGCGGACGGTTGGTGAAGCTGGCGATCTTGTTCATGTCCAGCGTCGAGGTGTTGCTGGCCAAAATCGCGCCGGGTTTCATGACGCGGTCCAGCTCTTTGAAGACCTTTTCCTTGACGCCCATTTCTTCAAACACGGCTTCGATCACCATGTCGGCGTCTTTGAGGTCGTCGTAGCTCAGCGTGGTGCTCAAAAGCGCCATCCGCTCGTCGTACTTGGCCTGCTTGAGCTTGCCTTTTTTGACTTGGGCTTCGTAGTTTTTGCGGATGGTGGCCAGGCCGCGGTCCAGCGCCTCTTGCTTCATCTCCAGCATCTTGACCGGGATACCAGCGTTCAAGAAGTTCATGGCAATACCGCCGCCCATGGTGCCCGCACCGATGACGGCCAGGGATTGGATGTCGCGCTTGGGTGTGTCTTCCGGCACGTCAGGGATTTTGGAGGCGGCGCGCTCGGCCACAAAAATATGGCGCAGGGCGCGGCACTCGGGCGTCCACATCAGGTTGATGAAGGTCTCGCGCTCAAAGGCCATGCCGTCGTCGAACTTCTTCTTGGTGGCCGACTGCACCACCTCCACGCATTTGAGCGGGGCGGGGAAGTTCTTGGCCATGCCTTTGACCATGTTGCGGGCGAACTGAAAGTAAGCGTCGCCCAGCGGGTGCTTGCATGGCAGGTTGCGTACCAGCGGCAGCGGGCGAACGGCGGCAACTTCTTGCGCGTAGGCCATGGCTTCAGCAGCCAACGATTCCGCAGAGGCTGCCATTTTGTTGAACAACTGCTGACCAGGAATCTGCGCCAGCAACTCGCTCTTGACCGGCTCGCCGCTGACGATCATGTTCAGCGCTGGCTCCACGCCCAGGGCGCGCGGCAGGCGCTGCGTGCCGCCGGCACCAGGGATCAGGCCCAGCTTGACTTCGGGCAAGGCCACGCTGCAGCCGGGTGCGGCGATGCGGTAGTGGCAACCCAGCGCCAACTCGAGACCGCCGCCCATGCAGACCGAGTGCACGGCCGCAACGACAGGCTTGTCGGAGTTTTCAATGGCCAGGATAACGCTGAGCAAATTCGGTTCGGCCAAGGCTTTGGGCGTGCCAAATTCCTTGATGTCAGCACCGCCCGAAAAGGCTTTTCCGGCGCCAGTCAATACGACGGACTTCACCGCCGCATCGGCATTGGCCTTGGCCAACGAGTCCGTGATGCCCAGCCGGGTGGCATGGCCCAGGCCGTTGACGGGCGGGTTGCTGAGCGTGATCACCGCTACGCTGCCTTGAACTTGGTATTGCGCTGTCATTGCTGTTGTCTTTCGTCAGGAAATTCGGTGGAGCACCGAGGAAACTTAAATCTAAAAAGCGGTGCAGATGGGAAAAGCACGATCGTTCTATTCTGCATCACTCCGGGAGGCTGGGAAGCTCATGCATGGCTGCAGAAGCCAGAAAATGTCCCTGCAGCGACAGGGCCCTTAAACCTCCAGCCACTCCCGCCGAACATGCGCGTCGGCCCTTAAGCCCTCAGGCGTGCCGTCAAAGACGATGCTGCCGTGACCCATGACCAGCACCCGGTCCGAAATGGCCATGGCGATCGTGAGTTTCTGCTCGATCAGCAGCACCGAGATACCCCGCGCCTTGAGGGTTTGCAGGTACTGCCCGACCAGCTCCACGATCTTGGGGGCCAGGCCCTCGGTCGGCTCGTCAATGATGATCAGGTCCGGGTCGCCCATCAGGGTACGGCACAGGGTCAGCATCTGTTGCTCACCGCCTGAGAGCACGCCTGCTTCCGTGTGCTGGCGCTCCTGCAGGCGAGGGAACATGGCGTACATGTCAGAGAAAGTCCAGCGCGAGCCTTTGCCGCTGCCCTTTTGCCCAAGCAGCAGGTTCTGGTGCACGGTGAGTTGCGGAAAAATATCGCGGTTTTCCGGCACATAGCCAATGCCCAGGTGGGCAATTTCATAGGCTTTGCGACCTGCGATGTCGCGGCCCTTCCATTGCACGCTGCCCTCGCAATCGACCAAGCCCATGACGGCCTTGGCCGTGGTGGAGCGGCCCGAGCCGTTGCGCCCGAGCAGCGCAACGATTTCTCCCGGCTGGACGCCGAAAGACACGCCATGCAGCACATGGCTTTTGCCGTAATAGGCATGAAGGTTGTTGACGGCCAACATTTAGTGATGCCCCGCTTGCTGATCGGCCACGCTGGACCCCAAATACGCTTCCTTGACTTGCTGGTCGGCCCGCACCACGTCGGGCTTGTCAAAGGCGATGACTTCGCCGTAGACCAGCACGGCGATCTTGTCGGCCAGGCCAAACACCACGCCCATGTCGTGCTCCACCGTCAGCAAGGTCTTGCCCACGGTGACTTCTTTGATCAGGCTGATGAAGCGGGTGGTTTCGCTGCGGCTCATGCCGGCAGTCGGCTCATCCAGCAAGATCACCTGCGCGCCACCGGCAATCGTGATGCCGATCTCCAAGGCACGTTGTTCCGCATAGGTCAGGTTGCCGCCCAGCACGTCGCGTTTTTTGTCGAGGCGAATCATCTCCATCAGCCGCTCGGTGCGTTCGTTGGCATCGTCCAGATTGGCGAGGAACTTCAGGAAGGTGTAGCGGTAGCCCATGCTCCACAACATGCCGCAGCGCAGGTTTTCAAAGACGCTGAGCTTGGGGAAGATGTTGGTGATCTGAAAGCTGCGCGACAAACCCAGGCGGTTGATCTCGTAAGGCTTTTTGCCGTCAATACGTTGGCCGTTGAGCAGCACCTGGCCGCTGGTAGGGCCGAAGCGGCCACTGATCAGGTTGAACAGCGTGGACTTGCCGGCGCCGTTGGGGCCAATGATGGCAACGCGCTCACCCGCGGTGACGGACATATTGACGCCCCGGATGATGTCGGTCTTGCCAAAGCTTTTGCGCAGGTCGCGCAGCTCCAGCGCGGGCGTCTTGGGGTTGCTGGTCTCAGCGCCCGTGCTCATAGCGTCTCCCTGCGTTTGATTTCTTTTTCAATGTACTCCTGGGCCTCGCCCCACTCCACGACAAACTGCCGGCGCGTGACTTCAAAAAGGCCCAGTCCGGTCAGCAGCACGAAGCCCGCACCAAACCAACTGTTCAGGCTCGCGGCGTCCAGCGTCATGCCCATGAAGGGCAGCTGCGAGCCGAGCGTGGAGTTGAGCTGCAGGTGATAAACCATTTCGATCATGGCCGCTGCACCGGTCAACAGCACCAGCGCTGTCACAGCCAGCGCCAGGTAGCTGACCCAGAACTGCCGCAGCCGGCCAAAAGCCGCCACGCGAAGGTTCATCATGATCAAGCTGGCAATACCGCCGGGTGCGTACATCACCATGAACAAGAAGATCAGGCCCAGGTACAAAAGCCAGGCCTTGGTGAACTCGGACAGCAGCACAAAGGCCAGCACCATCAACACCGCGCCGATGATGGGGCCAAAGAAGAAAGTTGCACCACCCAGGAAGGTGAACAGCAAATAAGCGCCCGAGCGTGCGGCGCCCACCACTTCAGCCGTGACGATCTCAAAGTTCAGCGCCGCCAAGCCACCTGAAATACCGGCAAAAAAGCCAGCAATGATGAAGGCGATGTAGCGCACCACGCGGGTGTTGTAGCCCGTGAACTCGACCCGCTCCGGGTTGTCGCGCACGGCGTTGAGCATGCGGCCCAGCGGCGTGCGGGTGAAGGCAAAAATAGCAGCCACCGCCACAAAGGTGTAGGCCGCAATCAGGTAGTACACCTGAATTGGCGGGCCAAACGTGATGCCGGCCACAGCCTTGCCCACCACGCGGTTGCCCGACACACCGCCCTCCCCGCCAAAGAACTCGGGGATCATCAGCGACAAGGCAAACACCAGCTCGCCCAGGCCCAAGGTGATCATGGCAAAGGTCGTGCCCGACTTGCGGGTGGTCACATAGCCAAACAGCACCGCAAAGCCAATGCCGGCCAAGCCGCCCACCACCGGCACCATGGACACCGGTAGCGGCCAGCCCGCCGAGCCAATGTTGTTCAGCGCGTGAATCGCCATGAAGGAGCCCAGCCCGGTGTAGACCGCATGGCCGAAGCTGAGCATGCCGCCCTGGCCCAGCAGCATGTTGTAGGACAGGCAGGCAATGATGGCAATGCCCATCTGAGACAGCACCGTCAGGCCCAGGCCGCTGGTGAACACCAGAGGCGCCAGCACCAGCAGCAAAGCAAACAGGCTCCAGACCAGCCAGCGGCCGACGTTCAAGGGCTTGAATTCGTAGAAGTTATTGTTCACGGCTCAACCCTCACGCTTTCCGAGCAGGCCCTGCGGCCTGAAGATCAGGATCAACACCAAGAACAAATACGGCAGGATGGGGGCCACCTGCGAGAGCGTGAGCTTGATGTAGGAGTTGTTCATCACAGCACTGCTCCAGGCCCAGCCCATTTGCGTGGCCAGCGTGGCAAGCGAATAGTCAAAGGCCACGGCAAAGGTTTGGATGACACCAATCAGCACCGACGCCAGAAAGGCGCCAGACAGCGAGCCCATGCCGCCGACCACCACCACCACAAAAATCACCGAGCCCACGGTGGCGGCCATGGCCGGCTCCGTGAGGAAAGTGCTGCCGCCGATCACACCCGCCAGGCCGGCCAAGGCAGCGCCCGCGCCAAACACCAGCATGAAGACACGCGGCACGTTGTGGCCTAGGGCTTCGACCGCATCAGGATGCGTGAGCGCCGCCTGAATCACCAGGCCGGTGCGCGTTCGCGTGAGCAAGACCCAGACCGAGCCCAGCATGATCAGCGCCACCACCATCATGAAGCCGCGCGTCGCCGGGAACGGCGAGCAGACCACCCGCACGGCGGCGTCAGCTGCGCTGCACAGCTCGGCGGGCGCGGCGCCCCAGACCAGGCGCAGGCCGTCCAGCGAATGGTTGATCAGCGTGAAAGCCGGGCCTTGCAATGACTCGGGCGGACGGAACTCCAGCGCCAAGCGGCCCCAGACCAGCTGCACCAACTCGACAATCACATACGACAGGCCAAAGGTGATCAGCAGTTCGGGCACATGGCCGTACTTGTGAACCTTGCGCAAGGAGTAACGCTCAAACAGAGCGCCGAGCACGCCCACGATCAGGGGGGCAATCACCAGGGCCGGCCAGAACCCAACCAAGCGTGAGACGCTGTAGCCCACATAAGCACCCACCATGTAAAAGCTCGCGTGTGCAAAGTTGAGCACGCCCATCATGCTGAAGATCAGCGTCAGCCCCGAGCTGAGCATGAACAGCAGCAGCCCGTAGCTCAGCCCGTTCAGCATCGAGATGATGAAAAATTCCATGAGAAATTGAACTTTCTTTTTTCTTGGCCCGTCAGGCGATCAGTCCGTCAATCAGTCAAAAAAAGAGCCCGACACGGCGACCCGCTCGGGCTCTTGGCTCCTTCGGTGCAGGATCAGGAAGGACGCTTCATCTGGCAGCTGGTTGGCGTGCTTGACACATAGTTCGGGTACTCCTTGACCGGGGCCAGGGTCATGCCAGTGTTCTCTGGGCTGTACGGGAATTTGCCGCCAGCCTTTTGCCACACCGTCATGTACAGCGGCTGCTGCAGCTGGTGGTCGGCCTTGCGGATCTCGACTTCGCCGTTGAAGCTCTGCACGCGGATGCCTTCCAGCGCCGCCGCCACCTTGACCGGGTCGGTCGAGTTGGCCTTGGCCATGGCTGCACCCAGAGTTTCAAAAATACGGATGGTCGAGCCGGTGTAGAAGTCGTCGTTGTACTTGGTCTTGAACTCGGCCATCCACTTGTCCATTTGGCCACCCATGTTGTAGTGGTTGTAGCCGATCTGGTAGACGCGCCCTGCCCCGTTGGTACCGAGCGCCGATGGTGTGCCGGTCACGCCAGCGTAGTAGGTGAAGAATTTGCCGGTAAAACCGTTTTCGTTGGCGGCCTTGATCAGCAGCGACAAATCTGAGCCCCAGTTGCCGGTGATGACAGTGTCTGCGCCGGCGGCCTTGATCTTGGCAATGTAGGGGGCAAAGTCGCGGGTCTGCGCCAGTGGGTGCAGGTCTTCGCCAACGATCTTGATGTCTGGCCGCTTGCGTGCCAGGGTTTCCTTGGCGTACTTGGCGACTTGCACGCCGTGCGAGTAGTTCTGGCCCAGGATGTAGACGTTCTTGACGTCCGGCTGGTCTTTGATGAAGCTGGACATGGCTTCCATCTTCATGGAGGTGTCGGCGTCAAAGCGGAAGTGCCAGTAGCTGCACTTGCTGTTGGTCAGATCAGGATCCACGGCGGAATCATTGAGGTAAATGATTTCCTTGCCGGGGTTGCGCTCGTTGTGCTTGGTCACCGCGTCAGACAGGGCCAGCGCGACGGACGAGCCATTGCCCTGAATAACGTAGCGCACACCTTGGTCAATTGCCGCCTTGAGCGCGTTAAGGCTCTCAGTAGGGCTGAGCTTGTTGTCGATAGCCGTGACTTCGAACTTGACGCCGGCGGGGTTGCCTGTGCCGCTGAATTTTTCGGCAAAGAACTGGTAGCCCTTGATCTGGCTCACACCGACGGGGCCGAGCAGGCCGGTCAATGGGTCAATACGCACCATCTTGACGACCTGGCCGTCCAGCGGGCCCTTCTTGGCGGGCGCTGCGGCTTTAGCCGGCGCGGCGGGCTTGGCCGCCGTTTGCGCCATGCTTGTGCCGCTGAACAGCACGGCCGAGGCAACCGCCATCAAGGCGAAACGACGCTGCGAAAAACGGAAGGCTTTGCTCATGGGGAACTGTCTCCTGCGGGTAATAGGTTTTGGTTTTCAAATCATCGGCAAGTTCGAACCGACTAAGGCCCAAGGCTAAGGCCAAACGGCAGGGGCAAGCCACAGGGATTGCCCCTAGCTTGTCCCTACCGTGACTGATGTTTTCAGCTCGGCAACTTGTAGTCCTTGAGCATTTCACGCAAGCGCGTTTTCAGCATCTTGCCAGTCGCGCCCAAGGGAATAGCGTCCACGAAAACCACGTCGTCGGGGATCTGCCACTTGGCCGTTTTGCCTTCATAGAACTTGAGCAGTTCTTCGCGGCTGACGTCGGCACCGGGTTTCTTGACGACTGCGACTATCGGCCGCTCGTCCCACTTGGGATGAGCCATACCGATGCAGGCTGCCATGGCCACGGCCGGGTGGGCCACAGCGATGTTTTCCAAATCAATCGAGCTGATCCATTCGCCGCCGGACTTGATCACGTCCTTGCTGCGGTCGGTGATTTGCATGTAGCCGTCGGCGTCAATCGTGGCCACGTCGCCGGTGGGGAACCAGCCGTCCACAAGTGGGTCACCGCCCTCGCCTTTGAAGTATTCGCGCAAGATCCACGGACCTTTGACCAGCAGGTCGCCATAGGTCTTGCCGTCCCAGGGGAGTTCTTTGCCGGCTTCGTTGACGATCTTCATGTCCACGCCGTAAATGGCCCGGCCTTGCTTGAGGCGGATCTTCATTTTTTCTTCAGGCGGCAAGCCTTCGTGCTTGTTTTTCAACGTGCACAGCGTGCCCAACGGGCTCATCTCGGTCATGCCCCAGGCGTGCAGCACTTCCACGCCGTAGTCGTCGTTGAAGGCGGTGATCATGGCTGGCGGGCAGGCCGAGCCGCCGATCACGGTACGTTTGAGCGTGGAAAAACGCAGGCCGGCGGGCTTCATGTGGCCGAGCAGCATTTGCCAGACGGTCGGCACGCCAGCGGCGTAAGTGACTTTCTCGGCCTCGATCAGTTCATAAACCGACTTGCCGTCCAGCGCCGGTCCCGGGAACACCAGCTTGGCGCCGGTCAACGAGGCCGAATACGGAATGCCCCAGGCGTTGACGTGGAACATTGGCACCACGGGCAAGATCGAGTCGCGGGCCGACACGCCCATCACATCGGGCAAGGCTGCGGCATAGGCATGCAAGGTGGTGGAGCGGTGGCTGTACAGCGCCGCCTTGGGGTTGCCCGTGGTGCCGCTGGTGTAGCACATGCTCGAGGCTGAGTTCTCGTCAAACTGCGGCCAGTCGTAGGTGTCAGGTTGGCTGCTGATCCATTGCTCGTAGCTCAACAAATTGGGAATGCCGCTGTCCTGCGGCAGCTTGTCGGCGTCGCACAGGGCGATGTACTGGCGAATGGTTGGGCAGCGCGCGTGCACGGCTTGCACCAGCGGCAAAAAGCTCAAGTCAAAACACAGCACCTGGTCTTCGGCATGGTTGGCGATCCAGGCAATCTGGTCCGGGTGCAGGCGCGGGTTGATGGTGTGCAGCACGCGGCCCGAGCCACTCACCCCGTAGTACAGCTCAAAGTGGCGGTAGCCATTCCAGGCCAGCGTGGCCACGCGGTCACTGAAAGCCAGGCCCAGGGCGTCCAGCGCGTTGGCCACACGCCGAGACCGCTTGGCGGCGTCGCGGTAGGTGTAGCGGTGAATGTCGCCTTCCACCCGACGCGAGACGATTTCCACATCGCCGTGGTGGCGCTGCGCAAATTCAATCAGCGACGAGATCATCAAAGGCTGGTCCTGCATTAAGCCGAGCATGGGGTTCTCCGAGTTGTTTTTTTCAAGACGTTGCATTGGGCCGCTGGCCGCGCAAAAGCAGTTCAGCACGCATGCCCGATCATGCCGCAGCCGCCAGGGCCGCCCCATGAGGGAATGCCCCTGCCCCAGCGCCTCAGAGGCAAGTCGGGGACAATTTGCCCCATGACTGCCACCTTGGACCGCCTGCCCAACACCACGCCAGCCGCACCCGCCCGCCCCGTGGCGTCCAGCGACCAGCTGGTCTGGAACCACCGTTTTGCCAGCCTGGGCAGCGCCTTCTACACCGCCCTGCCCGGCACGCCGCTGCGCGAGCCGTACTGGGTCAGCCGCAACCAAGCCTTGGCTGATGAGCTGGGACTTAGCGCGGCCTGGCTGCAAAGCCAAGAAACCCTGCAAGCCCTGACCGGCAACCAGAATCTGCCCGGCGCGCACTCGCTGGCCAGTGTTTACAGCGGCCACCAGTTCGGCCAATGGGCGGGACAGCTCGGGGACGGCCGGGCGATCTTGCTGGGCGAGTTGCAAACCCCCGTGGGCGGGCGCGAGCTGCAGCTCAAGGGGGCCGGTCGCACGCCGTATTCGCGCATGGGTGACGGCCGGGCCGTGCTGCGCAGCTCCATTCGTGAATACCTATGCTCAGAAGCCATGCACGGCCTGGGTCTGCCCACCACCCGCGCCTTGTGCATCACCGGCTCAGACGACCGCGTGCTGCGCGAAGAAATCGAAACGGCCAGCGTGGTCGCTCGCGTGGCGCCCAGCTTCATCCGCTTTGGTCACTTTGAACACTTCAGCTACCAAGGCCGCAGCCAGAGCGACGCGGGCGAGTACGCTGCGCTGAGGCAATTGGCGGACTACGTCATCACGCACTTCTACCCGGAGTGCCAAGCGGCGCCCCAGCCTTACGCGGCCTTTCTGCAAGCCGTGAGCGAGCGCACGGCCAGCTTGATGGCGGGCTGGCAATCGGTGGGCTTTTGCCACGGCGTGATGAACACCGACAACATGAGCGTGTTGGGCTTGACGATTGACTATGGGCCGTTTCAGTTCCTGGACGGTTTCAACCCCGGCCACATTTGCAACCACTCCGACAGCCAGGGCCGCTACGCTTTCAACAAGCAGCCCAACATCGCTTACTGGAACCTCTTTTGCCTGGGCCAGGCGCTGCTGCCGCTGATCGACGACCAAGAGCAAGCCTTGTCTGCACTGGAGTCTTACAAGATGGTGTTCCCCGCCCAGCTCGAAGCCCGCATGCGCGCCAAGCTCGGCTTGACCGATGACGCGCAGCCGCAAGACAAAGCCTTGATTGAGGACCTGTACGCCCTGATGGCCGAAGGCCAGGTGGACTACACGATTTTTTGGCGGCGCCTGTGCGAATTTGCCAGCGAGACCGGCCGACAAGCCGTGCGCGATTTGTTCTTGGACCGGCCCGACTTTGACGCCTGGGCCGAGCGCTATGCCCAGCGTGTGAGCGGCTTGGATGCGGTGGGGAGCCGCGCGCTGATGCGCCGCAGCAACCCCAAGTACGTGCTGCGCAACCACCTGGGCGAAGAAGCCATTCAGACGGCCAAGCTCAAGGACTTTTCAAAGGTAGACCAGCTGCTGGCCGTGCTGCAAGCGCCGTTTGACGAACATCCCGAGCACGAAGCCTGGGCGGGCTTTCCGCCCGACTGGGCGGCGGGTATCGAGATCAGCTGCAGCTCTTAGTTTTTAAAATTCGGCTTCATCGCCACCAGACAAAAGGAAATCTCATGCCACCCAAGATCCAGAAAACCGCTGCCGAATGGAAAGCCCTGCTCGCCGAAAAAGGCGCTGAGCCTCTGGCCTTTGACGTCACCCGCCACGAGGCGACCGAGCGCGCTTTCACCGGCAAGTATGAAAGCAACAAGGCTGACGGCGTTTACACCTGCATCTGCTGCGACAAGCCTTTGTTTGACGCCAAGACCAAGTACGAATCGGGCTCGGGCTGGCCCAGCTACTTCACGCCGCTGGCCAGCGACGCGGTCGAAACCAAGACCGACCGTTCGATGTGGGGCGGCAGCCGCACCGAGGTGCACTGCTCAGACTGCGGCGCACACCTGGGCCATGTGTTTGACGATGGCCCGGCACCCACCGGTCTGCGCTACTGCATGAACTCGGCATCGCTGGACTTCAAGCCACGATGAAAAAACGGCCCCTCGGGGCCGTTTTTATGGAGGTCGTGTGGGGCTGCGAGACTGCGATCAGCCCTCGGCCACCTGGTGGTTGGCCATCAGCTCCAGCGAGCGCACCAGGGCCGAATGGTCCAAGTCCTGCATGCCGTTGGCGGCGCACACCTGCATGAGCTGGGCTGCACCCGCGGTTTGCGGCAAGGCCACACCCAGGGTGCGCGCACCGCTGAGCGCCAGGCTCAAGTCTTTCTGGTGCAGGCCAATACGGAAGCCCGGGTTGAAGGTGCGCTTGATCATGCGCTCGCCATGTACTTCCAGAATGCGGGAAGCGGCAAAGCCGCCCATCAGCGCCTGACGCACCTTGGCGGGGTCGGCCCCGGCCTTGCTGGCGAACAGCAGGGCTTCGCCCACGGCGGCGATGTTCAGCGCCACGATGATCTGGTTGGCGACCTTGCAGGTCTGGCCGTCGCCGTTGCCGCCGACCAGTGTGATGTTCTTGCCCATCAACTCAAAAAGTGGCTTGACGCGCTCAAACGCGGCGTCGGGGCCACCAATCATGATGGTCAGGCTGGCGGCCTTGGCGCCGACTTCACCGCCGGACACCGGGGCGTCCAGGTAGTCGCAACCCAAGGCGTTGATTTTTTGCGCGAATTCTTTGGTGTCCATGGGCGAGATCGAGCTCATGTCCACCACGGTCTTGCCTTTGCCGCCATTCGCCAGGCCAGCGGCCACGCCGTTATCGCCGAACAGCACCTTGGCCACGTCCGGGGTATCAGGCAGCATCATGAAGATGATGTCGGCTTTTTCAGCCACTTCCTGCGCACTGGCGCAGGCCTGTGCTTTGCCCGTCAACGCGCTGGCGGGCACGCCGCTGCGGGAACTGAGAAACACCTCATGCCCAGCCGCCACCAAATGCGCGGCCATGGGCGCGCCCATGATGCCCAGACCGATAAAACCTAACTTGCTCATCGAAAACTCCAAAAATTAAACATGCCGAATTCAGAACCTTGGCGGCCGAGCCGCGTGGTCAGCTGCGGTAGCGCTCGGCCAAGGCCACGGTGGCGTTGCGGAACACGCCCAAATCACTGCCCACGCCCACAAAGGTGCAGCCCAACTCCAGGTAACGGCGGGCATGCGCCTCCAGCGGCGCCAGGATGCCAGACGGCTTGCCTGCGGCCTTGGCCGCGGCAAACACCTGCTCAATGACTTTTTGCACCTCGGGGTGGCCGGGGTTGCCGATGTGGCCCAGGTTGGCGGCCAAGTCGGATGGACCGACAAAAATGCAGTCCACGCCGTCGAGCTCGGCGATTTCACGCGCGGCGTTCACGCCGGGCAAGCTTTCGATCTGCACGATCACGCACATGTGCTCATTGGCTTCGTGAAAGTAATTGGGCACGGTGCCGTAGCGGTTGCTGCGCTGGGACACGGAGACGCCGCGCACGCCCTGAGGCGGGTAACGCGTGGCGGCCACGGCGCTCTTGGCCTCTTCCACGCTTTCAATGAAAGGCACCAGGAAGTTGTAAAAGCCGGCGTCCAGCAGCTGTTTGATCTCGGTCGGGTTGTTCGACGCGGGGCGAACGATAGGGGCGGACGAGCTGTCTTTGAGCGCCATCATTTGCGGAATGTAGGTGCCCAGGTGGTTGGGGGAGTGTTCGCCGTCCAACAAGATCCAGTCAAAGCCGGCCAAGCCCAGCGCTTCGGTGCTGATAGGGCTGGCCAAAGAGGCCCAGCAACCAATGAGTTTTTTGCCAGCGCGCAAGTCGCGCTTGAAACTGTTGGGAAAGGGCTGGTACGGAACGGGTGCGGTCATGGGGCTTGTCTTTCTTGTTGAAATAAACGGTTGCTTGATCGAATTTCAGGTAATCGGCGCGGGGTTGAACAGCACCAGGGCGTTGTGCAGCTTCCACTGCTCGGCCCAGGTTTTCTTGCGGCCACTGGCCACGTCGAGCATGAACTCGAACAGCTCCTGGCCCACGTCTTCAATGCTGGCCTGCCCATCGGCAATGCGGCCGGCATTGATGTCCATCAGGTCGTGCCAGCGACGCGTCAAGTCCGTGCGCGTGGCGACCTTCACGACTGGCACCGCCGCCAGGCCATACGGTGTGCCGCGCCCGGTGGTGAACACATGCATGTTCATGCCAGCGGCCAATTGCAGCGTGCCGCAAATGAAGTCGCTGGCCGGGGTGGCGGCGTAAATCAGGCCCTTTTGCTGGAGCTTTTCGCCGGGCGCCAACACGCCAGAAATCGGCGCGCTGCCCGACTTGACGATGGAGCCCATGGCTTTTTCGACGATGTTGGACAGCCCGCCTTGCTTGTTGCCGGGCGTGGTGTTGGCGCTGCGGTCTACCCTGCCCTTTTGCAAATAGGCGTCGTACCAGGCCATCTCGCGGATCATGGCTTCGGCCACTTCCGGCGTGCTGGCGCGGCTGGTGAGCTGGTCAATGCCGTCGCGCACCTCTGTCACTTCCGAGAACATCACGGCCGCGCCGGCGCGCACCAGCAAGTCCGTCGCGTGGCCCACAGCCGGATTGGCGGTAACGCCAGAAAACGCATCGCTGCCGCCGCACTGAACGCCGACCACCAGTTCGCTGGCCGGCACGGTCTCGCGGCGGCGCTGGTTCAGGCGTTGCAAATGCTGTTCGGCGGTTTTCATGATCGAGTCGATCATGGACATGAAGCCCACATGCTGCTCGGCTTGCAGGCAGACCACGTCCAGTTCGCTGGCGCCCTGCCGTTCGTCTTTGATAGCAAAACTACCAGGCGGCAGCAGGCGCTCGGGCTGCAACTTCTCGCAGCCCAGGCTGACCACCATCACCTCACCGCCAAAGTTGGGGTTGAGCGAGATGTTGCGCAGCGTGCGGATGGGAATGATCGCGTCGGCCGCGTCAATGGCCACGCCGCAGCCGTAGCTGTGCTCAATGCCCACCACGTCGTCCACGTGGGGAAAGCGCGGCAGCAGTTCGGCCTTGATGCGCTGCACGGCAAAGTCCACGACCCCCGCCACGCACTGCACGGTGGTCGTGATGGCCAAGATGTTGCGCGTGCCCACCGAGCCGTCGGCATTGCGAAAGCCTTCAAAGGTGTAGCCGGTCAGCAGCGCCATGGCTGGCGGCTTGACGGTGGCGATCGGCAAGCCTTCCAGGCCGCGGGCCGCGGGCATGTCCAGCAAGCGTTCGTGCACCCAGCTGCCCGCCGGAATGTCTTTGAGCGCATAGCCAATCGGCACGTTGTAGCGCAGCACGGCCGTGCCTTTAGGCAAGTCCACCAGCGCGACCTTGTGGCCTTGCGGCACCTTGTCTTTGAGCGTCAGGCCGTCTGGGAAGACCGTGCCAGCGGGCAAGCCACCGTCGTTGACAACGATCGCCACGTTGTCGGCCGCGTGCATGCGGATGTGAAGCGGCGCCATCATTTGCTCATCATGTGGGGCAGCCACAGGGTGAACGCGGGCACATACGTCACCAAGAGCAAGCAGATGCCCAGCGCACTGTAAAACGGCAGGATAGAGCGCATGACCTGCCCCACCGATATCTTGCCAATGGCGCATCCAACAAACTGCACCGAGCCGACCGGCGGCGTGTTCAGCCCCAGCGCGCAGTTGATCAGCATCACGATGCCGAACTGCACCGGGTCCATACCGAACTGCATGGCAATCGGCATGAAGATCGGCGTGCAGATCAGGATGGTTGCCGCCATGTCAAGGAAGGTACCCAAGATGAACAGCAGCACGTTGATCATCAAGAAGATCACCCACGGCTCGGAGCTGATGGACTTCATCAACTCTCCGGTCAACTGCGGCACCTCATACAGCGCCATGAAATAGCCAAAGGCGTTGGAAATACCAATCAAGAGCAGCACCACGCCCGTGGTTTTGCAGGCCTTGGCGCAGGCCGTCATGAAGTTCTTCCAGGACATGGTGCGGTACACCACGGCCGTGATGAACAGCGCCCAGGCCACTGCAATCGACGCCGACTCCGTCGCGGTGAAAGCACCCGACAAAATGCCGACCAAGATGATGACCACGACCAAGAGCCCCGGTAGCGACGCGCCAAAGGCGCGCATGACTTCGCCCCAGCCCTGGAAGGTGCCGCGCGTGGCGTAGCCGCGTTTCACGGCCACGTAGTAAGCGGCGCCCAGGTTGCACAGGGTGAGCAAAATCGCGGGCACCAGGCCAGCCAGGATCAGACTGAACACGCTGACCGAGGCAATGCCCGAAGTGGCCAGCGTGAAGATGATCATGTTGTGCGAGGTCGGCATGATGGCGCCGACCAAGGCGGCGTGCGTGGTGACGTTGACCGCGTAGTCGGCGTCGTAGCCTTCCTTCTTCATCAGAGGAATCATCACGGAGCCGATAGCCGAGACGTCCGCCAAGGGCGAGCCGGCCACACCGCCAAACAACGTGCAGCCAATCACATTGCTCATGCCCAGGCCGCCGCGCACATGGCCGACCAGGCTGTTGGCAAAACGCACGATGCGCTCGGCAATGCCGCCGTAGAGCATCAATTCACCGGCGAACACAAAAAACGGAATGGCCAGGAAGGAGAACACCTGCATGCCCCCGACCATCTTTTGGAAGACGACCGCCACGGGCAAACCAGCCGCCAGGATCGTCGCCACCGACGACAGGCCAATCGCAAAGGCGACCGGCACACCCAAAATCAGCAAGAGCGTGAAGCTCAGGGCGAGTACGGTCAGTTCCATGCTGGCTCCACGGTGGTGCCGCGCAGCAGCGCAATCACATGTTCAATCGAAAACAGCACGATGAGCGCGCCAGCAATCACGATGGGCAGGTAGTCAATGCCGTCGGGCACCGGCATCATGGGTTTCTTCTCGCCCCATTTGGCGGTCATCCACAGCCAGCCGCCTTTGACCATGAGCGCGCCAAAGAGGCCCACCAGGCAGTGGATGAGTATCTCAATGCGGTGTTGCCATTTTTCAGGTAAGAGCACCACCAACGACTCCAGGCCGATGTGGCCGGCGTCACGCACGCCCACGGCCAGGCCAAAGGCGGTGACGAACAGCACCAGCAGCAAGGCCAGGGCTTCAGCCCAGGTCGGCGTGTCGTTCATGACATAGCGCCCGAACACCTGCCACTGCACGCACAGCACTACGGCCAGCAGACCGACCACGGCCAGCATCAAGCTGATCTTGGACAGCAGGGCACAAAATTTTGTATAGAAGTTCATGTTTATCTTTTTGCCGGTTCGCCGGCGCCACGCCTATCGCGCAGTCCTGTTTAAACCGTCCGTACTGGGCCCCTAGCCTCAGGACGAACGGTTCAAAAAGCGATCAGTCGATTACTTGGTGTCTTGGACAGCCTTGACCAAACGCTTCATGTCAGGCGTGGTGATGAACTTGTCATACACCGGGGCCATGACGGACTGGAAGGAGGTCTTGTCCACTTCCACGATCTGCGCGCCACCGGCCTTGACCACGGCCAGTGATTTGGCTTCTTGCTCGTCCCAGGCTTTGCGCTGAACGGCCACAGAGGCCTTGGCGGCGGCGCGAATCTGGGCTTGCTCGGCGGCAGGCAACTTGTCCCACACGACTTTGGACATCAGCAGCACTTCAGGCGCCATCGAGTGTTCGGTGCGCGAGTAGTACTTGACCGCCTCGAAATGCTTGGAGGTGTCGAACGAGGGGATGTTGTTCTCGGCCGCATCGATCAGGCCGGTCTTCAGGCCGGTGTAGACCTCGCCGTAAGGCATGGGCGTGGCGTTGCCGCCCATGGCGCCGATCAGAGCCACCCAGAGGTCGGACTGCTGAACACGAACCTTCAGGCCTTTGACGTCAGCCACGGTCTTGATGGGCTTTTTGGCGTACATCGAGCGGGCGCCGCTGTCGTAAAAAGCCAGGCCGATGAAGCCTTGGGCTTCACAGTCTTTCAGGATCTCTTCGCCAATCGGGCCGTCCAGCGACTTGCGCATGTGCTCAACCGAGCGGAACAAGAAAGGCATGGTCGGGACCTGCGTTTTTTGGCAGATCGAGTTCATGGGGCTGATGTTCACGCGGGTGATGTCCAGCGCGCCGATCTTCACCTGGTCGATGGTCTCTTTTTCAGTGCCCAACGCGCCTTTGTTGAAGACCTTGATCTTGTGCTTGCCGCCGCTGCTTTTATTCAGCACTTCGCTCATGTGCTTGACGGCCACCACGGTGGGGTAGTCGTCGGCGTTGTGAATGTCGGCAGAGCGAAATTCAGTGGCGAAACCGGCCAGTGGGAGCAAGGCGCAGGCGGTCGCGAGCAGGGTCTTTTGGATTTTCATGTCGTCCTCGGGGTGGTTAAAAAACAGTGGGGTGAGAAGTTCAAGGCTGCAAAAACGCGGGCTCCGGCAGGCCGCGCACGCCGGGGCGGAGCGCAAACACACTGCCAGCCAGCGGCTGGTCTGCCAGGTCGATGCCCTCGGGGCGTATCGACGTGACGAACAAGGTGTCCAGCCCGGCGCCACCGAAGGCGCACATAGCTGGCTTTTTGACAGGTACGGCCAGCGACTGGTCCAGCCGGCCGTCGGGCGTGAAGCGGTGCACCAAGCCCGCGTCGTTGCCGCAAATCCAGTAGCAGCCGTCGGCGTCAACGGCTGCGCCATCGGGCCTACCAGGCAAAGGATTCATGTCCACAAACACGCGGCGGTTGCTGGGCGTGCCGCTGGCCGTGTCGTAGTCCCAGGCCCAAATGGTTTGCACGGCGGGGTGCGAGTCTGATGCGTACATGGTGCGGCCGTCGGGGCTGAAACCCAGGCCGTTGGTGACCAAGAAACCATCCAGCACGCGCTGCAGGCCTTGGCTGTCGTAACGGTAAAAAGCGCCGGCGTTTGATGCGAGGCCCATGTTCATCACCATGCTGCCCACCCAGAGCCGGCCCTGGCGGTCGCAACGGCCGTCGTTAAAGCGCATGCCGGGCTGGTCGTGCTGCACGGCGGCGAGCAAGTCGCAGCCCAGCAAGCCATCGGCCTGTGCATTGAGTTGGTAAATGCCGTCTTCCAGGCCGCCCAACCATTGGCCCGGGCCGGCGCTGGCGATGCAGGCCAGCATTTGCGGTGCTTGCCAATGGCGCGTCTGGCCGCTGGCAGCGTCCCAGCGCCAGAGCTGGCCGGCCGGAATGTCGACCCAGTACAGCGCTTGCTCGCCTGCATGCCAGACCGGGCTTTCGCCCACGCCGTGCCTTGCGTCAACTACCAGTTCAGCTTGCATGCGTCCGCCTTAAAAAGGACCGGCTTTGACAAAACCGCCGCCCTGGAACTGCACGGCCGGGTCGCTCAAATCAGGCGCGCTCGTGCGGGCGTAGACCGCGCCGCGGAACACGTCGGAGCTGTCTTGCGCTTTGTAGCCCACATGGTTGGCTTGCGAGTTGTCCCACCACGTCACGGCGTTGTTGGACATGCCAAAAATAATGCTGTGCGACAGCACGGGGGTGGTGAGGCAAGCCGTGATCAGGCGGTGCAGGTCGTCGTAGCTCAGCCAAGTGGCCAGCATGCGGCGGTCACGCGGTTCGGGGAATGACGAGCCGATGCGCACACACGCCGTCTCAATGCCGTAGCGGTCAAAGTAAAAGCGCGACAGGTCTTCGCCAAACGCTTTGCTGATGCCATAAAAGCCATCGGGCCGCGGCGGGTGGCTGGCGTTGATGGTCTCGCCCTGCTTGTAAAAGCCGGTGACGTGGTTCGACGAGGCAAACACCACGCGCTTGACACCGTGCAGGCGCGCCGCTTCATACAGGTTGTAGACACCCAGGATGTTGGCTTGAAGGATGGGGTGAAACGGCCCTTCGACCGAGACGCCGCCCAGGTGAACAATGGCATCAACGCCCTGCACCATGGCGTTCACCGCAGCCGCATCGGCCAGGTCGGCGAGCACGATCTCTTCGCCCTCGCCCGCTTCGCCAAAGGGCTGAATGTCGGACAGGCGCAGCACGGCGCAATTGGCTTTGAGGCGCTGGCGCAGGGCCTGGCCCAGGCCGCCGGCGGCGCCGGTCAGCAAGATTTTTGGGTGCGACTGGATGGTCATCTTGAATAAATGGTGAGGTCGAAAGCGACCTGGCTTGGACTTTTCAGGGGAGTTTGCTAAAGTCAACCCAAGGACACAAGTCATAGGTTGTCTGACGACCTGGATTTTTGCTGAGCCCCTCCAATCTTGTCAACGACTTTCTGAAATGAATACCCTGAAAACCCTTGACCCCGCCAATGCGCTCGCGGCGACGCCTCGGCCGCGTCGCCTGCGTGGGCTGGTCAGCGAGATCGTTGAAGGCCTGAGCGCCAGCATGCAGGCTGGGCAAATCAGCCCCGGCGACAAGCTGCCGACCGAGGCCGAAATCATGGCCCAGTACGACGTCAGCCGCACCGTGGTGCGCGAAGCCCTGTCGCGGCTGCAAGCCTCGGGCTTGGTGGAAACGCGGCACGGCATTGGCACCTTTGTGCTGGCGCCCAGCACGCCCGGCAACTTCCAGATCCACGCCGGCGACTTTGCCACCGTGTCGGATGTGATCTCCGTTTTAGAGCTGCGCATCAGCCTGGAAACCGAGGCCGCCGGCCTGGCCGCTCAGCGGCGAACAGAGGAGAACCTCTCGGCCATGCAAAAGGCGCTGCAAGCCTTCAGCGACTCGATCAATGCGGACTCAGATGCCGTGCCGCCCGACTTTCAATTCCACATGGAAGTCGCCCGCGCTACCGGCAACCGCCACTTTGCCGAGCTGATGAATTACCTGGGCACCATGATCATTCCACGTACCCGGGTCAACACCACCTTGAGCGCGCCCGAAGGCCGGCTGAGCTATTTGCAGCGCGTGCATGGCGAGCATGAAAGCATTTACAACGCGATTCGCAACCAGGACCCGGACGCCGCCCGCGCCGCCATGCGCACCCATTTGTCAAACAGCCGGGAGCGCCTGCGCCGTGGCCAAAACACGCAAAGTCTGACCGCGCCTGGCGACTCGACCGGCTCCGTCCCTGCGCCTGTGCCTGTGCCTGCATCGGCGACTTTCACCTGAAGTTGTGCATCCACAAGTCGTTAGCAGTTGTACGACGACTGATGAAAACCCTAATAAACCCGCTCCCAATTTCCACACGAAGCACTCGCCGCCATGAACCAGCCCGCCGCCACCACTCCCACCTCACCCGTTTCCACCCCCACGATCACCCGCGTGCAGGTCATCCCTGTGGCCGGGCATGACGGCATGTTGCTCAATTTGAGCGGCGCCCACGGCCCGTTCTTCACCCGCAACCTCTTGGTTCTGACCGACAGCTCCGGCCACACCGGCGTGGGCGAAGTGCCCGGCGGCGAGAAAATCCGCGCCACCTTGGAAGACGCCAGCGCGCTGATGATGGGCGCCTCCATCGGCAACTGGAACCAAGTGCTCAACGCCATGCGCAGCCGCTTTGCCGAGCGCGACAGCGGCGGCCGCGGCAACCAGACCTTTGACCTGCGCGTGACCATTCACGCCGTGACCGCCGCCGAAAGCGCCCTGCTCGACTTGCTCGGACAGTTCTTGAACGTGCCTGTGGCCGCGCTCTTGGGCGAAGGCCAGCAACGCAGCTCGGTGGCCATGCTGGGCTATTTGTTTTACGTGGGCGACCGCACGAAGACCCACCTGCCCTACCGCAGCGAACCCAGTGCAGCCGACGACTGGCAGCGCCTGCGCCACGAAAAAGCCATGGACCCCCAAGCCATCGTCCGCTTGGCCGAAGCGGCTTACGAGCGCTACGGTTTCAAAGACTTCAAGCTCAAAGGCGGCGTGCTCAGCGGCGACGAAGAAATTGAAGCCATCGTGGCCCTGCACGAACGCTTTCCCGACGCCGGCATCACGCTCGACCCGAACGGGGGTTGGCTCTTAAAAGACGCGATTCGCCTGTGCCGCGACAAGCACCGAGAACTGGCCTACGCCGAGGACCCTTGCGGCGCCGAAGGCGTGTTCTCAGGCCGCGAAGTCATGGCCGAGTTCCGCCGCGCCACCGGCCTGCGCACCGCCACCAACATGATCGCCACCGACTGGCGCGAAATGGCCCACACCATCCACCTGCAGTCGGTCGACATTCCCCTGGCCGACCCGCATTTTTGGACCATGCAAGGCTCGGTGCGCGTGGCGCAGATGTGCCAGACCTGGGGCCTGACCTGGGGTTCGCATTCGAACAATCACTTCGACGTGTCGCTCGCCATGTTCACGCATGTGGGCGCGGCCGCGCCCGGCAACGTCACAGCCATCGACACCCACTGGATCTGGCAAGACGGCCAGCGCCTGACCAAGGAACCGCTGCAGATCAAGAACGGCGCGATCGAGGTGCCCCAAAAGCCGGGGCTCGGCGTGGAGCTGGACATGGTGGAAGTGGAAAAAGCCCACCAGCTGTATTTGCAGCACGGCCTGGGCGCCCGCGACGACGCGATTGCCATGCAGTACCTGATTCCCAACTGGAAGTTCAACCCCAAATCGCCTTGCATGGTGCGTTGATGAGCGCACCTAGCCCAACGCCGCTTCGCGTGGCTGTCATCGGCATCGGCCCTGGCTCGCAACCGCATTTCAAAAGCCTGCATGAGCTGGCCGAAGCTGGTGAGGTTGAGGTGGCCTGGGTTCATGCGCGCAGTGCCGACCGCTTGGCCGCAGGCGACTTTCCCGCCAGCGCCCAACGCACCACGCGTCTGCAAGACCTGCTCGAAGACGACACGCTGCAAGCCGTACTGGTTATGACGCCGCCCAACACCCACCTGGAGCTGGTTGAACAACTCGCCCGCGCGGGCAAGCATGTGCTGGTGGAAAAGCCGCTGGAAGTGAGCCTGGCCAAGGCCGAGCAACTGGTCGCCGTGTGCGAGCAACACCAAGTGAAGCTGGCAGTGATGCTGCAACACCGCTTGCGCCCGGCTTCGGTCGCCTTGGCCCAGTTGATCGCCAGCGGTGAGCTGGGCCAGCTGGTCAGCGCCGCAGCCAGCGTGCGCTGGTGGCGCGACCAGGCCTATTACGACGAGCCGGGGCGAGGCACGCTGGCACGCGACGGCGGCGGCGTCTTGATGACCCAGGCCATCCATAACCTCGACTTGCTCTTGAGCCTGACGGGTTTGCCCGTTGAAGTCACTGCATTGGCCACCACCAGCCTGCTGCACCGCATGGAATGCGAAGACACCGTCACGGCCGTGCTGCGCTTTGCCAACGGCGCGATTGGCAGCATTGACGCCACCACGGCCGCCTACCCCGGCTTTCCCGAACGCATTGCACTGAACTTCACAAAAGGCAGCGCCAAGCTGGAGGCGGGTGAACTCCGAGCCACGTTGATGAATGGCCAGCAAATCCACGTGGGCGCCGCCCAAGCCACCGGCTCAGGCGCCAACATCATGGCGTTTGACCACGGACCGCACCGCACAGTGCTGAAAGACTTTGTGGATGCGGTGAGGCAGCAGCGCGAGCCAAAGGTGTCGGGTCGCTCTGCGCTGGAGGTGCATAGGCTGATTGATGCGCTGATGACGTCGGCAGGCTCTGGGGGCTGTCGCCCCTTGAGCAATGGGCTCGATGGGAGACCCTCACCCCTACCCTCTCCCAGAGGGAGAGGGGGTAATTCCCTGGCTCAGGCCGCCGCAGTCTGAGCAGGCTGCCCCAAACCCAGCAACCGCATTGCATTGCCCTTCAAAATCCCCGGCATCACCTCGGGCTTGAAGCCGGCTTCCTGGAAGTCTTTCATCCAGCGGTCAGGCGTGATCAGCGGGTAGTCGCTGCCGAACAGCACGCGGTCTTTTAAAAGCGTGTTGGCGTACTGCACCAACTGCTTGGGAAAGTACTTGGGGCTCCAGCCTGAGAGGTCAATCCACACATTGGGCTTGTGCGTGGCCACGGAGAGCGCTTCGTCCTGCCACGGAAAACTGGGGTGGGCCATGACGATTTGCATGTCGGGGAAATCAATCGCCACATCGTCCAGGTGCATGGGGTTGCTGTACTCCAGCCGCAGGCCGCCGCCGCAGCGCATGCCGCTGCCAATGCCGCTGTGGCCGGTGTGAAAAATAGCGGGCAGCTTGTGGGCGTTGATCACTTCATAAATCGGCCAAGCCATCTTGTCGTAAGGGTGGTAGGCCTGCACCGTGGGATGGAACTTGAAGCCTTTGACGCCGTGCTCGGTGATCAGCCGCTCGGCTTCACGCGCGCCCATCTTGCCCTTGTGCGGGTCGATGCTGGCAAAGGCCATCATCATGTCGCTGTTTTTTTGCGCGGCTTCGGCAATCTCTTCGTTGGGAATGCGGCGGCGGCCCATCTTGGACTCGGCGTCCACCGTGAACATGATCAGGCCGATCTTGCGTTCGCGGTAGTAGGCAATGGTTTCTTCAATGGTTGGGCGCTTGCCGTTCTTGAAGTACTTGTCGGCGGCGCGGTCGTACTCTTCGCCGTAGTTGTCAAACGGATTCCAGCAGCTGACTTCAGCGTGGGTGTGGATGTCGATGGCGACAAGGTTCTCAAAGTCCAAAAGATGTCTCCTGATTAATGAAAAGGGCCAGTCGACCGGGGCTCAAAGCCTAGGGTAAACGAGCATGACTTGCGGTCTTGCCGAGCTTGAATTGGTTATTTTTCATAACCATAATCCAGTTCAACACGAAAGACAAGCATGACCTCCAAAGACGTTCATTTTGAACTCCACGGCGCCGAACAAGAAGTCGCCATCATTCGCCTGACGCGCGGCGCCAAGCGCAACGCGCTGAACGACGGCCTGATTTTCTCCTTGAAGCAGCTCTTTGAAACCATGCCCGCCAGCGTGCGCGCCGCCGTGATTGACGGTGAAGGCGACCACTTTTGCGCTGGCCTGGATTTATCGGAACTCAAAGAGCGCGACGCCGGCCAAGGCCTGATGCATTCGCGCTCCTGGCATGCCGCACTCGAACGCGTGCAGTACGGCCCCGTGCCCGTGATTGCCGCGCTGCATGGCGCTGTTGTTGGCGGCGGTCTGGAGCTGGCCAGCGCCTGCCACATCCGCGTGGCTGACGAGAGCACTTTTTACGCGCTGCCAGAAGGCTCGCGCGGGATTTTTGTGGGTGGTGGCGGCTCGGTGCGCATTCCCCGCCTGATCGGCGTGGCGCGTATGACCGACATGATGCTGACCGGCCGCGTCTACAACGCGCAAGACGGCGAGCGCATCGGCATGGCCCAGTACCTGGTGCCCACCGGCACGGCTTTTGACAAGGCATTGGAACTGGCCCTGCGGGTGGCGCAAAACGCGCCGCTGACCAACTACGCCCTCACGCACGCCCTGCCCCGCATTGCCGAGCAACCGGCTGACCAAGGCTTCATGACTGAAGCGCTGATGGCCGCCATTGCCCAGAGCGCGCCTGAAGCCAAAGACCGCGTGCGCGCTTTCCTGGACGGCCGCGCTGCCAAGGTTCAAAAAGCCTGATCTCTAGAACAAGAAGAGCGGAGGAGACAACCATGCAAAACCCGAACACGCCCACCCCGACCTTTCGGCCCCTGACCTTTGGCGTGACACGCGTCAAAGTGCGCGCCGGCGAAGCCGGCGTACGCTACCTCAGCGCCGAACAATCGCTCAGCGACTACCCCGAACGCATGAGCGACCGGCTGCGCCATTGGGCCAGCGTGGCGCCAGACCGGGTCTTCATGGCGCGCCGTGAAAAGCTGGCTGACGGCAGCACCGGCGACTGGATCAAGCTGACCTACGCCCAAGCCTGGGCCAGCGCCCGGCGCATTGCGCAAGGCTTGGTCAACCGCGGCCTGTCGGCCGAGCGGCCGGTGGTGATCTTGTCTGAAAACGACCTGGAACACGCTCAACTCGCGCTGGGTTGCATCGTCGCCGGCGTGCCTTTCGTGCCCACGTCGCCGCCCTACTCGCTCGTGAGCCAAGACTACGGCAAGCTGCGCCATGTGCTGAACACCACCACGCCGGGCCTGGTGTTTGCCGCTGACGCCCAGCGCTACGGCAAGGCGATCAATGCCGCTGTTGGTGCCGACGTGGAAGTTGTGCTGACGCACGGCAGCCTGGACACCCGCGCCACCACGCCCTTTGCCGAGCTGGCCACTACGCCGGAAGACGCTGCGGCGGTAGACCGCGCCATGGCCGCTACGGGGCCAGACACCATCGTCAAGTTCTTGTTCACCAGTGGCTCGACCAAGCTGCCCAAGGCCGTCATCAACACCCAGCGTATGTGGTGCGCCAACCAGCAACAAATGGCGCAGTCCATGCCGGTCTTGGCCGAGCAACCGCTGGTGCTGGTCGACTGGCTGCCCTGGAACCACACTTTTGGCGGCAACCACAACTTTGGCATGGTGGTCTACCACGGCGGCACGCTGTACATCGACGACGGCAAGCCCACGCCTGCGCTGATGGGCGAGACGCTTCGCAACCTGCGCGAGATTGCGCCCACCGTGTACTTCAACGTGCCGACCGGGTTTGAGGCGATTGCCCACACCATGCAGACCGACGACGCGCTGCGCCGCAACCTGCTGTCGCGCCTGCAGATGTGTTTTTACGCCGGCGCCTCACTGGCCCAGCCGATCTGGGACAACCTGTACGCCAGCCAAGAGCGCGAGATTGGCCAGCGCATCGTCATGGGCACGGGCCTGGGCATGACCGAGTCTGGCCCCTTTGCGATTTTTGTGACCAACCCGTTTGTCAAAGCTGGTGATTTGGGCGTGCCCACCCCCGGCATGGAACTCAAACTCGTGCCCAACCAGGGCAAGGTCGAGGTCCGTTACAAAGGCCCGAACATCACGCCCGGCTACTGGCGCGCCCCGGCCGAAACCGCCGACGCTTTTGACGAAGAAGGCTTTTTTTGCACCGGCGACGCCGTCAAGTGGATTGACGAGACCGACCTGCACCTGGGCCTGAAGTTCGACGGCCGCATTGCCGAAGACTTCAAACTCGCCACCGGCACCTTTGTGAGCGTGGGCCCGATGCGCGCCAAGATCATTGCGGCGGGCGCGCCCTATATTCAAGACGTGGTGCTGACCGGCTTGGACAAAAAAGAAGTCGGCGCCATGGTGTTCCCCACGCAGGCCGTGCGCCAACTCGCCGGCTTGCCGAGCGCCGCGCCACTGGCCGACGTGCTGACCAGCGCGCCGGTGCTGGCGCATTTCCAGCAACTGGTCAACGAACTCGCCAAGACCGCCACCGGCAGCGCCAACCGCATCGCCCGGCTGTGCCTGCTGTCTGAGCCGCCCACGATTGACCTGGGCGAGGTCACCGACAAAGGCTCCATCAACCAGCGCGCCGTGCTCACGCACCGCGCCGACACCGTCGCTGCCCTGCATGACGACGCGCTGACCCACATCATCAAACCTCAGGCATAAACGACATGGCTTCTCGCGGCTTTTTCAACGCTTTTTCTGACGTCTGGCTGCTGGACGGTGTGCGCACGCCCATGGTCGACTATTGCGGCGCGCTCGGCCACATTTCGCCCACCGACCTGGGCATCAAGGCCGCGCGTGCCGTGCTGGCGCGTGCCGGCGTGGCAGGCAGCGACATCGGCTCGGTGGTGACCGGCAACATGGCCCCTGGCGACTTTGACCAGTTCTTCTTGCCGCGCCATATTGGCCTGTACGCCGGCGTGCCACTGGAGGTGCCGGCCATCATGGCCCAGCGCATTTGCGGCACCGGGTTTGAGTTGTTCCGCCAGGCCGGCGAGCATGTGCAAGGCGGCGCTTGCGACGCCGCCCTGGTGGTCGGCACCGAGAGCATGACGCGCAACCCGATTGCCAGCTTTGAGCACCGCACCGGCTTCAAGCTCGGCGCGCCCGTGAGTTTCAAAGACTACATGTGGGAAGCGCTGAAAGACCCGGCCGCTGGCATCAACATGATCCAGACGGCAGAGAACCTGGCCAAGAAATACAACATCAGCCGCGAAGACGTGGACGCTTTTGCCTCCAGCTCGTTTGCCAAGGCGGTGGCCGCGCAGGCCGACGGCTTTCATGCGGGTGAGATCGTGCCCGTCATCACTGAAAAGTTCGAGCTGGAAGGCTACAAAGCCCGCGGCATCCGCCTGCAAGGCAAGGTCACCGAAGTGGCGACCGACACCCACGCCCGCATCTCGCCCGTTGAAGTACTGGCCAAGCTCAAGCCGGTGTATGAAGGCGGCGTGCAGACGGGTGGCAACAGCGCGGCACTGGTGGACGCAGCCGCCGCGTCGGTGGTGGCCTCAGGTGCTTACGCCAAGGCCTGGGGTAAAAAACCGCTGGCCCGCCTGGTGGCGTCAGTCGCCGTGGGCGTGCCGCCTGAGATCATGGGCATCGGCCCCGCGCCCGCCATTCGCCTGCTGCTGGAGCGCGCCGGCCTGATGCTGGACCAGATCGGCTGCTTTGAAATCAACGAAGCCCAGGGCGCGCAAACCTTGGCCGTGGGCCGCGAACTCGGCCTGGACCTGAACAAGCTCAACGTCAACGGCGGCGCCATTGCCCTGGGCCATCCGCTGGCCGCCACGGGCGTGCGCCTGACCATCACGCTGGCCCGCCAAATGCAGCGCGCCGGTGTGCGCTGGGGCATTGCCTCGGCCTGCGTGGGCGGCGGCCAAGGCATGGCCTTGCTGCTTGAAAACCCAGACGCTGCGTAAACACCAGACACTTTTTCAAGGACACGACCCTCATGCAAATTCAAGGACAAAGCGCCCTCGTCACCGGAGCCGGCTCCGGCCTGGGTGAAGCCACGGCGCGTGAACTGGCCCGCTTAGGCGCCCGCGTCGCGGTGCTCGACATCAACCTGGCGCAAGCGCAAGCCGTGGCGGCCGACATCGTGGCCCAGCACGGCGCCGGCAGCGCCATGGCCGTGGCCTGCGACATCACCAACACCGAGAGCTTGCAGGCGGCCCTGGCCACGGCGACTGCCGCGCAAGGCCCGGCCCGCATTTTGATGAACATCGCCGGCATCGGCTCGGCCAAGCGCATCGTCGGCAAAGACGGCAACGCGGCGCCGCTGGAAGACTTTGTGCGGGTGGTAAACGTCAACCTGATCGGCGCCTACAACGCCAGCCGCCTGTTTGCCGCTGCCTGCGCCAAGCTCGATCCTTTAGAAGACGGCGAACGCGGCGTGATGATGTTCACCGCCTCGGTTGCCGCCTTTGACGGGCAAGTCGGCCAGCAAGCCTACAGCGCGTCTAAAAGTGGTCTGGTCGGCATGACGCTGCCCATGGCGCGTGACCTGGCGCAGCACGGCATCCGCGTTTGCACCATCGCCCCGGGCCTGTTCAACACGCCGCTGATGCGCACCCTGCCCGAGCCGGTACAAGCCTCCCTGGCGGCCAGCATTCCCTTCCCGTCACGCCTGGGCAAACCCGAAGAGTTTGCGCAGCTGGCTTGCCATATCGTCACGAACACGCACCTGAACGGCGAAGTGATCCGTCTTGATGGCGCACTCAGAATGGCCCCAAGGTAACTAGATGACCAAGACCGTTGTGTATTCCGTAGATGTCATGTTCGGGGACTGCGACCCGGCGGGCATTGTGTTTTTTCCGAATTTCTCCAAGTGGATGGACGCCTCGTCGCTGAACTTTTTCGTCAAGTGCGGCGTGCCGACTTGGCGCGAGCTGGTCAAGACCACCGGCATCATTGGCACGCCGCTCTTGGAGATCAACACCAAGTTCATGCGCCCCGCCACCTATGGCGAAACCCTGAACATCTACACCAGCGTGCAAGAGTGGCGCGACAAAGTGTTCATTCAAAAGCATGTGGTCATGCGCGGTGATGACGTGCTGTGCGAAGGCCTGGAAACCCGCGCCTTCTGCATTCGCCCCGATGGCGGCGACCGCATCAAAGCCATTCCTGTGCCGGCCGATATTCGCGCCCTGTGCAGCTGATTTTTCCGCTCCCTTTTTAGTTCCCGTTCCCCGTCAGTTCATTTTTTACAACCAGGAGACAACACCATGAAAATCAAATCAATCGCCGCCGCTGTAGCCACCCTGGCTATGGCCACTGCCGCCTTGGCCGACATCAAGATCGGGGTCAGCCTGTCGCTGACCGGTCCCGGCTCAGGCCTGGGCATTCCCATGCAAAACCAGTTCAAGCTGTTCCCGCAAACCATTGGTGGTGAAAAAGTCCAGCTGATCTTGCTGGACGACGCGACCGACCCCGGCAAAGGCTCGGCCAACGCCCGCCGCTTTGTGACTGAAGACAAGGTCGACCTGATCATTGGTTCGTGCATCACGGCTGTTGCCGCCGCCATGACCGACATCGCCGCTGAAGCCGGCACCGTGCAATTGGCCGGCTCGCCCGTGGGTGTGCCCGCTGGCAAAGACAAGTGGATGTTCCGCCTGCCCCAGTCGAACACCGTGATGGGCCACGCTGTCGTGGAGCACATGAAAAAGCAAGGCGTCAAGACCATCGGCTTTTTGGGCTACACCGACGCGTACGGCGAGCAGTGGCTCAACGAGATCAAGCCCATGCTGGACAAAGCCGGCATCAAGATGGTGGGCGTGGAGCGTTTTGCCCGCACCGACACCAGCGTAACCCCACAAGCCCTGAAGCTGACTTCGGGCAACCCTGACGCGATTTTGGTCGTGGCTTCCGGCAGCGGCGCCGCCATGCCGCAAATGGGCCTGGTCGACCGTGGCTACAAAGGCAAGATCTACCAAACGCACGCAGCCGCCACGCAAGACTTGATGCGTGTGGGCGGCAAAGCCGTTGAAGGCACGTTTGTGGTCTCTGGCCCCGCTGTGATCGCCGAGCAACTGGCAGACAGCCACCCGTCCAAGAAAGTCGCAGTGGACTTTGTGCAGAAGTACGAAAAGGCTTACGGCCCGAATTCGCGCAACCAGTTTGCCGGTCATTCGTATGACGCCCAGGTCACCCTGGAAAAAGTCATTCCGGGCGCGCTGAAAAAAGCCAAGCCCGGCACGCCTGAGTTCCGTGCCGCCTTGCGCGACGGCATCGAGACCATGGGCCGCACCATCTTCGCCCACGGCGTGATGAACTGGACACCGGCTGACCATTGGGGCTACACCAACGAAACCGGTGTGATGCTCAAGGTCGTGGACGGCAAGTTCAAGGTCGAGTAATTGGCACCCACTTCCCGTTCGCCGTGAGCGGCGAACGGGGAGCTTCAAAAGCGTCAACACGTCTACGTCTTGAAGCTCCGCAGTCCCGCCATTTACGGGCCGGCTGCCCCGAATTTTTTTGCCACCCCACAAGGTTCCCCATGGATCTCTCAATTGCCAGCATCTTGCTGCTGGACGGCGTGACCAACGGCGCTGTCTATGCCCTGCTGGGCCTGGCCACCGTGTTGGTGTTCACGGTCACGCGGGTCATCTTTATTCCGCAAGGCGAATTTGTGGCCTACGGCGCGCTGACCCTGGCCATGTTGCAAGCCGGCAAAGTACCGGGCACCGTGTGGTTGTTGCTGATCCTGGCCGTGGTGGCCAGCTTGATGGAGTTGTTCACGCGCTGGCAACACTACGGGCGCCTGGCGCCGGCCATTCAACCAGCGCTCAAGACCCTGGTGATCCCTGGCGTGGTCGCCGCCCTGGGCATCTGGGCCGCACCGCAGCAATTTCCGCTGTGGGCGCAAGCCCTGCTCAGCGTCGCCATCGTCACGGCTTACGGCCCGCTGGTCTACCGCGTGGCCTACCAATCGCTGGAAAGCGCCACGCCGCTGGTGCTGTTGATTGTTTCTGTCGGTGTGCACTTCGCCATGACGGGCTTGGGGCTCTTGTTCTTTGGCGCGGAAGGTTTTCGCAACCCGAGCTTTTGGGATGAGCGCATGAGCCTGGGCGCCATGACGTTTACCGGTCAGACCCTCATCATCGGCGGCACCTCGGTGGCGCTGATTGTCATGCTCTGGCTGTACTTTGAACGCACCTTGCACGGCAAGGCCCTGCGCGCCACGGCGGTCAACCGCACCGGCGCCCGCCTCATGGGTATTTCCACCCACAACTCGGGCCAACTCACCTTCATGATGGCCGCGCTGATTGGCGCGCTGTCGGGCCTGTTGATTGGCCCGACCACCACCGTGTTTTACGACTCCGGCTTTTTGATCGGCCTCAAGGGCTTTGTGGCCGCCGTGATTGCTGGCCTGTCCAGCTACCCCGGCGCATTGCTGGGCGCGCTGTTCGTCGGCGTGGTCGAGTCCTTTGGCTCGTTCTGGGCCAGCGCCTTCAAGGAGGTGATTGTTTTCACGCTGGTGCTGCCAGTCTTGCTGGTGCGCTCGCTGCGCGCCGGCCACTCGGACGAGGACCACTGACATGCTCAACCGTCAACAACTCGGCCTGCTGGCCCTTTTCGTCGCCGTGCCTGTGGTCGCGCTGGCGCCGCTGCCTGATTTTTGGATTGCGCAACTCAACTACATCGGCCTCTACAGCCTGACCTGCCTGGGCCTGGTGTTGCTGACCGGCGTGGGCGGCCTCACTTCGTTTGGTCAAGCCGCATTTGTGGGCATCGGCGCCTACACCACGGCCTGGCTCACGCTCAACACCGGCATGTCGCCATGGCTGACTTTGTTTGTCGGCCTGGCACTGACGGGCATCAGCGCGCTGGTGGTCGGCTTCATCACACTGCGCATGTCGGGGCACTACCTGCCGCTGGCCACCATTGCATGGGGTTTGTCGCTGTACTACCTCATGGGCAATATGGACGCGTTGGGCAAATACGACGGCTTGCTGGGCCTGAAAAGCCTGTCGATTGCCGGGCTGGACCTGGGCCAGGGGCGGCTCTTTTTTGTGCTGACGTGGGCTCTTCTGTTGTGCGGCGCCTTAGCCTTGCTCAACTTGCTCGACTCCCGCCCTGGCCGCGCCATTCGCTCGCTCAAGACCGGCTCGCAAATGGCCGAGGCCATGGGCATCAACACCTTTCGCTACAAGGTCACCATCTTCCTGATTGCCGCGCTGTTTGCGTCGGTAGCCGGCTGGTTGATGGCGCACTTTCAACGCACGGTCAACCCGTCGGCCTTCGGCCTGAAGATGGGCATTGAGTATTTGTTCATGACCGTCATTGGCGGCGTGGGCTATGTGTGGGGCGCCATCGTGGGCGCCGGTCTCGTCAAGCTGCTGGACGACCAGTTGCAAGTGCTGCTGCCCCAGCTCATTGGCACCAGCGGCAGTTACGAAGTGATTGTGTTTGGCATTGCGCTGGTGCTTGTGCTCAAGTACCTGCCCGACGGCCTGTGGTCGCTGGTGGCGCGCAAGCTGCCGCGCCCACCACGCAAGGTCGACTGGGCCAATGCCGCGCCACTGCCCGAGCGCAGCAAGCCCGCGCATGGCGAACTCGTGCTGCAAGTGCAAGCTGTGCGCAAGCAGTTTGGCGGCCTGGTGGCAGTCAACGACATCAGCTTTGACATTCACGCCGGCCAAATCGTCGGTTTGATTGGCCCGAACGGGGCCGGCAAATCCACCACCTTCAACCTGATCACCGGTGTGCTGTCGCTCACCAGCGGCAAGGTGACCTACCGCGGCGAGCAAATCAGCGGCCGGCCGTCGCGTGAGATTTCGCGCCAAGGCATGGCCCGCACCTTCCAGCACGTCAAGATGATTCCCGACATGACCGTGCTGGAAAACGTGGCGCTGGGCGCCTACAGCCGCGGCCACAAAGGCGTGCTCAGTTCCATGCTGCGCGCCAACCGCACCGAAGAGCAACGCCTGCTGCGCGAAGCCCAGCGCCAGTTAGAGCGCATTGGCATGGGCCAGTTCCTGCACGAACAAGCGGGCAACCTGGCCATGGGCCCGCAGCGCCTGATGGAAATCGCCCGCGCCCTGTGCAGCGACCCCGCCGTGCTGCTGCTCGACGAACCCGCCGCCGGCCTGCGCCACCAGGAAAAGCAAGGCCTTATTCAAGTGCTGCGCCAACTGCAAGGCGAAGGCATGAGCATCTTGCTGGTCGAACACGACATGGACCTGGTGATGGACGTTTGCGACCACCTGGTGGTGATGGAGTTCGGCACCCTGCTCACGCAAGGCACGCCGGCTGACGTTCAACAAAATCCGGCCGTGCGCGCCGCCTACCTCGGGACGGAACACTAGAAATGATGCCCCCACGCTCTGCACTTCGTGTCATCGCTGCCCCCCGAGGGGGCGCAGGCCTTCCTTGGGGCGGCCCTACGGAAGACCTCTCATGACCACCCTCCTCAAAGTCTCCAACCTGCGCGCCGGCTACGGCCGCGCCGAAGTTCTGCACGGCCTGAGCATCGAAGCCGCCAAGGGCAGCGTGATCACCGTCATCGGCCCCAACGGCGCGGGCAAATCCACGCTGCTCAACACCTTGATGGGCCTGCTGCTCGGCCAAGGCAAGATTGAGTTCAACGGCCAGGACATCAGCAGCCTCTCGCTGGAAGACCGCGTGATGAACGGCATGGCCCTGGTGCCTGAAAAGCGCGAACTGTTCGGCACCATGAGCGTGGAAGACAACCTGGTGCTGGGCGGCTTTCGGCAAATGCGCCTGGGCAACAAGCAATGGCGCAGCCGGCTGGACGATGTGTACGACCTGTTCCCTCGCCTGAAAGAGCGGCGCATTCAGGAAGCCGGCACGCTCTCGGGCGGTGAACGGCAAATGCTGGCAGTGGGCCGGTCCCTGATGTCGCAGCCCACGCTCTTGATGCTGGACGAACCCAGCCTGGGCTTGGCACCGCTGATCGTCAAAGAGATTTTTTCAATCATCGATACCCTGCGCCAAACCGGCGTGACCATCGTGCTGGTCGAGCAAAACGCCCGAGCCGCATTGGCCGTGGCCGACCAGGGCTATGTGCTGGAGATGGGCGAGATCGGCCTGCACGGACCGGCTGCTGAATTGGCCCAAGACCCACGCGTGATCGACACCTACCTGGGCGCGGCCAAAGACAAAGCCAAGTCCGCCTGATCAGCACTTCTTTCAAACCCGAGACTTAGACCATGGACTATCAGCCGCAGCTGAGTGACATTGCCCACCTTTTTCAGACCGTTCTGAAAGGGCCAGCCCAGCTACAAGCCCTACCTGCTTATGCGGAGGTTGACGCCGAACTGATGGCGCAGATCATGGAAGAAGCTGGCAAGTTTGTGGGCGAGGTCGTGGCGCCTTTGCAGCGGGATGGCGACGAGATCGGTTGCCGCTGGGAAGCAGGCCAAGTCACCACTCCCCCCGGTTTCAAAGACGCTTACCAAGCCTTTTGGCAAGCCGGCTGGCCCGCCTTGGCCTGCGCCACCGAAGACGGCGGCCAAGGCCTGCCCACAGTGCTGGAAGCCGTGCTTTACGAAATGCTCAGCGCCGCCAACCACGGCTGGACCATGGCGCCCGGCCTCTTGCATGGCGCCTATGAATGCATCAAGCACCACGCCAGCGACGCGCTCAAAGCCACTTACTTAGAAAAAGTGGCCACCGGCGAATGGCTGGCCACCATGTGCCTGACCGAGCCGCACGCGGGCAGTGATCTGGGGCTGGCCCGCACCAAGGCCGTGCCACAAGCCGACGGGACTTACCTGCTGAGCGGCACCAAGATCTTCATCTCCGGCGGTGAACACGACCTCACGGACAACATCGTTCACCTCGTGCTGGCCCGCCTGCCCGACGCACCGTCCGGCCCCAAAGGCTTGTCGCTGTTTTTGGTGCCCAAGTTTTATGAAGACGGCAGCCGGAGTTCAGTTCACTGCGAACGCATTGAAGAAAAAATGGGACTGCACGGCAGCCCCACTTGCGTCATGCGTTTTGACTCGGCCAAGAGTTGGATCGTGGGCGAACCCGGCCGCGGCCTGGGCGCCATGTTCGTCATGATGAACGCTGCCCGCCTGCACGTGGCGCTGCAGGGCATAGGCCTCTTGGACGCCGCCCATCAAAAGGCCGAGGCTTATTCATTGGAGCGCCGCCAAATGCGCGCGCCGCAGCGTGGCAAAACGCCGGCCGAAGCCGACCTGATTGCCGAGCACCCCGCTGTGCGCCGCATCCTTGACAGCCAGCGCGCCTGGGTCGATGGTGGCCGTGTGCTCGCCTACCGCACCGCCATTGAGCTGGACCTGGCCAAGCACCACGCCGACCCCGAGCGCCGCCAGCAAGCCCAGCGCTGGTGCAGCCTGGTCACGCCCGTCCTCAAATCCGCCTGGACCGAGCAAGCCTTCACGGGCGGCAGTGCTTGTTTGCAGGTGTTCGGCGGCCACGGCTATGTGCGCGAGTGGGGCATTGAGCAAATCGTGCGCGACTCGCGGGTGGCCATGATTTACGAAGGCACCAACGAGATTCAGGCCATTGACCTCTTGGTGCGCAAAGTGCTGCCCGACGGCGGCGCTGGCCTGGGCGAGTTGTTGCAATCGCTGAGCCAAGACCTGCCGGCTGATCACGCTGCGCACGACCGCATCAGCCGCCTACAAGCCATCACCACCACGCTGGCCCAAGCAGCCGCACACGACAGCGCCCTGCCCTTCGTCGTAGCCGACGACTACCTGCGCGCTGTCGCACTCGTCATGCTCGACTGGGCCTGGGCCCGAATTGACGCAGCGCCCGCAAGCCAAACGCCGCGTTGGCAGCAGCCGCTACAAGCCCTGCGCCGCCATGTGCTGCCCGAGTTCGACATGCGTCTGAACATCATTAGCGTGCAATGCGCTGAGGCGCAGCCCGCTGCTGCGCCCGTTGCCGGCTGAACCCACATGGCCAGCGCCCGCAGCTTTCGCATGACCGCGCCAGCGCCCGCTGGTGCCAAAGGCGCATCAGCCGGAAAGCCGCGCGCATCAACGGGCGCTAAGCCAACGGCAAAGTCCAGCGCGGACGCAATTGCGCCACCCTCACCCGGTGCCAAAGCAACGCGAAAAACAACGCTTACAAAAACCGGCCCGAGCCCGAAGGCACCCGCCACCGAGCCCAACGCTGAAGCCGTCGAAGCCATCGACACCAGCTACCTGGAAAGCCTCATCGGCTACAACGCCCGCCGCGCCGCCCTGGCCGTGATCGGCGTGTTCCTCGAACGCATGGAACCCTACGGCCTCAAGCCGGTGGACTTTTCGGCCCTGTCCCTCATCACGCACAACCCCGGCATCACCTCGCGCCAGTTGTGTCACGCCCTCGGCGTGCTGCCGCCCAACCTGGTCGGCATGATCAACAGCTTTGAAAAACGCGCCCTCATCCTGCGCCGCCCCCACCCCAACGACGGCCGCGCCCAAGGCCTTCACCTCACTCCCGCCGGCGCTGACCTCATGCGCCAAGCGGAAGCCACTGCTGCAGATTTGGAGAAGGATGTTGCTCATCGGCTGAGCGACAAAGAGCAGAAGCAGTTGATGGGCTTGCTGCAGAAGATTTATCTGTAGTTTTTCAAGAGCGACTGGCCAATGGGCTATTCCGTTTTTGGGCTTTAAGTCGAAGCGGCAGCCATGGTGCATGCAAAGTCATAAAATGCAGGCACTCCCGCTTTTATGGAGATCACCATGGCCATGCTGACCGTACGCAACATACCCGATGAAGTGCACCGCGCCTTGCGCGCCCGCGCGGCCCAGCACGGCCAGAGCATGGAGGCTGAGGTGAGGGAAATCCTGGAATCCGCCATCAGCCCGCAGGGCTCCGTCAAGCTGGGTTCGCTGCTGGCCGCGATTGGGTATGAAGCCAAGTTAAGCGATGAAGAATTCGCGGTATTTGAGCAATTGCGTGACAAATCGCCCGCTCGCCCAGTGAGTTTCGAATGATTTTGCTGGACACCAATGTGGTGTCGGAACCGCTGCGCCAAACGCCAGAAGCTCGGGTGATTGCATGGATGGATGCCCAGCCGATGGAGACACTTTTCTTATCTGCAATCACGGTGGCGGAGCTACGCGCGGGATTGGCTTTGCTGCCCGCTGGCAAGCGGCGCTCTGGATTGCAAGAAAACCTTGAAAAACGGGTGCTACCCCTGTTCGCAGGCCGCGTGCTGCCCTTTGACATAGCTTGCACGGCAGCGTATGCAGCGCTGATGGCCAAGGCCCGTGCTTCGGGCTTGGCGATTGCCACAGCAGATGGCTATATCGCCGCCATTGCGGCGGCAAATGGTTTTGCCGTGGCCACACACGACACCCGGCCCTTTGAGGCCGCAGGCGCTGTCGTGATCAATCCCTGGCGGGCCTGACCGGCCTACCCCGCACTTTCCCCCATTCCCCTCCCTTGAAAAGGGCCATGACGGCCCCAAGTAAGGCGCTGAGTTTGTCTTAACCTTTTGTCTCAAGCATGTCCGAAAACCAACAACCCGAATCAAATCAAGCACTTAGCGGTGCACCCAGCCCTGAAGAGTTGGAGGCTGCGCAAGCCGCCAATGAAGCTGATGCGCAAGTCGCCTTGGCTGGCCTAGAGGCCGAATTGGCCGCCCTGAAGGCCAAGAACACCGAGCTGTCGGACAGCTATTTGCGCGCCAAGGCCGAGGCCGAAAACGCCCGCCGCCGCGCCGAAGAAGAAATCAGCAAGGCCCGCAAATTTGCGGTCGAGGGCTTTGCCGAGAGCTTGCTGCCCGTGACGGACAGCCTGGAAGCGGGCTTGCAACTGAAAGACGCCACGGCCACGCAAATCCGCGAAGGCACCGAGGCCACGCTCAAGCAGCTCAAAAGCGCTTTGGAGCGCAACAAAGTGCTGGAGATTGCCCCGGCTGCAGGCACCAAGTTCGACCCACATCAGCACCAGGCCATCAGCATGGTGCCGGCTGAGCAGGACGCCAACACGGTGGTCAGCGTGCTGCAAAAGGGTTACCTGATCGCCGACCGCGTGTTGCGTCCGGCCTTGGTGACCGTGACCGCACCCAAATAAACCAGCCAGAGATGACAAAAAGTGGCATCAAAGTGACGTTGGACTCTTGAAGTTCCACACCTTATCCACAAGTCATCAACAGCGTTTTCAACCTTTCGCAATTTTTAGAACTTCAACGGAGCTAGACCATCATGGGAAGAATCATCGGTATCGACTTGGGCACCACCAACAGCTGTGTGTCGGTCATGGAAGGCAACACGCCACGCGTGATTGAGAACTCTGAAGGCGCCCGCACCACCCCGTCCATCGTGGCGTATCAGGAAGACGGCGAAGTGCTGGTCGGCGCCTCGGCCAAGCGCCAGGCGGTCACCAACCCCAAGAACACGCTGTACGCTGTCAAGCGTTTGATCGGCCGCAAGTTCACTGAAAAAGAAGTCCAGAAAGACATCGACCTGATGCCTTACGCCATCGTGGCCGCCGACAACGGCGACGCCTGGGTGGAAGTGCGCGGCAAAAAGCTGTCGGCCCAGCAGGTCAGCGCCGACATCCTGCGCAAGATGAAGAAAACCGCCGAAGACTACCTCGGCGAAGCCGTCACCGAAGCCGTGATCACGGTGCCCGCGTACTTCAACGACGCACAGCGCCAGGCCACCAAAGACGCAGGCCGCATTGCCGGCCTGGACGTCAAGCGCATCATCAACGAACCCACCGCTGCCGCGTTGGCTTTCGGCCTGGACAAGCAGTCCAAGGGCGACCGCAAGATTGCCGTGTATGACCTAGGAGGCGGCACGTTTGACGTGTCCATCATCGAAATTGCTGATGTCGACGGTGAAAAGCAGTTTGAAGTGCTGTCCACCAACGGCGACACCTTCCTGGGTGGCGAAGACTTTGACCAGCGCATCATCGACTTCATCATTGACGAGTTCAAGAAAGACTCGGGCGTCAACCTCAAGCAAGACGTGCTGGCCTTGCAGCGCCTGAAAGAAGCCGCTGAAAAAGCCAAGATCGAGCTGTCCAACAGCGCGCAGACCGACATCAACCTGCCCTACATCACGGCCGATGCGTCGGGCCCCAAGCACCTGAACATCAAGCTGACCCGCGCCAAGCTCGAAAGCCTGGTGGACGAGCTGATTGAGCGCACCATCGCCCCTTGCCGCACGGCCATCAAAGACGCTGGCGTGAGCGTGAACGACATCCATGACGTGATCCTGGTCGGCGGCATGACCCGCATGCCCAAGGTGCAAGAAAAAGTCAAAGAGTTCTTCGGCAAAGAGCCACGCAAAGACGTGAACCCCGACGAAGCCGTGGCCGTGGGCGCCGCGATTCAAGGCCAGGTGTTGTCCGGCGACCGCACCGACGTGCTGCTGCTCGACGTCACCCCGCTGTCCCTGGGCATTGAGACCATGGGCGGCGTGATGACCAAGATGATCAAGAAGAACACGACCATTCCGACCAAGTTTGCACAGACCTTCTCGACCGCTGAAGACAACCAGCCGGCCGTGACGATCAAGGTGTTCCAGGGCGAGCGCGAGATTGCTTCGGGCAACAAAGCGCTGGGCGAGTTCAACCTCGAAGGCATTCCACCCGCAGCACGCGGCACGCCACAAATTGAAGTGTCTTTTGACATTGACGCCAACGGCATCTTGCATGTGGGCGCCAAAGACAAAGGCACCGGCAAGGAAAACAAGATCACCATCAAGGCCAACTCCGGCTTGTCCGAAGGCGAGATCCAGCAGATGGTGAAAGACGCCGAACTGAACGCCGCTGCCGACAAGGAAAAGGTCGAGTTCGTTCAAGCCAAGAACAACGCTGAAGCCATGGTCCACAGCGTCAAAAAATCGCTGGGCGAGTACGGCGACAAGCTCGACGCTGGCGAGAAGGAAAAGATCGAAAAAGCCATCTCCGAGATGGAAGAAGCTTTGAAGGGCGAAGACAAGGCAGCCATTGATGCCAAGAACGCCGCCCTGATGGAAGCCAGCCAGAAGCTCGGCGAAAAAATGTACGCCGACATGCAGGCCAACCAGGCCGAGCAAGCCGGTGGTGCAGCCGGCGCGGCCGGTGCAGGTGCTGCTGGCGCAGAGGCTGCAGGCAAAGCGCAAGACGATAATGTCGTCGACGCTGAAGTCAAGGAAGTCAAGAAGGCTTAAAGAGCTGTCAGCCAGGCACGGGGCTTGAGCCCCCTGCACCCCAAGCGGAATCCGGGTTACTGCCCGGCTTCCGCTTTCTTGCGTCAGGAACGCAAGGCCCCGCACCCCGGTTTTTTATTCACCGACCACCTCTCGTTTTCATGGCCAAAAAAGACTATTACGACACGCTCGGCGTTCCCAAGAACGCCAGCGAAGAAGACATCAAAAAAGCCTACCGCAAGCTGGCAATGAAGCACCACCCGGACCGCAACCAGGGTGATGGCTCCAAGGTGTCCGAAGAAAAGTTCAAAGACGCCAAAGAGGCTTATGAAGTCTTGTCGGACGGCAACAAACGTGCCGCTTACGACCAATACGGCCACGCCGGCGTGGACCCCAACATGCGCGGTGGCGCAGGCGGTGCCGGCGGTGAAGGCTTTGGCGGTTTTGCCGAAGCCTTTGGCGATATTTTTGGCGACGTGTTCGGCCAGGGCGGGCGCGGCCAACAGCGTGGCGGTCGCCAGGTGTTTCGCGGTGGCGACCTCAGTTTTGCCATGGAAATCACGCTGGAAGAAGCGGCCAGCGGCAAAGACGCGCAACTGCGCATTCCCAGCTGGGACGACTGCAACACCTGCCGCGGCAGCGGGGCCAAGCCCGGCACCAAGGTGGTCACCTGCACCACCTGCCACGGCCACGGCGTGGTGCAAATGCGTCAGGGCTTTTTCAGCGTGCAGCAGAACTGCCCGCAGTGCAAAGGCACGGGCAAGCTGATCCCCGAACCCTGCGTGGCCTGCCACGGCGTGGGCAAGACCAAGACCAACAAGACACTCGAAGTCAAAGTGCCCGCCGGCATTGACGACGGCATGCGCATTCGCTCCACCGGCAACGGCGAGCCCGGCACCAACGGCGGCCCGCCCGGTGACCTGTACATTGAAATTCGCGTCAAGAAGCATGAGATTTTTGAACGTGAAGGCGATGACCTGCACTGCGTGGTGCCCATCAGCTTCACCTGCGCCGCCTTGGGCGGTGAGATTGAAGTGCCCACGCTGGCCGGCAAAGCAGCTATTGATATTCCTGAAGGCACACAGGCGGGCAAACAGTTTCGCCTGCGCGGCAAAGGCATCAAGGGCGTGCGTTCCAGCTACCCCGGCGATTTGTACTGCCACATTTCGGTGGAAACGCCGGTCAAGCTCACCGAGCACCAGCGCAAGCTGCTCAAGGAGTTTGAAGAGTCGCTGAAAAAAGGCGGCGCCAAGCACTCGCCCACCGAAGAAGGCTGGACCGACAAGCTGAAGAACTTCTTCAGCGCCTGATCGGGCCGCCATGAGCCAGTCCTCCCAGCCCATCCGCACCAAGGTTCTGACCCGGCGGCAGTGGCTGGGTGCGCTGGGCGGCGCGGGTTTGAGCGCCCTGCCCGCTTGGCTGCTCGCACAACCCGCCAGCGCAGCTTGGCAGCAAACGCTTGCCGCCGCACGTGGGCAAACCGTTTACTTCAACGCCTGGGCGGGCAGCGAACGGATCAATGCTTATTTGCAGTGGGCTGCCGGCGAATTGCAGCAAGGCTTTGGCGTCAAGCTGCAGCACGTCAAGATCAGCGACGCGGCCGATGTGGTCAAGCGCGTGCGCGCTGAAAAGCAAGCCCGCCGCAAAGAAACCGAAGGGACGGTGGACCTGGTCTGGATCAATGGCGAGAACTTCGCCGCCATGAAGCGTGACGGTTTGCTGTCCGCCCCGTTTGCGCAGGCCCTGCCGAATTTCCAATGGGTAGACACCGTGGGCAAGCCGACCACCCTGGTGGATTTTTCGGTCGCCACGGAGGGGCTGGAAGCGCCCTGGGGCATGGCGCAACTCACGTTTTTTGCCGACCGCCAACGCCTGGCTAAACCGCCGCAGAGCATGGACGAGCTGCTGGCGCTGGCCCGCACGCAGCCGGGGCGCATCACCTACCCGCGACCGCCCGACTTCATGGGCACGACCTTCATCAAGCAAGCGTTGATCGAGCATGCGCCGGACGTCAAAGAACTGGCCCAACCCGTCACGACCGCCGCGCTGCAAGCGCAAGCCGCGCCGCTGTGGCGCTTCTTGGACGCGCTGCATCCGCTCTTGTGGCGCAGCGCCAAGCAGTTCCCACAAAGCCCAGCCGCCGTGCGCCAGATGATGGCCGACGGCGAGTTGCTCTTGGCGCTGACCTTCAACCCGAACGAAGCGGCCAACGAAATCGCGGCCAAGCGCTTGCCCGCTACGGTGTACAGCTGGCAATTCGCCAAGGGCACGATTGGCAACACGCACTTCCTCGCCATTCCGTACAACGCGCCGAGCAAAGCGGGCGCCCAGGTGGTGGCCAACTTCCTCCTGTCGCCCGCCGCGCAAGCGCGCAAGGCCGACATTGATGTGTGGGGCGATCCCACCGTGCTCGACGTGGCTCGCTTGCCTGCAGCAGAGAAAGCCCGCTTTCAGTCATCGTCGCGTGCCGGTCAACTGAGCGCCAACGCCCCGGCCTTGCCCGAACCACACGCCTCCTGGGTGGACGCCCTAGAAAAAGAGTGGACGCGCCGCTACGGCGTGTGATGCCATGAAGCGGCTGCTGCCCGTCGGGCTGGCGCTTCTTGCGGGCTTGCCCATGGGGGCGGCCTTGTTGGCTGCGCTGACACAAGCCGCCGACGTGCCGGCGTGGCAAGCCTTGGCCACCAATCCGCAAACCTTGCGCGCCTGGGGCATGACGCTCTGGACCGGCCTGGCGTCAACCGCCCTCGTCTGGCTCACCGTGGCGCGCCTGCTGGCCAATGGCTTTGTTCGGCAACAACTCGCGCGCTGGCTGGCGCATCTGCCCGCCTTGCTGGCCACGCCCCACGCAGCGTTAGCGATTGGCCTGGTGCTCTGGCTCGCGCCCAGTGGCTGGGCTTTGCGTCTGGTGTCGCCAGGCCTCACGGGCTTTGAGGCACCACCGCCTTGGGTCACCACGCAAGACCCTTGGGGCCTGGGGCTGATCTTGGCCCTGTGGCTCAAAGAAGTGCCTTTTCTGCTGTGGGTGGCCGCCACGCAAATGCAACGCGAAGACCTGCGCCGGCGCTGGCAGGCTGAATCGGCCTTGGCCCAAACCCTGGGCCGAACGCCTGCCCAAGCCTTCGCCCAAGTGATCTGGCCGCAGCTGGCCCCGCGCCTGCACTGGCCCTTGCTGGCCGTGCTCGCTTACGGTCTGACGGTAGTGGACATGGCTCTGATCATCGGACCGGCTACGCCGCCTACCCTGGCCGTACTGGCCTGGCAGTGGCTGGGCGATGCCGATGCGGCCACGCAGGCGCAAGGCGCGGCGGCTGCGGGATGGCTAACGCTCACCGTGATGGCGCTGGCCCTGGTGATCGGCTGGCGACCCGTGCAATCAGCTTTGGCGATTCGTTTGACCGGCTTCATGGTCGCCTGGGGCGTACCGTCATCCTCGGCCAGAGGCAGCACCGTTTGGACGCTCATCCTGCTCGGCTATGCCGCCCTGTGGTTTGCACTGGCCGTCGGCAGCGTCTCAGGCGTCTGGCCTTTCCCAAACTTGTGGCCCAGCTTGTGGACAAGTGGCGCCTGGACGCAGGTGCTGGGCAGCGCGGGCACCGTCTGGACTACCTTGGGTCTTGCCTTGGCCTCGGCCAGCCTGTGCCTGCTCTGGAGCGTGGCTTGGCTGGAAACTGCCAGCCGTCGTTGGCAACAAACACTGCGTCCCGGATGGTTGCTGCCGCTGGTCTTGCCCTCGGTGCTGTGGGTGGTCGGCCTGTATGGCGTGGCCTTGCAGTGGCGGCTGGAAGGGCAATGGCTGGGACTGCTGCTGGCGCACACGGTGATGGCCCTGCCCTATGTGCTGCTGGCACTGGAGCCTGCTTACCTGGCGGTGGACCCGCGCCAAGCGGCCGTGGTCGCCAGCCTGGGGCATGGCCGCTGGACTTACCTCTTGCGCATCAAGTGGCCGCTGCTCAAGCGCGCCATCGCCTCGGCCTGGGCCGTGGGTTTTGCGGTCAGCCTGGCGCAATACCTGCCCACGCTCTACGTGGGCGCGGGCCGGTTTGCCACCGTCACCACCGAGGCCGTGACGCTGGCCGCGGGGGCGCAGCGCTCGCTTATGAGTGCCTACGCGGCTTTGCAAATGCTGCTGCCCGTGCTGGCATTCGCCTTCGCCGCTTGGCTCGGACGGCCACGGCAATTTGCGAAGATCGCCCCATGAAAGACGCCGCATGAACCCCGTGATCAACGCCGACACCAGCACCGGCTTGCACGTCGACATTTACCGCCTGGGTACCACTGCGCAGACGTTGGTGCAGGGCCTGCGCCTGCAGGTACCAGCAGGCGAAATCCTCACGCTCATGGGCCCCAGCGGCTGCGGCAAAAGCTCGGTGCTGGCGGCCATTGCGGGCACCCTGGCCAGCGTGTCCGAAGGCCTCAGCCCTTTGGAACTTGAAGGCAAGGTGACGCTCAACGGCCGCAGCCTCGGTGACCTGCCGACTCATTTGCGAGGCGTGGGCCTGGTGTTTCAAGACGCCCTGCTTTTTGCGCACCTGACCGTTACGGAAAACCTGGCTTTTGCCGTGCCGACGAACTTGCCCCCAGCTGAACGCCGCGCGCGTGTGGCGCAAGCCCTGCAAGAAGCCGACTTGATGGGCCTGGGCGAGCGCGACCCGTCCACCCTGTCAGGCGGGCAACGCGCCCGCGTCGCGCTCATGCGCGCCCTGCTGGCCGAACCCCAGGCCCTGCTGCTGGACGAGCCTTTCTCCAAACTCGACGCCGCCCTGCGCGCGCAGCTGCGGCCCTGGGTGTTTGCGCATGTGCGGCAGCGGTGCATCCCGGTGGTGCTGGTCACGCACGACAGCCAGGACATAGCCGACCCGCAGCGCGTGGTGCACTTGCGCGCCGCCACCGAAGAAAGCCCAGCCCATGTTTGACCGCCACGCCCAAACCCTCTTGCGCCCCGCGCTGAACGCTGCCGCACGAGGCTTGGTGCGCGCAGGCATCAGCGCGGACGCGCTGACTTGGCTGGGCTTTGCCGTCGGCATGGCCGCCGCCGTGGCCATTGCGCTGCAAGCATGGTGGTGGGGCCTGGGGTTGCTGCTGGCCTCGCGCTTGCTCGACGGCCTAGATGGCTCCGTGGCTCGCCTGACCCTGCCCACCGACGCCGGCGGCTTCCTGGACATCGCCCTGGACTTCGTGTTTTATGCCGCCATCCCCCTGGCCTTTGCTGTGGCCTACCCCAGCGCAAACGCACTGCCCGCAGCAGCCTTGCTGGCCAGCTTTATCGGCACCGGCAGCAGCTTTTTGGCATTTGCCGCACTGGCCGAAAAACGCGGCCTGACGGACACCGCCTTGCCTGGCAAAAGCTTTTACTTCCTAGGCGGTCTGATCGAAGCCACCGAGACCATCACCGTGTTTGCCGCCATGTGCATCTGGCCTGAACACTTTGCGGTGTTGGCTTATGGGTTTGCGGGGTTGTGTGCCATCACCACGGGGATGCGGGTTGGGTGGGGGTATTTCAGGTTGCGTTGAATTTAGGCCGCAACTTAGCCCCCTAATGGCGAGCAAATTTCCACCAAAGTTCCATCAGGGCAGCGGACGTAAGAAACAACTTGCCCCCATGGCTTAGTTTCAGGTTCTTTCAACTCGGTGGCCCCAGCGGCCAGGGCTTTGGCGTGCGCATCGACAACAGACGGCGTCACCAACGCTATTTCGACGCCAAGAGGTTTGCTGGATTCACTTGCAGCGACAAAACCCGCAGGAAAATTCGCATTCCCAAGTTCGTGCGATGCAAAGGCGAGTGTTGTTTCGCCTGTTTCAAGTTCGCCATAGTCACCCGACTCATACAGAAATCGGCGTGATAAACCGAATGCACTTTCAAAAAATGTCAGTGATTCTGCAACATTAGGAACGTAGATGATTGTGTAGCCTAGTTTCATGAGTCGTCCTGTTTGCTGGCCTGTAAAGCAAGCGGCAGATACTGAGCCAGCTTTTGACCTCGGATTCGTATTAGTGTTGAACTTTCCCGGAAGCCTAAGGCGTCAGTCATCTCGAACGGCACTCTCAAGCTTCGTGATGCGGTCCAACTGGATCGACCCGTTCAATAGTACCGCAGCGGTTCAAGTGCACTACCCGATCATCCTAAACCAGTCCTTTACTGCCAGTTTTAGCCTGTCTTCCTCATCTTCCTGCATGGGACAGCAGTGAGCAATTGGTCCTCGGATAAGGTTTAAATTGGCCATCACACGCTCCACACCTCGCTTGCTTTTCAGAGTGGGCTCGAAGAGATCCCAGTTTGAAGTAATCATTCCCGACAACTGACCAAAGGTCGTGTACTCGATCATGTTGTCGGAGCGCTGGGTCACTCCGTTATCTCGCTCGCGTTTAGCCAGCGAGGCAACATCTGCCTTGATATCTGCCGGAATGCGTGCGCTGTTCCACCAGTCTGCCCCTTCCGCCTCCTCGAGAGTTTCGGTGATCAGCTTTCGGATTGCCTGCTCGAGACAGTAGAAGACCTCATAGTTCTCCGACATCTCGGCAGCTTCGAGTCGGACGCTCTGCTCGAACTGAGGATAAAAGGCGACTGCACTGGCAGCCTCTGTCTTCGGAGAATGGCCAAGTTCGATCCCGTAGCTTTGTTCAATCTGACGGAATTCATCGCAGATGAGCAAGCCGGACATTCCGAAAGAACGGATTGAGTCCGCGAGACTAGTCATTTGTGCTCCTCAGAAGATGCTCCTTGAGCGCGCGAAAAATCGCGTTAAACACTGCAGGGTCCGACGTCGCAGGCAGGTTCAGATTGATTGTGTATCCTAGGTTCAACCCTAGGCTCTGCGGAGCACTCGCCATAGACCCATTGCCCGGAAATGCCTTTGGCGCGGGTAGAGCCTCGGTCTCTGTCTCAAACCTGTCCTGCTTTTCTTCGACAGGAATAGAATCCCACCTAGCGAACTTCTTCAGCTGCCTGATACAAGACAGGATTAAGGGGACCGAATTTGAGTCTTGCCCAGCGCCGGTCTCCTCGACTATGAGACCTTTAAGTTCCTCATCCGTCAGCTTATGCATGTACTCGTTTCGCGCGTATAGCGAAGCGTAGCCAACCTTCAAAGCTTGTGCAGCCGCCCACCCCTCGGTCGACGAGTTTCTGAACTTCTTGTATAGGTCTGTTGGCGATCCGTCAGCGGAGGCAAAGCCTATCTTCTTCAGATAGGCCGTCATCTGATTTCCCGATCCTCCCTTTATTGCCAGGATCGTCTTAACGAAGTCTTGGCTGACGGATTCCGGAGTTGCCGCTGCCTTGATGCCCTTCAGCGCCCTCTCGATATTTCCAACTGCAGTTACGTAAGGAAGATTCGCCATAGATGCTCCAGAAATTGTGATGCCGTGGTGGACAACGGGTTATTGTCAGAGTCGAGCCAAGGACTCAGACGGTGCGGTCGAACGTGATGTAGACCGCAAAACCTGGTTGATACACCCGGCCCGTGTCGATACATCCTTTTGTTGAACTTGTTGCAATCAGCATTCACCATGGCTTTCAGACCATGCGCTGTATGTGCATGCAGATATAAATTTGCAGCCCAAACTCGGCATCCAACCCATTGCAACATCCCTTCCGCACCATTCTGCTCAGCAGGCTCGAAGCGCCGCACTGTACCCAGAGAAATACGAAAAATTAGCTATAAAACAAATTTGTGTGTAAACCCTCATCAGACCCTCAAATCCCCCCAAGCACAAACCGTCACGCGCGATTGCGGCGAATATGCCGCTTATTCACCGCAATATTTGCGGTGAAAGATGACGCTTCAGCGCCTTCACAAACCGACTGCCCGACACTATCACTTGCAAGTGCGACACATTGAGCGACACAATGACCCTAAGTAATGTCACTCTCCGCCGCGCTTAGCCCCTGGAACGCGACAAATTGCCCGAAAAGGCCGCCCCATGCCCCGCATCACCCCCGCCGACGAATTGCAATTGATCGAATCCATCGTGGCAACGCACCCCGGCGGGATCGGTATTGCCGAGATCGAGGCGGCCATGGCGAAGCGTCAGGGCGGGGCGCTGAACCGCCGCACTTTGCAGCGGCGCTTGCTCAAACTCATGGATGCAAAGCGGATCGTGTCTGAGAGGCAGAGCATTGCGCTGGTTTACAAGCCGGTGGCGCATACATGGGCGCAGCTTGCGGCTGGTAGCGGGGGTGTAAGTGCCCCTGTGGGCGTGGCCGAGGCGGAACCCGATCTGCCGGTTTCGCCTGCAGGTGCCAGCATCCGTGATCGGGTCCGTCAACCGCTGATGCACCGCCGCCCGGTGGGTTATCGGCGTGAGTTTTTGGAGGCGTATCAGCCGGGCGTCACGTTTTATTTGCCAGCTGACTTGCGCAGCCAGCTGCACGAGATGGGCCGCACGCCTGCCCATGAACGACCTGCAGGCACCTACGCCCGCGACATCTTGAGTCGTTTGCTGGTGGATTTGTCGTGGGCATCATCGCGGCTGGAGGGCAACACCTACAGCCGCCTAGACACGCAAAACCTGATCGAGCACGGTCAGGCCGCGCAGGGCAAGGACGCCATCGAAACGCAGATGATCCTGAACCACAAAGCCGCCATCGAGATGCCCATTGAGGATATGGACGAAGTAGGCTTTGATGCCTTCACGTTCAAAAATCTGCATGCGGTCTTGTCGCAAGACCTGATGCGCGACCCGCAGGCCAGTGGCAGGTTGCGTCGGCGCGTGGTGGAGATTTCGGGCACGGTTTTTCACCCCGTCGCCATGCCCCAGGTGATTGAGGACTGTTTTGAGCTGCTGCTGAGCAAAGCTGCCGCCATAGCCGATCCGTTTGAGCAGGCTTTTTTCCTCATGGTGCAGCTGCCGTATTTGCAGCCGTTTGAAGATGTGAACAAACGCGTGTCGCGCGTTGCCGCCAACATGCCGCTGATCCAGCACAAGCTGTGCCCCTTGTCGTTCATCGACGTGCCCGAGCGGGCTTACATCGAAGGCACTTTGGGGGTGTATGAGCTCAACGAGGTCGATTTGTTGCGCGACGTGTTTGTGTGGGCGTATGAACGCTCGTGCCAGCGTTATCTGGCCATCACCCAAACCATGGTCGAGCCGGACCCCCTCAAAATCAAATACCGCGAGGCTCTGATTCAGGCCGTGCAGAAGGTGGTCAAGGGCTTGCAAGCGCCCAGCCCGAACCTCGTGGCCCAAGTGGCCGGTGACAGGGTGCAGGGCCGCGACCGCGAGGCTTTTACCCAGATGTTGACCGTGGCATTGCAGCAGCTGCATGAAGGCAGCATTGCGCGTTACCGGCTGCGGCGCTCTGAATACCTAGCGTGGCAATTGGCGTGTTCCAGGGCCAGCCCATGAGCGTCCGGCTCCCCGCGCGACAATCACCGCTCAATTTGGAGCTTTTCCCCCGCATGCGTTTTCGTCGCGTCTTTTTGATCTTGTTGCTGGCTTCGGCCATCGGCGCCTTTGTCGCACTCGACCTGGGGCGCTGGCTGAGTTTTGAGCAGCTCAAGGCGAGTCAAGCCACTTTCACCGAGCTTTATGCCCAACAACCGTTGGCTGTGTTGGCTGGGTATTTCTTGGCCTATGTCTTGGCGACCGCTTTGTCGGTGCCGGGGGCGGCCATTCTCACGCTGGCCGGTGGGGCGGTCTTTGGGTTTTGGCCTGGCTTGTTGATCGTGTCGTTTGCGTCCAGCATCGGCGCCACCCTGGCGTTTTTGGCTTCGCGTTTTGTGTTGCGGGACTGGGTAAGCTCCCGCTTTGGCCAGCGCCTGGCCACCATCAATGCGGGGGTGGACAAAGATGGCTCGTTTTATTTGTTCAGCCTGCGCCTCATCCCCGTGCTGCCGTTTTTCCTGATCAACCTGCTGATGGGCCTGACCCGCATGAAAACCTGGACGTTTTACGCGGTGAGTCAGGTCGGCATGCTGGCGGGCACGGCGGTCTACGTGAATGCGGGCACGCAGCTGGGCCAGCTGGATTCAGCACAGGGCATTTTCAGCCCGGCACTGCTGGGCAGTTTTGCCTTGCTGGGCGTGTTGCCGCTGGTGGCGCGGCGCGTGGTAGCGGCCCTTGAAAAGCGGCGCGTTTACGCCCGCTGGTCCAGCCAAAAACCAAAGCAATTTGACCGCAACCTGATCGTCATTGGCGCGGGCGCGGGCGGCTTGGTCACTGCCTATATTGCCGCCGCCGTCAAGGCCAAGGTGACCTTGATTGAGGCCCACAAAATGGGCGGCGACTGCCTGAACTATGGCTGCGTGCCCAGCAAGGCGCTGATCAAAAGTGCACGCCTGGCCCGCCAGATGGCGCACGCCGAGCGGTATGGCCTGGCTAACGCCTCGCCGATGTTCAGCTTCAAAGCTGTCATGCAGCGGGTGCAAGCTGTGGTCCGCGCCATTGAGCCGCACGACAGCGTCGAGCGCTACACCGCACTCGGCGCGGAGGTGTTGCAAGGCCATGCACAACTGGTCAACCCTTGGACGGTGGAGATTGCGCTAAACGATGGCGGCACCCAGCGGCTGACCGCACGCAGCATCGTGATTGCGGCGGGCGCGCAACCTGTGGTGCCAGCCCTGCCCGGTCTGGTCGAGGCCGGCTACCTCACCAGCGACACCTTGTGGGCGGCCTGGGCCGAGCGCGATACGCCGCCGCGCCGCTTGCTGGTGCTGGGCGGTGGGCCGATTGGCTGTGAGTTATCGCAAGCGCTGGCTCGGCTCGGCTCTCAGGTCACCCAAGTTGAGTTGGCTGACCGGCTGATGCAGCGCGAAGACAAGGAAGTCTCTGCCCTGCTGCAAGCGTCTTTAGAGGCCGATGGGGTGACCGTGTTGACGGGCAGCCGCGCCTTGCGCTGCGAGTTGGTCGAAGGTGAAAAAATACTGGTGATTGAGCGCGACGGCCAAGAGCAACGCCTGGTGTTTGACGAGCTGATCTGCGCCATCGGCCGCGCCGCGCGCCTAGAGGGCTACGGGCTGGAAGCACTGGGCATTCCGGTCAGCCGCACGGTGGACACCAACGAGTACCTGCAAACCATTTACCCGAACATTTACGCAGCCGGCGATGTGGCCGGCCCCTACCAGCTCACGCATGTGGCCGCGCACCAAGCGTGGTACGCGGCGGTGAATGCCTTGTTTGGCGACTTCAAAAGGTTCAAGGTGGACTACCGCGTGATTCCGCAGGTCACCTTCACCGACCCCGACATCGCCCGCGTGGGCGTGAACGAGCAGGAAGCCCAGGCGCAGGGCGTGGCGTATGAGGTCACCCGCTTTGCGCTGGACGACCTGGACCGCGCTATTGCCGACAGCGAAACCCAAGGCTTTGTGAAGGTGTTGACTGTCCCCGGCAAAGACCGGATTCTGGGCGTGACCCTCGTTGGCCACCAAGCCGGCGAGTTGCTGGCCGAGTACGTGCTGGCCATGAAGCACGGCCTGGGTCTCAACAAGATTTTGGGCACCATTCACACCTACCCCACGTTTTCCGAGGCCAACAAATACGCCGCTGGCGCTTGGAAAAAGGCCCATGCGCCCGAGCGTCTGCTGGCCTGGGTGAAACGCTTTCATGACTTTCGCCGTCACTGAAATTCAGGGCGTGTTGCGCTTGGCCCTGTTGGCCGGCTGCTGTGTTTTCCTGCCCGCTGCCGCGCAAGTCGCACAGCAAGTGCCTACCGCGCCCTTTGCCTTGACCGACTTGTTGGCCACACCCACCAGCATTCACCCGGCTTGGCGCCTCATGGGCCTGGCCCCGTCCAAGGCTGTGGCGCTCACGCGTTTTCAAGCAGGTCAGGTCGATGGCGTCAACGGGGTGAAGCTCCAAACCGACGGCTCCTACGGCACCTTGGTGCATGAGGTGAACGGGCCAGCGCAGGGCCGCCTGCAATGGCGCTGGCGCCTGGACATGCCGCTGGCCGGCGGCCGGGCCAGCCCCGACCTGCTGACCAAGGCCGGCGACGACGCCGCACTCAAGGTCTGCGTGTTGTTCGACCACCCGCTGGCGCGCGTACCCTGGACCGAACGAGCAGCGCTTCGACTAGCGCGCGTTTTCACGGGCCAGTCCTTGCCCGCGGCCACGGTCTGCTATGTCTGGGACAGCACGTACTCTGCCGGCACGACAGGCGCCAACCCTTACACACGCCGGGTGCGCTTCATCACCCTGCAAGGGCGGGCTGCCCCCCTGTCGCGCTGGGTGGCCGAGTCGCTCGACGTAGCGCAAGATTTTCAAGCCCTGTTCGCTGACGAACTACCGCCAGCCAATCCGGCCGAGCCGCCCCGAGTGCAAGCCGTGCTGATAGGCGCCGACAGCGACAACACCGGCGGCAAAAGCACCGGCTGGGTGGCCGACTTGCAGTGGGGCGTGGCGCCCTGAGGTGATGCTCAAAAAAGATTGCCCTGCCCCGCCCTTGGCACCGGCCGTGGGCTGAACTGGCTGGTGTCCAGCTCCCAGCGATCCCGGTTGAAGCCCAAACGTTGGCAAGCCTTTGAAAAGCGCTGCTTGACGAGATCGGCCCACAAGCCGCTGCCTTTCATGCGCGCGGCGAAATTGCTGTCGTAGTCCTTGCCGCCGCGCATGTCGTGAATGTGCGCCATGATGCGCTCGGCCCGCAGTGGGTAGTGCAACGCCAGCCATTGCTTGAACAGCGGGCTGACCTTCCAGGGCAGGCGCAGCACATGATAAAAAGCGCTGCGCGCGCCCGCGTCCCAGGCGGCTTGCAGCACTTGCTCCATGTCATCGGTCACAAAGGGAATATGGGGCGCTAAGCTCACGCCGACGGGCACACCGTGTTCGGCCAAGGTGCGTATGGTGCGCAGACGCCGGTGCGGCGCCGCGGCGCGGGGCTCCAGTTTGCGGGCCAGCTCGCCGTCCAGCGTGGTGATGGTGATGTACACCGCCGCAAGACCCTGCGCGGCCAGCGGTGCAATCAAGTCCAGGTCACGCTCCACCCCGGCTGATTTGGTGACCAGCGAAAACGGATGCTTCACTTCTTGCATCACCTCCATCACACCACGCGTGAGCCTCAACTCGCGCTCAATCGGCTGATAGCAATCGGTGGCCGAGCCGATGTTGATGAGCTTGGGTACATAGCTTTTACGCGCCAGCTCTAGGCGCAATACATCGGCAATGTTGCGCTTGGCGATCAGCCGGGTTTCAAAGTCCAGGCCGGGCGAAAGGTTCAGGTAGCTGTGCGTGGGCCGGGCGTAGCAATAAACACAGCCATGCTCGCAGCCCCGGTAGGGGTTGACCGAGTAGTCAAAGTGAATGTCTGGCGAGTCGTTGCTGGCTATGGCGCTCTTGGCGTCTTCCATCGTGACCTGCGTCTGCAAGGGCGGCAGGTCTTGCTCTGCGTCTGCCTCCAAAGTGCCCCAGCCGTCGTCCCAAGCGCTGCGGCTGTCTTTTTCAAAACGGTGGGCCAGGCGGGCGGCGGTACCTCGGCCTTTGATGGCGGCAAGGGGAATGAAGGCGTCGGACATAGGCAAGGTACAAAGCGGTGGAAACCACCGTACACCCATACAGCTATCGCAGGGAGTTTGCCCCGGCTTTTTATTGTTTCTGGCGTAACCAAGTGCTGGGCTGGTGAGGGCCCAGCCCCAAGTTCAAGCCCTCAGCGCTGGCGCGCCAACCGAACGGACAAGACCAAAGCCAAGAGCGTGATGCCGACAAAACACAGGAAAGACCAGTTGGCGATCGACAGGCCGAGGAAGGTCCAGTCGATCTTGGTGCAATCGCCACTGCCCTTGAAGATCATCGGGATGGCGCGCTTGAGCGGAAAGGTTTCGATCATTCCGTAAAAGTCGCGCCCGCAGGTGAACACCTCGGGTGGGTACCACTGCAACCAGCTTTGCCGCGCCGCCACAAAAGCACCAAAACCTGCCAGCGGTATCAGCAAGCCAGTGGCACCCAGCAACACGCCCCGCTTGGGGCTGAGCGCGCCCAAGCCTGCCACCAGGGCCACCAGCATCAGGGCGTAACGCTGCACGATGCACATGGGGCAAGGCTCCAGCCCCACGACGTGTTGCAAATACAGACCAAAAGCCAGCAAGCCGATGCAAGTCAGGGCCACCAGGCCCAAGGCCCGGCGCGACAGGGAGATCGAATGGCTCAGAAACATCATGTCCTTGTTCAAAAAGTATCTGCGGAGATTGTTGCCCAGCCGCTGGGCGCATACGAACTGGGCGTTAAAAAAATGGCTAAGCAGCTGACATCAGCAAGTCGTCGCCGCGCAAATGGCTGCCCATAAAGTCTAGAAAGCTCCTGACCGCCGGCACTTGGCCGCGCCGGGACGGAAACACCGCGTGCACCATGCCCGGCTGCGGCGCCCAGCCCGGCAGCACCGGCACCAGCAAGCGCGCCTGCAACTCAGCGCGCACCAGCATGTCCGGCAAAAAGCCGATGCCGGTGCCGGCCAGCACCGCTTGCTTGAGGGTCTGCAGGTCGTCGGCCACGTAGCGCGGCTGGTGCCGGTGCTCATGCACCTGCCCCTCGGGACCCAGCAGGGACCATGCACTTTTGCCGTCCACGCCCATAGACATGGCCACGGTGTCGAGCCGGCCCAGGTCGGCCAAAGAGGCAGGCCGCCCCTGGCGCGCCAGCTGCGCGGGGCTGGCTAGCAAGTGGCCGACCGTCGCGCCCAGTTGCTTGACGACCAAGCTGCCGCTGTCGTCCAGCGTGGGGCGAACGCGCAGGGCAATGTCCACGCCCTCCTCGATCAGGTCCACCACGCGGTTGGTCACGCGCATGTCCAGCCGCACTTGGGGATGGGCGCGCAGGTACAGCGGAATCAAATGGCCCAGCGTGCTTTGCGCCAGCGTGACAGGGCAGCTGATGCGCAGCTTGCCACGCGGCTCGGCTTGCAGATGGGCCACGGCGTCGGCAGCGGCCAGCGCTTCGTCGCGCATGGCAGTGCAGTGGCGCAGGTAGATATCGCCGACCTCGGTCAGCGCCAGCTTGCGGGTGGTGCGCTGCAGCAGGCGCACGCCCAAGCGGGCTTCCAGCTCGGCCAGTCGGCGCGACAGGCGTGACTTGGGCAGGCCCAGCGAACGGCCCGCGGCGGCAAAACTGCCCCGCTCCACGACCTCGGCAAAGTACAGCATATCGTTCAAGTCTTGCATGGTATCGACCTTGGCTGACGCTTAAAAGCCTTGATTGTCTCACCAGCAGGACAATGAAATGCACTGGCCCCGGCTTATCGGCCAGCCGCAAGCTCGGCAAAATCCAACCTTTACTTCACAACATCTAAGGAAAAACCAACATGGCCAAACTCCTGCACATTGACTCCAGCATCCTCGGCGGCAACTCGGTGTCCCGTCAACTGACGGCACAGATCGTCGCTTCGTGGAAAGCCAGCCACCCCGGCACCGACGTCAGCTACCTGGACCTGGCCAGCGACACGCCCAGCCATTTGTCGGCCGAGTCCCTGGGCTTTCGCATGCCAACAGGCAGCGCCATGACGGACGTGCAGACCCGGGAAAACGCAGTATCCGAAGCCCTGGTGAGCCAGTTCCTGGCCGCTGACGTGATCGTGGTTGGCGCCCCGCTGTACAACTTCGCCATTCCCAGCCAGCTGAAAGCGTGGATTGACCGCATCGCCCAAGTCGGCCGCACTTTCCATTACACCGAGACGGGCCCCAAGGGCTTGGCCGGCGGCAAGACCGTGGTGGTGGCCTCCACCCGTGGCGGTGTGTATTCCACCAGCGAAGCAGCCCGCGCCATGGAACACCAAGAGAGCTACTTGCAAACGGTATTCGGTTTCCTGGGCATCACCGATGTGCGCTTTGTGCGCGCCGAAGGCCTGGCCATGGGCGACGCCAAGAAAGCCGAAGCATTGGCCGAAGCCAAGCAGCACATCGACGCGTTGCAAGCCGCTTAATCAGGCTCAACTGGGTTGCTCAGCGCCCGATGCCCACAATCCGTGTCGCCGTGGCGTCCAGTTGCGGCGGCGCCTCAAAGGTGTGAAACGGGGCTGGCGAGGGAACTTCCCACTCCAGCCCTTCAGCCCCTTCCCAGGGCTTGGCGGGCGCGGGCGCACCGCGGCCACGCAACGCCGGCCAAAGCACGAACAACACAAAATAAGCCTGCGCCAAGCCAAAGGCAAAGGCGCCTACGCTGGACAGCGCATTGAAGTCGGCAAACTGCATGGGGTAATCCGCATACCGACGCGGCATACCCGCCAGCCCCAGGAAGTGCTGCGGGAAAAACGCCACGTTGAACGAAATCAGCGACCACCAGAAGTGAATTTGCCCGCGACTTTCGCGGTACATCACGCCCGTCCACTTTGGGCTCCAGTAGTAATAGCCCGCAAACAGCGCATAGAGCGAGCCGGCCACCAGCACGTAGTGGAAATGCGCCACCACGTAGTAGCCGTCTTGCAGCTGTATATCCAGCGGGGCCACCGCCAGGATCAAGCCACTGAAGCCGCCAATGGTGAACACAAAGATAAAGCCCACCGCAAACAGCATGGGCGTTTCAAAACTCAGCGAGCCCTTCCACATGGTCGCCGTCCAGTTGAAGATCTTCACCCCGGTCGGCACTGCCACCAGCATGGTGGTGTACATGAAAAACAACTGACCGGTCACCGGCATGCCGGTGGTGAACATGTGGTGCGCCCAGACAATGAAGCTGAGGATCGCAATACCACCGGTGGCGTAAACCATCGAGGCATAACCGAACAGCCGCTTGCGTGAAAATGCCGGAATCACCTGGCTCAAGATGCCAAATGCCGGCAAGATCATGATGTAAACCTCCGGGTGGCCAAAGAACCAGAACAGATGCTGGAACATGATGGGGTCGCCCCCCGCTGCCGGGTTGAAAAAGCTGGTGCCAAAGTGACGGTCGGTCAGCGTCATGGTGATCACGCCGGCCAGCACCGGCATGACAGCGATCAGCAAGTACGCCGTGATCAGCCAAGTCCAGCAAAACATGGGCATTTTCATCAGCGGCATGCCCGGTGCACGCAAGTTCAAGATGGTGACGATGATGTTGATCGCCCCCAGGATGGAACTGATGCCCAGCAGGTGAATGGCAAAGATCACCGCGTCCATCGACGCGCCCATTTGCAGGCTCAGCGGCGGATACAGCGTCCAGCCCGTCGCAGCCGCCCCGCCCTCCAGCGCAAACGAGCCCACCAGCAACACGGCAGCGGGAATCAAGAGCCAGAAACTGAAGTTGTTCATCCGCGCAAACGCCATGTCCGAGGCGCCTATCTGCAGCGGGATCATCCAGTTCGCAAAGCCCACAAAGGCCGGCATGATCGCGCCAAACACCATGATCAACCCATGCAAGGTGACCAGTTGGTTGTAAAGCTGGGGGGAGACAATTTGCAGCCCCGGCTGGAACAACTCGGCGCGGATCAGCAAGGCCAGTACGCCGCCGATCAGCAAGTTGCTCAGGCTGAACAGCAGGTACATCGTCCCGATGTCCTTGTGATTGGTCGCGTACAACCAGCGCCGCCAGCCGTGCGGCATGGTGTGCGCTTCGTCCAGCGGCAAGTCAGCCGGTGGCGCTGAGTCAGGCGAAGTCGGGGAAGTCGAAGAAGGCGGAAGATGGGGGGCCAAGCTGCTCATGGTGCAGCCAGCCTAAGGAGGATTGCCCTAGGCGCGGTGTAGGCGCCAGAGCGAGCGCTCTGCAAGCCAACAAGCTACCGGCGCAGCAGCAACTGCGCACAAGCGGGCGCAGATGCCCCAGCGCAGCATCAATCAATCGTGGGTGAACGCCCGGTGTAAACCAGGCGCCCTGAGCGCCTTCAGGTCGAAGGCGTTGCTGCCGGCGGCGTGGCCGGTTTGGTCAGTGCTTCGTCCAAGGCTTTGCAAGAAGGTGCACAAACGGCCTGGGCTTTGCCCAAGACTTTCTTGGTGCCCATCATGGAACGTGGGCGGTGTTTGCCGCACATGAAGCACGACATGGTGGCGCTGCCAAACGAGGTGGTCGCCACGAACGGCGAGCCCGACACTTTGGATTTGTAGCGAAGGCCGTCAGGGAGGACGGCGGTTTTGGTTTCAGTTCTTGCCATTGAAGGTGCCTTCTTTCGGTTGGCGCATAGCGCGGTCGATGGCGAATAGATCAAGCCGGAGTTTCATGCTTTCCCAGATGGGGTGTGCCTCAAAGCCCGGTGCGACTCGGCATTAGCCGATGACTCGCAAAAGGCGCTTGTGACTACAAAGCTCACGTCCAATTTTACCGCCGAATGCCAAATCTTTCTGGCCGGGCGCTTGTAGGCAGCCTCTGCCTGCGCCGTACGACCCTGCGGGCCTTCCACCCAAGGCGGCCAAGTACCGGGCAAAGCTCCATAAAATGCAGACCAATCCACGCGGCAACCCGCCGCCCAAGATCCAAGAAAGAACCCTCATGGCACGTCTCGTCAAATGCATCAAGCTCGGCAAAGAAGCCGAAGGCCTGGATTTCCCGCCCTACCCTGGCCCGCTGGGCAAGCGCCTATGGGAAGAAGTCAGCAAAGAAGCTTGGGCCGAATGGATGAAACAGCAAACCATGCTGGTCAATGAAAACCGCCTCAATTTGGCCGATCTGCGCGCCCGCCAGTACTTGGCCCGGCAGATGGAAAAGCACTTCTTTGGCGACGGCGCAGACGCCGTGGCTGGCTACGTTCCCCCCAGCGCCTGAGCAGCAAGGCCGACTTGCAGGCGCGGCCCGGGTTTTTGCAGGGCTGCGGGCTGCCGGCCGCCTGGGCCTGGCAGCCGCGCTGGTGCATTCTGGAAACCGGCTTTGGCCTGGGCCTGAACTTCTTGCAGACCTGGGCTGCTTGGCAGGCGGATCCGGCGCGGCCGGAATTGCTGCACTTTATCGCTACCGAGGCCAATCCCGTAAAGCCCGGGGACTTGCTGCAGGCCGCGCAGGCCCACACCGAACAACAAGCCCTGGCCCAGGCTCTGAGCCAGCAGTTCAGAGGGCTCTTGCCTGGCGTGCACCGGCTGGTGTTTGAAGGCGGCCGGGTATTGCTGACCCTGTGCGTTGGCGAGGCCCAGGCCCAGCTCAAAGACCAGCGCTTTGTGGCTGACAGCGTTTTCTTGGGTGGCCTCAACGGGGGCAGCCCAGACCTCGGGGACTTGCACATGCTCAAAGCAGTGGCTCGCTGCTGCCGCCGGGGTACGCGGCTGGCAGCTTCAGCCAGCGCCAGCAGCTTGGTCAACCAGCTGCGGCAATGCGGTTTTGAGGTGGACGCTTCGAGCACGCCTGATTGCGACCAGCTCCAAGCTCGTTTGGATCCCGCTTGGGAATCGAAGACCGCCCTGCCAACCGAGGTGCTCAACCCCGGCAAGCCTGGGCATTGCCTGGTCATTGGGGCCGGGCTGGCAGGCGCTGCCACAGCATTCAGCCTGGCCAAGCGCGGCTGGCGCGTGACCGTGCTGGACGCAGGCGATGGCCCCGCAGCAGGTGCTTCGGGCTTGCCCGTGGGGCTGTTGGCGCCGCACACCTCGCCCGACGACAGCCACTTGTCGCGCCTGTCACGCAGCGGTTTACGAGCCACCTGGCAAAGCGCGACTGAGCATTTGGTGGCCGGTCGCGACTTTGAGATGACGGGCGTGTTGCAGCGCCGCTTTGAAGCTCGCGATGGCGCGGGCAATCTGCCCACCGACTGGCCCGAGGCTGGTCAGCACTGGAGCCAACAGGCCACGGCAGAACAACTGAGCGAGGTCCAAGAAGGCGACGAGCCACCCGCCCTGTGGCACGGCGCAGGCGGCTGGATTCGCCCAGCCCAACTGGTGCGGGCGCTGCTGGCTCAGCCCGGCATACAGACGCAATGGAAAGCACGGGTCACTCAGCTCGAAAAACAGGCCAAGGGCTGGCGCGCCCTGGGCGCTGAGGGGCAATCGCTGGCCGAAGCCGACATGGTCGTGCTGACCAGCGGCGTTGATGGCGCGGCCCTGGCGCGGCCCTGGTTGACCGAGCTGCCCTTGCAGCCCATTCGCGGTCAGGTCAGCTGGGGGAGCTGGCGGGCAAGCGAAAACACGGTATTGCCGCCTTTTGCCGTCAATGGCAACGGCAGCTTTGTGCCAGCGTTTCCCCATGGCGAGGCCGAGCGCAGCTGCTGGCTGTTGGGCGCCACGTTTGAGCGGGACCAAACCGACACCGATCTGCGAGCGGGAGATCAACTCGCCAACTTCAGCAAGCTCCAAACCCTGTTACCCGAGACTGCCGCCTCCTTGGGCGATCGGTTTAAGAACGGGGATATTCAAGCCTGGGCCGGCGTGCGCTGTGCGTCGCCCGACCGCCTGCCCTTGGTCGGGGCGCTGGATGCCGCCCAAGCGCCCGGCCTTTGGGCCTGCACCGCGCTGGGTTCTAGAGGCCTGACCTTTGCCGTGCTGTGCGGCGAACTGCTGGCGGCTTGGCTGCACGCCGAGCCGTTGCCCTTGGAAGCCCGTCTGGCCCAAGCGCTGCGGGCTGACCGCTTTGCCCGCCGAGCCAAACTTGCCAAGTGATTACTTCATTGCCTCGGCGGGACGGCGCGCTTTCACGTAAGCGTCGCTCGGCATATAAGCCTTGCCGTCGGCATAGCGCCAGTTGACCATGGTGCCTTTGCCGCCGCGAATATCGAGCTTGCCGACATAAGCGCCCATGGTGGACTGTTGGTCGATTGCACGGAACTCGGCTGGGCCAAACGGCGTGCTGAATTTCAAGCCGCGCATGGCAATCACCAGCTTTTCGTTGTCCACCGACTTGGCGCGGTTGATGCCCGCAAAAATCGCCTGCATGGTGGCGTAGCCCACAACCGATCCTACTTTCGGATATTCATTAAAGCGGCGGTAGTAGTTGGCAGCAAAGCTGGCGTGCTCGCGTGAATCAATCTGGTCCCAGGGGTAGCCGGTGACGATCCAGCCCTTGGGCGTCTCGTCTTTGAGAACTTCCAGGTATTCCGGCTCGCCCGACAACAGCGACACCACGGGCGTTTTAGGAAAGATGCCGCGCTGGTTGCCTTCGCGCACCAGCTTGGCCAAGTCTGCGCCAAAGGTCACGTTGAAAATCGCGTCAGGCTTCGACTGCATGGTCGCTTGCAGCGTGGTGCCCGCGTCCAGCTTGCCCTGCGCGGGCCACTGCTCGCTGACGAATTCCACGTCAGGCCGCTTGGCTTTGAGCAGTTCCTTGAAGCTCGCCGCCGCGCTCTGGCCGTACTCGTAATTGGGCGCAATGATGGCCCAGCGCTTGGCGGGCAGCTTGGCAGCCTCTTCGACCAGCATGGCCGACTGCATGTAAGTGCTGGGGCGCAGGCGGAAGGTGTAGCGGTTGCCCTTGTCCCAGACGATGGCGTCTGTCAGCGGCTCGCTGGCGATAAAGAGGCGCTTGTTCTTTTGCGCATGGTCGGCCAGCGCCAGCCCGACGTTGGACAAAAAGCCACCAGCCAGCACATCGACCTTTTCCTTGGCGGTGAGCTCCACCGCATGGCGCAGCGCTTCTTCGGGCTTGCCAGCGTCGTCACGGGCAATCACCTCGACCTTGCGGCCCAGCAAGCCGCCGGTCTGGTTGATCTCTTCCACCGCCAGTTGCCAGCCCTGGCGGTAAGGCAGTGTGAACTGTGGAATGGCCGAGTAACTGTTGATCTCGCCAATGCGGATGGGTTTGTCGGCGGCAAGGGCCGGCGAGCCCGAGACTGCGGCCAGCGCAATGAGCGAGCCCCAAGCCAAGATGTCGCGTTTTTTGATGGTCATGAGAACTCCCTGCAAAATATTTTTATGAGCGCCAACGCTGCTTTTCCGGCGGTCCGCCGAAATAAGAAAGCGGGTACTTTACCAGCGCCTTCATGAGTGGGGGCTGCATGGGCTTAGAGGCAAGTGATGAATAAGCTTATGCGCATAAGCGCAAAACAAATTTGTAGTTGGGATTCATAAGCGGCTCTTCTACAGTCTCGCCCTATGCATGATTTCGCGTTTATCGTTGCCGGCTTTTCCGTGGGCCTGATCGTTGGTTTGACCGGCGTAGGCGGCGGTTCCTTGATGACGCCGCTGCTGATTTTCGGCTTTGGCATCAAGGCTCATCTCGCCGTGGGTACCGACCTGCTGTTTGCCGCGTTCACCAAAATGGGGGGTACCGTCAGCTTGGCCCGCCAGCGCATCGTGCCCTGGCGCTTGGTGGCAACGCTCAGCGCCGGCAGCATTCCCGCTTCGCTGGCCACGCTCTATGTGCTGCATGAAGTCGGCCCCGCCAACCCCGCCGTGCAAAAAGTCATGACCGGCACGCTGGGTGCGGCCTTGCTGCTCACAGCCGTGGCCACCCTGTTCAAAGCCATCCGCGGCAAACAAACGCCGCGCCATTTGCACGCCGACCAGATTGATAACGCCACCCGCCCCAAGCATTGGAGCCTGCCGCTGCTCTTTGGAGCCCTGATCGGCACGCTGGTCACGCTGACTTCTGTGGGCGCTGGCGCCATTGGCGTGACCGCGCTCATGCTGCTGTACCCCCTCCTGCCGCTGCCGCGCATCGTCGCCGCCGACATTGCCTACGCCGTGCCGCTGACGCTGGTGGCGGGCTTGGGCCACGCGTCGCTGGGCTCGGTGGACTGGGCGCTGCTCGCCAAGCTCCTGGCTGGCTCCTTGCCCGGCATTTGGTTGGGCTCGCAACTGGTGCACAAGACCCCGGACCGGGTGATTCGCTCCCTGCTGTCCGTGCTGCTGGCGTATGCCGGCGTCAAGCTGATTTCCCTTTAAGCCACCCAATTAATTGGACTCTGACCCCAATTAGGTTTTTTCTTTTTCTTTTGATTTCGCATGTACCAATACACCGACTTTGACCGCGCTTTCGTCCAGGCCCGCGCCGACCAGTACCGTGACCAGCTCACCCGCTGGCAGGCGGGGCAGTTGCCTGAGGACGAATTTCGCCCGCTGCGGCTGCAAAACGGCTGGTATGTCCAGCGCTACGCGCCCATGCTGCGCGTGGCTGTGCCTTATGGCGAACTCTCTAGCGCGCAAGTGCGGGTGCTGGCCAAGATTGCGCGCGAGTACGACCAGCCTAAGCCAGAACTGCTGCGCGACGCGCAGGCCAAGCAAGACTTGCTCGGCCCCGTGGCAAGCGGTAGCTTGTCGGTCACGTCCAAGCTGACCACCGGCTACGCCCACTTCACCACGCGCCAGAACGTGCAGTACAACTGGATTCCGCTGGACAAATCAGCTGACGTGATGGATCTATTGGCCAGCGTCAACATGCACGGTATCCAGACCAGCGGCAACTGCATTCGCAACATCACTAGCGACGAGCGCGCCGGCATTGCGGTGGACGAAATCGCCGACCCGCGTCCGTTTGGCGAAATATTGCGCCAGTGGAGCACGCTACACCCCGAGTTCGCCTTTTTGCCGCGCAAGTTCAAGATCGCGATTTCCGGCGCCGTGGAAGACCGCGCCGCTACCGCCTGGCATGACGTGGGCCTGTATTTGCAGCGCAACGCTGAGGGCGAGCTGGGTTTCAAGGTGCTGGTCGGTGGTGGCATGGGCCGCACGCCGGTGATTGGCACCGTGATCCGCGAGTTCTTGCCCTGGCACCAGGTCATGAACTACATCGAGGCCATCGTGCGCGTCTACAACCGCTATGGCCGCCGCGACAACATCTACAAGGCCCGCATCAAGATTTTGGTCAAGGCCGAAGGCCAGCGCTACATCGACGACGTCGAAGCCGAGTACCTGCAAATCAAGGAACACGACGGTGGCCCGCACACCATCACGCAGGCCGAGCTGGACCGCGTCACCGCCTGCTTTGTGCCGCCGGCTCTCAGCTGCGACCGCAAGACGGCTGATGCCAAGATTGCCAACATCCTGCGCGCCGCCGCTGAAGACGACGTGGAGTTTGGCCGCTGGCTCAAGCAAAACGTGGCCCCGCACAAGAATCCGGACCTGCGCGCCGTCACCCTGTCCTTCAAGCGCCTGGGCCAGGCGCCTGGCGACGCCACCGCCGACCAACTGGACGTTGCCGCTGATTTGGCCGACCAGTTCAGCGCCGGCGAGTTGCGCGTCACGCACGACCAAAACCTGCTGCTGCCTTGGGTGGCCTGCGACCAGCTGCCAGAACTCTGGCGCGCTGCCCGCAAGGCCGGCTTTGCCCGCCCGAACATTCGTCTGCTGACCGACATGATCGCCTGCCCCGGCGGCGACTTTTGCTCGCTGGCCAACGCGCGATCCATCCCGATTGCCGAAGCCATCACCGCCCGCTACCAGGACCTGGACGAGCTGCACGACCTGGGCGAGATCGACCTGCACATCAGCGGCTGCATCAACTCCTGCGGCCACCACCACAGCGGCCACATCGGCATCTTGGGTGTCGACAAAGACGGCCTGGAGTGGTACCAAGTGTCACTCGGCGGCGCCGACGGCTCCACCCTGAGCGGCCCCGCGTTGGCTGGCAAAGTGGTCGGTCCTTCATTCTCGGCCTCTGAGGTGCCTGAAGTCATTGAAGCCGTGCTGGAAACCTACCGCGAACACCGCACGCCCGGCGAGACCTTCATCGCCACACTGCGCCGCATTGGCATGGAGCCGTACAAGGCTGCTGCCAAGAATGCCCGCTTGCCTGCCGCTGCTGACGCCGCTGAAGCTACTGCCTGAATTGAATTCACCACCATGAAACTGCTTACCTCTGCCGACCACACCGCCCTGCCCGAAGGTAGTACCGCTGCCGTGGCGCTTGCCAACGACGCCGATCCGCTGGCCCTGAGCCTGGACGGCGTGACCCGCATCGACCTGCACTTCCCCAAGTTCACCGACGGCCGCGCCTACAGCCAGGCCTTTTTGCTGCGCCGCCGGCGTGGTTTTGCGGGCGAGATCCGCGCCACCGGCGACGTGCTGGTGGACCAGCTCGCCCAAATGGCCCGCAGCGGTTTTGACGTGGCCGTGCTGCGCGCCGACCAGCCCTTGGAGCGCGCCCAGCACGCCCTGGCCACCTACCCCGGCTTTGCCGTCAACGCCTACCAGGGCGACGCCGTGCAGACCGCCCCGCACTTTGCGCGTACTTCCGAAGAAAAGGCAGCGCTGCCAGCATGAATGCAGTCTCTCTTTACGCCAAAGCCTCGCCCGACTTCGCGGACAAGCTGGCCGAAACCCAGGCCCTGCTGCGCCGCGCCGCCAAGGATTACAAGCCCTTGACCCAAGCTTCGAGCCTGGGCGCCGAAGACGTGGTCATCACCCACCTGCTGGCGGAAACAGGCATCACGGCCAGCGTCTTCGTGTTGGACACGGGCAAGCTGCACGCCCAGACCGTGGCCCTGATCGACCGCATCCAGACCCGCTACCAACGCCGCATCGTCATTTACCGCCCCGACGGCCAGGCGGCTGAAGCCTTCGAGCGCGAGCACGGCGAAAAAGCCATGTACGACAGCTTGGCCCTGCGCAAGCAGTGCTGCGGTATCCGCAAAATGGAGCCCCTGGCCCGTGCTCTCGCCGGTCAAAAAGCATGGCTGACCGGCCTGCGCCGGGAGCAGTCGCAAGCGCGTGCTGAAGTCGAGTTCATCGAACAAGAAGCCGAACGCGTCAAGATCAACCCCCTGGCCCGCTGGACCGCTGGCGATGTGTGGCACTACATCGGCGAGCAAGGCATTCCCTACAACCCGCTGCATGACGAGTTTTTCCCCAGCATTGGCTGCGCACCCTGCACCCGCGCCGTGACCCTGGGCGAGGACATTCGCTCCGGCCGCTGGTGGTGGGAACAAGAAAGCGCCAAGGAATGCGGCCTGCATGTGCAAGAAGCCGCTGTGTCCTCCATCATCCCCATCCGAGAAGTCGCCCCATGAACGCCCGCACCGACACCCAAGTTCTGACTCAGCTGAGCAACGCCCACCTGGACGCACTGGAAGAAGAAGCCATCTTCATCCTGCGCGAAGTGGCCGCCGCCTTTGAGCGCCCGACCCTCCTGTTTTCAGGCGGCAAAGACTCGCTGGTCTTGTTGAAGTGCGCCGAAAAAGCGTTTGTGGACAGCACCCGCGGCGGGCATATTCCCTACCCGCTCTTGATGATCGACACCGGCCACAACTTCCATGAAGTGACCGACTTCCGCGACTACCGCGCCAAGCAGCTGGGCGCCAATTTGGTGGTGCGTAGCGTGGAAGACTCCATGAAGCGCGGCACCGTGCGGCTGGCCCATCCTGGCGAGAGCCGCAATGTGCACCAGTCCGTCACGCTGCTCGAAGCCATTGAAGAATTCCGCTTTGACGCGCTGATCGGCGGCGCCCGCCGTGACGAAGAAAAGGCACGCGCCAAAGAACGTATTTTTTCGCACCGCGACTCTTTCGGCCAATGGCAACCCAAGGCCCAACGCCCCGAGCTGTGGACGCTGTTCAACACCCGCATCCAGCCCGGCGAGCACTTTCGGGTGTTCCCGATTTCCAACTGGACCGAGCTGGACGTGTGGCAGTACATAGCCCGCGAGAACATCGAGCTGCCCTCGCTGTACTACGCGCACCAGCGCAGCGTGGTCGAGCGCAAAGGCCTGTTGGTGCCCGTAACTGAACTCACGCCGCTCAAAGCCGGCGAGACCGCCGTCGACAAAACCGTGCGCTTTCGCACCGTGGGCGACATCACCTGCACCTGCCCGGTGGAAAGCGACGCGGCCAACGCCGGCGACATCGTGCTGGAAACGCTGTCGGCCGACGTGAGCGAGCGCGGCGCCACCCGCATGGACGACAAAACATCCGACGCTTCCATGGAAAAGCGCAAGAAAGAAGGGTATTTCTGATGACTGCTACTGTGCAAACCGCACCCGCCGACACCGGCCTGGCCGGCCAAGACACCCGCGCCGCCCTGCGCTTTGTGACCTGCGGCAGCGTGGACGACGGAAAGAGCACGCTGATTGGTCGCTTGCTGGTTGACTCCCGCGCCGTGCTGCAAGACCAGCTCGCCAGCGTGCAACGCAGCGGCAAGGTTGACTTGGCCCTGCTGACCGACGGCCTGCAAGCCGAGCGCGAGCAAGGCATCACGATTGACGTGGCCTACCGCTATTTCAACACGGCTGCCCGCAAGTTCATCATTGCCGACGCACCCGGCCACGAGCAGTACACCCGCAACATGGTGACTGCCGCGTCCAGCGCCGACGCCGCCGTGGTGCTAGTCGACGCCACCAAGCTCAGCTGGCAAGACGCCCTGCCCGAGCTGCTGCCGCAAACCCGTCGCCATTCGCTGCTGGTCAACCTGCTGCGCGTGCCGGCCATCGTGTTTGCCGTCAACAAGCTGGACGCTGTTGAAGACCCAGCGCTGGCGTTTGCGCACATCAGCGCAGCGCTCCAGCAGTTCACCCAAGAGGCGGGTATCACGGCCACCGCCATCATTCCGGTCTCAGCCCTGATCGGCTACAACGTAGTCGACGCCAACCCCGGCTGGTGCAACTACAACGGCCCGGGCTTGCTGGCCCTGCTGGAGCAACTCTCTGCCACACCGGCCGACATCAGCCAGCCCTTTGCCCTGCCCGTGCAGTGGGTGGAAAAATTCTCCAGCAGCGCCGACACCTCGCAGGGCCGCCGCATTTTCTGGGGCCGCGTCGCCAGTGGCGCCGCGCAACCCGGCCAGACCGTGACCGTGCTGCCCGGCGGTAAAACCGCCGTGGTGGCCGAGGTGCTGGACCACACGCGCCAAGCCAAGGCCGTACGCGCCAACCACAGCGCCGGCATCATCTTGGACCGCGAACTCGACGTGTCGCGTGGCGACGTGTTGCTGGCCACCGAAGGCTTTGGCGAGCAACCGGGCCAGCGCGAGATCACCGCGACGATTGCCTGGATGGACGACGAACCCCTGTTGCCGGGTCGCCTGTATTGGGCGCTGCATGGCCACCGCTGGGTCAAGGCCAAGGTCAAGCGCATCGTGCACCAGGTCAACATCAACACCCTGGCCCAGCAAGACGCGACCCAGCTCGACCCCAACGCCATTGGCGTGATCGAGCTGGCCCTGCAAGAGCCACTGTCCACCCTGCCCTACACCCAGTCCCGCGTGCTCGGCTCGCTGGTGCTGGTGGACACCGCTACCCATAAGACCTCGGGCGCAGCATTGGTTCAGGCCAGCGCCTGATCTAGAACCCGCCCCTCCCCATAACCCGGCCACTGGAAAACTCTTAAAATCCAGGGTTTCCACCGACCTGCATAAGAAAACATGACCCACGTCGTTTCTGAATCCTGTATCCGCTGCAAATACACCGACTGCGTGGACGTCTGCCCGGTGGACTGCTTCCGCGAAGGCCCAAACATGCTGGTGATCGACCCGGACGAGTGCATTGACTGCGCCGTCTGCATTCCCGAATGCCCGGTCAACGCCATCTACGCCGAAGAAGACCTGCCCGCCGACCAGCTGGCTTTCATCAAGCTCAACGTCGAGTTATCCAAGCAAGCCGGCTGGAAAAGCATCACCAAGCGCAAGCCGGCCTTGCCAGACGCTGATGACTGGAAAGACAAGACCGGCAAGCTCAGCGAACTCGTTCGCTAAGCCCCGTCTTTTTACCAACCGCTGTCTGCCGATTTTTCGCCGCTCAAGCCGGTGACGGCAGCAGCATTTGTTTGCCGCCCTGCGCGGCGCCACGGGCTTTTAGCCCCGATTACTGCACCTGAAGAATCATGGAACCCCAACTGAGCCAAGAAGTCATCAACACCGCCGGAGAGCACGACGGCCCGATTGAAACCGACGCCGTCATCATTGGCGCCGGCCCGGTCGGCCTGTTCCAGGTGTTCGAGCTTGGCCTCTTGGAAATCAAGGCCCACGTCATCGACTCCCTGGCCTACCCCGGTGGCCAGCCGATCGAGCTGTACCCCGACAAACCGATTTACGACATCCCGGCTATTCCCGTGTGCACTGGCAAGGAACTGACGGACGCGCTGCTCAAGCAGATCGAGCCCTTTGGCGCGACCTTCCACCTCGGCCAGACCGTGACTGCCGTGGACAAGCAGGAAGACGGCCGCTTCTTCGTCGAGACCAGCAAAGGCACACGCTTTCTCACCAAGACCATTTTCATCGCCGCTGGTGTGGGCGCTTTTGAGCCCCGCGCACTCAAAGTCGAGGGCCTGGACCAATTCAATGGCTCGCAACTTTTCTACCGCGTCAAGAACCCCGCCGACTTTGCCGGCAAGAACCTCTTGATCGTCGGTGGCGGAGACTCCGCCCTGGACTGGACGCTGAACTTCGTGGCCGACGGTCCGAACAAAGCCGAGAGCGTGATCCTGGTGCACCGCCGCGACGGCTTCAAGGCCGCGCCCGCCAACGTCGCCAAAATGCGCGAACTCTGCGACGCTTATGAGATGCAGTTCATCGTCGGCCAGGTGACCGGCTACGAGGAAAAAGACGGCAAGCTGGTCGGCGCCAAAGTCACGGGCGGCGACGGCGTCACCCGTGTGGTGCCCACCGACACGCTGCTGGTGTTCTTCGGCCTGTCCCCCAAGCTCGGCCCGATCGCCGACTGGGGGCTGCAGATCGAACGCAAGCAGCTGGTGGTGGACACCGAAAAATTCTCCACCAGCATCCCCGGTATTTTTGCAGTCGGCGACATCAACACCTACCCGGGCAAGAAAAAGCTGATCCTCTCGGGCTTCCACGAATGCGCCCTGGCTGCCTTTGGCGCCGCGTCCATCATCTTCCCGGAAAAAGGCAAGATCCACCTGCAGTACACCACCACCAGCCCGAAACTGCACAAGGTGCTGGGCGTGGAATCGCCGGTTTTCGACTGATCTGCCTGGATGACTCCTTCCCTCGCCCGTGGGGAGCGGCAGTCTTGACTCCTTCCCCCTCTGGGGGAAGGCAGGGACGGGGGCTCTGTGAAAGCTAACCACCTCCTCGAAAAACGCATTTTCTGATCCTCTTGCCGAGCGCCCTACAATTTGGGCATTCGCAAGAACATTCGCTAGGGGTGTTGCCGCAGATTTAAAGCTGCGGCGACTGAGAAAGTCCCTTTGAACCTGATTGAGGTAATCCTCGCGCAGGGAAGCTTGTCCAAAGATGCCCCCGCTGGCCGGGCCGGCATCCCGCCTGACCAGGTTCCCTGCCGTTTTGACTGGCACGGCAATGGCAACTCAGGCACAGACCGATCACGCAGACCAGGACCGCATCACCGCGCTGGTGTTGGACTTCATGGCGCGCCCGTCGGCAAGTGATGACGATTTCAACGATCTGGCCTTGCAGCTGTTTGCCCGCCAGCTGCGGCTCAACCTGCCCTACCAGCGCTTTTGCCAGCTGCGCGGCAAGACGGCACGCAACGTCAAAAGCTGGCGCGATATTCCGGCCGTGCCGATTGACGCCTTCAAGGACTTCACCCTGAGCTGCGTGCCGCCCGAGCAATGCGAGCGGGTCTTCATGACCAGTGGCACGACCCGAGGCGATGTCAAGGGCCGGCACCACCATCCGCACCTGGCGGTGTATGACGCGTCGATGCGGCGCAACTTCAGCCAGCACTTCATGCGGGGGCAAGCGCGCCTGACCATGGGGATTTTGTTTCCCGACGAACAGGTGATGCCCAACTCCTCTCTGGCGCACTATTTGGCGCTGGCCGTTGAACACTTTGGCGGGCCCGGCAGCGCCTATTACCTGGACTCAAAAGGCCTGCGGCTGGACGCACTGTGCGCTGCGCTGGCCCAAGCCCAAAGCAGTGGCCAGCCGATGGCCTTGCTGGGCGCCAGCTACAGCCTGGTGCATGTGATGGACGCGCTGGCCGAGCGGCAGCTCAGCTTCCAACTGCCGCCCGGCAGTCGGCTGCTGGACACAGGCGGCTTCAAGAGCCAGTCACGCGACATGCCCATGAACGAGTTTTACGAGCAACTCGCCAGCACCTTCGGCATCAGCCGTGCTGACTGCATCAACATGTACGGCATGACGGAGCTGAGCACGCAGTTTTACGACGCGGGCAACGCCGTGGTGCCCTCTGTCAAGCGTGGCCCGCACTGGATCGCCTCGCGCTTGGTGGACCCGGTGACAGGGCAAGATGTGCCCGCAGGCGAGCGTGGCATTTTGGCGCACACCGACCTGGGCAACGTCAACTCGGTCTGCACCATCCTCACGCAAGACGTAGGCGTAGCCACCGACGGCGGCTTTTTGCTGCTGGGCCGGGCCGAGGGTGCGCAGGCCAAGGGCTGCTCGCTGGCGGTCGAAGAATTCTTGGGGGCTGCCCGCGCATGACCGCGGCAGATACTGTTTTCAAAGCCGGCTACCTGCCGGGCTTGGAAGCAAGTGACGTCGCCTGGGAACGCCTGAGCCTTGGCTCGCCCAATGCCCCCATCAACGTGGATGTGCCGCGTCTGACGCCCGATCAGATGCAAGCGCTGGCCCAGCGCGTCAAGCGCGCCAGCCGCGAACAGCTCAAATCACTGCCGGTACAGCGGATCGTGCAGACCATCGACACGGCCATCGCCCGCTTGCTCGACAAACAAGACCATTACCGCCAGCTGCTGCAAAAGCTGTTGCCCCGCGTGAGTGGTTTCGCCGACGACACGGTGCAGCTGGGCCTGACCGCCTTTTTAAAAACCTTTCGCCAGCGGGAACTGGACCGGTTTTTGACCGAGGACTTTGCCAACCCCCGCATACTCGACGCCTTTGTGCCGCGCCCCGGTGGCGGTTGGACGCAGGCCATCGGCCCTGAACTTCTGCTGCACGTCTGGGCCGGCAACGTGCCCGCCCTGCCGCTCTGGAGTTTTGTCTCAGGTTTGTTGGTCAAGGCCGGCACGTTGGGGAAAATTTCCAGCAGCGAGCCGGTGTTTGCCAGCGTGTGGGCGCGGCTTCTGGCCGAGGTGGAACCGCGCTGGGCCGACTGCTTTGCGGTGGTTTGGTGGCCGGGTGGTGACGAGGCGCTGGAACGCAGTGCCGTGGCCGAGGCCGACGTGGTGCTGGCTTACGGCGGCAATACGGCGCTGCAAGCCCTGCAAAGCCGCCTCCCCGTGACCAAGCGCTTTTTGCCGCACGGCCACAAGGTGAGCTTTGGCCTGGTCACGCAAGCAGCGTTGACGGTGCGCCAGAGTCAGATCAGCGCCCGCCAGGCCGCGCTGGACATGACCCGCTTTGACCAACAAGGCTGCTACTCGCCGCAGCTGTTTTATGTGGAGCGCGGCGGCCTGACCTCGCCGCGCGAATGGGCGCAGCAATTGGCTGGCGAGTTGGCCGCACTGGTGCCCCGCTTTGCGCGCCGCCGCCTAAGCCTGGAAGAAACCGCCAGCATGAGCGCGTGGCGGCAAGCGCAAGAGTTCGAATCGCTAAAGCAGAGCGGCCACACCGTGCTGGGACACGCTGATGCCCCCTTTGCCGTGGCTTTCAGCGAACAGCCATTACCGCTCCAACCCGGCCCGCTGAACCGCAGCGTGATGGTCTGCGGCGTAGACGACTGGACCGATGTGCCCGCGCTGGTCGAACCCTTACGCGACTATTTGCAGACCGCTGGTGTGGCGACGTCGCCCGAAGACCTGCTGCCCGTGGCGCAAGCCTTGGGCAGCGCGGGCGTGACCCGCATCTGCGCCCTGGGCGCGATGACGCTGCCGCAGGCCGGCTGGCACCACGATGGCCGCTTCAGCCTGCTGGACCTGGTGCGCATGGTGGATGTGGAAGCCTCGGCCGAAGCCGCCGCCGAGCCTTTGAGCCGCTACGAGGACTGAAAGCGTGAGCGCGCTGGAAATCGATCAAGTCCGCTTTGGCTATCGCGCCCAAGCTGGCTCGCCCGCGCACGACACGGTGCAGGGCATCAGCCTGGCGTTGGCGCCCGGCGCCATTGAATGCCTGATTGGCCGCAGCGGCTGCGGCAAGACCACCTTGCTCAAACTCGCGGCCGGGCTCCTGGCGCCGCACAGCGGACAGGTACGTTGGCAAGGCCAGACCGTGACCAAGCCGACGCCAGCCATGGGCTTTGTGTTCCAGTCGCCGACCTTGCTGGACTGGCTGAGCGCGCTGGACAACGTGCTGCTGCCACTGTCGCTGCACGGCGCGGTCAGCACCGCTCAGCGCGAGCGCGGCATGCAATTACTGGCTCAAATGGACTTGGCTGAGCTGGCCGGACAACGGCCAAGGCAACTCTCGGGCGGTCAGCAAAGCCGTGTCGCCATGGCACGGGCGCTGATCACCCAGCCGCAAGTGCTGTTCATGGACGAGCCTTTCGCCGCACTCGACGCCATCACCCGCAGCGAATTGCAGCAAGACTTTCTGGCCCTGTGCCAAGCGCAAGGCACCAGCGTGCTGTTTGTCACGCACGATATTTCGGAAGCGGTTTACCTGGCGGATCACGTGTGCGTGATGCGCGCCGGACAAATCCTCGAGCGCTTGGCCATTGACCTGCCGCGCCCGCGCCAACCGGCCCTGCGCTACACGCCCGCCTTCAACGCTTATGCCGAGCAACTTCGGCAAAGTATGGAGGGCATTCCATGATCCAAGCCACCCCCGCCAAAGACCGGTGGCTGGCCGCCGCGCTCGGCCTGCTGTGTCTGCTGCTCTGGGAAGGCGCAGTTCGCCTGAACCAGACCTCGCCCCTGGTGCTGCCCGCCCCCTCCGTCATTGCGCAAGCGCTGTGGGCCGGCCTGGTCAGCGGCTACCTGGCGCCGCATCTGTGGCGCACCACGAGCGAAGTGCTGATGGGCCTGGCCCTCGGCGGGGCGCTGGGCTTTTTAGGCGGCATTGCCTTGGGCGAGTCCGACCGACTGCGCCGCGTGGCCATGCCCTATGTGGTGATCAGCCAAGTGATTCCCAAGCTGGCACTGGCGCCGCTATTCATCGTGTGGTTTGGCTTTGGCACCTTGCCGATGGTAGTGATGACGGCGCTGATCTGCTTTTTCCCGTTGCTGGAAAACACCGTCACCAGCCTCAAACAAACCGACCCACAAAGCCTGGAGCTGTTTCGCATGCTGCGCGCCAGCCGCTGGCAAACTTTGTCGCGCTTGAAACTGCCCGCCGGACTCCCTTCCATCATGGCAGGCGTGCGCGTGGCCGTGGTGCTGGCCTGGGTGGGCGCGGTAGTGGCCGAATTCATAGGCGCCAGCCACGGGCTGGGCGCGCTCATCATTGCGGCGCAGGGCTCTATGAACACACCGCTGATGTTTGCGGTGCTGGTGCTGATCACCGCGATGGGCCTGATTTTTTACCAACTGGCGGGCTGGCTGGAAAGCCGCTTGCGCCGATGAACCGTCGCTATTTGACGAACGAAGACCTGAGGAAACCATGACGCTTTCACGCAAGACCTGTCTCAATGCCATGCTGTTGGCCGCTGCCTGCTTCGCGGCCGGGGCCGCCCCATCCGCAGCCCTGGCCCAGCCCAAGCTGGACAAGCTGGTGGTGGCCGGCTGGAGCAAGCCGATCACCGAGATCACCAACTTGCTGGTGGAAGAAGACAAGGGCTTTTTCAAAGCGCGCGGTATTGAGCTGGGCTACGTGCCCGGCGCTGGCGGGGGCGACGCTATTCGCAACCTGCTCAGCGGCCAGGCCGACGTGGCCTTCACCGACCCCGGCTCGTTCTTTGCAGCGCTCGACAAAGGCGAAAAACTGCGCGCCATCTACGACATTTATCCGCAGAACGTGTTCAACGTGGTCTCGCTCAAATCAGCCAACATCCGCACCCCGGCAGACCTGAAGGGCAAGCGCATTGGCGTGTACAGCCTGTCCAGCGGTACCCGGCAAAACCTGCAAGTGCTGCTGCACCAGGCGGGTCTGAGCGAAGCCGACGTGACCGTGGTGGTGACCGGCCTCCTGAACTTCGCCCCGCTGATGCAAGGCCAGGTGGACGCCACCGCCGCCACCGACACCGGCCTGCTCGTAGGCCGCCAGCGCGGCCTGGGCGAGGTGAATGTGATGGAGGTCAAGAACCACCTGAATATTTCGAGCGACTTTTTTGTGGTGCGCGAAGAGACTTTTAAGCAAAAGAAAGACCTGCTCAAACGCTTTCTGCGCGCCTACCAGGACAGCGCCGCCTGGATGATCGCCGCCCCCGATGAAGCCGCCAAGCTGGCCGTGAAGCATGCCATCGACGGGCAGAACCCGGCCATCAACCTGGAAATCATCAAGCTTCGCAACGCGTCTAGCGTGTCCACGCTCACGCAGAAAAACGGCCTGGGTGCGTTTGACATGGCGGCCCTGCAAAAAGGCGCGCAAGCCTACAAAGCCTTTGGCGTGATCCAGCGCGACATCAAGGCCAGCGACGTGTTCAGCCAAGACCTTCTGCCGGGCAAGCGATGAACCCCGCCGCTCATTTCTCAGGCCAGGTGGTGCTGGTCACCGGCGCCAGCCGAGGCATTGGCGCTGCGATTGCCAAAGCCTTTGCGCGCGAAGGCGCGTCGGTGCTGGTGAACTACCTCAGCAATGAAGCCGCTGCCAACGAAGTGGTGGCCGCCTGCCAAGCCTTGGGTGGAGACGCCATCGCCGTGCAAGCCGATGTGCGCGAGCCAAGCCAAGTGGCCGCCATGGTGGCGCAAGGCATGGCCGAAATGGGCCGGCTGGACGTGCTGGTCAACAACGCCTTTGCCCCCTACGCCTTTGACCCGGAGCAGCGCCAGCGATTTTGGGATACGCCGTGGCAGTCTTTTCAAACGCAGTTCGACGGCTCAGTCCAGGCCGCCTACAACATGTGCCAAGCGGTGCTGCCGCACTTTCGCCAACAAGGCAGCGGGCGCATCGTCAACCTGCTGACCGATTTGCTGGACCGCCCCAGCGTGGCTTACCACGACTACGCCACGGCCAAGGCCGCGCTGCTGGGCTTTACCCGCCATTTGGCGGCGGAGTTGGGGCCGTTGAACATCCGCGTCAATGGCGTGGCGCCGGGCCTGGTCATGCCGACCGAGGCGGGTCGCCTCACCCGGGAAGACGTGAAGAGCAGCATCATGGCGCAGACCCCGCTGGGCCGGCTGGCCACGCCAGACGACGTGGCCGGACCAGTGCTGTTTTTGGCCTCCGACTGGAGCCGCTTCGTGACCGGTCAGGTGTTGACCGTTGACGGCGGCTTGGTGATGCGATGAAGTGCAACGGGAGCAAAACCGTGATTGAGCGGGCCGTGCCCGTGGCCGGTTTGCACAGCCGCGCCCGCAGCGATGGCCTGCAAGATGTAGCGGCGCGCCTGCTGCACCGCATCGCGCAGCGGCAAGCCCAGCGCCAAATGGCAGGCAATGGCAGACGACAGCGTGCAACCCGTGCCATGCGTGTTGCGGCTGGCAATGCGCTTGGAGCGCAGGTGCAGCAAAGGCCCTGCGCCTTCGGCCAGCACATCGACCATGGCATCACCACTCAGGTGCCCACCCTTGAGCAAGACGGCGCGCGCGCCCTGCGCCAGCAAGTCGCGCGCGGCTTGGTCCAGCGCGTCAGCATCGGGAACAGCACGGCCCAGCAGCAGCGCGGCTTCGTCCAGGTTCGGCGTGATCACGCTCGCCAGGGGAAAGAGTTCTTCGCGCAACACTTGCACCGTCTCGCTCTCGATCAGACGGTCACCGCTGGTGGCCACCATCACCGGGTCCAGCACCACGTTTTGCAAGTTGTAGTGGCGAATGGCCCAGGCCACCACACCCACGATCTCGGGCGAGTGCAGCATGCCGATCTTCACGGCATCCACGCCTATGTCTTCAACGACAGCCTGCAACTGCGCCTTCAAAAACTCGGGCGGCACAGCATGAATGCCACTCACGCCCTGCGTGTTTTGCGCCGTCAAAGCCGTGATCGCCGTCATGCCGTAGCAGCCCAGCGCGCTGAAGGTTTTCAGGTCGGCCTGGATGCCAGCGCCGCCGCCACTGTCGGAACCGGCAATGGACAAGACGCGGGCGTAGCGGTGGTGCGGTGCGGAAGTGGCTTGGATCGTCATCGCAAAATTATCGGCCATGCGAGCGATTCGCCCTGGCTCGTTCAACGTTCACGGATCGACGCATGACACCCATGACCCCCTTGTTGCCCCCAGGCCAAATGGCCCAGGTCGTGGTGCTGGGCGCCGGCCTGATGGGCCGCTTGCTGGCGCTGAGCTTGGCCAAGAGCGGCCACCGCGTTGAGTTGTACGACGCGGGTGCTTCCGACGCCAGCAACTCAGCGGCCCGGGCGGCAGCCGCCATGCTGGCGCCGCTGGCCGAGTCGGCCGTGACCGAGGCGGGCGTGGTGCGCATGGGCCAGCACGGCTTGAAGCGCTGGCCTGAGTTGATCGGCCAACTGCCCGCGCCTACGTTTTTCCAGCAAAACGGCACGCTGATTGTTTGGCACCGCCAGGACGCGCCCGAGGCCACCCGCTTCACCGGCCAGCTGGACCGCACCGTGCGCACCCTGCCCGACCTGGCCCCTGCCCAAGCGCTGGATGCAGCGGCCATTGCCGCGCTGGAGCCGGCACTGGCTCAACGCTTTCAGCAAGGCTTATATCTACCCGGTGAAGGCCAGTTGGACAACCGCCAGTTGCTGGAAGCCCTGCTGCAAGCCCTGCCGGCCGCTGGCGTAGCGCTGCACTGGAACAGCCCGCGTGCGCCTGAGGAATTCAAGCCCGGCCACGCTGGCCAGCCCGACCTGGTGCTGGACTGCCGAGGCCTGGGCGCCAAACCACAGTGGGCCAACGTGCGCGGCGTGCGTGGCGAGGTGGTGCGGGTGTATGCGCCCGAAGTCACGCTGCTGCGGCCAGTGCGGATGGTGCATCCGCGTTATCCGCTGTACATCGCGCCCAAAGAGGACCATGTGTTCGTGATTGGTGCCACGGAGATTGAGTCGGAAGACATGTCGCCGGCCAGTGTGCGCTCGGCGCTGGAACTGCTGAGCGCCGCCTATTCGGTGCACAGCGGTTTTGCCGAGGCACGGCTGCTGGAAATCAGCACGCAGTGCCGCCCGACCCTGCCCGACAACCTGCCCGCCATCCGCTGGACAGGGCCCCGCACCGTGCAGATCAACGGCTTGTACCGGCATGGTTTTTTGATCGGACCCGCCATGCTCGACGTGACGCTCCAACTGCTGCAAACCGGGCGCAGCGAATTGGCCGCTCAATTTGACTTGAATCTCCAAGGCCCAGCTTCAGCGCTGCAAGAATAGGAATCTCCATGATTGAAGTGCTCATCAACCAAGCTCCCTACCAACTGCACAGCACCGCCACGCTGGCCGACGCGCTGACCGCCTTTGGCGCCAGGCCACCTTTTGCCGCAGCACTGAATTCGCAGTTCGTTCCCAAAACCCAATACGCCGCCACCGCTTTGCAAGCAGGCGACCAAATTGAAATCATTGCCCCCATCACGGGCGGCTGAAACCGCTCACGTTTATGAACACATCCCCCTCCACCGACCCGCTCGTTCTTTACGGCGAGACCTTTAACAGCCGCTTGCTGCTGGGTACATCACGGTATCCCTCCCCCAAAGTCATGGAAGCGGCTTTGCGCCTGGCCCAGCCCGCTATGGTGACCGCCTCCTTACGCCGCCAGGGTGCGGTTTCGGCCGAAACCAGCAATGGCTTTTGGGAAATGCTCAAAGCCCTGGGCACACCGGTGCTGCCCAACACCGCTGGCTGCCACAGCATTCAAGAGGTCATCACCACCGCTGAAATGGCGCGTGAGGTGTTCAACACGCCCTGGATCAAGCTCGAACTTATTGGCGACGACTACACCTTGCAGCCCGACACGCTGAACCTGGTGGCCGTGGCCGGCCGCTTGATCAAGGAAGGCTTCAAGGTGCTGCCCTACTGCACTGAAGACCTGGTGCTGTGCCAGCGCCTGGTCGACGTGGGCTGCCAGGCCGTCATGCCTTGGGCCGCGCCTATTGGCACCGGCAAGGGGCCCGTCAACCCCTACGCCATGCGCATGCTGCGCGAAAGACTGACGGTGCCCATGATCGTGGACGCCGGCCTCGGTTTGCCATCACACGCCTGCCAGGTCATGGAGTGGGGCTACGACGGCGTGCTGCTCAACACTGCCGTCGCGCTGGCCCAAGATCCCGCCGCCATGGCCGACGCCTTTGCCAAGGCCGTGCAAGCCGGCCGTAGCGCCTTCTTGGGCGGCGTGATGGTGGAACAAGACGCTGCCCAGCCCAGCACGCCCGTTTTGGGCACACCCTTCTGGCACCAGTCCAACCCCGCCTGAGACATCTATGACAACCACCCTGGACCACGACAGCGCCGTTCAAGCCATCCTGGCTGCGCATCAGGCTGAACTGGGCTTGCCCGGCGCAGCTGTACAGACGATCAAAACAGACTCCGGTGCAACGCCCGTCTACCGCGCTGTCCACGAAGCCTGCACCCGCATGGGCTTTATCGCTGCTGATGCCGATATGCTGGCCCAAGCCTGGCAAAAGCAAAGCCAACGCCTGGGACACTTCGACCCGCGAGCCTGGCCCCGCGCCCCTGAAGACTTTGGCATCGCGCCTTGGCCGCGTCAGAACGCCTTTGCCAGCTGCCCCCAGCAGCTCGGCCTGTACGCCGTACTGCCCGACGCCGCCTGGGTGGGCCGCATGGCACGCGCGGGTGTGCCGACGGTGCAGCTGCGCTTCAAATCAGAAGACACCACCGCTGTGGCCCACGAGATTCAGCAAGCGGTGGCGGCCGTGCAAGGCACAGGCGCCCTGCTCTTCATCAACGACCACTGGCAAGCCGCCATCGACGCCGGTGCTTACGGCGTCCACCTCGGCCAAGAAGACCTGGACACTGCTGACTTAAACGCGATTCGCCGCGCCGGCCTGCGCCTGGGCCTGAGCACGCACGGCTATGCCGAGATGCTGCGCGCCGACGCGCACAGCCCCAGCTACATCGCCATGGGCGCGGTCTTTCCGACCACGCTCAAGCGCATGCAGACTGCGCCTCAAGGCACTGGCCGCTTGAGCGCCTATGCGCAGTTGATGCAGCATTACCCCCTGGTTGCCATAGGCGGCATTGACGCCAGCAGCCTGCCCGCCGTGATGGCCAGCGGCGTGGGGTCGGTGGCGGTGGTTCGAGCGCTGGTCGCTGCCGAACAACCCGAGCACGTCGCTGCCGAACTTCAAGCGCATATTCAGCGCCTGCAACTGGCACAGCGCTAAATCGACAAAAGCTTCTGGCTGAGAAGCAAAACAGCCAAAAAACCGGGCTATAATCTTAGGCTGCATTCCTCAATAGCTCAGTTGGTAGAGCGCCGGACTGTTAATCCGTAGGTCCCTGGTTCGAGCCCAGGTTGAGGAGCCAA